>NC_014165.1:2094988-2793317 GCF_000092645.1 Thermobispora bispora DSM 43833
TCGGGATGGCCGGTGGACGGTGCTCGTAGGGGGTGCTGAGCACCACGATGGTGCGCGTGCTCACATTGGCGGCCGCCCGGATCTGCTGGAGCAGCTCCTCCAGGGCGAGCGGGGAGGGCACGCGCACCTTGAGGATGTAGCTCTCGTCCCCCGCCACGCTGTGGCAGGCCTCGATCTGGGCGAGGTGCCGCAGCCGTTCCGGTGCGTCGTCGGGGGCGGCCGGGTCGATCGGCTTGATCGAGATGAAGGCGGTGAGCGGGAGACCGATCGCGTCGTAGTCGATCAGCGCGGTGTACCCGCGGATGACGCCGCGTTTCTCCAGCCGCCGCACCCGCTGGTGCACCGCGGAGACGGACAGCCCGGTTCGCTTGGCCAGATCGGTGAAGCTCATCCGCCCGTCCGCCGCGAGCAGCGCCACGATCCGGCGATCGATCTCTTCCATCCCTGAAAAGGTAGCGGTGCCGCGGCCCTCGCGCCGAGAGGGGGTCACGGCCTCCTTCCCCCGCATTCCATCCGCCTCGCCAACCACGTCCGCGATTGCCTCCCCCGGCGCGCACCGGAAGCAGCGATCAACCAACAAAGATCAGGATATGGGCGACATGAGTGGTGTGCCGGGAAAACGATGATCTTCCCGGCCACCACTCCCAGTCATGTCACCGGTCAGCTCCTCGCGATCGCACGCCCGATGACGAGGCGCTGGATCTGGTTCGTGCCCTCGACGATCTGGAGGACCTTGGCCTCCCGCATGTACCGCTCGACCGGGAAGTCCTCCACGTAACCGTACCCGCCGAACACCTGCACCGCGTCGGTGGTGACCTTCATGCACATGTCGGTGGCGAAGAGCTTCGCCATCGCCGCCTGCGTGCCGTACGGCCGGCCGGCGTCCCGGAGCCGGGCCGCCTCCAGGTAGAGCGCCCGGGCCGCGGAGATCTGGGTCGCCATGTCGGCGAGCATGAACGAGATCCCCTGGAAGTCGGCGATGCGGGAGCCGAACTGCCGCCGCTCCTTGGCGTAGCGGGACGCGGCCTCGAAGGCCGCCTGGGCCACCCCGACCGCGCAGGCCGCGATGCCGAGCCGGCCGCCGTCCAGGGCCGCCATAGCGATCTTGAATCCCTCACCCTCGGCGCCCAGGAGGGCCTCCCGCCGCAGCCGCACCCCGTCGAACCGCACCTGGGCGGTCGGCGAGGAGCGCATGCCCATCTTGCGCTCGGGAGCGCCGAAGGAGAGCCCGTCCACGCCCGCCGGCACATGGAAGCAGGAGATGCCGCGCGCGCCCTCGTCCGAGGTGCGGGCCATCAGCGTGTAGAAGTCGGCCACCCCGCCGTGGGTGATCCACGCCTTCACGCCGTCGATCACGTAGCCGTCCTCGTCCGCGGCCGCGCGGGTGCGCAGCGCAGCGGCGTCGGAGCCGGAGTGCGGCTCGGAGAGGCAGTACGCGCCGAGCCACTCGCCGCCGAGCATCTTCGGCAGCAGCTCCTTGCGCTGCTCCTCGGTCCCGTACGCCGCCACGGGGAAGCAGGCGAGCGTGTGGACCGAGACCCCGAGGCCGACCGCGAGCCACGCCTTGGCGAGCTCCTCGACCACCCGCAGGTACACCTCGTACGGCTGGCCGCCCCCGCCGTACTCCTCGGGGTACGGCAGGCCGAGCAGCCCGGACGAGCCGAGCAGGAAGAACAGATCACGGGGGAAGCGCCCGGCCGACTCGTCGGCGGCGGCGCGCGGCGCGATCTCCTTGATGGCGAGATCACGGACGAGCCCGAGCAGGTCGCGTGCCTCAGGCGTGGGCAGAACCGGGTCAATGGTCATCGAAACGGATCTCCTCGACCATCCGAATTTCGGGCGGGGTTACCGACCCGTTTCGATTGTTACATCTCCCCGAATTCGCCCTTAATGCGGCATATGGTGATTCGCTAGGCCAGGTCAGCGCGGCGTCACGCCGGGAGGAGCGTGTCGCAGAGATCTGCGGCTGAGGCCGGAACGGCCCGATAACGGACGCCCTGGCCGGCCGGCGCGCCCGCGGCACGCGGCGCGCCCGGCCGGCGGAACAGGGTGCCGCCCCCGCCATACCCGTCCGGGAGTCCGGTCCGGCGGCGGCGCGCCCGGCCGGCGATCCGGCGCGTGGCCCGGGTCAGACCACGACGAGCTCGCGCGTGGTGTGGTTCAGCCGCTCACCGGCCGTCTCGCCGCAGATCACGATGTCCTCGATCCGGGCGCCGTGCCGCCCCGGCAGGTAGATCCCGGGCTCCACCGAGAACGCGAAGCCGGGCTGCATCGGCTCGGTGTTCCCGGAGACGATGTACGGCTCCTCGTGCGTCTCGAGCCCGATGCCGTGGCCGGTGCGGTGGATGAAGTACTCGCCGTACCCCGCCTCGGCGATCACCTCGCGGGCGGCCGCGTCCACCGACTCACAGGTCACGCCGGGCCGTACGTGGGCGACCGCCGCCTCCTGGGCGCGCTTGAGCACCCCGTAGTAGGCGAGGAAGTCCGCCGGGGGTTCGCCCACGCAGTACATCCGGGTGGAGTCGGAGCAGTACCCGCTCGGCATGGTGCCGCCGATGTCGATCACCACGGGCTCGCCGGGCTGGATCACCCGGTCGGACAGCTCATGGTGCGGGCTCGCGCCGTTCGGGCCGGAGCCGACGATCACGAAGTCCACCCGGGCGTGGCCGGACGCGATGATGGCGTCGGCGATGTCCCGGCCGACCTCGCGCTCGGTCCGCCCCGGCTTGAGCAGCTGCGGGATGAGCTCGTGCACGGAGTCGATCGCCGCGGCGGCCTCGGCCAGCGCGGCCTTCTCCGCGGGCGACTTGTGCATGCGCAGCTCGCGCAGCACGGACCCGGCGAGCACCTGCTCGGTGCCGGGCATCGCGGCGCGGAACCGCAGCGACTGCAGCGCCCACATGCGGTCGGCGACGCCGACCCGCTCGACCTGGCCCAGCCGGCGCGCGACCAGCGCGTACGGGTCCTCGGTCTCCTCCCAGGCGACGAACTCGATGCCCAGGCGGGCGGCGGGCGACTGCTCGGCCGCCGGCAGCTCCAAGCGCGGCACCACCAGGAACGGCTCCCCCGCGGCCGGCACCACCAGGCAGGTGAGCCGTTCGAGCTGGAGCGCGTCGTAGCCGGTGACGTAGCGGAGATCGGGGCCGGGGGTGAGCAGCAGGGCGCCGAGCCCGGCGTTCGCCGTGGCCTCCCGGACCGCCGCGAGCCGGCTCACCGGATACAGGTCTGAGAGTCGAGCAGAAGAGGTCGCTGTCACGGGACCCAATCTAGTGCCACCCCGCCGGGCCGCCGGACGGCGGCGATGCCAGGGAGCCGACCGCGCCGCAATTCCTAATACGGCCGGTACGTTTGCCCGATGCGGCCAGCCCTTTTCCCGATACGACCGAATAGGAACCAATGTCTTCCGCACCGGATAGCAAGAAATCCTATTCCGTTGAGGTCGAATTCCAATAAGCTTCCGGTTAGGCGCATCCCCGAGAGAAGGGAATCCCGTGATCACGATGTCCTCGCTCAGACGCCCGGTCACCGCCATGGCCCTGGCCTTAGGGCTTGCCGTGCCAGGACTCCTCGTCCAGCCCACTTCTACCGCTTGGGCCGCTCCCGCAAAGAAAGTCCGCTTGCGGGCAGTGAGCAAGATCGTTTTCGATGACACACGGAATGGAGTGGTCAAAACCACCCGAAAAGTCTGGGTTCCCAACGGTGGACAGCTCGGGGTCTATGGCCGCAACACCCGTTCGAAAAGTCTCATAAGCGCTTTCTACCTACGCTTTCGGGTGTACCGAGACGACGGTAAGGACGTAACCAATCAATTCTGGCGGCCGTCAATGACCACCCGCGACTACTTCCTTCGCGAAGGCGAGAAGGTGAACAAGCGCGTCGTCAACCGGAGCGGCAAGGGGCATTACTACTACATTCGAGCCGAATGCCAGCTGAGAGTAGGACACCCCTACCTTCACCGCTGCCATGGGGTATTCGCAGTGAGCAGCTGGTATTGATAGCTACCCGACGTTCTGGGTCACAGGATTCCCCTGGTCGCCGAAGAGCCGGATCGGTGCCGACCACGACCAGGGGTCGCCGGCCATACTCCACCGAATGAAGAAAAGGTCCTCGAGCGGTGGAGTCACCGTTACCGCAATTTTGAAGCGATCGCAGCACCTACCGTGAAGGCCCGGAGCACTATGCCTGCATCCGGGCCTGTCTTATACACGCCCGGTCACCTGGTACGAATCCTTGTCGCATTCTGGTGGACGCCCAGGTCGATGCAGCAGCCCTGCCTTCCCCTGGGCGGTACCGGATCTCGGCATGAACCGGGAGTCCGGTGAATCCCAGACCGACCAGTGGCCGGCCGCACCATCACCCCGGACGTGCTTCTGGCCCCACCTGGCGCCTACGGTGGCATGCACGCAGAACCCACCCGACCTGGCGCGGCCCTGCTCATGGCCCACGTGTGCCGAGATCGCCCAAGCCGACTTCCCCGGTTGGTGACCGCCCCGCTGGGCGGCACGGCGACCGGTTAGCCGACCACACCACCGCGCGCCGCGCCCGGGCATCGCCGAGCTACGCATGCTCCTGCTGACGACGGAGGAGAAACGTGATGAGCGCACCACACCCCTCGGAGCCCGGGGCCACGACGATGCGCCGCGAACCCCCCACCCGGCCGCGGCCGTGGACGTCACCGGCACGCAGCCGGCCAGATCACCGTCACGGCCTGCTCGCCCTCCGTTCAGATCGTTGACCCGTGAATCCCCCGCGGCGTCGCGCACACCCCGCAGGTCACCGACGGCGGCACAGGCCATCGCGGCGACATCGACGGCTGGAGAAACGGAGACCTCTTCGCCCGGACGATGCGCCCTGCCGGCTGAGCTACCGGACGCGGCCACGGTGCGCCCCACCTGGTCGCTCAGCGGGTGCGCCCCACCTGGTCGCTCCGAGAGAGTCGGGCAGAGGCACTCGCTGTCACGGCACCGGCTCTGGGGTGCCACCCCGCCAGGCCGCCGTCCGGCCGCTGTGCCGGCGAGCCGGCCCGCCGCCCCGCGCACGCCGGCCCGGCAAAACAAAGTTTTTCCACCGGATAGAAGAAATTCAAACCCGAGGTGGCCGAATCCTGATACGCTCCGCGGTGAGACGGTCACGATTGGTCGATCGCCGTCCTCTTCCACCCCCCGACTGTGCCGAGAGCGAGTTCTCCATGGCCGGCGTACCCGGTGGCCCTCAGCCACCTGTCTCCCCCGTAGACGACCACGGCCGGGAACGGCGGCCCGCCGTGGTCCTCCCGCAGTCCCTGTGCGTGCTGGAGCGGACCGCCGAGCTCTCGCTCGATGCCTTCGGGTCCCTCGACGGCCCAGGCCCGTTCACCGGCGCCCCGGCGCCCGGGCTCGGCCCGCCGTACCCGGGGGACCGGCCGGAGTACGGCGCGGCGTTCGCGGCGGCCCTGGCGGAGGAACGGCGGCTGATCACCGCGCTCCGTGAGGCGATCCTCCCCGGTCCCGGCGCCTCGGTCGACCTGCCGTCGGTGCGGATCGCGGTCCGCTACCTGCCCGCCGGGGAGGCGGCGCTGCTCGGGGGCGACTGGTACGAGCTCACCCCGCTCCCGGACGGGCGGATCTTCCTCGGCGTCGGGGACACCTCCGGCCACGGGGCGGCGGCGGTGGCGCGGATGGCCCAGCTCCGGCCGGCGCTGCTCGGGCTCGCCATGACCGGGGCGTCACCCGAGTCGCTGCTGGGCTGGCTCAACACCCTCGTCCTCACCAGGTTCCCCGAGACCACGGCGACCGTGGTCTGCGGCTACCTGGACGTGGCCAGGCTGCGCTTCACCTGGGCGCAGGCGGGCCACCCCGCCCCGATCCTGGTCCGCCGCGGGGGCGCGCGCCGGATCGGGGCGCCGGAGGGGGTGATCCTCGGCGCCGTGCCGGACCCGCGGTACCGGGTGCGGTGCACCGCGCTCGAGCCGGGTGACCTGCTGCTGATGTTCACCGACGGGCTGGTGGAGCGGCGCACCCGCGACATCGGCGCCGGGATGGGGCTCGCGGTCAAGGCGGCCCGTGCCGTGGCCGGCCAGCCCGACCTCGACGCCGGGCTCGACATGTTGATCGACGCGCTGGGCGGGCCGAACCCCGAGGACGACGCCTGCCTGCTCGCCCTCCAGGTCGTGGACTGCGCCGAGCGGGGTGAACCGGCCCGCTATGCGGCGTGACCCCGGGGCGCCGCAGCAGAATGAACGGGTGCTGATGCTCCTGGACACCCCGTCCCTGTACTTCCGGGCCTTCCACGGGGTCCCCGAGTCGGTGACCGCCCCGGACGGCACGCCGGTCAACGCGGTGCGCGGGCTGATCGACATGATCACCACCCTGGTACGGCGGCGCTCCCCGGCCGGGATCGCCGCGTGCATGGACGCCGACTGGCGCCCGGCGTTCCGGGTGGCCGTGCTCCCCGCGTACAAGGCGCACCGGGTCGCCGCGGACGGCGTCACCGAGCAGGTGCCGGAGGCGCTCACCGCGCAGCTCCCCGTCATCGAGCAGGTCCTGGACGCGGTCGGCATCGCCCGCATCGGCGTGCCCGGCTACGAGGCGGACGACGTGATCGGGACCCTCGCGGCCCGGGCCACCGGCGCCGTGGAGATCGTCACGGGGGATCGCGACCTGTTCCAGCTCGTCGACGACGCCAAGCCCTGCCGCGTCCTCTACACGGCGCGGGGCGTTCGCGCGCTCCAGGTGGTCGACGAGGCGTTCATCACCGCGCGGTACGGCATCCCCGGCCGGTCGTACGCGGACTTCGCGCTGCTCCGCGGCGACCCGAGCGACGGCCTCCCGGGGGTGCCGGGGATCGGTGAGCGGACCGCGGCCGCGCTGATCAGCACGTTCGGCACGCTCTCCGCCCTGCGCGCCGCGCTCGACGAGGGCGAGCCCGGCGCGATCCCCGCGGCCGCGCGCGCCAAGCTGCTCGCCGCCCGCGAGTACCTGGACGCCGCCGAGGTGGTCGTGCGGGTGGCGGCCGACGCGCCCGTCCCTGACACCGATCTCACCCTGCCGCGCGCGCCCCGTGACCCGGAGCTGCTGGTCACCCTGTCCGAGCGGTACGGCCTCGACGGCCCGCTGGGGCGGCTGCTCGACGCGCTCGGCGCCGGCTGAGCCGGTACGGCCGGCCCGCCCGGGACGGGCCGGCTCAGCACGCCGATCAGCCCACCGAGGCGTAGGCGACGACGCCGCGGCGCATGGCGTCCATCGCCTTGATCGCGTTCTGGCGCACGGTCCCGCCCTCGGGCGCCACCTCCTTGAGCTGGTCGAGCAGGTCGAGGATCTGCTTCACCCAGCGGACGAAGTCGCCCGCGGCGAGGTCGGTCTCGGTGAGCACGTCCTCCAGGCCGCACCCCTTCGCCCACCGGTACGCCGCCCAGACGAAGCCCAGGTCGGGCTCCCTGGTGAACGACAGCCCGTGCTCCTGCTCGATCTCCTCGAGCTCACCCCACAGCCGGGTCATCTCGGCGAGCGCGTCCCGGACCGGGCCGGCGGGGAGCCTCGGGCGGCGGCCGTCGTCCGGCTGCCGTGACTCGTACACCAGCGAGGAGACGCACGCGGCGAGCTCGGCCGGGTCGAGCCGCTCCCAGATCCCGGCCCGCAGGCACTCGGCGGTGAGCAGGTCGAGCTCGGTGTAGAGCTTGGCGAGCCGCCACCCCTCGGAGGTGACCGTCTCGCCCTCCAGGTAGCCGAGCCGCTCCAGCACGCCGCAGACCCGGTCGAAGGTCCGCGCGATGACGTGGGAGCGCCCCTCGATGCGGCGGCGCAGGGCCTCGGTCTCCCGGAGCAGCTTGTAATACCGTTCGGCCCACCGGGCGTGGTCCTCGCGCTCGGAGCAGCCGTGGCACGGGTGACGGCGCAGCTCCCGGCGGAGCCGGGTGATCTCCTCGTCCTCGGCCGCGTGGTCCCGCACCCGGGGCGGCTTGCCGAGGTCCCGGCCGCCGATCTTGGCGCGCAGGCTGGAGACGAGGTCGGCCCGGTCCTTCGCCGATCGGGCGTTGAAGTTCTTCGGGATCCGCACCCGCTCCACCGGCTCGACCGGCACGGCGAAGTCGGTCGGGGTCAGCCGCTTCACCTGCTTGTTGATGGTGAGGACGAGCGGGTTCGGCCCGCCCCCGCGGCCGTTGAACCCCGGATCGAGCACGACCGCCACCCCGGCCCGGCGCCCGCCGGGGACCCGGATCACGTCCCCGGGGCGCAGCGCCTCCAGGGAGCGGAGGGTCTGGGCGCGGCGGGCCATCCCCCGCTGCCGGGCCAGCTCGGCCTCCCGCTCCGACAGGCGCCGGCGGAACTCCGCGTACTCCTGGAAGTCCCCGAGGTGGCAGGTCATCGCCTGCCGGTACCCCTCGAGGGCCTCCTCGGCCTTGCGCAGCTGCCGGGCGAGGCCGACCACCGCCCGGTCGGCCTGGAACTGGGCGAAGGAGTCCTCCAGGAGGAGCCGGGCGCGCTCCCGGCCGACCTGCCCGACGAGGTTGACCGCCATGTTGTACGACGGCTGGAAGCTGGACCGCAGCGGGTAGGTGCGGGTGCCGGCCAGCCGGGCGACGCCGATCGGGTCCATGCCCGGCTGCCAGATCACCACGGCGTGGCCCTCGACGTCGATGCCCCGCCGGCCCGCCCGGCCGATGAGCTGGGTGTACTCCCCCGGGGTGAGGTCGGCGTGGGTCTCGCCGTTCCACTTGTCGAGCTTCTCGATCACGACCGAGCGGGCCGGCATGTTGATCCCGAGCGCGAGCGTCTCGGTCGCGAAGACCGCCTTCACCAGGCCCTTGGTGAACAGCTCCTCGACGATCTCCTTGAACGTGGGCAGCATGCCCGCGTGGTGGGCCGCGATGCCCCGTTCGAGGCACTCCCGCCACTCCAGGTAGCCGAGGACGGCGAGGTCCTCCTCGGGCAGGAACGCGGTGCGCTCGTCGGCGATCCGCCGGATCTCCTCCCGCTCTTCGTCGGTGGTGAGGCGGATGCCCGCGTACCGGCACTGCATCACGGCCGCGTCGCAGCCCGCCCGGGAGAAGATGAACGTGATCGCGGGCAGGAGGCCCGCGGCGTCGAGCCTCTCGATCACCTCGGGCCGGCTCGGCGGCCGGAGCCGCCCCGGCCGGGCGTACCCGCGCTTGCCGCGGAGCTGGGCGCGCCGCGCCTCGTCCCGGGAGATCCGCAGCAGCGCGGGGTTGACCCGCTGGACGCCGTCGCGGCCGGTGACGAACAGGTCGTACAGGCGGTTGCCGACCAGCATGTGCTGCCAGAGCGGCACGGGGCGGTGCTCGTCGACGATCACCGTGGTGTCGCCCCGCACCTCGCCGAGCCACTCGCCGAACTCCTCGGCGTTGCTCACCGTGGCGGAGAGCGCGACCAGCCGGACCGACTCCGGCAGGTGGATGATCACCTCTTCCCAGACCGCGCCGCGGAACCGGTCCGCCAGGTAGTGGACCTCGTCCATGACCACGTACGCGAGGCCGGAGAGGGTGCTCGACCCGGCGTACAGCATGTTGCGGAGGACCTCGGTGGTCATGACCACCACGGGGGCCTCGCCGTTGATGCTGTTGTCCCCGGTGAGCAGGCCGACCTTGGCCGCGCCGTACCTGCGGACGAGGTCGTTGTACTTCTGGTTGGAGAGCGCCTTGATCGGCGTGGTGTAGAAGCACTTGCGGCCCTGCCGCAGGGCGAGGTGGACGGCGAACTCCCCGACCACCGTCTTGCCCGATCCCGTCGGCGCGGCGACCAGAACGCCGTCCCCCGCCTCCAAGGCCCGGCACGCGTCGAGCTGGAACTCGTCGAACTCGAAGTCGTACAGGCCCCGGAACGACATGAGGGCGGGCCCCAACTCGGCCTGCTGCTGACGGAAGGCGGCATAGCGTTCCGCAGGCGTGCTCATGGCCCCCACCCTACCGACAACCGGTCACCCCGGCGGTCGCGGCGATCACCCGGCCGCGGGGCCGGCGCGGCCCGTACGGCCCGGCACCGCCCGTCCGACCGGCGGGGATTCGTGGTCGGTGAGGGTTGGGTGGTGGAGGTGTGTTGTTGTGTTTGTGACTGTGTGGATTCGGTGATACCGGCCGACGCCTTTACAACGTAGATTCCTTCGGGACGATCACGCGGATCGCGGCCGGCTCCACCGCGCAGACCGCGGGAAGCGGACCCATGCGCTCCCCGTCGGCGTAGGCGACCACGTCGGGCGCCTCCACGGTGACCCGCGCGGCGCGCCGGATGGTGACCGCCGGGTGATCGACGTGGCTCCCCCGGTACACCCGGGGGAACGCCCGGAGGAACTCCGCCTTCGACACCGCGCCGAGGATGAGCAGGTCAAGCCGGCCGTCATCGGGCCGGGCGGCCGGGCAGACGCGCATGCCCGCCCCGTAGGACCGGGTGTTGGCGACCGCGACGAGCATCGCCTCCCGCTCGATCACCTCGCCGTCGTCGATGGTGATCCGGAACGGGATCGGGGTGAACGCGCGCAGCTCCTGCACCATGGCGACCAGGTACCGCGCCATGCCCTGCGGCCGGGTCATCCGGTTGGCCCGTTCGTTGACCCGGGAGTCGAACCCGCAGGCCACCACGCTGGCGAACCACTCCTCGCCGCCGGCCGTGCGGATCCGGCCCGCGTCGAACGCGCGGACCTCACCCCCGGTCACGACGTCGGCGGCGGCCAGCGGGGACCGGCGCGGGATGCCGAGCGCGTCGGCGATGTCGTTGCCGGTGCCCACGGGGATGATGCCGAGCGGCACACCGGTGCCGGCGACCGCCTGCACCGCGAGATGGACCATGCCGTCCCCGCCGAAGGCGACCAGCGCCCCGGGGCGCCGGGCGACGGCCTCGCGGGCGCGGGCCAGGGCGTCCGCGGCGGACTCTCCCGTGATCACGGATACCGGCCGACCGGTCTGCCGCAGGCGGTCGAGGACCGGGGAGAGGAGCCGTACGGCACGGCCGGCGCGGGCGGCGGGGTTGACCAGGAGGACGAGTTCATCGGGCACACCCGGAACCTAGCCGGGGTATGCCCCGCTCGGCTAGGGCTGCGCCTGCTCCCGGGTCTGGACCGGACCGTCGAGCTCCTCCTCCAGCGCGCGGGCGCGTTCGGCCTCCTCCCGGTCCCGCTTCTTGTCGCGGAAGTACATGATCACCTCGGCGAGGTAGAACAGCCCGACCATCGGCAACGCCAGGGCGAGCATGGTGAACGGGTCCTGGCTGGGGGTGGCCACGGCGGCGAACACGAACAGGAGGAAGATCACCATCCGCTGGTGCTTGGCCACGGTCCGGAACCGCAGCACGCCGATGATGTTGAGGAACACCATCAGCAGCGGCATCAGGAACGAGATCCCGAAGACCAGCAGCATCAGCAGGACGAACCCGAGATACGCGTTGACGTCGATCAGCGGGATCGCGTTCTCCGGGACCAGCGACAGCAGCAGCGACAGGCCGCGGTCCATGGTGAAGTACGCCAGCGTGGCGCCCGCGCCGAACAGCGGGATGGCCAGGCCGAGGAAGGTGAGCGTGTAGCGCCGCTCGTTCTCGTAGAGGCCGGGGGTGACGAACGCCCAGATCTGGTAGAGCCAGACGGGCGAGCTCACCACCAGCCCGAAGATCGCCGCGACCTTGAGGTTGACGATGAACCCGTCGAGGATCCCGTGGACGACCAGGCTGCAGGCGTTCCCATCGGTGATCTTGTACGCCTGGGGAAGCCGGCAGTACGGGCCGGTGATGAAGGACCAGACCGGGTCGAAGAAGACGAAGCCCACCGCCGTGGCGACGACCATCGCCGCGATGCTCTTGATGAGGCGGCTGCGCAGCTCACGGATGTGCTCCATGAGCGTCATCCGGCCGTCGTCGGGCTGGGTCCTCGACCGTTTCAGCAGCGCCATTCGGAGATCCTGATCGGGGAAGGGGGCGGCAGGCCCCGGACGGGTCAGCTAGGCCGCTGGTCCTTGTTCGCCTCGGTCGTGCCCGACGCCTCGACCGCGGCCCGGAGGCGCCGGTTCTCCTCCTCGAGCGCGCGCAGCCGCTCCTCGACCGAGGGGGTGGCGCCCGGAGGGAGGGCCTGTGCCTGCTGCTGAGCCTTCGCCGCCGGCTGCTCCTCTTCCTCGTTCAGCTTGGACGTCTCCTTCTTGAACAGGCGGAGGGACTGGCCCAGTGCCCTGGCGGTCTCCGGCAGCTTCTTGGAGCCGAAGAGCAGCACCAGGACGAGGAGGATCAGGAGCAGTTCCGGCACACCGATCTGTGACATGACGATTCCTTAACGACGGGTGAGGTACCTCATCACCGATCGTACGCGTTAACGGCCGTGGTATTCACCCGCGCCCCACCCGGTCCGGATGGGCGCCGCCGGCCCGGCCGGCCGACCCGCCCTCCAGCCGGAGTCTCGCCCGGTGAAGCTCCCGGCCGAGATCCCGCGCGGCCGCCGCCACCCGCAGGGTGAGCACCGCGAGCACGGCGAGCCCGGCGGTGCCGATGCCGGCGGCCACGAAGATCCATGTCATGCCGCAATGCTAACCGGCCTTGCGGCGCCCCGGCGCGGGCGCACGGATACGGGGAGGACGAGGCTCGAGCGCACGCCGGAGTGGCCTCCCCGGCGCGGGCGCGCACGGACACGGGCGTTCCCGGGCCTTCTCCCGCTCCCGGCGCAGCCTCCCCGGCGCGGGCGCACGGATCACGGGGGATCGGCTTCGGGGCGGCCCACGGGCTCCGGGAGGGCCCATGGCGGTCCCCGCGCGCCCCGGCGGTGACCGGGCACGCCGGCCGGCGCCGCCGGGTCACGGTGGCCGGGGAGCGCCGGCGCGGCACGCGCGGTGGTGCGGTGCCACGCCCGGCGCGAGACGAGGGCCCCAGGCCGGACGGCGGCCGCCCGGACCGGAATCGGCCGGACGGCCCCGATGTCAGCCGCCGGCCGCGGGCTCGTAGTTGGCGAGCGCGGCCTTGGCCGCGGCGGCCACCTTGTCGGCGAGCGCGGCCGGGGAGAGCACCCGGCCGCGCTCCCCCAGCCGGAGCGCGAGCTGCACCACCCAGTCCTCGTCCCGGGCGCGCAGGGCGACCCGCAGCCGGCCGTCGCCGAGCTCGGTGACCTCCTCGCACGGGTAGTACTCGGCGGCCCAGCGCGCGTCCGGGCTGAGCTCGAGCTCGACCAGCGGGTGGTGCTCCGACGGCTGGAACACGCCCGCGGTGACGTCCATCGGCCGGGCCTCGGCCGGCGGTTCGGCCGGCACGTCGAGCACCTCCACCTCGACGATCCGGTCGATGCGGAACATCCGCATCGCCTCGGCCCGGTAGCACCAGCCCTCCAGGTAGTGCCGCCCGTCGACGACCACGACCCGGATCGGGTCGACCTCGCGCGGGGTGATCTCGTCCCGGCCCGGGACGTAGTAGCGCAGCCGGAGCCGCCGCTTGGCGCGCACCGCCTCGGTGATGGTCCGGTGGGCGCCGGGCGCGGGCCCCATGTCGATCTGCACCTGGCTGCTCACCGCGGCCGCGCCCTCGGCCGCGGCCCGCTCGAGCTTGGCGGTCACCCGGGCGAGCACGTCGCGGCCCTGGAACTCGGGGAGCTCGCCGAGCATCCGCAGCGCGACCAGCAGGGCGCTCGCCTCGTCCACGCCGAGCCGCAGCGGCCGGGCGATGGTGTCGGCGTTGTCGATGAGGATCTCCCCGCCGTCCCAGGAGACGTCGATGAGGTCGCCCGGGGTGTGCCCGGGGAGGCCGCACATCCAGACGAGCTGCAGGTCGTCGATGAGCTGCTTCTCGGTCAGGCCGAACAGCCGCGCGACCTCGGAGACCTGCGCCCCGGGGTGGGACATCAGGTACGGCACGAGCGCGAGGAGCCGCGGTAACCGGTCGGAACTCACCCGTCCTCCCCCACTGCGGACGAACCCGGTGTCGCTCATCGCAGCGCGCCCTTCAGCCGGCGGATGACCGCCTCGCGCGCGTCCGGTGGGTCGACGATCCGCGCGTTGGCCCCGAGGCCGGCGATCCACCCGGCGAACCACTCCGGGTCGGTGAACGTGACCTCGGCCTCATCCCACCCGTCCGGTCCGCTGCGCACCGACCGCGCGGCGTGGCGCAGCCCGAGGCAGGTGCCCGGGCGGATGTGGACCCGCGCCACCCGCTCGGGCGGCTGCTCCTGGAAGCCGACCATCCCCCGCAGGTCCACGCCCTCGGGGACGGTGAACGCGCCGGGCCGCCCCACCGGGGTGACCTGCCCGGCGATCCGGCTCAGCCGGAACACCCGGGGCGCGCCGCGGTCGCGGTCGTGCCCAACGAGGTACCACTTGCCGCGGCGGCAGACCACGCCCCAGGGCTCCACCACCCGGGTGCGCAGCTCCCCGCTGCTGGCCGACCGGTAGCCGAACCGCACCACCCGCCGGTCCCGCACCGCCTCCCACAGGGCGGGGAAGGCGGGGTCCCGGGTGTCGACCCGCAGCTCCAGGGGGCCCTCGGCGAGGTCGGCGTCGATCCCGGCCGCGCGCAGCTTCAGCAGCGCGCCGCTCGCCGCGCCGGCGAGGCTCGCCCGCCGCCACACCTGGGCGGCGAGCCCGAGCACCGCGGCCTCGTCCGGCTCAAGGGTGATCTCCGGCAGCTCGTACGCCTCCCGGACGATCCGGTAGCCCGGTTCGTTCTCCCACGGGTCGCGGTGCACCTCGATGGGGATGCCGATCTCGCGCAGCTCGCTCTTGTCCCGCTCGAACATGCGCTGGAAGGCCTCGTCGTTGTCCCGGTCGTAGCCGGGCACGGCCTGCCTGATCTGCTCCGCGGTCAGCGGACGCCGGGTCGCCAGCAGGCAGATCACCAGGTTGAGCAGCCGCTCGGTCTTCCTGCGCGACATCGGGCCTCCCTTCCGACCGAGAACGCTACCCTTTTCCGCATGATCAGATGGCGTAAGGGCCGGATCACCGCGGTCCGGCGGGAGTGGCCGGGCGCGATCGAGCTCGACGTCGAGCTCCCCGAGGGCGGGTGCCGGGCCCTCGCCTACCCCGCCCTGGTCGGGCGCCCGGAGCCGGGCGACACCGTGCTGCTCAACACGACCGCGCTCGCGCTCGGCCTCGGCACCGGCGGTTACGCCATCGTGGTCGCCGTGCCCGACCGGCTGCCGCCGGACCCGACCGGTCCGGGGCACCTGGTGAAGGCGCGGTACACCCCGCTGCAGGCGACCGTGCTCGGCGCCGACGAGCAGGGCTCGCCGTACCACGAGACGCTCAAGGACGCCGACTCGGTCGACGGCATGCCGGTCGTGATCGCCGACCTCCACTCGGCGCTGCCCGCCATCCTCTGCGGCCTGTACGCCGCGGCCGGCCCGTCAGGCCGGCCCCGGGTGGCGTACGTGATGCAGGACGGCGGCGCGCTGCCCGCCTGGTTCTCCATGACCTGCGCCGGGCTGAAGGAGCACGGGTGGCTCTGCGGCGTGATCACCGTGGGCCAGGCGTTCGGCGGCGATCTGGACACCGTCACCCTGCACACCGGGCTGCTCGCCGCGCGGCACGTGCTCGGGGCCGACGTCGCGGTGGTCGCCCAGGGGCCCGGGAACCTGGGGACCGGCACCCGGTGGGGGTTCTCCGGGGTGTGCGCCGGGGAGGCGGTGAACGCCGCGGCCGTGCTCGGCGGGCGCCCGGTGGCCGCGCTGCGGGTGAGCGAGGGCGACCGGCGCGAACGGCATCACGGGGTGTCGCACCACTCGCTCACCGCCTACGGGCGGGTCGCCCTCGCCCGGGCGCAGGTGGTGGTGCCCGAGCTGCCCGGGCCGTTCGGCGAGCGGGTGCGGGAGCAGGCCGCGACCCTCGCCGACCGGCACGAGCTCGTCCACGTGCCGGTCGACGGGCTGGAGGAGGCGCTCAAGGCGTCCCCGGTCCGGCTCTCCACGATGGGGCGCGGCCTGGACGAGGACCGGGCCTGCTTCCTCGCCGCGGCGGCCGCCGGGCGCCACACCGCCGCGCTGCTCGGCCTCGGCGGCTAGCGCCGGGCGCCGCCCCGGCACGGCCCGGCCCGCGGCGGCCTCAGACCGCGCCGAGCACGTCGACGACGAACACCAGGGTGTCCGTGCCCTTGATCCCGGCCTGGGCGTTGCCCTCCTTGCCGTAGCCGAGCTCCGGCGGGATCGTGATGACCACCCGGCTGCCCACGGGCACACCGGTGAGCCCGTCACTCCAGCCCTTCACCACCTGGCTCAGCGGGAAGACCGACGGGCTGCCGCGCTCCCAGCTCGAGTCGAACTGCTTGTCGGAGCCCCAGATCTTGCCGATGTAGTGGACCACGACGGTCTGGTCGGCCTTCACCTTCGGGCCGTCGCCCTTGATCACCGTCTTGACGACGAGCTTCCCGCTCGGCTTGGCGTCGGTCTTGGTGGACAGCGACGGGGCCTTGCCCTCGCCGGCGTCGGTCAGCCGGATCCCCTTGATCCCGGGGTCGGTGGACGGGCCGGTCACGGCCTTGCGCGCCTTGGAGACGATGTCGATCACCAGCACCTGGTTGGCGGTGGTGAAGTCGGTCCCCTGCTGCTTGGCCTCCTCGATCTGGTCGGAGCTCAGGGCGTCCTTGGCGACGACCGCCATCACCCGGCCGCCCGGCTTGGCACCGCGCAGCGCCTCGTACAGCACCTTCGGCAGCTGGGGGCTGACGGTGACGAACTCGCCCCGGCCCAGGTCGTAGTCGGACCCGATGTAGGGGTTGTCCTTCCCGTCCCAGTTGTAGACGGTGACGTTCGCGGCGAGGATGTCGCCGTCCTCGGCCGGTTCGCCCCCGCCCTCGCTGATCGTGCGGGAGGCCGAGACCAGGGCCGGGTTCCCGGCGGGGAACTTCACTTCGGGCTTCTTGCCGACCGCCCCCCGCACCTCGATGGCGTCCGCGGACACCCCGGCCGGGGCCGCGCTCGCCGTGGGGCTCGGTCCGGGGTCCGGCTGCGAGCTCCCGCACGCGGCGGCGAACGCCAAGGGTACGGCGGCGGCGAATGCCAATAGGCGGCGCATATCACGTCCTCGGAGAGACAGCAAGGTCCGGGTAACCCTACCCGAACCCGCTGTCAGACCGGTGTTAAAAGATCACATTCCGGCGATCAGCTTCTCCACCCGCTCGTCCACGGCGCGGAACGGGTCCTTGCAGAGCACGGTCCGCTGCGCCTGGTCGTTGAGCTTCAGGTGGACCCAGTCCACGGTGAAGTCCCGCCGCTTCTCCTGGGCCTTCCGGATGAACTCGCCGCGCAGCCGCGCCCGGGTGGTCTGCGGCGGGATCGACTTCGCCTCGAAGATCTTGATATCGCTCACCACCCGCTCGACGGCCCCGCGCCGCTGCAGCAGGTAGTACAGCCCGCGCCTGCGGTGCACGTCGTGGTAGGCGAGGTCGAGCTGGGCGACCCGGGGCGAGGAGAGCGGCAGGTCGTACTTCTGCCGGTAGCGCTCGATCAGCTGGTACTTGGTGACCCAGTCGATCTCCCGCGACACCAGGTCGAGGTCGCCGGTCTCCACCGCCCGGAGGGTCCGCTCCCACAGGTCGAGCACCCGCTTGGTGATCGCGTCCCCGCCGCGGCGGTCGACGAAGTCCATCGCCTTGGTGAGGTACTCCTGCTGGATCTCGAGCGCGGAGGCCTCGCGGCCGTTCGCCAGCCGGACCCGGCGGCGGCCGGTCATGTCGTGGGAGACCTCCCGGATCGCGCGGATCGGGTTCTCCAGGGTGAGGTCCCGCATCACCACCCCGGCCTCGATCATGCGCAGGACCAGGTCCGTCGCCCCGACCTTGAGCAACGTGGTGGTCTCGCTCATGTTCGAGTCGCCGACGATGACGTGCAGCCGCCGGAACCGCTCGGCGTCGGCGTGCGGCTCGTCCCGCGTGTTGATGATCGGCCGCGACCGGGTGGTGGCCGAGGAGACGCCCTCCCAGATGTGCTCGGCCCGCTGGGAGACGCAGTAGACGGCCCCGCGCGGGGTCTGCAGCACCTTGCCCGCGCCGCAGATGATCTGCCGGGTGACCAGGTAGGGGATGAGGATGTCGGCGAGCCGGCCGAACTCCCCATGCCGCCCCACGAGGTAGTTCTCGTGACAGCCGTACGAGTTGCCCGCAGAGTCGGTGTTGTTCTTGAACAGGTAGATGTCCCCTGCGATGCCCTCCTCGCGGAGCCGCTTCTCCGCGTCGACGAGCAGGGCCTCCAGGATGCGCTCCCCCGCCTTGTCGTGGGTGACGAGCTCCACGACGTTGTCGCACTCAGGGGTGGCGTACTCGGGGTGGCTGCCCACGTCGAGGTAGAGCCGCGCCCCGTTGCGCAGGAAGACGTTGCTCGAACGGCCCCAGGACACAACCCGCCGGAACAGGTACCGCGCCACCTCGTCCGGGGAGAGCCGCCGCTGCCCGCGGAACGTGCACGTGACGCCGTACTCGTTCTCCAGCCCGAAGATACGTCGGTCCATCACCTCACCCTATTCGGCGAAACCGGCTATCGGATAGGGATCACCTGCCTTATTGCTTCCCGGTCGCTCCGCCAACCTCTCAAGGCGTGTAAATCTCCACGACCTTGACGATCCGCGCGCCGCTCACGGTGATCAGCGCGTAGAGTTCGCTGTTCTCGATCCGGGAGATCAGCTGATCGCGGGAGCAGGGTTCGGTGCCCACGTACCGGTCGTTGATCGTCTGGTCCCCGCCGGTGCAGCCGTAGGCGCTGAGGAAGACGACGCCGGGGTGGATCGGCGCGGCGAAGACGGTGGCGTCCCCTTCGGGCGGCTCCTCGAAGCGGCCGCGCCCCGTGGGGTTCTCCACCCAGCGGACCGGGACGTACTCGGCGACGTCGGCGTCGAGCATGGTGCGCAGCCGGCCGCGGACGATGCCGTCCCGGCTGGGGCTGACGCCCTTGGAGAAGTCGTGCCCGGGGTCGGTCTGGAAGGTCGTGCCGAAGATCGGCGGTTCCTGGCCGGAGATCGGCGGCCCCCACTCCCCGCCGGGTGAGGGGGACGGGGCGGTGGGCGTCGGGGTGGCGGCGTCATCGGCGGCGCCGGCGGACGGGTACGCGGTCACCGTGACGGTGACGGTCGGCGCCGCGGTGGCGCCGCCTCCGCCGGAGCACGCGGTGAGGGAGAGGAGCGCGGCGAGAGCGGCCGCCGGGGCGCTCCCCCGCGCGAGTCGAGAGATCATCACGGACGGGTGAGCCTAGCGAAATCGGGGGTTTCGTTGCGCCCGGAACGTATGTGATCTTTTCCGGCGCACGGCCCTTTCCGGGCGCACGCCGGCGCGGCCCGGCCGCGAGGCACCGGGGCCACCGGTCACCGTCCGGGCGCTCGGCCTGGGTCGTTACTCCCCCGATGACTCCTCGGGCTCGGCCTCGTGCGCCGGCCCGGTGGGCGGCCGGCCCTCCGGGGCCTGCGGGGCGCCCGTCCCCTGCGCCGGGGCGTCCTTGCCCGCGGCCGGGGCCTCCTTGCCCGAGGACGAGGCCGCGGCCTCGGCGAGGAGGCTCTCCAGGCGGGGCCCGATGATGCGGACGAACTTGCGGTGCTCGCGGGCCCGGTCGAGGATCGCGACCTCGAGCTGGGTGGCCGGGGGACGCTCCCCGCCGGGCTCGGTGAGGGCGGTGAGCGCGGCGTCGAGGGCGCGGGGCAGGGACATGCCGTCCTCGTACCGCTGCTTGAGCCGCCCGGCCACGGCGTCGGCCTGGCCGCCGATCACGGCCATGCCCTGCTCGTCGAAGACCGAACCGTCGAAGGTGATCCGGTAGATCTGGTCCTCCTCCGGGGTGTCGCCCACCTCGGCGACGACGATCTCCACCTCGAGCGACTTGATCGACTCGGTGAAGATCATGCCGAGCTGCTGGGCGTAGAGGTTGGCCAGTCCCCGGCCGGTGACGTCGGTGCGGTTGAACGTGAAGCCGTTGATGTCCGCGTACCGGATGCCGGCGAGGCGCAGGGCCTCGAACTCGTTGTACCGCCCCACGGCGGCGAAACCGATCCGGTCGTAGATCTCGCTGATCTTGTGCAGGGCCTTGGACGGGTTCGGCGCGACGAAGAGGATGCCTTGGTCGTACTGCATGACGACCACACTGCGGCCTCGCGCGATGCCTTTCCGGGCGTATTCCGCCCGGTCTCGCATGATCTGCTCGGGCGAGGCGTAACCAAAGGGCATGGACACCGGGGGTGTTCCTCTCTTGATCAACGCAGCGGGGCGGTCGGGCCTTCGGGCTCGGTCATCCGGGCGTCCAGCATGGACCGGACGTACCGTTCGGTCTCCTCGTCGGGCAGCCGGCGGAAGCCCTCGGCCGTGATCACGGCGACCACCGGCCAGATCTTACGCGTCACGTCGGGGCCGCCGGTTCCCGCGTCGTCATCGGCCGCATCGTAGAGCGCGTTGAGGCAGACCCGGATCGCCTCCTCCACGCTGCAGCCCGGCCGGTACAGCTTCTTCAGCGAGCCGCGGGCGAAGATCGAACCGGAGCCGATCGCGTGGTAGTCGTACTGCTCGTACGGCCCGCCGCCCACGTCGTAGCTGAAGATGCGCCCCTTGCCGGTGGCCGGGTCGTACGCGGCGAAGAGCGGGATGACGACCAGGCCCTGCATGGCCATGCCGAGGTTCCCGCGGATCATGGTGGCGAGCCGGTGCGCCTTGCCCTCGGTGGAGAGCGACCGGCCCTCCGTCTTCTCGTAGTGCTCCAGCTCGACCCGGAAGAGCCGGGCCACCTCGAGCCCGATGCTCGCCGTGCCGGCGATGCCCAGGCAGGAGTAGTCGTCGGCGCGGAACACCTTCTCGATGTCCCGCTGCGAGATGTAGTTTCCGGAGGTCGCGCGTCTGTCACCCGCCATGACGACGCCGCCGTCGCAGATCACGGCGACGATCGTGGTCGCATGCGGGATCTGGTCGCCGGCCGACGCCGCGAGCGCCTCGAATCGCGTCGGCAGCAGGTT
Source organism: Thermobispora bispora DSM 43833 (assembly GCF_000092645.1). Classification (NCBI taxonomy): domain Bacteria; kingdom Bacillati; phylum Actinomycetota; class Actinomycetes; order Streptosporangiales; family Streptosporangiaceae; genus Thermobispora; species Thermobispora bispora. The sequence continues at coordinate 2,115,846 of NC_014165.1, forward strand.
CGGCGCATGCACGCTGAGGAACTCGGTGAACGACGACGATCCCGTATACGTGAACAGGTGGTTCATCCAGGGTTGCTGAGATGCCACGCGACTCCCTCCAAGAATGCGTTGTTACGCCCGACCCTACTCATCTCATAGCGCTGGTTGCACTCTTCCCGATCAGCCGAGCGCGAACCGATCCCATGCCGCGTCCCCACCAGGGCCTCGGCGCCGGTGCCGGGCCCGTCCCGGTGACGCCCGGGCCCGCTTCGCGACGGCCGCACGCCTCGCGGCGGCCGTTCCGCCTTCCGGCAACCCGCGTGCGACCGGGGTCCTCGACCTCGAATCGAGCGAGGGACCCGGCCATCTCCCGGACGTGCACGCGGCGAGAGGATCAATGCCACTGCGCCGGGCGCCGCCGGCACCGTCCGAGCCCGCCCCCGGCGCCGTTCCCGGAGCGGCGGCGTGTAAGCACGCCCACCGGGGGTATGTGCAGGTCCCCCGTTCGCGTGCTGCCGAGGGGATGGTGCTCGTGGAGACGGTGCGTATCGGCGTCGCCGGGCTCGGGGCGATCGCCCAGGTCGCCTACCTGCCGTTGCTGGACCGGCGACGGGACCTGTTCCGCCTGGCCGCGGTCTGCGACCTGGACCGGGAGCACGCCGAGTGGTTCGGCCACCGGTTCGGGGTCCCCGCGTACGACGACCCGGAGCGCATGCTGGACGCGGGCGGCTGCGACGCGCTGCTCGTGCTCACCTCGGGCTCACACGGCGCCCTGGTGCGGGCCGCGCTCGAGCGCGGCCTGTGGGTGCTGTCGGAGGTGCCGCTCGGCTACAGCCGGGCCGAGCTGAGCGATCTCCCGGACGCGGCCCGGCTCATGGTGGGCTATATGAAGCAGTACGACCCGGCGGCGCAGCGCCTGCTCGAGTGCCTGCACGAGGCCGGCGGGCCCGAGGTGATCCGCCACCTCTGCGTCACGGTGCTGCGTCCCCCGGGGCGGACTCAGCTGCTGTTCGCCAAGCCCCGCGGCTCGCACCCCTCGCCGGCCCGGCTGTCCCGGTACGCCGACGCGGACGAGCGGTCGATCAGTGCCGCCCTCGGCGAGGAGGCGCCGAAGCCGGTGCGCCGCCTCTACGCCGAGGTGCTGCTGGAGGGCGTCTGCCTGGAGCTGTCGCTCATCCGGATGTTCACCGGGGCGCCCGCCTCGGTCGACCACGTGGCCGTCTGGCCGGCCGAGACGTACCCGCCCTCCGTCGAGGCGTCCGGCGCCCTGCCGGGCGCGGGCAGGTACGGCCTGCACTGGCACTTCCTCACCGGCTACCCCGCCTACCACCAGACGGTGGCGCTCCATCACGAGCACGGGTCGTTCGAGCTGAGCTTCCGGTGCCCCTACCTGCTCAACACGCCGAGCAGGCTGCTGATCAGGTCGCGGATCGGCACCACGGAGCGGACGCTGGTCTTCGAGGACGTGGCCGAGGCGTTCGAGCGGCAGCTCGTCGCCTTCCACCGGTTCGTCACCCAGGACGAGCGGCCGGTGAGCGGGCTCGCCGAGGCGCTCACCGACATCGCCGTGGCCCAGCGGATGATCCGCAGGTACGCCGAGGCGGCGGGCGAACCGGTCGGCGGGGAGTGCGCCGCCCTGCCCGCCGGGGGCGGGTGAGGGCGGCCCGGGCCGTTGCCGCGCCGGCCCGGGCCAGACCCGGGGCGTCCCGGGATCCCGGTCCGTGGGCGGCGCGGTGCCGGCGGCCATCGGGCGGGACCGGCGCTCACGCCAGCGACCCCGGCGCGATCGCGCCAGGGTCGCTCAGGCCGATCCACGTGACGACGGCGTCGGCGCCCGCACCGTTCGAGGTCGCGGAGGTTCGGTACGGCTCCCGCTCCGTCGGGCTCATCGACGCTCGGTGTGGCGTGCCGGGCTCGCCCGGCACCTCCGCGGTGTGACCGGGGTCACTCACCGCCCTTCTGCACGTACGACCGGACGAACTCCTCGGCGTTCTCCTCAAGGACCTCGTCGATCTCGTCCAGGATCGCGTCCACGTCGTCGGAGAGCTTCTCGTGGCGCTCCTTGACCGCGTCCGATGCCTGGACCTCGACCTCTTCGGTCTCGCGATCCTGGCGGCTGGCGCTCTTCTGCCCGCCGGTCTCCCTGGTCGCCATGGTCCATACCTCCGCTGCTCGGGGGATACCTCTAGCCTTTATCTTCCCCGAACCGGGCGATAATGCGCATGAAACCGCAGCCGGGCCGCGCCGTGGGCAATCGCCACACCAGCCACGGTAGATCGGATCGTTACCGCCCCACAACTCGGCCGTGACCGCACGCTCCCCCGCCGCCGGGATCGTTCCACGGCGCGTTTCGATCATCGACGGCTGAGCGGGCTGCGCGGCGGGGCGCGAGCCGGCTCCCCGGGCCGCCGGGGCCCGCGGCGCCCGCTCCGCCCCTCGCCGGCCGCGGACGGCCGGCCCGGCCGTGCCCGTGCGGCGGGTGCGCGCCTTCGTCGAGAACGCCGACGAGCCCGTCTGGCGGCATGTGGCGGCCACCCGGACGCCGGGGGCGTCCTCCGTCACCGTCTTCCCTCGGGGATGCCATGGAACCGCGAGAACGCCATGGAGACGGCAGCGTTCCGGGGTGCGGACGGCCGGCGTCCGCACCGGCCCGACGCCTTTACAACGTAGATTCACATCTCGCGGCGCGCTCCCGGCGCGGCGCACGGGCTCGGGTGTGGCGCGCGGGCATGGTCCTGTTCACGAGGCATGGCAGGCCCGGCGGCAGCGGGCACGGCGCACCCGGCGATAGCGGGCACGGCACGCCCGGCGGCCCGGCTCGCGGTGCAGGGCACGCCCGGCAACGCGGGCACGGCACGCCCGCCCCGCTGCATCCGGCCGGCTCCGGAGGCACTCTCTCCCCCGCCCCGGCCGGGCCCGCCGGACCAGGCACGCGCGGCGGGCCCGTGCGGCGGGCCCGGCGCGCGGTCAGCCCTCGCCGGTGAGCGCGGCGACGAGCTCGGCGGCGGTCCGGCAGCGGTCGAGCAGCTCGCCCACGTGCGCCTTGGTGCCCCGCAGCGGCTCCAGGGTGGGCACCCGCTGCAGCGACTCCCGGCCCGGGATGTCGAAGATCACCGAGTCCCACGAGGCGGCGGCGACCGAGTCGCTGTACTGCCGCAGGCACCGGCCGCGGAAGTAGGCCCGGGTGTCGGTGGGCGGGTTCTCCACCGCGTGCTCGATCTCCTCGTCCGTGACGATCCGCTCCATCCGGCCGCGCGCGACGAGCCGGTTGTACAGGCCGCGGTCGGGCCGGATGTCGGAGTACTGGAGGTCGACGAGCTGCAGGCGCGGGTGCGACCAGCTCAGCCCGTCCCTGGCCCGGTAGCCCTCGAGCAGCTCCAGCTTCGCCACCCAGTCGAGCTCCCGGGAGCACAGCATCGGGTCCTCGGCGAGCCTGGTGAGCACCGACTCCCACCGGTTGAGGACGTCCTTGGTCATCTCGTCGACGCTGGAGCCGTACCGGTCCTCCACGTACTTGCGCGCCTGCTCCAGATACTCCATCTGCATCTGCACGGCGGTCATCTTCCGCCCGTTGCGCAGCGGGATCTGGTACTTGCAGGTGGGATCGTGGGAGACCGCCCGGAGGGCGGCGACCGGGGCCTCGGGCGTCAGGTCGATGGTGAGGAACCCGTCCTCGATCATCGCGAGGACCAGCGCAGTGGTCCCCAGCTTCAAATATGTCGAAATTTCCGACATATTTGCGTCGCCGATGATCACGTGCAGCCGGCGGTACTTCTCCGGGTCGGCGTGCGGCTCGTCCCGCGTGTTGATGATCGGCCGCTTGAGCGTGGTCTCCAGGCCCACCTCGACCTCGAAGAAGTCGGCGCGCTGGCTGATCTGGAACCCCTCGCCCCGGGAGTCCTGGCCGATGCCGACCTTGCCGGCGCCGCAGACCACCTGACGGGAGACGAAGAACGGCGTCAGGTGCCGGACGATGTCGGCGAACGGCGTGGACCGGCGCATCAGGTAGTTCTCGTGGCAGCCGTACGAGGCGCCCTTGGCGTCGGTGTTGTTCTTGTAGAGCTGGATCGGGGAGTTGCCGGGGATCGCCGACGCGCGCATCGCCGCGTCGTACATGACCCGCTCCCCGGCCTTGTCCCAGATCACGGCCGCCCGCGGGTTGGTGCACTCGGGTGTCGAGTACTCCGGGTGGGCGTGGTCGACGTAGAGCCGGGCGCCGTTGGTGAGGATCACGTTGGCCAGGCCGAGATCCTCGTCGGTGAGCTGGCTCTGGTCGGCCACCTCCCGGGCGAGATCGAACCCACGGGCGTCACGGAGCGGGTTCTCCTCCTCGAAATCCCATCGAGCCCGGCGGGCCCGCGCGGCCGAAGCCGTCAGGTAGGCGTTGACGACCTGCGAAGAGGTCACCATCGCGTTGGCCCCCGGTTGCCCGGGCACGGCGATGCCGTACTCGGTCTCGATGCCCATCACCCGCCGAACCGTCATGCGCACCCCGCCTGCGTCAGGCCATCATCAGTCCTATGGTGTGAGCCTAGCCCTTTCTCTATGCCCCGCAGCCAGACGGTTACGGCACGGATGCCTCACCACTTTGCGTCAAGTGCGGGGCACCGCCGCGGCGCGCCCGCCGGGGACGGCGGACCAGGGCCGTCAGCCGGCCCCGGAGCCATCGCTGGCCGGGCGCGTCCACGAACCGGTAGACGAGATAGGACAGGACGATCGCGACCGCCATCGTCAGCAGGGCGAGCGGCCAGGGGGCGAGATCGTCCCGGTAGGACGGGATGAGCACCGCGGAGACCGTCTGGTGCAGCAGGTAAAGCGGGTAGGTGAGCGCCCCGACGGTCACCAGCCCGCGCCAGCGCACCCACCGCAGCCCGCCGAGCGCGACCGCGATCATCAGCGCGAAGATCAGCGTGATCACGACCACCACCGCCTCGGGCGGGGCCGGGAAGTGCCGGAACCCGATCAGCTTGACCCGGCCGCCCACGCGCTCCAGGGCCGCGTACAGCGACATGCCGAAGGAGGCGGCGAGGATCAGCCACGGCATGCCCGCGGCGGCCCGGGGGCCGAACCGGTGGATCAGGTAGCAGGCCATGCCCGCGATGAAGTACGGCGCCTGCCGGGGCATGAAGACGAGCAGGAGCGCCTCGTGCCGGGTGAGCTCGGCCACCAGGGCGAGCGCCAGCCAGGCCGACATGAAGACCAGGCACCGGCGCAGGGTGATCCCGAAGAGGCTGAAGATCCCCACCAGCAGGTAGAACCGGAGCTCCACCCAGAGCGACCAGAAGACGCCGGCCGCGTGGCCCACGCCGAAGGCGCTCTGCAGCATGGTGAGGTTGAGCAGGTACTCCCCGGCCGAGAGCTTGGGGTCGAACCCGGTGACCCCGCTGAACCGGTAGAGGATGAAGATCAGGACGACGGTGAACCAGTACGCCGGGTAGAGCCGGGCCGCGCGGGAGACCGCGAACTCGCCGACCGTGCGGCCCCATACGCTCATCAGGATCACGAAGCCGCTGATGAGGAAGAACAGCTCCACACCGAGGATGCCGAGCACGCTGAGCCGCGCCACGGACGGGAAGAGCTCGGTCGGGTGCTCGCCCCACAGGGAGCGGCTCGCCGCGAGGTAGTGGAAGGCCATCACGGCGAACGCGGCGATGAACCGCAGGGCGTCCAGCTCGATGAGGCGCGGGCCCTTCACCGGCCGGGGTTCCGGCGCGCCGCGGCGGCCGGGAGCGGCCGCCCGGGCACGGCCGGGGAGCCCGGAGAGCGTCGTGTCGGCCATCGGGGTCACCGAGGCGGGCGTAGGTCGATCACGCTCAGTTGGACGCGATCATCGCTCGCCCGGTTCCGGCCGTGCGGTACGGCGGGCCCGCCCGGTGAGGAGACATGACGGCCCTGAAACGGGCAGAGCGGCGCGATCCCAAGATCGCGCCGCTCTGCCCGCCGCCCGCCTCCGGGGCGGAGGTGAGTCAGCTCACAGGTACTGGCCGGTGTTGGCGACCGTGTCGATCGACCGGCCGGCCTCGGTGCCCTGCTTCCCTTGCACGAGCGTGCGGATGTACACGATCCGCTCGCCCTTCTTCCCGGAGATCCGGGCCCAATCGTCGGGGTTGGTGGTGTTGGGCAGGTCCTCGTTCTCGGAGAACTCGTCCACGCAGGCGGCGAGCAGGTGGGAGATCCGCAGGCCCTTCTGGCCGGTCTCCAGGTACTCCTTGATCGCCATCTTCTTCGCCCGGTCCACGATGTTGTGGATCATGGCGCCGGAGTTGAAGTCCTTGAAGTACAGGATCTCCTTGTCGCCGTTGGCGTAGGTGACCTCCAGGAACCGGTTCTCCTCGGTCTCGGCGTACATCCGCTCGACGACGCGCTGGATCATCGCCTGGATCGTCGCCTCGCGGTCGCCGCCGTGCTCGGCGAGGTCGTCGGCGTGGAGCGGGAGGTCCGGCACGAGGTACTTGGAGAAGATGTCCTTGGCCGCCTCCGCGTCCGGCCGCTCGATCTTGATCTTGACGTCCAGCCGGCCGGGCCGCAGGATCGCCGGGTCGATCATGTCCTCCCGGTTGGAGGCGCCGATGACGATGACGTTCTCCAGGCCCTCGACACCGTCGATCTCCGACAGGAGCTGCGGCACGATCGTGTTCTCCACGTCCGAGGAGACGCCCGACCCCCGGGTGCGGAAGATCGAGTCCATCTCGTCGAAGAACACGATCACCGGCGCGCCCTCGGACGCCTTCTCCCGGGCGCGCTGGAAGACCAGGCGGATGTGCCGCTCGGTCTCGCCGACGTACTTGTTGAGGAGCTCGGGGCCCTTGATGTTGAGGAAGAAGCTCTTCCCCGACTGGCCGGTCCGCTCCGCGACCTGCTTGGCGAGGGAGTTGGCGACCGCCTTGGCGATGAGCGTCTTGCCGCAGCCCGGCGGGCCGTACAGCAGCACGCCCTTCGGCGGGCGGAGCTTGTACTCCTTGAACAGGTCGGCGTGCAGGTAGGGAAGCTCGATGGCGTCCCTGATCTGCTCGATCTGCCGGCTGAGGCCGCCGATCTCCTCGTAGGTGACGTCCGGCACCTCCTCCAGCACGAGCTCCTCGACCTCGGCCTTCGGGATGCGCTCGTAGACGAAGTTCGAGCGGGGTTCGAGCAGGAGGGAGTCACCGGCGCGCAGCGGCTGGTCCCGCAGGGAGTGGGCCAGCCTGACCACGCGCTCCTCGTCCGCGTGCGAGATGACCAGGGCGCGCTCACCGTCGTCGAGGAGCTCCTTGAGCATGACGATCTCGCCGACCTGCTCGAAGCCGAGCGCCTCGACCACGTTCATCGCCTCGTTGAGCATGACCTCCTGGCCAGGCTTCAACGAGGAGACGTCGACGGCGGGGCTCACGTTCACCCTGAGCTTGCGCCCGCCGGTGAACACCTCGACCGTGCCGTCCTCCCTGGCGCCGATGAAGATCCCGAAACCGGAGGGTGGCTGGGCGAGGCGGTCCACCTCTTCCTTAAGGGCGACGATCTGGTCCCGCGCCTCCTTGAGGGTCGCGACCAGACGCTCGTTCTGGCTGGTCAGCGCGGCCACCTGGGCCTGTGCCTCGCGCAGGCGCTCTTCCAGGAGCCTTGTCTGCCGGGGGGTCTCGGCCAGCTTCCGCCTCAGCGCGGTCAGCTCCTCTTGCAGGAAGGAGACCTGTGCTGTGAGGTCGGCGACCTCCCTTTCGCGCTGCGCGGCTCGAGCCTCGGCATCGTCGCGAGCTGCCACGCCCCGTCACCTCCTTCCCGGTCGAGAACGACTACCCAAGACCCTACCTGTCTTGGCGCTGTACGTAACCTGGTCGATCAGTACTCGTCCGGTTACCCGGTGCGTGCGGCTTTTGGTGGCCACGAGACCCTTTCCGAGAGGGCTGGATAAGGAACACACTTAGTTGTTCCCATTTCGGACTGAATTTTCAGTTTGTGGCTGAATTGTCACACTCGCTCGATGCCCTCTCCATCTCCTCTCCATAGGCGCCCTTGGCCGGGCGCCGCCGTCTCGGCGGCGGGGTGACCCCCTCCGCCATACGACGGGCAGTGATGAGAAATCCCGTGTGGCCGACCATCCGGTGGTCCGGCCGTACGGCGAGCCCCTCGACATGCCAGTCGCGAACCAAGGTCTCCCACGCCCGGGGCTCCGTGAAACTCCCATGTTCTCGGAGAGTTTCCACAGTCTTGGACAACTGGGTCGTTGTCGCCACATAACAGCAAATAACGCCACCAGGGATGAGCATCCGCGCGGCGGTGTCCACGCACTCCCACGGGGCGAGCATGTCGAGGATCACCCGGTCCACGTCCCGCTCCTCCGCCTCGGCGAAGTCGCCGGCCACGAGCCGCCACTGCTTGACCGGGCCGCCGAAGAACCGCTCCACGTTCCGGGTGGCCACCTCGGCGAAGTCCGCCCGCCGCTCGTAGGAGGTGACCGACCCCTCCGGGCCGACCGCGCGGATCAGGTGGCAGGTGAGCGCGCCGGAGCCCACGCCGGCCTCCACCACCCGGGCCCCGGGGAAGATGTCGGCCATGGCGATGATCTGCGCCGCGTCCTTCGGGTAGATCACCGCGGCACCGCGCGGCATGGAGAGCACGTAGTCCGCGAGCAGCGGCCGGAACGCCAGGTAACCGACCCCGCGCGAGGAGTGCACCACGGACCCCTCGGGCAGACCGATCACGTCATCGTGCGAGATCGACCCGTGGTGCGAGTGGAACACACCGCCCTCTCGCAAGGTGATGGTGTGCCGCTTGTCCTTCGGATCGGTGAGCTGTACCTGATCTCCGGCCTGGAACGGGCCGCTCCTGCGAAAACCCATGGGGAACAGGCTATCGGGGCACGGCCGCGCCGCCCGCCGGCCGCGATCGCCGCCGCGGCGTCGCCCGCGGTACGGCCGTGGGCCGCGATGGACCGGCCCCGCCGCACGGGGCGGGCCCCGCGCCGGCGGGACCTGATAGAAGTGGCTCATGCCCATACCGGAGCCGATCCCCGCCGGCCCGGTCCTGCTGCGCCGGCCGGTGCCCGAGGACGCCGACGCGATCACGCGCGCCTGCGCCGACCCCGAGATCGCGCGGTTCCTCCCGGAGATCCCCGCCCCCTGCTCCCGCGGCGACGCCCTGGAGTGGATCACGAGCATCTCCCCCGCCGACTGGGCGGCGGGCGGGGCGAGCTTCGTGATCGCCGAGCGGGCGACCGGCGAGCCCCTCGGCACGATCAGGCTGGGGCCGCCCGACCGCGCCGGCAACCGCGAGGCCGGGTACTGGCTCGCGCCGTGGGCGCGGGGCCGGGGGTACGCGACGACCGCGCTCCGGGCCCTCGCCGAGCGCGCCTTCGCCGCGGGCGCCCCGCGCGTGTGGCTGCACGCCGAGGTCGAGAACATCCCCAGCCAGCTCGTCGCCCACCGGGCCGGGTTCCGGCTGGAAGGGGTGCTCCGCGGCGCCCAGCGGGCGAGGGACGGCTCGCGGCGGGACGTCGCCGCCTTCGCCAGGCTCGCCACCGACCCGGGTGATCCGGTCCGGCCCTACCTGCCGTTCCTCCCCGGCGGCTACCCCGGCGGGGAGCTCACCGACGGGGTGGTCCGGCTCACCCCGCTCACGGCGGCGGACACGGCGGCCTACCACGAGCTGATGAGCCTTCCCGACGTGGTGCGCCACCACCTGCCACCGGAGCCGCCCACGCGCGCGGAGAGCGCGGAGCGGTGCCGGTACGCGGGCCACCGCTGGCTCTCCGGGGAGCGGGCCGACCTCGCCATCCGGGACGCGGCGAGCGGCGCGTTCGCCGGGCACATCGAGCTCACCGCGATCGTGCCCGCGCTCGGCGAGGCGATGGTCGGCTACTGCGTGCATCCGGCCTTCCGCGGCCGCGGGTTCGCGACCCGCGCCCTCCGGCTGCTCGTCGGCTGGGCCTTCCGCGACACCCCGATCGCCCGGATCGTCGCCGGCACCGATCCGGCCAACACCCCGTCCCACCGGGTGCTCGAGCGGGCCGGGTTCACCCGCGAGGGCGTGGCCCGGGGCCTGCTGCCCGGCCCGGACGGCGCCCGCCACGACGACCTGCGGTGGGCGCGGCTCCGCTGAGCGCCCCGCCCGGCCGGGCGGACGCGGTCAGGCGTTCCGGCGCGCCTCGTAGCGGAGCGTCCGGGAGACGCCGACCCGCACCGTGGTGCCGGGGACGATCGGCACCGGCTCGTTGGGCCGGATGTCGTAGAAGTTCGGATCCCCGGGCGGCTGGATCTGGGTCCCGTTCACCGAGCCGAGGTCGATGAGGGTCACGTCCCAGTTGTCGAGCGCCACCCGGACGTGCCTCCGGGAGACCGACCCGTCCGGGCTGGTGACCCGCACCGGGCGCGCCTCGCCCGACTTGACCTCGGTTGCCCGCTCCGGGTCGCGCCCGATGAGGTAGTCGCCGTCGAGCGGCAGGGTCGTGCCGTCGTCGAGCACGAGCACGCCGAGCTGCGGGCGCGGCCCCTGGTACGGCACCACGGACCGCTGGTCGATCGCCGTGCCGCACACCGCGCACGTGGACGCCCGGGGGTCGTTGAAGTGGCCGTTCGGGCAGTCGACGCCATACACCATGGGCCGGGGCTCGGGCTGGGCCCCGAGGTCGAACCTGGTCGCCCCGGACGGGTCGTCCTCCTGACCGGGCCCCGCTCCCGCCCGGTTCTCCTGGCGCGGCTGCTCCTCCTCGGGCGGCCGGTCGAGCACCGGCTGCGGCCCGGAGGCGGGGCCGGGCGCCTGCACCGGGAGCGGCCCGGAGACGTACGCGGGCAGCGGCCCGGAGACCGGGCCCGGCGGCAGCGGGCCCGAGGCCGGCTCGGCCGCGTCCGGCGTGCCCGGAAGCTGGAACGAGGGCGACAGCGGGTCCCGGCCGGGGGACGGCATCGGCGAGGGAGGCGGGGGCACCACCGGCCCGCGCGGGGCGATGGGGTCCTGCGCCCCGGTCTGGTGCACCGGCTGCGGGTGGTTCTGCTGCGGGACCACGCCCAGCGGCGGGAAGGCGAGCTCACCGTGCTGGGTGTAGTCGCACTCCACGCCCGCCCCGGGCACCACCCCGCCGTCGAGCCGCGCGAACGGCCCGGGCTGGCCGGCGCCCGGCAGCCGCAGCTCCACCCTGGAGACCCGGGCCGGTCACCAGGCGATCGGTCCAGGTGAGCGCATCCCGCCCGGCGAGGCGGACCTCACCGTCCGGGCCGCCGGAGACGCTCGCCACCGCCGCGCCGCTCACGAGCACGGCGATCCCGCCGTTCGCCGGACCGGCCACCGCGCAGGAGACCGGCTCCCCGCTGAGCGACCGCTCCATGGCGCGCGCGAGGACCTGGGCCACCCGCCGGGCCAGCGCGCGGCCGTCCCCGCCGGTCACGGCGGTGTCGTTCAGCGCGGCCAGCAACTCCTCGACCGGCTGGCCGGTGGCGCACACCAGCAGCAGGCCGTTCAGGTGGGCGACGACGCCCTCGCCTGGCAGCGGGCGGACCACACCCACGCGCTGTTCCGTCACAGAACTCTCCCTCTCGGACACGCCACCGCATGATCGGCACCCCGGTCAGGAATGCCGGTATCGGAAGGACCACCCCGGAAAGTAGCAAAAAGCATGGCAGATTCCTCAGCGGCCGATGCCACCCGATCGGTGTTCGGTGCTCCCTGACGAGAACACTAATGCCCGGCTCCCGCGCTGACGAGTGCCGCCCCGCCGCCCGGGTCAGACCCCGGTGAACACCCGGTTGACATCCGAGGTCGCGAGCACGCCGTAGATCTCGCCGCCCCGCTCGACCAGGAGGTACTCCCCCGCGGGCGAGTTCCGCATCGCGTCGAGCAGCGACTCCCCCTCCAGGTCCGCCCCGAGCACGAGGGCCGGCTCCAAGGTGCGCGCCACCGCGCCCACGCTGATCCACGGCCTGCGGTGCTCGGGGGTGGCGTTCACCGCCGCCTCGTTGACGATGGCCGTCGGGCGCCCCTCGTGGTCCACGATCACCACCGCGCCGGCGCCCGCCTCCTGGGCGCGGCGCAGCGCCTCCGACAGCGGCACGTCCGCGGTCACCTCGATCGCCCGGCGGGCGAGCAGCCGCGCCCGCAGCTGCGGCAGCCGCGCGCGCACCCGGGCCACCCGGAGGGCCTGCGAGGCCCCCATCCAGATGAAGGAGGCGAGGATCAGGGTCCACACCAGCCCCCAGATGCTCGGCGGCTGCCCGGCCATCAGGTAGAACAGGAGCGGGATCGAGATCACCGCGACGGCCAGGGCGCGCCCGACCCAGGCGGCGACCGTGGTGCCGGTGACCGAGCTGCCCGCCACCTTCCACACCGCGGCGCGCAGGATCCGGCCGCCGTCGAGCGGCAGGCCCGGCAGCAGGTTGAACACGCCGACGATCAGGTTCGACGTCCACAGCTCCCAGACCAGCACGGAGAGCACCCCGTACGGCGGGAGGACGAACTCGGATAACGCGTACCCCACCCCGGCGAGGCCGAGGGAGACCAGCGGCCCGGCGAAGGCGATGGCGAACTCCCGGCCCGCCGTCTCCGGCTCGCGCTCGATCTCGGAGACGCCGCCGAGCATGTAGAGGGTGATGCGCCGCACCGGAAGGCCGTAGCGCTTCGCCACCACGCAGTGGGCGAGCTCGTGGAGGAGCACGGACAGGTACAGCAGCACGGCGAAGATCAGGGCCACCGCGTAGGTGACGGGCTCGCTGTGACCGGGCAGGCCGTCGGCCACCTGCGGCTGGACCACGACGGTGATGAGCCCTGCCACGATGAGCCAGGTCGGCGAGACGTACACCGGGATGCCGAACGGGCGCCCCATCCGCATGCCCGGTGATCCGTTGCCCGCTGTGCTCATGCCGTGTTTCCCCTCCCTCGGGCCTCGATGCTATGCGCGGCGAGGTGAGATCAGCGTAAGATCCGAGGGGCCCGGCCGGGCAACCCGCCCGCACGCCATCGTCGGCCCCGTGGCCTACAGTTCCGCCATGACCCTCCCCGAAGAGCGCACGATCATCGGCGCCCTCTCCCCGTCCCGCGCCGGTGACTTCATGACCTGCCCGCTGCTCTACCGGTTCCGGGTGATCGACCAGCTCCCGGAGCGGCCCTCGCCCGCCGCGGTGCGGGGCACCCTGGTCCACGCCGTGCTCGAGCGGCTCTACGACCTGCCGGCCGCGGCGCGGACCGTCGCGGCCGCGCGCGACCTGCTCGAGCCCGAGTGGCGGCGGCTGCTCGCCGAGGAGCCGGAGTACGCCGGGCTGTTCGCCACGGACGAGGAGCGGGACGCCTGGCTGGCCAGGGCGCGCGAGATGATCGAGCGCTACTTCACCCTGGAGGACCCGCGGCGGCTGGAGCCGGCCGAGCGGGAGATGTACATCGAGGCCGTGCTCGACAGCGGCCTGCTGCTGCGCGGCTACATCGACCGGCTCGACGTGGCGCCCACCGGTGAGGTGCGGATCGTCGACTACAAGACCGGGTCGGCGCCGGGGCCCGAGTTCGAGGCCAAGGCGCTGTTCCAGATGAAGTTCTACGGCCTGGCGCTGTGGCGTGCCCGCGGCGTGGTGCCGCGGATGCTCCAGCTCATGTACCTCGGCAGCGGGGAGGTCGTCCGGTACGTCCCCGACGAGGCGGACCTCCGGGCCACCGAGCGCAAGGTCGAGGCGCTCTGGGCGGCGATCGACCGCGCGCTGCGCTCGCGCGAGTGGCGGGCCCGCCGCTCCCGCCTGTGCGACTGGTGCGACCATCAGGCGCTCTGCCCCGAGTTCGGCGGCACCCCGCCGCCGGTGCCCGACCGGGAGCCGCGGGTGACCCTGCGCAACGGCGCGCGCTCCGCGACCGACGAGCTGTGATCCGGGGCCGCGCCCGGAGCCGGGCCGCGGGCCGGGCGCCGGGTCATGCCGCACCCCGCCGGGACCCCGCCCGGGCGTCCGCGGCCGCCCTCGTGCCGGGGCGTCACCGGGCCCCTCGGCCGGACCGGCCGGGGGTGTGCGCCGGGCCGTTCCCCGGGCCTTCGCCGGGCCGCCGGGACATCCCGCGGTCGGTGCGGATCCTCCGTGCGGAGGAGCCGCATCTCCCGCTCCGGGAAGGATAAAACCGGACGATCGACGCCTACATTGTGTTACGTGCCTCCCACCCTCGCCGATCTCCGCTCCCGATTGCAGGCCGGCCCCCCGCTCGGTGACGCGGTGCTCGCGCTGGCGCTCACCGCGGCGTCGCTCGCGTTGATCACGCTGCCGGGCCTGGAGCCGCTCGCGCGCTGGCTCGGCATCGCCCCGGCCGTCACGCGGCCGCCGGACGCGACCGGCCTGGTGCTCGCCGCGCTCTGCACGCTGCCCGTGGCCTTCCGGCGGAGCCGGCCGCTGCTGCTCCTGGCGCTCACCACCCTGCCCGAATGGGCGCTCCACTCGCTCGCCCACCCCACCGGGCTGAGCGGCCTGGCCGCGCTCATCCTGCTCTACACCGCATCGGCCGGGCGGGGCCTGGCGATGAGCCTGCTCGCCCTCGGCATGTGCGTGGTGCGGTACGCCGGTTACGTCCTGCTCGTCCCTGGCGGGCTCTTCTGGCGCGGCCACCTGGCGGTCGGCACGGTCATCGCGCTCTGCTGGCTGATCGGCCGGACCACCCGGCTGCGCCGCGCCTACCTCGCCGAGCTCGAGGAGCGGGCCGCCCGCCTGGAGCGGGCCAGGGAGGCCGACACCCGCGCCGCCCGGGCCGAGGAGCGCTCGCGCATCGCCCGGGAGCTCCACGACGTGGTGGCGCACCACGTGAGCGTCATGACCGTGCAGGCCGCGGCCGCGCGCCGGGTGCTCGACAACGCGCCCGACGCGGCCCGGGACGCGCTCACCGCCATCGAGCAGATGGGCCGGGCGGCGTTGGCCGAGATGCGCAACATCGTCGGGGTGCTCCGGACCGGCGACCCGGCCGAGCGCGCCCCGCAGCCGGGCATGCGGGACCTGCCCGCGCTCGTCGAGCAGATGCGCGAGGCGGGCCTCGCCGCCCGCCTCCGGGTCGAGGGCGTGGCGCGGCCCCTTCCGCCCGGGATCGACCTCGCCGCCTACCGCCTGGTGCAGGAGGCCCTGACCAACAGCCTGCGCCACGCCGGCCCGTCCGCCCAGGCCTGGGTGACCGTCCGGTACGACCCGGGCGAGCTCACCGTGCACGTGGAGGACGACGGCGGCCGGCCGGACGGCAAGCCCGCCGCCGGCGGCACCGGGGGCGGTCACGGCCTGGTGGGCATCCGCGAGCGCGTGGCGCTCTATGGTGGACGATTGCGGATCGGGCCCCGCCCCGGCGGAGGCTTCGAGGTCCGCGCCCACTTCCCCCTCAAGGATGGAACATGACGATCCGCGTGTTGCTCGCCGACGACCAGCCGCTGCTGCGCACGGGGTTCCGGCTCATTCTCGAGGCCGAGCAGGACATCACCGTCGTCGGCGAGGCGGGTGACGGAGCCACCGCCCTGGAGCAGGCGAGGGCGCTGCTCCCGGACGTGGTCCTGATGGACATCCGCATGCCCGGGGTGGACGGCATCGAGGCGACCCGCCGCATCGTCCGGGAGCAGAAGGGCGGGCACGTCCCCCGGGTGCTCGTGCTCACCACCTTCGACCTGGACGAGTACATCGTCGAGGCGCTCCGGGCCGGGGCGAGCGGCTTCCTGCTCAAGGACGTGCCCCCGGACGAGCTGGTGCAGGCGATCCGGGTGGTCGCCGCCGGCGACGCGATCGTCGCCCCGAGCGTGACCCGGCGGCTGCTCGACAAGTTCGCCGCGCTCCTCCCCCCGGCTGACCGTCAGCCGACCCCGGCGCTGCTCGAGCGGCTCACCGAGCGGGAGCTCGAGGTGCTCCGCCTGATCGCCAAGGGCATGTCGAACGCCGAGATCGCCGCCGAGCTCGTGGTCAGCGAGACCACGGTCAAGACGCACGTCGGCAACGTGCTGACCAAGCTCGGGCTGCGGGACCGGGTGCAGGCGGTCGTGCTCGCCTACGAGACCGGGCTGGTCGTCCCCGGGGCGTTCTCCTGACCCTCCCGGCCGCCGGCCCGCGCGGGCGCCGGCGGCTCCTCCGGGAAGTGGCAGGCCACCCGGTGGCCCGGCGCGAGCTCGACCAGCGGCGGCTCGGCCGTACGGCAGACCTCCTGGGCCTTCCAGCACCGGGTGTGGAACCGGCAGGCGGGCGGGGGGTTGAGCGGGGAGGGCACGTCCCCCTGCAGCCGGATCCGCTCCCGCCGCTCGCGGTGCCTGGGGTCGGGGATCGGCACGGCCGACAGCAGCGCCTTGGTGTACGGGTGACGGGGCGACTCGTACAGGCTCTTCCGGTCGGCCATCTCGACGATCTTGCCGAGGTACATGACGGCGACCCGGTCGCTGATGTGCCGGACCACCGACAGGTCGTGCGCGATCACCACGTAGGTGAGGTCGAACTCGCGCTGCAGGTCCTCCAGCAGGTTGATCACCTGGGCCTGGATCGACACGTCCAGCGCGGACACCGGCTCGTCCGCGATGATCAGTTTGGGCCGCAGCGCGAGGGTGCGGGCGATGCCGATCCGCTGCCGCTGGCCGCCGGAGAACTCGTGCGGGTAGCGGTTGTAGTGCTCCGGGTTGAGGCCGACCCGCTCCAGGAGCTCCTGGACGGTCGCCTTGATGCCCTTCTCCGTCGCGACCTTCTGGATCCGCAGCGGCGCGCCCACGATCGCGCCGACCGTGTGCCGGGGGTTGAGCGAGCTGTACGGGTCCTGGAAGATCATCTGGATGTCGCGGCGGAGCGGCCGCATGGCCCGCTGCGACAGGTGGGTGATGTCACGGCCGTCGAAGACGATCCGGCCGCCCGTGGGCTCGAGCAGCCGGGTGATCAGGCGGCCGGTCGTGGTCTTGCCGCACCCCGACTCGCCCACCAGGCCGAGGGTCTCGCCCTTGCGCACGTCGAAGGTGACGCCGTCCACCGCCCGGACCACCCCCACCTCCCGCTTGAACAGGCCCCGGGTGACCGGGAAGTGCTTCTCCAGCCCTTCCACCGACAGCAGCGGTTCGCCGCGTTCCATCCGCCTCTCCCCGTCCGGCGGCCCGGCCGCCGCGCCGTTCCGCCGGCTCACGACGCCTCCAGTCTCGGTCTGATCTCGTTCTCCCAGATGGCCCGCCGCTCGGCCCGGTCCAGGTGGCAGCGGAGCGCGTGCCCGGGCCCGGTCTGCAGCAGGTCGGGCACCTCGGTCCGGCACCGCTCGCCGACGCGGTCCGGGTAGTCGCACCGGACGTGGAAGGCGCAGCCGGGCGGCACGTTGATGAGCGAGGGCGGCAGCCCCCTGATCGGCATGAGCCGCTCGGACGGCTCCCGGTCGAGGCGGGGCATCGAGCCGAGCAGGCCCCAGGTGTACGGGTGCTCGGGCCGCTCGAAGATGTCCTCCACCGTGCCGTGCTCGACGCACCGGCCGGCGTACATCACCAGGACCTCGTCGGCGAGCTCGGCCACCACCCCGAGGTCGTGCGTGATGATGATCAGCGCGGCGTTGACCTCCCGCTGCAGATCCCGCATGAGGTCGAGGATCTGCGCCTGCACGGTCACGTCCAGCGCCGTGGTCGGCTCGTCGGCGATCAGCAGCTCCGGGTCGCAGCAGAGCGCCATGGCGATCATCGCGCGCTGCCGCATGCCGCCGGAGAACTCGTGCGGGTAGCTGTCCACCCGCTTGTCCGGCTGCGGGATGCCCACCCGGCCGAGCATGTCGATCGCGTGCCGGCGCGCGGCGGCCTTGCTCACGTTGTGGTGCACCCGGTAGGCCTCGATGATCTGCTCGCCGACCGTGTAGTAGGGGTGCAGCGCGGTCAGCGGGTCCTGGAAGATCATCGCCATCTTCTTGCCGCGCAGCGCCCGCACCCGCTCCGGGCTCGCGCCGACCAGCTCCTCGCCGTCGAGCCAGATCTCCCCGGAGATCCTGGCCCGGGTGCCCTTGTGCAGGCCGAGGATGCCGAGGCTGGTGACGCTCTTGCCCGAGCCCGACTCGCCGACGATGCCGAGGGTCCGGCCGCGCTCCAGCGAGAAGGACAGGCCGTCCACCGCCTTGACCAGGCCGTCGTCGGTCGGGAAGTGGATCCGCAGGTCCTTGACCTCGAGAAAGCTCATGTCAGCCTCACCCTCGGGTCGACCACGGCGTAGAGCAGGTCGACGATCAGGTTGGCGACGACGATGAAGACCGTCGCCACCATGGTCACGCCCATGATCTTGGGAAGGTCGTTGGCGGCGATCGCCTGGACCGCGTACTTCCCGATCCCCGGGAGCGAGAACGTGCTCTCGGTCAGGATGGCGCCGCCGAGCAGCAGGCCGAGGTCGAGGCCGAAGATCGTCACGATCGGGGTGAGCGCGCCGCGGAGGCCGTGCTTGACGATCACCTTGGACTCGGGCAGGCCCTTGGCCCGCGCCGTCCTGATGTAGTCCTCGCTCATGGTCTCGAGCATTCCGGCGCGGGTCAGCCGGGCGTATCCGGCCGCGTACAGGAAGGCCAGGGTGACCCACGGGAGGATCAGGTCGTACGCCCACCGCAGCGGGTTCTCCAGGAAGGGCGTGTAGCTGCCGCCCGGGGCGGTGATACCGAAGTGGTAGCTGAAGATCACCAGGGCCATCATCCCGGTGAAGAAGATCGGCAGGGACACGCCGGCGAGGGCGACGGCCATGGCGGCGCGGTCGAAGAGGGAGCCGCGGCGGAGCGCGGAGAGCACGCCGATGGCCACGCCGGTGACCAGCCAGATGACCGACGCGCCGATCGCGAGCGAGATGGTGACCGGCAGCCGGTCGAGCAGCTCCGGCCAGACGGGCTGCTTGGTGATGAAGGAGTAGCCCAGGCACGGCGCCGGGCAGTGCTCCACGCCGGCCCCGATGTCGTACTCGGTGCCGAGGAAGACGCCCTTGATCCACCGGCCGTACTGGACGATGAGCGGGTCGGTGAGCCCCAGCCGCTCCGCGATGGCCTGCGCCGTCTCCGCGGAGGCGCCCTTGCTGCCGACGTACCGGTTGGCGATGTCGAGCGGCGTGACCCCGGCGAGCCGCGGAACCACGAAGAAGATCGAGAAGGTGACGATGCTCACGATGATCAACATGAGCACCGCGGCGATCAGACGCCGGATGATGTACGCGACCATTGTCCCCCCGGCCAGGGGGACCGGCCGTGCCGGCCGGTCCCCGCATGCCTAGCCCCGACGGTTACGGCTGCTCGACGCCCATGTTCAGGTAGTCGTACATGTCGAAGGCGCCCGTGACGAACACGTTGGTCACGCCCTTGCCCCGCAGGAGCAGCGCCTTGGCCCACACCGCCGGCAGGACGTACGCGCCCTCCATGACCTTCCGGTCGATCTCACCCCAGATGGCGTCGCGCTTGGCCTTGTCCGGCTCGGCCATGGCCTTGTCGATCAGCTCGTCGATCTCCTTGCTCTTCACGCTGAGGTTGTAGTTGCCGGACTCGCGGATGGTCCGGCTGTCGACGATCTGCGACAGGAAGCCGAAGCCGTCGTTCCAGTCCGCGGCCCACCCGTGGGCGGCGAGGCCGACGTTGTTCTTCCGGGTGAACTCGGGCTTGCCGGCGTAGCTGGCGAAGTAGTCGCTGGTCGGGTAGCCCTTCAGGGTGAGCTTGATGCCGACCCGGGCGAGCGCCTGCTGGAGCGACTCGGCCGCGGCCTGCTCCTTCGGCCGGTCCGAGCGGTAGACCATGACGGTCTCGAAGCCGTCGGGGTGGCCGCAGGCCTGGAGGGCGGCCTTCGCCTTCTCCAGGTCACCGGTGCCCGTGGGGTACAGGTCGAGCTTCTGCCATCCGTCGATCGACGGCGGCATCAGGCCCGTGGCGATCTCGCCCTGGAGCTCGCCGCCGTAGGCGTTCTGCAGCCCGACCCGGTCGGCCGCGTAGATGATCGCCTTGCGGCACTCGACGTTGTCGAGCGGCGGGGTGTCGAGGATCGAGATGAACCAGGTGCGGGCGCTGGTCGGGTTGTCCGCCCGCGCCTTGAGCGCCGGGTCGCCCAGGACGGTGCCGAGGGCGGCCGCCTGCACGCCGGTGCCGGCGAGGTCGACGTGGACGTCGCCCGAGATGAGGCGGTTGTCCAGGTCGTTCGCCTCGACGCCGAGGGAGATCTCGATGCGGTCCGGGAGGGCCTTGCGGATCGGGTCGGTGTTCGGGTCCCAGTGCGGGTTGCGCACCAGGGTGTACTGCTTGCCCTCCTCGACCTTCTCGAACATGTACGGCCCGGAGGCGATCGGGTGCTGCCGGTACTTGACCCCGGTGTCCTTGTCCTTGGGGACCGGGACGGTGGACGGCAGCGCCGCGAAGTTGTCGAAGCCCGCGTACGGCTTCTTCAGGTGGAAGACGATCGTCCGGTCGTCCGGCGTCTCGATCGCCTGGTCGGTGTTGACGTCCGGCGTCTCGTAGACGCTGACGAAGTCCTTCGGCAGGTCGAGCCAGTCGTTGAAGTACGTCGGGCCGTTGACGAAGGTCTTCTTGTCGAGCGAGCGGAGCACCGCGTACTTGACGTCCTTGGACGTGATCGGGGTGCCGTCCTCGAACTTGAGGCCCTCGCGGAGCCGGTAGGTCCAGGTCTTGCCGCCGTCGGACGGGGTGCCGAGGCTCTCGGCCAGGTCGGGGACGAGCTCGCGGCCCTCCGCGCCCGGGGCGGGCTTGTAGGTGACGAGCGGCCGCCCGTAGAGCCGGAGCAGGTTCCACGAGAGGGCGTAGTAGGTGTCACCGGGGTCGATGGAGTCCCACGCCTCGGTGATCGCCATCTTCAGGGTGCCGCCCTTCTTGTCCGAAGGGTTGACCACCTTCTCCAGAGCCGCGTTGAACCCGTCGCCGGACGAGGCGGATCCACCGCCGGTGCTCTGTCCCCCGCCGCCACCGCCGCAGGCGGAGACGCCCAGCGTGAGGGCGGCTAGGGCGGCGGTGACCGCGGGCCTGGCCAGTCGCTTCTTCATTTCTCGTACCACTCCTTGCCCTGGGGAGCCGGGGACCGTTGAGATCATCGGGACGACTTGGGGTCGAGCGCGTCGCGCAGCCCGTCACCGAAGAGGTTGAAGGCCAGCACGGTGATGAAGATCGCCATGCCGGGGAAGAACATGAAGTGCGGGACCGTGTAGTACCGCACGGCCGAGGCGAGCATCCCGCCCCACGTCGGGGTCGGGGGCTGGACGCCCACGCCGAGGAAGGAGAGCGCCGCCTCGAACAGCACGTTCTGCGGGATCAGCAGGGTCGCGTAGACGAGGATCGGCGCGATCAGGTTCGGCAGGATCTCCCGGAAGAGGATGTACGGCCCGCTCGCGCCGAGGCAGCGCGCCGCGTCGACGAACTCACGCTCGCGCAGCGAGAGCGTCTGCCCGCGGATGATCCGGCCGATGTACGCCCAGTTGAAGAAACCGATGACGAAGATGAGCAGGAGGATGCGGAGGGTGTCGCCCTTGACCCCCAGCTCCGTCTCGAACTGACCGAGCACGCCGACGAGGGCCATGGCGAGGACCAGCAGGGGGAAGGCGAGGAAGACGTCCATGGCCCGGCTGATCAGGGTGTCCACCCAGCCGCGGAAGTAGCCGGCGATGACGCCGAGCGTGGTCCCGATGACCACGGACACCAGGGTGGCGAAGAAGGCGATCAGCAGGGAGATCCGCGCCCCGTACACGACCCGGCTGAACAGGTCGCGGCCGTTGACCGGCTCGACGCCGAAGAGGAACTCCTTGCTGATGCCGGTACCGCCCTTGGGCTGCATGGTCGCGGGGTCGATCATCTCCTGGTGGAACTCGTTCGGCGGGTGGCCGAACCAGTCCACGATCACCGGCGCGAAGATCGCCACCAGCACCAGGAAGATCACGACGAGACCGCCGCCCATGGCGACCTTGTCGCGCCTGAGCCGCATCCACGCGATCTGGCCGAGGGATCGGCCGCGGATGGGCGTACCGCCACCGCCTGCGACTCCGGGTTCGGCGCGCGGCTCCCCTGCGGAGACGTCGAGCGGTGCGGTCATCGGCGCGGCCCCCTGAATCCCAGTCGACGATTTCCCCGGTCGCGTGGCATGCGACCTCGAAGCGAAATTTAGGGGGTCATTTCGGGATTCCAATCCCCGGACCGGGCCTGTGGCTCAACTGTGATTAGGGCGCAATTCTTCCGTATCGAACACCCGGAAAATGTCAGAAATCAATCGTCACCGTGTGCCGAGACTGTGACATTTCCGTCGCGGAACCGATGGAGTTCCGAAACCGATTCGCAGCCGCAGCGCCCCGGCGACCTGCTCGGGCGGCGGGGCCGCCTCGGCGGAGGAGCCGAGCCGTGACCCGGGCGCCTCATCCGGGACGGCATCGCCCCGGCCGGTCCGCCCGCGCTCACCCGGGGACGGCACGCCGTCTCGGGCCCCGCGGGCTCACCCGGGTACGGCATGCCGCACCGGGCCGCGCGGGCTCGCCCGGTGCGCGCGCCTCGCCGGCCGGGCGTCCCGGCGATGCGCGAGGGCCGATGGTTCAGGGAGGGGACCAGGGCTCTACGGCAGGGGGTTGGGCGTCCGGGGCGAGCGCACATCCGAAGCGACGCCTCGGGGCGAGCGTCCACGTCCTGAAGAGGAAACGCCCGAGGCCGAAGAGGGAACGCCCGGGGCGGAACGCGCACGTCCCCGGAGCGGCACCGGCGGACGGGACGCCCATCCCGTGCGACACGCCACCGGCAATGCCGCAGGCGCGAGCGCCGTGTCCCACGGAGCGGAATCGGAAGGCGGGACGGTCATCCCGTGCAATACGCCACCGGCGAGGCCGCCGGCGCGGGCGCCATGCCCCATGGAGCGGCACCGGCGGACGGGACGCCCATCCCGTGTGGCGCGCCAGCGGCAGCGGATCAGCTGATCCCGTGCCGCTTGAGGATCTCCTCGATCTCCGCGAAGTCGTCGTCGGCCTTCCCGGCCGGGGCCTGGGCCTGGGAGCCGAGCGCGGGCCGCTCACCGGACCCCGCCGCCTGGGCCGGGGCGCGCCGGCCGGCCGTGCGCTCCCGTGCGCCGGACCGGCGGCGCAGCACGCCGGAGATCAGGAAGCAGAGCACCGACAGGCCCGCGAGCACGATCCCGGCCCACACCGCCGGGGAGAGGACCAGGCCGGTGACGAACCGGACGACCGTGGTGCCGATGGTCCACAGCGTCTGCAGCGCGCCGGTGAGGTAGGCGGCCATCGGCAGCAGCGACCAGGCGAGGCCGCGCAGCCCGGCGGCGGCGCCCCGGCGCCGGAAGGCGAGGAAGGTGAGCACCAGCCCCACGGCGGTCAGGGTGGCGCACAGCGGCAGCCAGGCGATCTGGTCGAAGGTCATGTCGGCTCCCTCGGGTCGGCCCTACCCCTCCATCCTGCCCCGCCGCCCGGACGGCGGGGCGGGCGGCTCAGCCGACGAGCGAGCGGAGCAAGCCGACGTCGGCGTGGGTGAGCGCCGGGAGCACGGTCACGCCGGGCTGCTCGGGGATCGGCAGCAGGCTGGGCACGGCCACCACCCGGCATCCGGCCGCCACCGCCGAGGCGACGCCGTTCGGCGAGTCCTCCAGCGCCACGGAACGCGCCGGATCCGCGGAGAGCATCGCCAGGGCGGTGAGGTAGGGCTCGGGGTGCGGCTTGGCGTGGGACACGTCGTCCGCCGTCACCACCACGTCGAAGTGCTCCCGGCCGATGTGCTTGAGCACGGCGTCGGCGAGCGGCCGCCGCGAGGAGGTGACCAGGCCGGTGGGGATCCCCTCGTCCCGCAGCGCGGTGAGGAGCTCCATGGCGCCGGGCATCGGGTCGACCGACTCGGTGAGCCGCCGCTCCATGCCCTCGATCAGCCACCCCGCCACCACGTCCGGGTCGACGTCGGCCCCGGTGTGCTCGAGCATGTAGGCGACCGCGCGCTTGAGCGAACCGCCGACGAGCTGCCGCTGGTGCTCTGGCCCCCAGGATCCGCCGAGGCGCTCGACCACCTCGGTCTCGACCGCGAACCACAGCCGCTCGGTGTCGACGAGCAGCCCGTCCATGTCGAAGAGCACGACGTCCACGTGTGTCCTTCCCCCGTACCTCGGTGCCGGGACACACCATGGTAAAGCGCGGCCGGAGCCTCCTGATCGGCCCCGGCCCGCCCGGCCGCGCCGCACCCCGCCCCGGCGGTGCCGTGCGCGGGTGCCGTACGGCCGCGGCCCGCGTGCGGCCCGGACCGGTCCCGCGGCCGGCGGGACCGGTTCCGGCGGGAAAGAGATGGCCGCGGGCGGGCGCGGGCCGGGCCGTGGAGCGCCGGACGGCTAGACCTTGAAGTACTTCGCCTCCGGGTGGTGGGCGATCAGGGCCGAGGTGCTCTGCTCGGGGTGGAGCTGGTACTCCTCGGAGAGGGTCACGCCGATCCGGGCGGGGTCGAGCAGCGTCATCAGGTGAACCTGGTCCTCCAGGTTCGGGCAGGCCGGGTAACCGAACGAGTACCGGCACCCGGTGATGTTCACCTTGAGCATGTCCTCGAGCGACTCGTCGCCGCCGATGCCGAGCTCGGAGCGGACCCGCGCGTGCCAGTACTCGGCGAGCGCCTCGGTGAGCTGGACCGAGAGCCCGTGCAGCTCCAGGTACTCCCGGTAGGCGTCCTTGCCGAACAGCTCGGCCGTTGCCCGCCCGATGCGGTGGCCCACGGTGACCACCTGGAAGGCGACCACGTCCACCTCCCCGGACTCCCGCGGCCGGAAGAAGTCGGCGAGGCACAGGTGCCGGTCCCGGCGCTGGCGCGGGAAGGTGAACCGGAGCCGCTCCCCGCCGTCCTCATCGAGGATGATCAGGCTGTCGCCCTCGCTCACGCAGGGGAAGTAGCCGTAGACGACCGCGGCCTCGAGCAGGTTCTCGGTGTGGAGCCGCTCCAGCCACATCCGCAGCCGTGGCCGGCCCTCGGTCTCGACGAGCTCCTCGTACGAGGGGCCGCCCTCGGCGCGGCTCGGCCGGAGCCCCCACTGGCCCATGAAGAGCGCCCGCTCGTCGATGAACGCCGCGTAGTCGGCGAGCGGGATGCCCTTGACCACCCGGTCGCCGTAGAACGGGGGCCGGGGGATCGGGTTGTCCGTGGCCACGTCGGAGCGCCGGGGCAGCTCGTCGGCCGGGGTGCGCCGGAGCACGGCCCCGGGCTTCACCCGGCGGGTGCGGAGCGGGGGAAGCGACGCGCCCTTCTCCCCGCGCTTCACCGCCATGATCGCGTCCATGAGGCGGAGCCCCTCGAAGGCGTCCCGGGCGTAGCGGACCTCCCCCTCGTAGATGTCGGCGAGGTCCTGCTCGACGTACGCGCGGGTGAGCGCGGCGCCGCCGAGGATCACCGGGTACTTGGCCGCCAGCTTCCGGGCGTTCAGCTCCTCGAGGTTCTCCTTCATCACCACCGTGGACTTGACCAGCAGGCCGGACATGCCGATCACGTCGGCCTGCTTCTCCTCGGCGGCCTGGATGATGGCGGAGATGGGCTGCTTGATGCCGAGGTTGATCACCTCGTACCCGTTGTTCGACAGGATGATGTCGACGAGGTTCTTGCCGATGTCGTGCACGTCGCCCTTGACCGTGGCGAGCACGATCCGGCCCTTGGAGACGCCCTCGACCCGCTCCATGTGCGGCTCCAGGTAGGCGACCGCGCTCTTCATGACCTCGGCCGACTGGAGCACGAACGGGAGCTGCATCTGGCCGGAGCCGAACAGGTCCCCCACGGTCTTCATGCCGTCGAGGAGGACGTCGTTGATGATCTCGAGGGCGGGCCGCTGGGTGAGCGCCTCATCGAGATCGTCCTCGAGGCCCTTGCGCTCACCGTCGATGATCCGCCGCTTGAGCCGCTCCCACAGCGGCAGCGCGGCGAGCTCGGCCGCCTTCCCCGCGGTCATGGACGCGGCGTCGGCGTCGGCGAACAGCTCCATGAACCGCTGCAGCGGGTCGTACCCCTCCCGGCGGCGGTCGTAGATGAGGTCGAGCGCGACCTGGCGCTGCTCGTCGGGGATCCGGTTCATCGGCAGGATCTTCGAGGCGTGCACGATCGCCGAGTCGAGCCCGGCGTTGACGCACTCGTTGAGGAAGACGCTGTTGAGCACCACCCGGGCGGCCGGGTTGAGGCCGAACGACACGTTCGAGATGCCCAGGGTGGTCTGCACGTCCGGGTAGCGGCGCTTGACCTCCCGGATCGCCTCGATGGTCTCCAGCGCGTCCCGGCGGCTGTCCTCCTGGCCGGTGGCGATGGGGAAGGTGAGGCAGTCGACGAGGATGTCCTCCGGCCGCATGCCCCACTCGTTCACCAGCTTCTCGATGAGCCGGGTGGCGACCCGGACCTTCCACTCGGCGGTGCGGGCCTGGCCCTCCTCGTCGATGGTGAGCGCGACCACGGCGGCGCCGTGCTCCTTGACCAGCCGCATCACCTTGGTGAACCGGGAGTCCGGGCCGTCGCCGTCCTCGAAGTTCACCGAGTTGACCACCGCCCGGCCGCCGAGCATCTCCAGCCCTGCCTCGAGCACGGCGGGCTCGGTCGAGTCGAGCACGATCGGCAGGGTCGAGGCGGTCGCGAACCGGAAGGCCAGCTCCTTCATGTCGGCGACGCCGTCCCGGCCCACGTAGTCGACGCACAGGTCGAGCATGTGCGCCCCGTCGCGCGCCTGGGCCCGGGCGATCTCCACGCACTCGTCGTACTGCCCGGCGAGCATCGCCTCGCGGAACGCCTTGGAGCCGTTGGCGTTGGTCCGCTCGCCGATCATGAGGCAGGAGGTGTCCTGCCGGAACGGCACGTGCTGGTAGAGCGAGGCGGCGCCCGCCTCCGGGCGCGGGCGGCGGGCCGACCGGGTCATCCCGGCGACCCGCTCCACCACCGTGCGCATGTGCTCGGGCGTCGTGCCGCAGCAGCCGCCCACCAGGGAGAGGCCGAACTCGCGGATGAAGGTGACGTGGGCCTCGGCGAGCTCCTCCGGCTGGAGCGGGTATCGGGCGCCCTCGGCCGTCAGCTCGGGCAGCCCGGCGTTAGGCATGCACGAGAGCGGCACCCGGGCGTGCTTGGCGAGGTAGCGCAGGTGCTCGCTCATCTCGGCCGGCCCGGTGGCGCAGTTGAGGCCGATCAGGTCGATGCCGAGCGGCTCGAGCGAGGTGAGCGCCGCGCCGATCTCGGTCCCGAGCAGCATCGTCCCGTTGGTCTCGATGGTGACCTGGGCGATGATCGGCACGTCGCGGCCGGCCTTGGCGATCGCCCGTTTCGCCCCGACGATCGCGGCCTTCGCCTGCAGCAGGTCCTGGCAGGTCTCGATGATCAGCGCGTCGACCCCGCCCGCGATGAGACCGGCCGCGTTCTGCTCGTAGGCGTCGCGGAGGAGCGCGTACGGCAGATGCCCGAGCGTGGGGAGCTTGGTCCCCGGCCCCATCGAGCCGAGGACGTACCGCGGGTGGTCGGGCGTGGACCAGTGGTCGGCCCGTTCCCGCGCCAGCCGGGCACCGGCCTCCGAGAGCTCGTAGATCCGGTCGGCGATCCCGTACTCGCCGAGCGCGGCCTGGTTGGAGTTGAAGGTGTTGGTCTCGATGCAGTCGACGCCGGCCGCGAGGTAGGCGTCGTGCACGGAGCGCACGATGTCGGGGCGGCTCACGTTGAGCACGTCGTTGCAGCCCTCGTGCCCCTGGAAGTCCTCGATGGTGGGGTGGTAGGACTGCAGCATCGTCCCCATGGCCCCGTCGGCGACCAGGATCCGCTCGGACAGCGCTTCTCGGAAGGACGGTCTGCCGGTCATGGGGAAAAGCCTATCGGCACGCCCCGCGCGACCGCGGGCGTTGATCACATGCCGGACGGTGCGCCGCGCGGCCGGGGGCTCGCCGCCGCCTCGGCGGGTATGACGGCTGATGAGACGGGAGTGACGTCCGGCTTGCCCCAAGGAATAGTCTTGGGGTGAGCAAGCGTGTACGAGGGAGGCGGCGCGTGATCGAGATCGAAGGGCTCCCCGAGCTCGTCGACCCGGTGATGATCGCCGCGTTCGAGGGGTGGAACGACGCCGCCGAAGCGGCCACGGGCGTCATCACCCACCTGGAGGCCGAGTGGAAGGCGACCCCTCTGGTCGAGCTCGACCCGGAGGACTACTACGACTTCCAGGTGACCCGGCCGTTCGTCGAGATCGGGGAGGGCAGGCAGCGGAACATCGTCTGGCCGACGACCCGCCTCCTGCTCGCCCGGCCGCCGGAGGCCGGGCGGGACGTGGTCCTGCTCCGCGGGATCGAGCCGAACATGCGCTGGCGCTCCTTCTGCGCGGAGATCATCGGGCTCTGCCAGGACCTGGGGGTGGAGCAGGCGATCCTGCTCGGCGCCCTGCTCAACGACTCGCCGCACACCCGCCCGGTCTCGGTCATGGCCACGGCGAGCGACCCGGGGATCGCCCGCTCCTACAACCTCGAGCTGACCACGTACGAGGGCCCGACCGGGATCGTCGGGGTGCTGCACGGCGCCCTCAGCGCGGCCGGGCTGCAGACGGTCTCCCTGTGGGCGTCGGTGCCGCACTACGTCGCGCAGCCGCCGAACCCCAAGGCCACGCTGGCGCTGCTGCGCCGCATCGAGGACCTGCTCGACATCCCCATGCCGTACGGGGACCTGTCCGAGGAGGCCCGGGCCTGGGAGCACGGGGTCGACGAGCTCGCCGCCCAGGACAGCGAGGTGGCCGAGTACGTGCGGGAGCTGGAGGAGCGCAAGGACGCCGCCGGCCTGCCCGAGGCGAGCGGTGAGGCGATCGCCGCGGAGTTCGAGCGCTACCTGCGCCGCCGCGAGCGCGGCACCGATCGCTGAGCGCGGTCAGGGCGCCGTACGGTCAGCCCACGGACGCCGGGCGGGACCGGCGCCGGGCGCGCACGGCCTTGTGCCCCGCGTCCACGGCGACCATGACCGGGATGGCGAGGGCGGCGAGGGCCCAGCCGCCCGGCGGCGGGAACGCGCCGCCCAGCAGCCGGGCCACCGGCGGGAAGCCGAGGAAGCACAGCAGGAGCACGGCCTCGGCCGCGATCGCCCAGAGCAGGAGCGGGTTGCCCCGCCAGGACAGCCGGCCGATCCATCGGGTCTCGCTGCGGCAGGCGAACGCGTTCGCGAACTGGGCCAGCACCACGGTGGTGAACGCGGTGCCGGAGGCCGCGGCGAGGAGGGACGGGCCCGGGTCGGCGCCGAAGGTCCAGCCGCCCAGGGTGAGCACGCCGAGGAACGCGGCCATCTCGGCGAGCGCCTGGGCGGGGCCGAGCACGCCGAAGACGCGGACGAGCAGCCGCCGGTCGATGAGGTCGCCCCGGGGCGCCCGGCCCCGCATGGTCCCCGGGTGCGCCGGCTCCGCGCCGAGGGCGAGCGCGGAGAGCAGGTCGGTGCCGATGTCGAGGGCGAGCACCTGGAGCACGCCGAGCGCGAGCGGGATCGACCCGCCGCTGAGCGCCCAGACCGCGAACGGGGTGAGCTCGGCCACGTTCGAGGTGAGGTGGTAGGTGAGGAACCGGCGCACGTTGGCGTAGGTGGCCCGGCCCAGCTCGACGGCGGCGACGATCGTGGCGAAGTGGTCGTCGAGCAGCACCAGGTCCGCGGCCTCCCGGGCGACGTCGGTGCCGGAAGCGCCCATGGCGACGCCGATGTCGGCCTCGCGCAGCGCGGGGCCGTCGTTGACCCCGTCGCCGGTCATCGCCACGACGTGGCCGCGCCCGCGGAGCGCGCGGGCGATGCGCAGCTTGTCCTCGGGGGTCACCCGGGCGACCACGACGCCGTCCCGGTCGAGCAGCTCGCCGAGCTCGCGGTCGCTGGCGGGGAACTCCGCGCCGGTGATGACGATGCTCTCCGGGCCGAGCAGGCCGACCTTCGCCGCGATGGCCTGGGCGGTGCCGGGGTGGTCGCCGGTGACCATGGCGAGCTTGATCCCGGCCGCCCGGCACTTCTCGATCGCCGCGGCGACGTCCTCCCGGGGCGGGTCCTCCAGGCCGACCAGGCCGAGCAGGGTGAGGTCGCGCTCCTCCTCCCCCCGGCCGCGGGCGACGGCGAGCACCCGCAGGCCCCGCTCGCTCATGGCGGCGAGCGCCTCCTCGGCGCCGGGGACCGGGGCGCAGAGCGGCAGCACCGAGTCCGGGGCGCCCTTGACGTGCAGCTCACCGCCGGCCACGGCGGAGGCGCGGCGGCGCTTCGGGTCGAATGGGAAGCGCCGGGTGACCTCGGCGCCGAGGTCGCAGCCGAGGCGCATGGCCTCGGCGTGCAGGGCGGCCTCCATCGGGTCGCCCACCGCCTTCCATCCGCCGTCGTGCCGCACCATCCGGCCGGTCGAGCTGAACACGGCCGAGCGCAGCACCTCGGTGGCCGGGTGCCCGGCCGTCCAGACCTCGGCCACGGTCATCTCGTTGCGGGTGAGCGTGCCGGTCTTGTCGGTGCAGATGAACGTCGCCGAGCCGAGGGTCTCCACCGCCTCCAGGTGCCGGACGAGCGCGTTCCGGCCCGCCATCCGCTGCGCCGCCCGGGCGAGCGAGAGGGTGACGGTGGGCAGCAGCCCTTCGGGGACGAGCGCGACCGTGACGCCGAGGCCGAAGAGAAAGGCCATCTCCGCGGGCATGCCGAGCACCAGGGAGACCGCGAAGAGCGCGGCGCCGGCCCCGACCGCGATGATCGCCACCGTCCGCACGACCCGGCCGAGCTGGACCTCGAGCGGGTTGCGCGGCCGGGTGGCCTGCTCGGTGAGGGAGGCGATCGCGGCGAGGCGGGTGCGGGTCCCGGTCGCCACCACCACGCCCTCGGCCGCGCCCTCCACCACGAAGGTCCCGGCGAAGGCACGGTCGCCCGGCCCCGGCCGTACGGCGACGCTCTCCCCGGTCAGCATGGACTCGTCCACGGCGAGGCCGTGGACCTCGGCGAGCTCCAGGTCGGCGGGGACGCGGTCGCCCGCCTCGAGCAGCACCACGTCGCCGGGGACGAGCTCGGCCGCGTCCACCACCGTGCGGCGGCCGTCCCGGCGGACCGTGACCCCGGCCGGGACGAGCTCGCGGAGCCGCTGCGCGGCCCGGTCGGCCCGGTACTCCTGGGCGAAGGCGAAGCCGCCGTTGATGAGCACGATCACCACGATCGCCACGGCGAGCTGCGGCATCCCGGCGAGCAGGGCGAGCCCGGCCGCCGCCCACAGGAGGAGCGCGAAGAAGTGCACCATCTCCCGCAGCAGGAGCAGCACGGGGGACGCCCGCCGGGGCGGCGGCATCCGGTTCGGCCCGTGCTCGGCCAGCCGCCGCGCCGCCTCGGCCGAGGTCAGGCCGCGGGCCGGGTTCGGCGCTCCCCTGCTCATCTCCGGACCCGTCACCTCCTACCCTCTACCCTGTCACCGCGAACGCTCTCCCGCGGGCGTACGGCCCGGGCCGCACAGGGTGCGGGCCAGGTCGCGGGCGGTCCGGGCGGCCGCGGCGCGGACCGCCGGGCTCATCGCCGCGCCGATGGCGAAGCGCTCCCCCTCGATGCCGATGAGGAGCAGCTCCCCGGGCATGCGGCCGAGCGCGCGGCCCAGGCCGAGCGCGTCGGCGAGGCCGAGCGCGTGGGAGCTGTACCGCCACCCGGGCGCGGCGGCGGTCCCGGCCCACCGGTGCACGGTGCCGGGGGCCGCCCCGGTGCGGACCGCGTCGATCACGACCGCCAGGTCGGCGCCCGCCCAGACGTCGATCAGCTCGGTGAGGTCCCCGCCCCCCTCCACGATCGCCACGCCCGGGGCGCCGCCGGCCGGGAGCTCTTCCCGCAGCACCCGGACCGTCTCCAGGCCCGCCCGGTCGTCGCCGCGCCAGTCGTTGCCGAGGCCGATCACCACGGTGCGGCCGGGCGCGGCCCGCTCACCCGAGGTCGACATCGAGCCGCAGGAAGTGGGCCGAGCAGGAGATGCACGGGTCGTGGTTGCGGATCACGCGTTCGCAGAAGGCGGCGAGCTCCGGCTTGGGCAGGTGCAGCCGGGGCTCGATGAGCTCGCGCAGGTCCGCCTCGATCCGGGACTGGTTCTGCGCGGTGGGCGGCACGATGTCGGCCTCGGCGATCAGGCCCGCCTCGTCGATGCGGTACCGGTGGTAGAGGGTGCCGCGGGGCGCCTCGGTGGCGCCGTGGCCGACCCCGGGCCTCGGCTCCACGGGGATGTACGGGGCGTCCGGCTCCTCCAGGTGCTCCAGGATGCGGAGCGCCTCGTCGCAGGCGTGCACGACCTCCACGGCGCGCACCACGATGCTCTGGAACGGGTTGCGGCAGACCGGGCCGAGCCCCGCCTCCGCCGCGGCCTGGCGGGCGAGCGGGGAGAGCCGGTCGTGGTTGACGGCGTACCGGGCGAGCGGCCCGACCAGGTAGACGGTGCCGTCGAGCCGGGCGTGGAGCGCGGTGGAGTGCGGCACCTGCTCCTCGGTCACGTGCTCCGGCCACTCGGCCACGCCGAACGCGGTGCCGTCGGAGGTGGCGACCGTGCCGGAGAGGATGGCGTACTCCTCCGGGTGCCGCAGGGCCAGGAACCGGTAGCCGAGCTCGACGTCGGGGAAGTCGAACCCGGCCACCCAGGAGACGGTGGCGAGCGCGTCGTCGCGGGCGCGGCGGAGCAGCTCGGCGACCGGGGCGAGCTCCTTGCGGGTGGGCACCCGGTAGAAGCCGCCGACGCGGACGTTCACCGGGTGGATCGGCCGGCCGCCGATGACGGCGACGAGCTCGTTGCCGGCCTTCTTGAGGGCGAGCCCGCGCTCCACGGCCTCCCGGTGGTCGGCGGCCATGGCGATCCCGCTGTCGTACCCGAGGAAGTCGGGCGCGTGCAGCAGGTGGATGTGGAGGGCGTGGGAGGCGATCCACTCGCCGTAGTAGAGGAGCAGCCGCAGGTCCCGCAGCGGCCCGGTCACCTCGGCGCCGCAGGCCGCCTCGATGGCCTGGCAGGCGCTCATCTGGTAGGCGATCGGGCAGATGCCGCAGATCCGGGCGGTGATGTCCGGCGGTTCGGTGTGGGCGCGGCCGCGCAGCAGCGCCTCGAAGAACCGCGGGGGCTCGTAGATGGTGAGCTCGAGCTCGGTGATGCGCCCGTCCCGGGCCCGGACCCGGAGGCCGCCCTCCCCCTCGACCCGGGACAGCGCGCCGATCCTGATCGTCTTATGCGTCATCGCCGGTCTCCTCGGCGTCCTCCGCCGCCTGCCGGAAGTGCTCCTCGGTCGCGTTGAAGGTCCGGTGGACGCGTACCAGCTCGGCCGTGCCCATGCCGAGCTCGCGCAGCCGCCGGTTGAGCGACGGCGGGTTGGGGCTCTCCATGGGGCCGAAGCACCCGTAGCAGCCGCGGCCGTACGCCGGGCAGATCGCCCCGCAGCCCGCCTGGGTGATCGGCCCGAGGCAGGGCGTGCCGTGCGCGACCAGGACGCAGGCGTTGCCGCGCAGCTTGCACTGCACGCAGACGCTGTGCGGGGGCACGACCGGCCGGCGGCCGGCGAGGAAGGCCGAGATCACCTCCAGGAGCTGGCCCCGGTCGATCGGGCAGCCGCGCAGCTCGAAGTCGACGGGGACGTGCGCGGAGACCGGGGACGAGCGCTCCAGGGCGGCGATGTGGTCCGGCCGGGCGTAGACCACGGAGGCGAACTCGCGCACGTCGGCGAAGTCGCGGAGCGCCTGGATGCCGCCGGCGGTGGCGCAGGCCCCGATGGTGACGAGCCGGCCGGACACCCGCCGCACGTGCCGGATCCGGTCGACCTCCTCGGGGGTGGTGATCGACCCCTCCACCAGGGAGAGGTCGTAGGGGCCCTCGCCGGCCGCGCTGGACGCCTCGAGGAAGTAGGCGATCTCCACCTCGGCGGCGAGCGCGAGCAGCTCCTCCTCGCAGTCGAGCAGGGTGAGCTGGCAGCCGTCGCAGGAGGTGAACTTCCACACGGCGAGCCGCGGGAGGCGCCTGGCGCGCCGGGCGGTCGCGGTTCCGGCCATCACAGCTCCCTCACGGTCAGCAGCCGGGCCACCCGGTCGTACGGCAGGACCGGGCCGTCGAGGCAGATGAAGTAGGGGCCGAGCTGGCAGTGGCCGCACCGCCCGACCCCGCACTTCATGTTCCGCTCCAGCGAGAGGCTCACCCGCTCCGGGGCGACCCCGCGGCGGACGAGCTCCTCGGCCGTGGCGTACATCATCGGCTCGGGCCCGCAGACGAAGGCGTGCGTGTCGCGCGGCTCGTAGACGATCCGGTCGAGCAGCCGGGTGACGAGCCCCACGTGGCCGGTCCACCCCTCGTCCGGGTGGTCCACGGTGACCCGCACGTCGATGCCGTGCCGGTCGCGCCAGCGGTCGAGCTCCCGCGGGTAGAGCAGGGTCTTCGGCACCTGGGCGCCGACGATCACGCTCACCCGGCCGTATCGGGACCGGTGCGCGGCGAGCTCCCGGATCACCGGGCGCAGCGGGGCGAGGCCGAGGCCGCCCGCGGCCACGACCACGTCCCGGCCCGCCGCGGCGGTCAGGTCGAACCCCGTGCCGTACGGCCCGCGCACGCCCACGAGGTCGCCCGGCCGCATGCGGCACAGGGCGGTGCTCACCGCGCCGACCGCGCGGATCGTCTGGACGAGGCCGCCCGAGCGCGCCCGGCCGCTGATCGAGACCGGGATCTCCCCGACGCCGGGGGCGTAGAGCATGGTGAACTGCCCTGGGGTGAACGGCGGGCAGGCCCCGGTGACCGGGGTGAGGGTGAGCGTCACGGTGTCGGACCGTTCGGCCACCCGGGAGCGCACCCGGTACGGCACGGGCGTGAGCGGGTGCGGCCCGGAGCGGGGCGCGGGCGGTTCGGTGGCCGGGATGGGTGTCATCACAGGTTCGCCAGCTCCTCGGTGACGTCGATGCCGACCGGGCACCAGGTGATGCAGCGGCCGCAGCCCACGCAGCCGTACACGCCGAACTGGTCGTACCAGGTGGAGAACTTGTGGGTGAGCCACTGGCGGTAGCGGGCCGCGGACGACCGGCGCACCGGGGTGCCGCCGAGCTCGGTGAAGCCGAGGGTGAAGCAGGAGTCCCAGACCTCGGTGCGCTCCGCCGTGCCCGTGCCGGGCACGGTGGCGTCCTCCACGGTGCTGCAGAAGCACGTGGGGCAGACCATGGTGCAGTTGGCGCAGGTGAGGCAGCGCGCCCCGACGTCCTGCCAGCGGGGCGAGTCGTGCGCGCTCGCCACCCGCTCCTTCATGCCGTCCGTGTCGACCCGGCGGCCCATCCGCGCCGCGCAGCCGCGGACCGCCTCCTCCGCGGCGGCGCGGTCGCCCGGCCCGGCCGGGGTGGCGGGCAGCGTGCCGAGGACGGCGGCGCCGCGCTCGCTGCCCGGCTCGGCGAGGAACCGGTGGGGCGCGGTCAGCTCGGTGAGCGCCAGGTCGAAGCCGGTGGTGGCCCGCGGCCCGGTCCCCATGGAGGCGCAGAAGCAGGTCCCGCCCGGGACCGTGCAGTTCACCGCGATCAGGAACAGCGCCTCCCGCCGGGCGCGGTAGTCGGGGTCGGGGTACCGCCCGCGGAGGTAGACCCGGTCGAGCACGTCGAGGGCGGCGAGGTCACAGGCCCGGACCCCGATCAGGGCGATCGCCGGGGCCTGGGGCTCGGCCTCCTCGACCGTCCCGTCCCGCAGGCGGAACAGGATGCGCCGGGGCGGGCGGAGGATGCGCTTGATCGAGTCGGGGGAGGCGGCGAAACCGAACACCGTGTCGCCGCCGCGCCGGGTGAGCCGGTACTCCCCCGGGGCCTGCTCGTCGGCCCAGCCCTGGGGCAGCTCGGCCGCGGTGGTGATCTCCTCGAACCGGATCACGCCGTCCCGCGCCACGGGGCCGACGACCGCGAACCCCTGCGCGCGCAGCGCGGCGATGAGCGGGTCGAGCGTGTCGAGCACGACGGCGTCCATGGCCGCACCTCCCCTGGTCAGGCCGGGCCGCCGCCCGGCCCGCCCACCAGGCCCGATGACGGCATGGCCGCCACCGCCGCCGGGCGGCCGGGGCGTACGGCGGGACCGATTGCGATGCTATCCCCCGGGGGGCGGACAGACCCGGATTCAGGGGGGTGATCGTCCTCACGGGGCCCGTGGGCCGGCCGGCGGGAGCGGCGGCGCCGGCCGGCCGCGGTGGGCCCGCGCCCAGGCCCCGTCGATCCGGGGCGGGCCCAGGCACTGGTCAGCGCACGGGCAGGCCGGTCACCGCCCGGCCGATGATCAGGCGCTGGATCTCGCTCGTCCCCTCGAAGATGGTGAAGATCTTGGCGTCCCGGTGCCACCGCTCCACCGGGTGCTCCCGCGTGTACCCGGCGCCGCCGAGGATCTGGATGGCCTGCTCGGTGACCCAGACCGCGGTCTCACCCGCGACCAGCTTGCTCATCGACCCCTCGGCCTGGGTGAACGGCTTGCCCTGCCGGGCCATCCAGGCGGCCCGCCAGGTCATGAGCCGGGCCATGTCGATCCGCGCGGCCATGTCGGCGAGGAGGAAGGCGATCGCCTGGTTCTCGCCGATCTTGCGGCCGAACTGCTCCCGCTCCTTGGCGTAGTCGCGGGCGTACTCGTACGCCGCCCGGGCGATGCCCACGGCCATGGCCGCCACCTGGGGCCGGGTCGTCTCGAACGTGCGCATCGCCGCCTGCCCGCCGGCCCGCTGGCCGGCGCGGACCCGGGCGAGCCGCTCGTCGAGCTTCTCCTTGCCGCCGAGCAGGCAGCGGCCGGGCACCCGCACGTTGTCGAGGATCACCTCGGCGGTGTGCGAGGCGCGGATCCCGTGCTTCTTGAACTTCTGGCCCTGGGAGAGCCCCTTGGTCCCCGGCGGCACCACGAACGAGGCCTGGCCCCGGGCGCCGAGCGACGGGTCGACCGACGCGACGATCACGTGCACGTTCGCGATCCCGCCGTTGGTGGCCCAGGTCTTCACCCCGTTGAGGACCCATTCGTCCTTGGCCTCGTCGTACACGGCCCGGGTCCGGATGGCGCCGACGTCGCTGCCCGCGTCGGGCTCGGACGCGCAGAAGGCGCCGAGCTTCACGTCACCGGGGCTGCCGAACATCTCGGGCAGCCACTCCCCCATCTGCTCGGGGGTCCCGTTCGCCGCGACCGCGGCCGCGGCGAGCCCGGTGCCGACGATCGAGAGCCCGATGCCCGCGTCGCCCCAGAAGAGCTCCTCGAACGCGACGGGGAGGCCGAGACCGGTCTCCTCGAACCACTGCTGGGCGAAGAAGTCGAGCGAGTACAGGCCGATCTTGGCCGCCTCCTCGATGATCGGCCACGGCGTCTCCTCGCGCTCGTCCCATTCGGCGGCGGCGGGGCGGACCACGTCCCGCGCGAACTCGTGCACCCAGTCGCGAACCTGGCGGACGTCCTCGCTCAACTCCAGGCTGAAGGTCACCGCGCGCTCCTCTCTGGTGTTACCAACGGTAACACTTTAGAGCGCGAACCTGGGCGGGTTGAAGCTCCGGGAGGCGTACTGCGGGATCGTCACCATCGGTGGCCGCTCGGCCACGCCGATGTTCCGCACCACCGGGAGGTGGCCGGAGGGACCGCGCTCGAACTGCGTGAGCAGCGGCGACGGCGGCTGGACCGGGATGATCCGATCCTGGCG
The DNA here is from genome assembly GCF_000092645.1 of Thermobispora bispora DSM 43833. Classification (NCBI taxonomy): domain Bacteria; kingdom Bacillati; phylum Actinomycetota; class Actinomycetes; order Streptosporangiales; family Streptosporangiaceae; genus Thermobispora; species Thermobispora bispora. The sequence goes on from NC_014165.1 coordinate 2,153,279, forward strand.
CTCCAGCCGGAGCCAGGCGGTGTGCAGGATCTGCCCGGCCATGCTGCCGAGCGCCTTGGCCGACTGGTGGGAGTGCACCCGGCTGCCGAGGTCGACCTGGGCGAGCGCGTCGAGCCCGACCAGGTCCAGCAGGTCGATGAGGAGCCCCAGCTCGACGCCGTACCCGGTGACGAACGGCACCCGCTCCAGGGCCCAGCGCCGGCCCGCGTACTCCCCGGCGAGCGGCTGGACGAACCCGGCGAGCTCCGGCCAGTGCATGTTGAGCAGCGGCCGCGCCACCAGCTCGGTCACCCGGCCGCCCCCGGTGGCCGCGTGCTCCGGCGACCCGATCAGCGGGCGGTCGTAGCACCCTTTGACGTACGCCACCGACGAGTCGGCGAGCAGCGGGCCGACCAGGCCGCTCACGAACGAGGAGCGGAACTCCCGCAGGTCGGCGTCGATGAAGACGACCAGCTCGCCGGTGGTGACCGCGAGCGCCTTCCACAGGGCCTCGCCCTTGCCGTCGTACTCCGGCCCGCCGAGCTCGGGCAGGATGTCGTCCTGCGCGATCACGGTCGCGCCCGCCTCCGTGGCCCGGAGCGCGGTGTCGTCGGTGGAGCGGGAGTCGATCACGACGAGCTCGTCGACCAGCGGAACCGCCTCCATGAGATCGCGCCGGATCGCGGACACGATCTCCCCCACGGTCTCGGCCTCGTTCCGCGCCGGGAGCACCACGCTGATCGTGGTGTTCCCCTTCGCCGCCATCAGGGTGCTCACCGGCCAGTCGGCCGCCGACGACGTCCGGAGGGCCAGCCACGCCTCCACCTCAGGCAGCACGAAGGCCTCCCCCTTCGTCCAGATCGTGCATTGCCATCACGATAGGCGCATGGTCGCGCCGGATGGCCGCGGCACCGTACCACCCGGGGGTACCCGGCGCGGGTGACGCGCGGGTGAACGCCGGTCGCCCAGTGCGGGTCGATCCGGTGGCCGCGCGGGGCCGGCGGCCGCCGCCCGGCGGCCCGGCCGTCACTCCTCGGCCGCGTGCCGCTCCAGGAACGCGTACACGTCGGCCTCGTCGACGCCGGGGAAGGAGCCGGGCGGCAGCACGGTCAGCACGTGCGAGTTGGCGAGCGCGGACGGCCAGGCGTAGCCCTCCCACCGCTGCGCCAGCTCCGCGGGCGGGCGGCGGCAGCACTCCCCGTTCGGGCAGTTCGACTTGGTGCGGTTCGTCGTCTCGCGCCCGCGGAACCAGCGCGACTCCCGGTACGGCACGCCGAGGGTGATGGCGAACTCCTTCTCCTGGGCCGGGTCCACGTGCGCGACGCAGAAGTAGGTCCCCGTGGGCGTGTCGCAGTACTGGTAGTAGACCGAGAACCGGTCGGGCGCGGAGAACACCCGGCGGCCCGACCACTGCCGGCACATCCGCTGCCCCTCGATCGCTCCCTGCTCGTCGGCGGGGAAGACGATCCCGTCGTTCTCGTACGCCTTGTAGATGATCCCGCCGGCGTCGTTCCGCACGAAGTGGCAGAGCAGGTCGAGGTGGCGGGTGGCGAGGTTGGTGAACCGGTGCGCGGCCATCTCGTAGGAGACGGCGAACACGTCGCGCAGGTCCTCCACGGAGAGCGTCTTGTCCCGCTTGGCCTCGCGCAGGAACGGCACCGCGGCCGACTCGGGGACGAGCAGCGCGGCGGCGAAGTAGTTCGCCTCCACCCGCTGGCGGAGGAAGTCGGCGAAGTCCTTGGGCCGGTCGTGCCGGAGCGCGTAGTGGCCGAGCGTCTGCAGCAGCACGGTCCGGGGGGTGTGCATGCCGAGCTGCTGGCGCTTGAGGTAGATGCGCCGGTTGCGCAGGTCCATCACGGAGCGGGCCGACTGCGGCAGGTCCTGGACCGTGCGCAGGGTGAACCCGAAGTGCGATACCAGCGCCTGGACCATGCTCTCGGAGAGCGCGCCCCCGCGGTAGCCCACGGCGTGGAGGGCCTCGGCCGCGGCCTTCTCGATGTCCTCGAAGTAGTTGCCCAGCTCGCGCTGCTTCCGCCGGAGCTCGGCGTTGGCGAGCCGCGCCTCCTCCGGCGTGGCCGTCCCCCTGGCCTGGCGGGCCTTGAGCTCCCCGTAGAGGGCGAGGATGTGCTCGAGCACCTCGTTGGGCACCCGGGCGGAGACCTTCAGCTTGCTCAGCCCGAGCCTCATGTAGAGCGGGTCGCGCTGCGCCTCCTCCAGCGCGATCTCCAGCTGCGCCCTCCTGTTGGGGGCCTGCCGGCGCAGCAGCTCCTCGACGGGCACGTTGAGCGCGGTCGCGAGCGACTTCAGCAGCGACAGCTTGGGCTCGCGCTTGCCGTTCTCCAGGAGGGAGAGCTGGCTCGGCGCCCGCCCGACGCGTTCGGCCAGGTCAGCGAGGGTGAGCCCGCGTTGCTTGCGCAGGTGCTTGAGCCGCTGCCCGAAGGCCAGCAGGTCGAGCTCGTGCGTCAAAGACAGCTGTTCTTCGCCGGTGATGGAGGACATATCTCCGATCCTAGGCGGAAAAACGACACTTCTTCCACCCCACCTGTGACCCGCGTCACACGACTGGTCTAGTCCATATCGAAAACACTGCGGTTCTTCACCAGCGAATACTCGTAGGTATTCATGTATGGTGAAAAAGTACCAATCTTTTCTGTCGATCAACCTTGTTGATCCCGGAATCCCGGGCAGACACTGAGGACCAGCCCCAGGTGACGATTCACGCAACAAGGGAGTGACCGGGACATGACGGACCGCCTTGCCGCGGCCGCAGCCGAGCTGCGCCGCGAGTGGGAGACCAACCCGCGCTGGAAGAACGTCAAGCGGGACTACACCGCCGAGGACGTGGTGAGGCTGCGCGGATCCGTCCAGGAGGAGCACACGCTCGCCCGCCTCGGGGCCGAGCGGCTCTGGAACCTCCTGCACACCGAGGAGTACATCCACGCGCTCGGCGCGCTCACCGGTGGCCAGGCCGTGCAGATGGTGAAGGCCGGCCTCAAGGCGATCTACCTCTCCGGCTGGCAGGTGGCGGCCGACGCCAACCTCGCGTCCCAGACCTACCCGGACCAGAGCCTGTACCCGGCCAACTCCGTGCCCGCCGTGGTCCGGCGCATCAACAACGCCCTGCTCCGGGCCGACCAGATCAGCTGGGCCGAGGGCGACGAGAACGCCCCGTACTGGCTCGCCCCGATCGTGGCCGACGCCGAGGCCGGCTTCGGCGGCGTGCTGAACGCGTTCGAGCTGATGAAGGCGATGATCGCCGCCGGCGCGGCCGGGGTCCACTTCGAGGACCAGCTCGCCTCGGAGAAGAAGTGCGGCCACCTCGGCGGCAAGGTCCTGGTCCCGACCGGTCAGCACATCAAGACCCTCAACGCCGCCCGCCTCGCCGCGGACGTGCTGGGCGTGCCCACGCTGGTGATCGCGCGGACCGACGCTCAGGCCGCGACGCTCCTGACCAGCGACATCGACGAGCGGGACAAGCCGTTCGTCACCGGCGAGCGCACGCCGGAGGGCTTCTACCGGGTGCGCCCCGGCGTCGAGGCCTGCATCGCCCGCGGCCTCGCCTACGCCCCGTACGCCGACCTGCTGTGGATGGAGACCTCCACGCCGGACCTGGAGGTGGCCCGCGAGTTCGCCGAGGCGATCAAGGCCCAGTACCCGGACCAGCTCCTCGCCTACAACTGCTCGCCGTCGTTCAACTGGAAGAAGCACCTGGACGACGCGACGATCGCCAAGTTCCAGCGGGAGCTCGCGCACATGGGGTACAAGTTCCAGTTCATCACCCTGGCCGGGTTCCACTCGCTGAACTACTCGATGTTCAAGCTCGCCAAGGGCTACGCCGAGGAGGGCATGACGGCCTACGTCGAGCTGCAGCAGGCCGAGTTCGCCGCCGAGTCCCTCGGCTACACCGCCACGCGCCACCAGCGCGAGGTCGGCACCGGATACTTCGACCTGGTCAGCACGGCCATCTCGCCTGACTCCTCGACCGTGGCCCTCAAGGGCTCCACGGAGGAGGAGCAGTTCACCGAGGCTCACTGATCACGGGCGACCAGCCGCAGACAGGTCGAACTCCGAGCCCCGCCGATCAGCTGGGGCCGCAGGTCACCGCCACGGGACCTGACGGCGATCGGCGGGGCTCGGCGCTTTCCCGCCCGCGGGCGGATCGAGCGGGGCCGGCGAGGGAACGTCCGGGCTCGGCGGCTGCCCGGTCTGCGGCGGCGGGGAGAGCGGCTCCTCGGACGGGGGTGGGCTCTGGCCGCCCGGGGGCTCCCCCGGCGTCGCCGTCGGGCCGGGCCGCGGCGTGGCCGGGCGGCACGGCGGGTCCTCACCGGCCGGGCACCCGGTGGGCCGGGGCCGCACCGTGCCCCGCACCGGAGAGGGCGAGACCACGATCGGCTCCTTCACCGCCCGGGACGGCCGCGCGGATCGGGCCGGGGTGGCCGTGGGCCGCGGCCGGGGCGCCGGGGTGCCCCGCGCGGCGGCGCTCCGGGTGGGCGTGCGCGGCACCTCGGCGGGGACGGGGACGTCGATGACGCTCTCCTCCGGGCGGGGCATCACCAGCGGCGGCGCGGGTGGCTCGCCGCCGGTGCCGTGCATCCGGGCGGCACCGGTCCCGGCGGCGACCATGGTGAGGGTGGCGATGGTGATCGTCGCGAGCGCGGCGAACCCGGCCTGAGAGGCGTGGCCCGCCGTCCTCCCCGGGCGGGCCGGGCTCTCCCCGGCCGGCCGACGGCGCGCGGCCCGCGTGCGCCGGATCGTGCCGGTGAGCCCCGCCGGCCCGGCCGACCGGCCGATCTCCGCCGGCTCGGGCGACCGGCCGATCTCCGCCGGCCGCTCCGGTTCGCGGCGGTCGCCCGGCTCCCCCGGGTACGGCACGGGCCGCCAGGTGCGGGCGAGGATCTCGGCGACCGCCCGCCGCCGGTCCTCCGGCATGGCGATCCCGCCCATCGCGAGCAGCGCGGCGAGCAGCTCACCCGCGGCCGGGCGGGCCGCCGGGTCCTTGCGCAGCGCCGCGGCCGCCAGGTCGCGCAGCAGCCCGGTGACGCCGTCGATCCACGGCTCCTCGACCAGGATCCGCCGGGTGAGCACGTCGAGGTCGCCCCGGCCGAACGGGTGCCGCCCGGTCGCCGCGTACACGACCAGGCACCCCCACGAGAAGACGTCCGAGGCGGGTACGGCCCGCCCGCCGGTGAGCCGCTCCGGCGCGACCCACCCGGGGCTCCCCATGATCTGCCCGGCCTGGGTGTAGGCGAGCGCCGCGTCCTGGTCCCGGGCGATGCCGAAGTCGATCACGAACGGGCCGCGCGGGGAGAGCAGGACGTTCGCCGGCTTCAGGTCCCGGTGGACCAGCCCCGCCTCGTGGATCGCGCACAGGGCGCCGGCCGTGCCGAGGGCCACGCCGTACGCGAGGTCGGGGACGAGCGGGCCGTGCGCCTCGACCACCTGGGAGAGCGGGGGCCCGGGGATGTACTCGGTGACCAGGTACGGGCGGGTCCCGTCGACGCCGTCCTCGATGACCCCGGCCGTGCAGAACGGCACCACGCGCCGGGAGAGCTCCACCTCCGCGGCGAACCGCGCCCGCAGGGTCGGGTCGGCGAGGTGGGCCTCGTGCGGGGTCTTCACCGCGACCAGCCCGTGGCCGGGGTGCTCGGCGAGGTAGACCACGCCCATGCCGCCCGCGCCGAGCCGGCCGAGGAGCGGGTAGCGCCCGACGGCGACGGGGTCACCCGCGGTGAGCGGGCGTACACCGGGAGGCATGCCGCCAGGGAAGCCTGCACCGCCACGCGCCATCCGGAAGCCACCCTCTCAGGAAGTACCCGCACAGCACACTGTGGCCCGTCGGCCCCGGGGCGCGCCGCCGAGTGGCGCGGAGATGCCGGGTTAGGTAAGGCCAATGGCACCCGCAGGTAAGGAACTTCCGGAACCGCGCAGCTCACATACCGTGCAAATGAGACACGGGCTTGGGTGCGGCCGGCGGCGGGTGGGCGGGGCGTCGGCCAGGGCGCCGATCTCGGACGGGTGAGGGTACGGCCGGCGGCGGGTGGGCGCGGCCCGCTCGGTCACGCCGCCTCGGCGCCGGAGGCCGCCAGGAACTTCTCCACCGCGCCGAGGAACCGTTCGATGTGCCCGAAGATCCGCCGCGCCTCGGGGAGCACGTCGGAGAAGATCGGGAACACGTGCGGCATGCGGTGCCACTCCTCGTACCGCACCGGCACCCCGCTCCGCCGGGCGCGGTCGGCGACCCGCCGCGCCTCGCCGCGGAGGATCTCCGTGCTGCCGGTGACGATCATGAGGGGTGGCACGCCCGTGTAGTCGCCGTAGACCGGTGAGATGAGGGGGTCGCGGGGGTCGCGGCCGTCCGTCCACCGGCGGGCGAGCCAGTCGATCCGGCTCGCCGGGAGCATGGGGTCGGCCCACCGGTTCTCCCGGCGCGGGGGGACGGTCAGGTCGGCCCACGGGGACAGGCAGATGCCGGCGGCGGGGAGCGGCATCCCCTCGTCCCGCAGGGCGAGCAGGGTGGCGAGGGTGAGGTGGCCGCCGGCCGAGTCACCGGCGATCACGATGTCCTTCGGGCGGTGCCCGGCGTCGAGCAGCCCCTGGTACGCGGCGAGCGCGTCGGCGAGCGACTCGGTGAGGGTGTGCGACGGGCCCTGCCGGTAGTCGAGCGAGAGCACCGGGCGCCGCGCGGCCGCCGACAGCCGCCAGGTGATCGGGCGGTGGGTGGCCGGGGAGCAGACGAAGTACGCGCCGCCGTGGAAGTAGAGCACCACCTTGTCCTCGTCGAGGTCGGCGGCGCCCCGCACCCACTCGGCCCGGCACCCGCCGATCTCGTCGGGGACGATCGATACGTGACCGGGCAGGAACCGGGAGAGGTGCTCGCTCAGGCCGAGCAGCTCCCGGGCGACCACCATCCCGGGCGTGTTCCGGACGAGGACGGCGGTGACGGGCTTCATCGTCCCCCGGAGGAGCCCGTTGAGCACGGTCGTCTGCCAACTGACGGGATATTTTGGAAAAATATCCACATTCAGCTCATCAGTCACGCAACCCTCCCAAAAGGGACGTTCCCGGGTTGGCAACGGTTCTACCGGCCGGTAGGTTACGAGATATTCACAATAAGGTTTCTTTATTGTAACACCAGCAGGTCAGCGGCTATGGCCCCACAGGAGATCCGGCCGCGTTCCCGGGAGCGCGGCGGCCGGATCCCGGGCGCGGCACCGGTGCGGCCCGCCGCCACGGGGCCCGCGAGCAGGGCCACCCCGGCCGAGCGGAACCCTGGAAGAACCGCCGCCTCGGCCCCGTCGCGCGGCCGGTCCCTCACGGTCGGGCGATGCGGCGACGAGCGGCACCCGCGTGACCGGCTCCGCCTGCACCGGCTCGCCGCCCTCGGGGACGAAGGGGCCGAGGGCTCGGGCTGAGCCGGGCCGGCCGGACCGCCGCCGCGGGATCCGGGGAGGCGGCGAGCACCCCGGCCGCGTCGCACGCCTGGAAGGGCCACCGCCGTGGGCACCGGGGAGGCAGGCCGCCGCGCGCTCCAGGAACGCCGAGAACCGAGCCGTGGGCCCCAGGGAGGTAGGAGGGCGGAAAACCGGGTATGGCTGGTCCCGTTCCAGCACTCCGCCGTGATCATCCGCCGTGCGGGCGGCCGCATCGGGTGCAGGGGGCCTTGCAGCATGACCTCGCAGCGGTACCGGCGCGTCATCGTCGGCTTCGACGGATCTCCGGCGGCCGTGGCGGCGCTCGACTGGGCGTCGGCGGAGGCTCGCCTGCACGGCGCGTCCCTGGTCATCTGCACGGTGGTGCCGGACGGCCAGGAGCCGGCCACCTCGGACGCCCTCGCCACGCTGCGCCGCTCGGTGCAGGAGCTCATCGGCGGCGAGCCCGAGGTCCGCTGCGTGCCGGGCTCGCCCGCGGTCGCGCTCATCACCGCCTGCACCCCGTCGGACCTGCTCGTGCTCGGCGCCCATGGCCGCAGCGCGCGCTCGCCGGCGTGCTCCTGGGGTCGGTCAGCCGCGCGTGCCTGCACCGCGCCCCCTGCCCGGTGGCGGTGGTCCCGGCCACCGGAGAGCGGCCGCGGCACGACCGGGTGATCGCCGCGGTGGACGGCTCCGGGCCGTCCCGCCGGGCGTTGCGCGCGGCCGCGATCGAGGCCGAGCTCCGCGGGGCCTCGCTGCGGGTGGTGCACGCCGTGCACTGGGAGCCGCTCGGGGTGGAGTGGATCACCCCCACCAAGGAGCAGCTCGTGGCCTGGGGGGAGCGCCTGGTCGCCGCCGAGCTGGCCGCGACGGGCGTGCGCGCGATCACCGAGGTCGTGCACGGTCATCCCAAGGAGGTCCTGATCCAGGCCGCCCAGGAGGCCGATCTCCTCGTTTTGGGGCACCGTGGCCGCAACCCGCTCGCCGGGCTGCTGCTCGGCTCCACCAGCGAGCACTGCGCCCGCCACGCCCCGTGCCCGGTCATCGTCGTACGGCCGCCGCAGGACTGAGCCACCGGACGCCATGGACAGGCCTCGCAAGGACGCGGGCCCCGGCACGGTCGCCCGGGCCGACGCCCCGCGCCCCGCGCCCCACGAGCTGGCGCCCCATGAGGTGGTGCTCATCCACGGCAGCGACCTCGACCGCGGCCTGGACGAGCACGAGGCGCGAGACCGGCTGGAGCGGTACGGGCCGAACGTGCTGCCGCGGGCCGATACGGCCGGGTGGCCCGTCCGCTGGCTCCGCCAGTTCCACCACCCGCTGATCTACATCCTGCTCGCCTCCGCGGCGATCACGCTGCTCCTCGGCGACCTGGTGGACTCCGCGGTCATCCTCGCGGTCCTGCTGGTCAACGCGGTGGTCGGCTTCGTCCAGGAGTCCAGGGCGGAGGCCGCGCTGGACGAGCTGCGGGCGATGGCCCGCACCCGGGCGCGGGTGGTCCGCGGCGGGCGCGTGGCCGAGGTGCCCTCCGAGGAGCTCGTCCCGGGCGACCTCGTCCTCCTGGAGGCCGGGGACAAGGTCCCCGCCGACCTGCGGCTGGTGCGGGTCGCCGAGCTGTGCGCCGACGAGTCGGCGCTGACCGGTGAGTCGGTCCCGGTGGCCAAGGACGAGGTCGTGCTGCCGCAGGCGACCCCGGTCACCGACCGGCGCAACATGGTCTACTCCGGCACGGTGATCACCTCGGGCACCGCGACCGGCATCGTGGTCGCCACCGGCGCCGAGACCGAGCTGGGCAGGATCCACCGCTTCGTGACCGAGGCCGAACCCCTCGCCACCCCGCTCACGCGCAAGATCGCCCGGTTCAGCGCGATCCTGACCGCGGCCATCCTCGCCCTCTCGGCGCTCACCTTCGCGGTCGGCATGGTCCGCGGCGAGCCGGTCAAGGAGACGTTCATCGCGGCGGTCGCCCTGGCCGTCGCCGCGATCCCCGAGGGCCTGCCCGCGGTCGTCACCATCACCCTCGCCATCGGCGTCTCCCGCATGGCCGCGCGCCGGGCCGTGATCCGGCGGCTGCCCGCGGTCGAGACCCTCGGCAGCACCACGGTGATCTGCACCGACAAGACCGGCACGCTGACCGAGAACCGGATGACGGTGCGCGTCATCCGGACCCCGGACCGCACGGTGACGGTGACCGGAGCGGGGTACGCCCCCGTGGGCGAGCTGGTCGACGAGGACGGGCGGCGCGCCGACCTCGGCGAGGACGCGGCGCTGCGCTGGTCGCTGCTGGCCGGGGCCTGCTGCAACGACGCGGCGTTCCTCGGGGACCGCGCGTCCGTGGCGGGCGATCCGACCGAGGCCGCCATGCTCGTCGCCGCCGACAAGGCCGGGCTGGGACACGAGCACGCGCGGGCCCGCTTCCCGCGGATCGCCGAGCAGCCGTTCCGCCCCGAGCGCCGGTACATGGCCACCCTGCACGAGACGCCGGACCGTCCCGGTGAGTGGATCGTGTTCGTCAAGGGGGCGACCGAGCGGCTGGTGCGGATGTGCGCCTGGGAGATGATGGCCGGCGGCGAGTGCCGCCCGCTCGACGCCGGAGCCGCGCTGCGCTCCGCCGAGGAGCTGGCCGGGCAGGGGCTGCGCGTGCTGGCCACGGCGATGTGCCGGGTGCCCGCCACGGCCGGGCCGGAGGAGAGCCTGGACGCGGCCCTCCGGGCGGGGACGCTGGTCTTCACCGGCATGCAGGCGATGCTCGACCCGCCCCGGCCCGGGGCGGTCCGCGCGGTGCGCGCCTGCCGGGACGCGGGCATCTCGGTCAAGATGATCACGGGCGACCACGCCACCACCGCGGCGGCGGTCGCCCGCCGGATCGGCATCCTGCCGGGCGGGGACGTGCTCACCGGGGAGGACCTGGCCCGGCTCACCGGCCCGGAGTTCTCCGCCGCGGTCGAGCGAGCCGCGGTGTTCGCCCGGGTCTCCCCGGAGCAGAAGCTCCGCCTGGTCGTGGCGCTGCAGGAGCGGCGTCACGTGGTCGCGATGACCGGCGACGGCGTGAACGACGCGCCGGCGCTGCGGCGGGCCGACATCGGCATCGCGATGGGCCGGAGCGGCACCGAGGTCGCCAAGGACGCGGCCGACATGGTGCTCACCGACGACGACTTCGCGAGCATCGAGGCCGCCGCGGAGGAGGGCCGCGGCGTCTTCGACAACCTCACCAAGTTCATCGTGTGGACCCTGCCCACCAACGCCGGCCAGGGCCTGGTCATCCTGGTGGCCATCCTGTTCGGCCTGACCCTGCCGATGCTGCCGCTGCAGATCCTCTGGATCAACATGATCACGGCGGTGACGCTCGGCCTCACCCTCGCCTTCGAACCGAAGGAGCCCGGCATCATGCGCCGGCCGCCGCGCGACCCCGGGCGGCCCCTCCTCACCGGCGCCCTGGTGGTCCGCATCCTGCTAGTGGCCGGGCTGATGATCGCGGGCGCGCTGTGGCTGTTCGAGTGGGAGCTGCGCCGCGGCGCCGGCCTCGCCGAGGCCCGGACCGCCGCGGTCAACCTGTTCGTCATGGTGGAGCTGTGCTACCTGTTCAACTGCCGCTCCCTCACGCTGCCGGTGTGGCGGGTGGGCCTGTTCAGCAACCGCTGGTCGCTGGCCGGGGTCGCCGCGCAGATCCTCGCCCAGCTCGCGCTCACGTACCTGCCGGTGATGAACCGCCTGTTCCACACCGCGCCGATCGGCCTCGACGCCTGGCTCCGTGTGCTGGCGCTGGCGGGGGCCGCCACGCTGATCGTCGCCGTGGACAAGCGCCTCCGGGGGATGCACCTGTGACCTGCGCGCATCCAAGACCGGTGACGGCGCGCATCCGACACCGGTGAGGGCGGCCATCCCATGACCGGATGACGGAGGCGTGTCACCGTGCGCCCGCGATGGAGGGGCGTCGCCGGCGCCGGGCGCACCCTCAGGGGCGGCGGCATCGCGGCCCCGGCCGGGGGGCTCCCGCGAGCCCGCCCGGCCGGCGGCGGCCGGTACGGCACCGCGGCCGGCGGCCGGCACGCCCAGGCCGCACCGGTGGGCCTCCGCTTGAGCCGCGCACGGCCGCGCGCGGGGCGGCACGGGCGCCGGGAACGGCATGGCCGCCCCGCCGAGCGCGGGTGCGCCGGGCTAGTCGCCGGTGTCCCAGCCGGCGTCCTCCTCGTCGTCCTCGCCGTCCCACCGGCGGGCCCACCGGGACGGCATGATCACCGGGAGGAAGAGGGCGATGCCGAGCATGCCGTACACGCCGGTGGAGAGCAGGGTGAGCATGCCCCGGCTCGCCTCGGCGAGGTCCTGCTGCACTGCGGCACCGGTGGGCACCAGGCTCGCGGCGCGGGAGACGTCGAGCACGTAGACCAGCGTCCAGGCGAGCAGCACGATCGACGGCACGAACGCCGCGAGCGGGGAGACCCTGGTCACCAGGATCAGCCCGATCAGCAGGCCGAGGACGGCCATCACGCCGATCGCGATCAGAATCCGGGTGTCCTGCACCGGGTCGAGCTCCTGCGCCGCGGCGCGCGCGGCCACCTGAGCCGCCCATCCGCCGCCGAGGAGCACCGCGCCCACGACCACGAAGCCCAGCAACAGCCCGAAGAAGTGCCGCATACGCCAACTCCACCTAGCGATGAGTCCGCGCGGCAACAGTAGCCCAAACACGGCAAAGTTCATGGGCTTTCCCGGCAATCCGTCCGGCCACCGGGCCGTACCGCCCGGCGCCGGGCGGCGGTACGGTCGGGAAAGCCGCCCCGGCCGGGGCGGCGCCCCGCGCGCAGAGGAGACCTGTCGGAGGAGATCGGATGCTTCCCGAGCACGGTAAGCCGGTGCCCGAGCTGCTCGCCGAGCTGACGGCCGCCCGATCGGCCGACCTTCCGGTCGGCGGCGGGAAGGTGACCGCGTACGTGTACGACACCGGCCTGCCCGAGGTGCACGAGGCGGCGCGCCGGGCGTACCTGGAGCTCCTCGATGTCAACATGCTCGACCCGACCGTGTTCCCCAGCATGGTCGCGCTCGAGCGCGAGGTCGTCGCCGCCGCGGCCGAGCTGCTCGGCCGGCCGGGGGCGCCCGGGATCTTCACCAGCGGCGGCACGGAGTCGATCATGCTCGCGGTGAAGGCGGCCCGGGACGCCCGGCCGGAGGCGCGGCGGATCGTCCTCCCCGTGACCGCGCACCCCGCCTTCCACAAGGCCGCGCACTACCTGGGGCTGGAGGTGGTGCCGGTCCCGGTGGACCCGGAGACGTTCCGCGCCTCGGTCCCCGACGTCGAGGCGGCGGTGGACGAGCGGACCGCCCTGGTCGTGGCCTCCGCGCCGTCCTACCCGCAGGGGGTCGTCGACCCGGTGACGGAGATCGCGGCGATCGCGGCGGCGAAGGGCGTGCTCTGCCACGTCGACGCCTGCGTGGGCGGCTGGCTGCTCCCCTGGCTCCGCGAGGCGGGCGCGGACATCCCGCCGTTCGACCTCAGCGTCCCCGGGGTCACCTCGATCTCCTGCGACCTGCACAAGTACGGCTACGCGCCCAAGGGCGCTTCCGTGGTGCTGTTCGCCGACCCGGCGCTGCGCCGGAAGGCGTACTTCGCCTCGGCCGCCTGGCCCGGTTACCCGATCGTCAACGCGACCGCGCAGAGCTCCCGGTCGGCCGGGCCGCTCGCCGGGGCGTGGGCCACGCTGCGCGCCCTCGGCCGGGCCGGCTACCTGGAGCTCGCGCACCGCACGCTCGAGGCGACCCGGCGGCTGGTGAAGGGGGTGAGCGAGATCCCCGGCCTGCGGGTGCTCGGCACGCCGGAGGCGTCGCTGGTCGCGATCGCCGGCTCGCCCGAGGTGGACGTGTTCGTGCTCGCCGAGGAGGCCCGGCGCCTGGGCTGGTACCTGCAGCCGCAGCTCTCCTACGCCGGCATCCCGGCGAACGTGCACGTCACGGTCACCGGGGTCACGCTCTCCGGGGTCGACGCCATGCTCGAGGCGATCGCGTCGGCCGCGGAGGCCGCCCGGCGGCGGGGCCCGGCCCCCGTGCCGGAGGGCCTGCCCGAGCTGGTCGCCTCCCTCGACCTGGACGCGATCGGCGACGCCGAGTTCGCCGAGCTCGCCGCGTCGGTGGGCATCGACCTGCGCTCCCTGGGCGAGGGCCGGTCGGCGGCGGTCGACGCGCTGCTCGACGCGCTCGACCCGCGCACGAGGGAGGCCGTGCTCGTCCGGTTCCTCTCCGCGCTCTACTCCTGAGGGCGCGGCCCCCGGCCCTCGGCGGCGGGCCGCCCCGGGCCCCGGGCCGCGGCGGTGAGCCGGGCGACCACGCCGAGGGCCTTCCGCGCGCTCGCCGCGTCGTGGACGCGGAAGACCCGCGCGCCCTGGAGCGCGGAGACGGTGAGCGTGGCGAGGGTGCCGACGTGCCGCCGCTCCACGGGCAGCCCGCCCAGCGCCTCGCCGATGAAGTCCTTGTTCGACACGGCGACGAGGACCGGCCAGCCGGTGGCGACCAGCTCGCCGAGCCGCCGGCTCACCTCGAGCGAGTGCCAGGTGTTCTTGCCGAAGTCGTGGGCGGGGTCGATGAGGATCCGGTCCCGGGCGACCCCGGCGGCGGCCGCCCGCTCGGCGAGCGCGGTGGTGTAGCGGACCACGTCGGCCACGACGTCCTCGTACCCGATGCGGTGCGGGCGGGTGCGCGGCCGGAGCCGCCCCGCGTGGGCGCAGACCAGGCCGAGGCCGTGCTCGGCGGCGACCTCGGGGAGCGCGGGGTCCACCCCGCCCCAGGTGTCGTTGATCAGGTCGGCCCCGGCCTCGGCCACGACCTCGGCGACCTCGGAGCGCCAGGTGTCCACGCTGATGATCACGTCGGGGTGGCGCTCCCGGACCGCGGCCACCAGGCCCGCGACCCGGTCGATCTCCTCGGCGGGCCCGACCGGGTCGCCGGGGCCCGCCTTCACGCCGCCGATGTCGATGATGTCCGCCCCCTCGCCGATCAGCCGGGAGGCCGCGTCCAGGGCCGCCTGGAACGCGAAGGTGGCGCCGCGGTCGAAGAACGAGTCGGGGGTGCGGTTCACCACCGCCATGACGGCGAACTCGCCGGGGCCGAAGGAACGGCCGCGGAGACGGAGCACGGACCCTGGTCCGCGAGGCGCATCAGGCATCGAAGCCAAGCCTACCCGCGCGGATCTCCCGCGGGCCGCCGCCCGGCACCCGGCCCGATCCCGCTTCGGCGATGGCGAGGAAGTCCCGGGCCGCGTCGGGCAGCCGGCGCCGGGTGTGCACGACCGCGACGACCTTGCCCACCGGTGGGTCGAGGGACCGGACCACGAGGCCGGCGCAGCCGGACCGGTCGAGCAGGCGGCGGTACCACAGCAGCGACGCCCGGCCTTCCCGCACCACGCTCAGCCGGTCGTGCCCGGGCGGCTCGGCGGCCTCGACCGGGCGGACGCCGTACCGGGCGAACAGGTGCTCCAGGTCCCGGCGGTGCGGGCTGCCCGGGGCGGGCAGCGCGAGCGGCATCCCGTGCAGCCGGCTGACCGGCAGCGGGTCGGGGAGGTCGGCGTCCCGCGGCGCGACCAGCACGATCTCCTGGCGTTCGAACGGATGGCTCACCAGGTCGGCGGGGACCGGCAGCTCGGTGAGGCCGAGCTCCGCCCGCCGCCCGCGCAACGCGCTGACCACCCCGTCCCGGTCGCCGCAGCGCACGATCCGCACGCGCACCCCGGGGTGCTCGGCCGCGTAGGCGGGGAGCAGGCGCCCGGTGAGCCCGGGTTCGAGGAGGGGGGTCGCGGCGATGCGCAGTTCGGTTCCCCCGGCGCCGTCGCTCCGCGCCGCGAGCGCCTCGATCCGGTCGATCGCGTCGAGCGCCTCCTTGGCGAGCTTGACGACGGCGCGGCCCTGCGGGGTGACGGCGATCCCCCGGCCGGAGCGCGCGAACAGCGTGATGCCGAGTTCCCGCTCCAGGTCGCGGATCGCGCGGGACAGCGCAGGCTGCGCGACGTAGAGCGACCTCGCCGCATCCGTCATGGTGCGGTGTTCCGCGGTGGCCACCACATAGCGCAGCTGCTGCAGGTTCATGCGGAAAACGCTAGGGCAGAGCGGGCCGCCGATTCCCCGACATTCAAAAGATCACCCCGGCCGATTACCCACCGTTCTCTTCACGTCCTAGATCCACATGAGATGAAAAATCTGTATTCTTCTCCCGTCAATCTGCAAAGGGGGCAATGTAGGTAAAGGGGGCAATGTCGTGGTCTCGCAGTATCCTCCGCAGCCGCCGATGGGACGGCCTCCCTACGGGGCGGGCGGAGGATGGCAGGGCACCCCGCCGCCCGGTGGGCCGCCGGGCGGGATGTACCCGCCCCCTCCCGGAGCCGGGCAGCCGATGCCCGGGCCGTACCCCCCGCCGTACCCGCAGGGCGGTGCGCCGGCCGGCCCGCCCGGCCAGTACCCGCCGCCGCCACCGCCCGGGTGGGGACCGCACGCGCCCCAGCCGTACCTGCCGCACCCGGGAGCCCGGCAGCGCCGGCGGTCGGGCGCCGGCTCCGTGATCGGCGGCCTCATCGGGCTGATCTCCCTCGTCTTCGTCGGCCTCGCCGTGCTGGGCTCGCTCCTGGAGGAGGAGCCCGGCTCGGTGACCCCGATCAGCATGCCGACGGAGACCTACTCCCCCACCCGGGACGCCTACTCGCCGGAGCCCTACTCCCCCACGCCGGAGACCGGGTCGGCCACGCCCACGAGCGCGGTGCGCTCGAGCCCGGCCTCCACCCCGGCGCAGCGGGCGCGCCTCGACCGGTCCCTCACCAACAACACCCTCTACCGGGCCGGTGCGCTGCCGAAGACGAACTGCCGGGCGGGCAACGCGAACATCTACAACCACGCGCAGCTCAAGGCCCTGATCCTCAAGACGAGCCGGTGCATGGACCGGGCGTGGAGCACCGCGCTCAAGCGGGTGGGCATGCCGTGGTACCGGCCCGGCTACGCGATCGTGCAGACCAGGGGGCGGGGCGCCTGCGGCGACTACCCGGCGCGGGGGAGCAACGTGCCGTACTACTGCCCGGCGAACTCCACCATCTACGCCTCGACCTCGGCCGTCGCCCGGGAGTACGGCCCGCTCGGGTCGTGGCACGGGTTCATCGTCTCGTTGATGGCCCACGAGTACGGGCACCACGTCCAGAACCTGTCGGGCATCCTGCACGAGCGCTGGCGGCGGCACCTGAGCACCTCGTCGCAGAGCCAGCGGCTGCTGCTCAGCCGGCGGCTCGAGCTCCAGGCGACCTGCATGGCGGGGATGTTCATGCGCTCGGTGGAGGCCAGCTACCCGATCACCCCGGCCCGCCGCTCGGCGTTGCTGAACGCGTACAACTACCTCGGGGACAACCCGAGGGGCCCGCGGGACCACGGCAGCACCCGGAGCAACTACGCGTGGTTCCGGCAGGGGTACGTCCGGCAGAAGGCCTACCAGTGCAACACCTGGGTCATGCCAGCTTCAACGGTCTCATAACGGACATGCCCTGAAGCCATATCCTTCGTCTCGGTTGTCCAGATACGAGGGCTACAATCCATCCCCAAGCTCCACAGACGAAGAAGGCGGTGAAGCATGCGTGGCGGGGGCCCCGCTGACACGAGTGGCGGACACCCGGCGACGCTGTCCCACCCCGAGCGGCGGCCGGAACAGCCGGCCACCGGGCCCGAGCGGCCGGCCACCGGCCCCGGTCCCCGGGAACCCCGTTACGCCAAGCCGCTCACCACGGCCGCACTGATCGGCTGGACGGCGCTGTCCGCCGTGATCCCCGGAGCCGCCCACCTGCGGGCCGGGCACCGGCGCACCGGGTTCGCGCTGCTCGCCGTGTTCGGCGCGGTGCTGATCGCGGCGGTGGTCTACGGCCTGCGGTTCACCCGCGAGGCCGGGGCCGTCCTCCGGGCGAGCACCCTCAACCTGATCACGGTGGGCGCGGTGCTGTGCGCGCTCGCCTGGTTCGCCCTGGTCGTCGTGTCGTACATCACGCTCCGGCCGCAGGGGCTGTCGAGCCGCGGCCAGCTCGCCTCCGGCGTGGTGGCCGGCGTGCTGAGCGTGTCGGTGATGCTCCCGTTCGCCTTCACCGCGAGCACGATCAAGACCCTGAACGACACCCTGGACGCGATCTCCGTCACCCCCGGCGACGGCACCACGCCGTCTCCGGTCAAGGCGGAGGACCCGTGGAACGGGCGGCGGCGGCTCAACTTCCTCCTGCTCGGCGGCGACGCCGCCGGCAACCGGAGCGGCGTCCGCACCGACACCATGATCGTGGCGAGCGTCAACCTCGCCACCGGGAACACGGTGCTGTTCAGCCTCCCGCGCAACCTGCAGTACGTGCGCTTCCCGCCGGGCAGCCCGATGCACAAGCAGTTCCCGAACGGGTTCACCGCCGAGCAGGGCCTGCTCAACGCGGTCTGGTACTACGCGGACAACAACCCGCAGGTGATGGGCGGCCGCAACCGGGGAGCCCAGGCGCTCAAGGACGCGATCGGCTACACGCTGGGCCTGCACATCGACTACTACGCGATGGTCGACATGTACGGCTTCGCCCGCCTGATCGACGCTCTGGGCGGCCTGCGCATCCGGGTCCAGGAGGACATCAAGTGGGGCGGCCTCTACGGCACGGCCGGCACGATCAAGGCCGGCTACCGCAGGCTCAGCGGTGAGGAGGTGCTCTGGTACGGCCGGTCCCGGGTGGGCAGCGACGACTTCGCCCGGATGGGCCGGCAGCGCTGCATCATCGGCGCGCTCGTGCAGCAGGCCAACCCGGCGACGGTGCTCGCCAACTTCACCAAGATCGCCACGGCCACGCGGCACATGTTCCGCACCGACATCCCGCGCGACCTCTTCGAGCACCTCGTGCCGCTGGCGCTGAAGGTGAAGGACGCCAAGATCACGAGCGTCCAGTTCGTCCCGCCGTTGATCTACCCCGGCAACCCGGACTGGAACAAGATCCGCAAGATCACCCTGCAGGCGATCCGGGAGTCGGTCTCGGGCGGCGGCGCCGCCCAGGCGAGCGCCACGCAGCGCTCCACCGCCCAGGCGTCCCCGGGTACCCAGGCCCAGGCGCAGCGCACCCCCACCGTCCGGGCCCAGGAGACCCCCACCGCCCGGGCGCAGCGGACGCAGGACACGCCGCGGGAGACCCCGACCCCGCGCGACCAGGCGGCGCAGAACCTCGCCGAGGCCTGCGGCTTCTGACCGCGGAAATCCACGAACCGGTGGACGCGCGGTCACGTCGTGCCGCACTGTGGTGACGTTCCGTCACCCTCAGGCTCAGGTGGAGTGCCGTGCGCGTGCTCATCCAGCTTCGCCCGTCCCCGGACGTGGTGGCCGCGGTCGCCGACCCGTCGGCCGCGGTCGCCCCGGCCGATGTGGCGGACGGGCTGCCCGGGGTCGTCCTCGACGACGGGTTCCCGCCCGTGGCGGTGCCCCGCCCCATCCCCGCGGACCCCGGAGGCGACCCGCTCTCCCTCAACCAGCCGCTGCGCTTCTCGCTCGCCGCCGAGCACGCGTCCGTGCTCATCCGCGGCGAGATCGCCGACGACGAGGTCACCCCGCGCCTCACCCTGCTGCCCGCGACCCGGCGCGACGTGATCGCGGTCCACGCCGACCCGGTGATCGAGGCGGCCCCCACCTGCGGCGGTGACGGCCCGGTCGGCGACTGGCGCGACGTGGAGCGGCTGATGTGCGTGCCCGACCTCGCCGCCGAAGGGCTCGACGGCACCGGCGTCGCCCTGGCGATCGTGGACACGGGCATCGACACCGCCCACCTGAGCACCGTGCTCGACCGGCCGGTCACGGTCGACGAGCGGAGGAGCTGGAGCCCGGCCGGGGTGACCACCCCGCCGGGCCGGCACCGGCGCGGCCACGGCACCATGTGCGCCTTCGACGCGCTCATCACCGCTCCGCGGGCGCCCCTGCTCGACTACCCGGTCCTGCTGTCGCAGCGCCAGGGCGGCTCGGCCGTGGACGGGCTGCTCTCCGACGCGATCGCGGCGTACGCCCGGCTGCGGCAGGTGCTCGAAGAGCAGCCGCCCGAGTCGCGGGCGCTGGTGGTCAGCAACAGCTGGGGGTCGTTCTCCCCGCGGTGGGACTTCCCGCCCGGCCACCCGGGCAACTACTCGGACAATCCCGCCCACCCCTTCAACCTGATCCTCGCCAGCCTCGCCGAGGCCGGGGCCGACATCCTCTTCGCCGCCGGGAACTGCGGGCGGGAGTGCCCGGACGCCCGGTGCGCCTTCCCGGACCGGCCCATCACCGGGGCGAACTCCCACCCGCGGGCGCTCTCCATCGCCGGGGTCGACACCACCGGCAAGCGGGTCGGCTACTCCTCGCAGGGGCCGGGCCGGCTCGCCGAGCGGAAGCCGGACCTGTGCGCGTACACGCACTTCGCGGGCTCCCGCGCCTTCGGCGACTCCGAGCCCGACTCGGGCACGTCGGCCGCATGCCCGGTGGCGGCCGGGCTGGTCGCGGCGATCCGCACCCGGTGGCCGAGCACCGTGCTCTCCCCCGCCCAGCTCCGGACCCTGCTCCGCCGTACCGCGGATGACCGGAGCACCGTCGGGTACGACCACGACTACGGATACGGCATCGTGGACCCGGCCGGCGTGATCGCCGCCCTCCGCCGGCGGGCGGCGCGGGCGGCCTGATGGGGAGGACGGGCTGCGGAAGATCCTGATCACCGTGTGCCTCGCGGGCGAGCCGAGCGTGGAGTCGGCCAAGCGGGAGCTCGGCCTCGCCGACGACGAGGTGGACGACGCCTACGGGCTCGTCTGCGTCGACCCGGGGCGGCGGCTGTACGCCATGCGGGTCACCGAGGACGCCGGGCGCCGGGTGTGCGGACACGACCCGGCCGCCTCCGGCCCCTACTCCGACCCCTCGATCGCACCGTACGGGCGGGAGGACTGATCGCGCCTAGGGGTGGGCGGACCGATCGCCCCGTGCGGACGGGGTCCCCAGCGCCCGCCCCTCGATCGCACCTCACGAGCGGGAGACGCGCTCGTGCCGAGGAGCAGGCGGACCGATCGCCTCATGCGGGCAGGGAGGGAACGCGGCCGGGGCGGCACGGCGGCGGGCGGCCCGGCGTCCATGAACCGACCCGGCTCGCGGAGCTCCTCGCGGAGCTCCCTCAGCTCGGCGCGCAGGGCGGTGACCTCGGCGTAGATCGCGCTCTCCCGCGCCATCTCCTCCTCCATCGCGCTCACCACCACCGCGATGAAGAGGTTCAGCACCACGAACGTGCAGATCAGCACGAAGCCGATGAAGAACACCCAGGCCGAGGGGTGCTCCTCCATGACCTCCCTGGCCACGTCGGACCAGGCGTCCCCGGTCATGATCTGGAACAGGGTGAACAGCGACGTGGGAAGGTCGCCGAAGAGCTCGGGTGCGGTGGCGCCGTACAGCTTGGCGCCGATCACCGCCGCGACGTACAGCACCAGGCCGAGCAGCAGGATGATCGACGTCATGCCTGGGATGGCGTTGAGCAGCGCGGTGACCACCCGGCGCAGCGAGGGGATGACCGAGATCAGCCGTAGGGTGCGCAGCACGCGCAGCGCGCGGACCACGGAGATGCCGCCTCCGGCGAACGGCACCGACAGCCCGATGATCACCGTGTCGAAGATGTTCCACGGATCGCAGAAGAAGCGCAGCCGGTACGCGTAGAGCTTTGCGGCGAGCTCGGCGATGAAGACGCCCAGCGCGACGTGATCGATCGCGGAGAGGACCTCGCCATAGCGGACCACCACGTACGGCGAGGTCTCGGCACCGAGCACCGCGGCGTTCACCAGGATGACCGCGATGATGAACTGCTGGAACCGGTGCGACTCGACAACACGGCAGACGCGCTCTCGCACATGCGCTCCCGGGGATGCCTTCGCAAAATCGCCAAGATCGTAAGGGTAACAACCCTGTCTGACGCCGTTCGCGCGGTTCCGGTTCGGCGTCTCGATGCGGACGGGGCGCGCGAGCGCCGTGGGCCGCGCCGTTCCGGTGCCCGCCAACGCGGGCCGGGCCGATCCCGAGGCCGGGGAGCCCGGCCCGCGGTCACCCGCGCCACCCGGCCTCACGTCGATCGCCCAGGAGGAGGCCGGGATCGGCAAGCCGGGCGCGACGGCCGTCCTCGCCAGGCAGCGGCTTGCAGCCGCCGAGGTGCTGATGCGGCGCGTGGCCCAGGTCGGCGCCACGGTCGCGCGCGAGGGGACGGGACCGGCGGCCGCCGGGGCGCCGGCCCCGGGAGCGCACCCCGTTTCCGGTTCCCAACCATCCGCGGATTCGTCGGGACCAAAGTCCGTTGTTGCGCTGTCCGGCCGCTGATTACTGTCCGAAACGCCCGGGGAACACGGGCCCGGCAGGAGGAGGACCTCAGTGACGCATGGCGTGAGCGGTGCGGCCGCGCACCGGATCGGCGAGGCGGCGGACCGGATCGGCGGAGCCGGGCCGGCCGCGCCCGCGAGCACCGCTCCCGGGCTCGTCGTGATCATCGCTCGCGGCCGGGAGTACACTAAAGGCGTCGTCGAGGAGCAGGCCCTCACGAGCGCGGACACCGCGCTCCCGGCCTCCCGCCAGCGCTTTCTCCCCACCGCGCACCCCGCCGCACTGGCCGCCGTGCGGGGTACCGCGCCGTCCGGTGACCGCATGACCGACACCACCACGCCCGGGTCGTGGCGCGCCTGC
Source organism: Thermobispora bispora DSM 43833 (assembly GCF_000092645.1). NCBI lineage: Bacteria > Bacillati > Actinomycetota > Actinomycetes > Streptosporangiales > Streptosporangiaceae > Thermobispora > Thermobispora bispora. The sequence continues at coordinate 2,175,346 of NC_014165.1, forward strand.
GCGTGCGCCATCGGCACGGTGGGCGCCGTGCCGGCCGGGCACGGGCGGGCCGCGTCCCGGCGCGCCGGGCGGGGACCGGGACGATCCACCCCGGGACGGCCGACGCCTGCACCTCACGCACGCTCACGCGATCCGCGGACGATCGGTGGCGCCACCGGCTCGCCCGGTGCGATGGCCCGGCGGCGCGGGCGGCCCGAGCGGGCCGCCGGGAGCGGCGCCGTCCGGAGTCACGGCCTTGCCGATGCTGTAGCCGCCTACCTCGCAGGAACTGCGGGCGGAGTTCAGCCGGGGGCCGCGTTGCCGGTGAGCACCGGGACCGGTGCCGGTCCACGCCCTGGACGGGGCCGGGCGCCGCGCCGATCGGGATCGCGGCACGCGCCGGAATCGAAGGGGTCACGATACGGGGCCGCGACCGGCGGAGACGTTCCCCATCGAGGGAGGGCGGGCGGCGGAACGCTCAGGGCCGGGCGCGGGCCCCGGGGCTGCCGGGGCCGTCCCGGCCGGCGGCCACGGCGCGCCCCATGCGCCGAGGGCCGCACCACCCTGTGGCCGCGCCGGCCCCGCCGCGAGCGGGCCCGCGGTCAGCCGTGGGCGCGGTTCACCAGCGGCCCCGAGCCGGTGGAGCCGCGCACCACCAGCTCGGGCCGGTAGACCAGCTCCACGTGCCGGGCGGGGGTCCCGGCGATCTCCTCGAGCAGGGTCTCCACCGCGGCTGCCGCCATCGCCCCGATCGGCTTGCGCACGGTGGTGAGCGGCGGATCGGTGAACGCCATGAGCGGGGAGTCGTCGAACCCGACGACCGACACGTCCCCCGGAACCGACAGCCCGCGCTCCCGCACGGCGCGGATCGCCCCGAGCGCCATGAGGTCGCTCGCGCAGACGATTCCGGTGCAGCCGCGGTCGATGAGCACCGAGGCGGCGGCCTGGCCGCCCTCGACGGTGAAGAGCGAGTCCTGGATCAGCTCGTCGGCGTCGGTCACGCCGAGCAGCTCGGCCATGGTCTGCCGGAAGCCCTCGATCTTGCGGATGACCGGCACGAACCGCCGCTGCCCCACCGCCAGGCCGATGCGCTCGTGCCCCAGGTCCACCAGGTGCTGGACGGCGAGCCGGGCGGCGAGCCGGTCGTCCGGGGAGATGAACGGCGCCGGCACCGCCGCGTTGTACCCGTCCACGAGCACGATCGGGACGCCCCGGTCGATCAGCCGGAGGTAGCGGTCCATCCGGGCCGTGGTGTCGGCGTGCCGTCCGGAGACGAAGACGATCCCCGACACGCCCCGGTCGAGGAGCATCTCGGTGAACTCGTCCTCGGTCGCGCCCCCGGGCTCCTGGGTGCACAGGACCGGGGTGTAGCCGCGCTGGGTGAGCGCCCGCTCCACGGCCTGGGCGAACGCCGGGAAGATCGGGTTGCTCAGCTCGGGGATGACCAGGCCGATCAGGCCGTTACTGTGCTGCCGGAGCCGCTGGGGGCGCTCATACCCCATCACGTCGAGCGCGGCCAGCACCGCCTGGCGGGTGGCCGGGGAGACACCCGGCCTGCCGTTCAGCACGCGGCTCACGGTGGCTTCGCTGACCCCTGCCTGAGCGGCGATATCGGCAAGCCGGATGGTGCTCATGATCACTACCCTAGGCGTCGGACGCGGACCACCAGGTGGCCGAGTCGGGCGCGAGACGCACGGCGCCGCCGGCGTCCTCGGGCCGCTGGCTCGCGAGGAGCAGCGTACCGGGCCGGTGGCCGATCTCGATCCACTCCGGCGTCATGTTCACCAGGCAGGTCAGCGAGCGGCCGCGCCGGAACGCCAAGGTGCCGGCCGGGGCGTCCAGCCAGGTGAGCGTGCCGTCGCCGAGGTCGGGGTGCTCCCGCCGGATCCTGATCGCGGCCCGGTAGAGGTTGAGCGTGGAGCCCTCGTCCTTGAGCTGGGCCTCCACGCTGAGGTCCCGCCAGTCGCGCGGCATCGGCAGCCAGCTCTCGTACACCCCGGGCGGCGTGAAGCCGTACGGCGGCTCATCCGTGGCGGTCCACGGGATCGGGACCCGGCAGCCGTCCCGGCCGGCGCCGGGGCCGCGGAGCCGCTGCGGGTCGCGCTGGACCTCCTCCGGCAGGTCGAGCACCTCGGGCAGCCCCAGCTCCTCGCCCTGGTAGATGTAGGCGGAGCCGGGCAGGGCGAGCACGAGCAGCGCGGCCGCGCGGGCCCGGCGCAGCCCGACCTCGCCCCCGCCGTACCGGGTCACGTGCCGCTTGACGTCGTGGTTGGAGAGCACCCAGGTCGTGGGAGCGCCCACCATCGAGGCCGTGCGGATCGACTCGTCGATGACCCAGCGGAACGTGTCCGCGTCCCACGGGGCGCTGAGGAAGTGGAAGTTGAACGCCTGGTGGAGCTCGTCCGGGCGGATGTAGTTGGCGAGCCGCTCGGGCGAGGGCGCCCACGCCTCGGCCACCCCGATCCGCTCCCCGTCGTAGGAGTCGAGGATCCGCCGCCAGGAGCGGTGGATCTCGTGCACCCCGTCCTGGTCGAAGAACGGCACCGGCTTGGAGCCGATCATCTCCACGTGGCCGGGGAAGCCCACGTCCGGCAGGCCGGGCGCCTTCACCATGCCGTGGGCCACGTCGATGCGGAACCCGTCCACCCCCAGGTCGAGCCAGAACCGCAGCACGTCCTCGAACTCGGCGCGCACCTCGGGGTGCTCCCAGTTGAGGTCGGGCTGCTCGGGGGCGAACAGGTGCAGGTACCACTGCCCGTCCGCGACCCGCGTCCAGGCGGGCCCGCCGAAGACGGACTCCCAGTCGTTCGGGGGGAGCTCCCCCGACTCGCCCCTGCCGTCCCGGAAGATGTACCGCTCCCGCTCCGGGCTGCCGGGGCCGGCCTGCAGCGCGGCGACGAACCAGGGGTGGCGGTCCGAGGTGTGGTTGGGGACCACGTCGACGATGACGCGCAGCCCGCGCTGGTGGGCCTCGGCGATGAGCGCCTTGACGTCGGCGAGCGTGCCGAAGATCGGGTCGACGTCGCGGTAGTCCATCACGTCGTACCCGAAGTCGGCCATCGGCGACGGGTAGAACGGCGTGAGCCAGATGGCGTCGACGCCGAGCTCGGCGAGGTAGCGCAGCCGGCTGCGCACGCCGAGCAGGTCGCCGATGCCGTCGCCGTTGCCGTCGGCGAAGCTGCGCACGTACACCTGATAGATCACCGCGTCCCGCCACCATCGGGTGGCGGTCGGCTGCGGCCGGGCGGCGGGTTCGGTCATTGGGCTCCCCCCGAGAGTGTCGTGGTGGTCATGCCTTGGTGGCTCCGGCGGTGAGGCCGGTCACCAGGTGGCGCTGGATGAGCAGGAAGACGACGGCCGCCGGGACGGCGATGAGGACCGCCGAGGCCGTCAGCAGGCCCCACTCCGCCTTGTGCTGGCCGACGAACTGGCCGAGACCGACGGCGAGGGTGTACTTGTCGTCGCCGGTCATGAAGGCCGTGGCGTACGCGACCTCCGCCCAGGCGGTGAGGAAGGCGTAGAAGGCCGCGACCGCGAGCCCGGGCTTGGCGAGCGGCAGGATCAGCCGCCAGAACGTGCCGAACGGGGTGAGCCCGTCCACCCGGCCCGCCTCGTCGATCGACACCGGCACGGTGTCGAAGTAGCCCTTCATCATCCACGCGCAGAACGGCACGGTGGACGTGAGGTAGGCGATGATCAGCGACGGGAACCGGTTGATCAGCCCCAGCCCGGCCATGAGGTTGTAGATCGGCACGATCAGGATGGCGACGGGGAACATCTGCGTGATCAGCAGCATCCACATGATCGACCGATGGCCGGGGAACCGGAAGCGGCTCACCGCGTATCCGGTGGACGCCGAGAGCAGCACCCCGATCACCGCGGTGGCCGCGGCGACCAGGAGCGAGTTGACGGTCCAGGTGAGGAACTTGGTGTTCCCGAGCACCTGCGCGTAGTTGTCGAGCGTGGCCTGCTCGAACGGCCGGAGCGAGGCCGACTCGATGACGGCCCGCGGCTTGAACGACGTGAGCACGAGCCACGCCACGGGGAAGACCGCGATGAGGCTCGCCGCGCACAGCGTCAGGTGCAGGGCGATCGACTTGAGCGGGCTCCGCCGCGTCCCTCTCACCACGCCTCCCCCTGACGGCTCAGCGCCCGGCGGTAGGTGGCGGCCATCACGATGAGCAGGGCGAGGATCACCATGCCCCACGCGGCGGACGCCGAGTAGTTCCTGATCCCCTCGAAGGCCTCACGGTAGGCGTAGGTCACCAGGATCTCCGTGGCTCCGGCCGGTCCTCCCTTGGTGAGCAGGAAGATGACCGGGAACTGGTTGAAGGTCCAGATGGTGCCGAGCAGCACCACGGTGCGCGTCACCGGGCTCAGCCCGGGCAGGGTGATGTGCCGGAACCGCTGCCACGGCGACGCGCCGTCGACCTCCGCGGCCTCGTACAGCTCGCGCGGGATGGCCTGCAGGCCGCCCAGCATGGCGAGCATCATGAACGGCACGCCGAGCCAGACGTTGCAGGCGATGACCGAGACCTTGGCCCAGAACGGGTCGTCGAGCCAGCTGATCCCCGGGAGCCCTGCGGCCCGGAGCATCGCGTTGACCACCCCGAACTCGCCGTTGAGCAGGTACCGCCAGATGAACGCGGACACGAAGCTCGGGATGGCCCAGGGCAGCACGAGCAGCACCCGGTAGCCCGCGCGGAACCGCATCGGCCGGTTGAGCAGGAGCGCCAGGCCCAGCCCGATGCCGACGTGCAGCGCCACGCAGACCACCGTCCAGACGATGGTCCAGGCGAGGCGCTCCAGGAAGGTGGCCGAGGTGAGGATCTCCACGTAGTTGCGGAGGCCGACGAACTCGTACGTCGGGGGGATGACGTTCATCCCGATCGTGCGGCCCATGGTGGCCTCGGTCGCGTCGGTGAGCGACAGGTAGATGCCACGGGCCAGCGGGTAGCCGACGAGCACGAGCGTGACGATGACCACCGGCGCGGTCATCGCCCAGGCGTACCAGTGCCGGGCGAGGAGCCGCACCCGGGGTGCGGCCCCTCGCCCGGCGACGACCTCAGCCGTCATCCCTCACCGGCTCCAGCCCCTTGAGGATCCCCTGGTACTCCGCGGCGACCTCCTCGAGCATCTGCTCGGCGGTCGCCTGGCCGCCGGCGAGCTTCTGGTACCCCTCGAGGAGCGGCTGGAAGAGCGAGGCCGCCTCGGGGATCCACGGGCGCTCGACCGCCGACTCGATCGGCTTCTGCCACTGGACGACCTGCGGGTTGGCCTTCGCCTCCGGCAGGTCGTACGCGGAGGCGCGGGTGGGGAGCAGGCCGAGCCTGCCGGCGATCTTCGCCTGGCTCTCCTTGCTCGCCATGAACCGGATGAACAGGTAGGCGGCGTCGAGGTTCTTCGAGCCCGCGTACACGGCGTAGTCGTGGCCGCCCACGGGGGCGCCGGAGCGGACCGAGCCGGACGGGACCGGGGCGATGCCGAGGTTGTCCGGGTTGTCCTTGAACACCTTGCCGCTGAGGTTGTCGGCGTTCGACCACGGCCCGTTGAAGATCATCGCGACCTTGCCCTCCTTGAAGGCCGTGGCGACCGTGGTGTAGCTGTCCTGGAGCACGGGCTTCGCGGCCGCGCCCGACTTGATCAGATCCTCCACGATCTTGACGCCCTGGACGGCCTGCGGCGCGGCGATGGTGATCTTCTTGCCGGCCGCGTCGACGAGGTCGCCGCCCTCGCCGTAGATGAACGGCAGGAGGAAGTAGGAGTCGATGTTGAGCGCGAGGCCGTCGGCCCCGGTCTTCTCCTTGACGTCGAGCGCGACCTGCTTCAGCTCGGCCATGGTGGCCGGGGGCGCGTCGTGGCCCGCCTTCTTGAGCAGCTCCTTGTTGTAGAGCAGGCCGAGCGTGTCGGTGACCTGGGGGACGGCGTAGGTCTTGCCGTTGTACCGGCCGCTCGCCGCCGGGGTCGGCAGGAAGTCCTGCGGATCGGCGATGGCGGGGGTGCCGTCGAGCGGGGCGAGGTAGCCGAGCGAGGCGAACTCCGCCACCCAGCCGACGTCCGTGCGCAGCACGTCGGGCGCGCCGGCGCCGGACTGCGCGGCGGTCTTGAACTTGTCCCGCGCGTCGGCGAAGGGCACGTTGACGTAGTTGACCTTGATCTTCGGGTACTTCGCCTCGAACTCCTTGACCAGCTCCTGGAAGACCGGGGCCTCCGTGGTGGCGTCGGAGGTGTCCCACCAGGTGATCTCGCCCGAGACCTCACCGGGCGCCTTGCTCGGTGCAGTGGCCGGATCGGTACCGGCGGTGCCGCCGCAGGCGGTGGCCGCCAGTGCGAGGGCCGCGGCGATCGCCGCGGCGGAGATGACTCGCCGCATAGGTGCTTGCACTCCTCAGACCAGGGTTTGCGCACCGGAAGGTAACGCAATCACGGCCCTGCATGAAAGGTTTTCTGCAAGTTTCAGCAAAGTTGTGACAAGGTTGCCATATTACGGCTACCTGGAACTCCAACTGCGCTGCGTGCAAGGTCCGCTACGTCAAACGCGCAACGTTGTTAACAGTTGATCAGCGTTTCGTATGACATGTATGGACATGACCAGCGGGACGCGGTGTACTACCACATCATCCCTGTGGCCGAGGATCCGGGCGTTATGCCCGGGAGGAACGAGCTTCATGAGCACCGTCGTCCTCGAAAATGTGACAAAGGTATATCCGGGGGGATTCGTCGCCATAGACCGGATGAATCTCCGCGCAGAAGAGGGAGAGCTCCTCGTCTTGCTGGGACCCTCCGGCTGCGGTAAGTCGACCCTGCTCCGGATGATCGCCGGCCTAGAGGAGATCACCTCCGGTTCCCTGTGGCTGGACGGGCGGTTGGCCAACGACCTCACGCCACGGGAGAGAAACGTGGCCATGGTCTTTCAGAGCGGAGCGCTCTACCCGCACCGGACCGTGCGCGGCAACCTTTCCTTCCCATTGGAGATCGCCGGCGTCGAGGTCCCGGAGATCCGGGAGCGGGTGGAGGCGCTCGCCAAGGCGCTGCAGATCGAGGAGACCCTCGACCGCCGCCCCCACACCCTCTCCGGCGGCCAGCGTCAGCGGGTGGCCATGGGCCGCGCCATCCTGCGCCAGCCGTCGCTGTTCCTGATGGACGAGCCGCTGTCCAACCTGGACGCCGGCATGCGCACCGAGCTGCGCATGGAGATCTCCTCCCTGGTACGGTCGCTCGGCATCACCACGATCTACGTGACCCACGACCAGGTGGAGGCCCTCTCCCTGGCCGACCGCATCGCGATCATCAACCGCGGTGTGCTGCAGGACATCGGCACCCCGGCGCAGGTCTACAACGACCCGGCGACCGCGTTCACCGCCGCCTTCCTCAGCTCGCAGCAGCTCAACCTGCTCGCCGCGACCGTGCGGACCCCGCAGAACCAGTACGTCCTGCTCGACTTCGGGCCGAGTCAGATCGTCATCCCCTGGACCGATCCGCGGGCGTACGCGGTGTCGCGGCACACGGGGATGCAGATCATCGTCGGCATCCGGCCGGACGTGCTCGTCCCCGTGTCCGACCAGGCCGAAGGGCCCACGCTCGTCGGCCGGGTCCGCACGCTCGAGTACCACGGGCACGAGTGGCTCGCCTTCCTCGAGGCCGGCATCCCGGCCGTGAGCGTGCCGCAGCCGCCCGACCAGCGCCGCCATCTCATGGCCGGCACCACCGGCAAGGCGCGCTCGCTCATCCGCCGCATGCTCGGCCGCGAGAACGGCGCCGCGGCTCAGCCACCCTCGGCGTCCGCCCCCGCCGGCTCACACCGCCGCGCCGACCTCATCGTACGGCTGAGCAGCCGGCCGGCCTGGCGGGTGGGCGAGTACGCGCGCGTCGCCGTCGACGTCGCCCAGCTCATGCTGTTCACCATGGACGGCGCCCGCATCGACCCGCCGCGCCGCTGATCGGGTGACCGGTCCGCGGCACCGTCGCGCCGGATCTCCGGCATCCCGCTCCGCTCATCTCGGCGAATCCGCCACAGGGACGCGCCGTCACCGCCTCGCCGTAGCGGCAAGGCCCGCGCGGGTAGGCGCCCCGGCGAGCCGTCCCTCGCGTCACGCCGTCCGGCTCAGATCCCAGCCGGCGAGCAGGCCCACGATGTCGACCAGGCGCGTGATCCGGTCGAGCTCGGCCCGGTGGAAGGCGGGCCCCTGCGATCGCGCAACCACGAGGTACGCTCCGTTCAGCGGCACGCTCGCGATGTGGAGCCCTGCCTCGCTGATCGCGACGGGGCGCATCGGGGTGAGCTCGGCGACGGGCACCCGGCCGGGGAACTGCCAGCTCCCGTGCAGGACCGAGCCGGTGGCCGGCTCCAGCGCGGCGGCCCAGTCCGCGCCGAGCAGGTCGGGCATCGCGTCGACGAGGATGATCACCGCCCGGTCGGGATCGGCCGCGATGTGCCCGAGCACGTCGTAGTCAGGGGAGCTGCCCGGCACGTTGCGCGTGGGCCACACCCCTTCCACCCGGACACCGGGGAGCAGGCCGATCCGCTCACCCAGCTCCGACGGCGCGGCGCGCCCCGGCCAGGAGACCGTGAAGTCGTCGACCGCGCGCCCCGCCTGGCGTTCCAGCACGGTCATCTGCAGGATGTCGGCGCCCATCAGCCCGAAGGCCCGGGCCACCTGGCCGAGCGCCCCCGGCCGATCCGGGAGCGAGACCCGTAACCGCAGGAGCATGCGCATCACCTCCTCCGACTGCGACACATCCGACAGTGCCGGAGGCACGTTTCGCGGATGTTACGCCCGTCCGTATCCGGATGACGAAAGAAGTCGGCAAATTTCTGCCCGCTTGCACGGGGTCCGGATGCGCCTCGGCCCCGTGGCCGCGCGCCGGCGTCCGGCCTACGCATCCGGCGCATGACGGGCGCCGTCCCGCGCCGTGGGCGGCGATGGCGCGGGACAGGCGGAGCATCATGCCCCCTGGGCAGATCTTCATGCGCGTTTTGAGCAATCTTGACGATCGCTTTCCGATCTCCGGAATCTTCCTCGAGATGCCCGCAAGTAGCCTCGGGGCATGCCCCTCCCCTGGCGATGCGGGTGGTCGTTCCGAGCCCGTCTGACACTGATCGGCACTCTCGTCGCGGCGCTGGTGCTCATTCCCGCCGTGATCGCGGCGCATATCATCGTGCGCTACTCCATCGTCCGGGACATCGAGGCGGACAGCATCGCGACGGCGACCAGGGTCGCCGCCGAGGTCCGATCCGGCGGGCTGCCCTCCTCCCTGCGCCCCGACCGGAACGGCATCGATCTCATCGAGGTGGTCGACGCCCAGGGGCGGACCATCGCGGCCACCCCGGCGGCCGGGCGGCTCTCCGTGCTGACCCCGTTACGCCCCACGCCGGAGAACACGACCGTGAGCACCACCACCTGCGCGCTGCCGGAGCGCCGGTGCGTCCACCTCGCCGCGGTCCGGGTCACCCCCGGCGACGGCTCCCCCGTGGTGTACGCCGGGCGCAGCTCCCCATCGCTCCTCGGCTCCCTGCCGCCGGCCCCCTTGCTCCTGCTGCTGTCCGTCGCGCTCTGCGGGCTGATCGCCCTGGCCGCGTGGCGCTCGGCCGGGCGGCTGCTGCGCCCGGTCGCCGCGATCCGCTCCGAGCTGGCCGAGGTGGGCCGGGCCGGCGCGGCCTGCCGGCTCCGCGAGCCCCCGGGGGACGACGAGATCGCCCGGCTGGCCCGGACCGCGAACGACGCGCTCGCCCGCCTGGAGAAGTCCATCCAGCAGCAGCGGCGGTTCGCCGCCGACGCCTCGCACGAGCTCCGCACGCCGATCGCCGGGATCCGCGCGCAGCTCGAGTGCGCCCGGCTGCACCCCGAGGACACCGCCGAGGCGGTCGAGGCGGCGCTCCGCGACACCGATCGGCTCGAGTCGCTCGTCTCCGACCTGCTCCTGCTGACACGGATCGGGACCACGCCGAAGGACGCCTGGGAGCCGATCGATCTCGGGCAGCTCGCCCGTGCCGAGCTCGCCCGCCGGTCGGGGAAGGCACGGGTGGAGGACGATCTCGCCCCCGGGGTGGTGGTGAGCGGGCTGCCCTCCCAGCTCACACGGATGCTCGCCAACCTGCTCGACAACGCCGAACGGCACGCCGCCTCGGTGGTACGGGTCCGGGTCGCGCGGAGCGGGGACGAGGCCGTGCTCTCCGTGTACAACGACGGCAAGCCCATCCCCGAGGCCGACCGGGAACGGCTCTTCGAACCCTTCTACCGGACCGACCCGGCGCGGAGCCGGACCAACGGCGGGACCGGCCTCGGCCTCGCCATCGCCCGCGAGGTGGTGCAGGCCCACGGCGGCACCATCCGGGTGGAGGACACCGGCGGCGCGGGGGCGCTCTTCGTGGCCCGGCTGCCGCTCGCCGAGCACCGGGACGAGCCCGGGGTCACCGCCCCGGCGGCGGCCGGGACGGGCATCCGGCCGCTCGCCCTCCGCCGGCGCGGTCACCGCTAGGGCCGGGCGGCCGCCGGCATGTCACCGCCACGGCCGCGGCCCGGGCCACCGGCATGCCGCGGACGGCGCCCGGGCCGCCCGCGTGCCACCGGACGCCATCCCAGACCACCCGGCGCTCCGCGGTCGCCGCTCCGGGACATCGGCACGCCATGGTGGCCACCCCGGGCCATCTCGGCTACTTTCTGTGATCGGCCTGTCACGATATGAAGGTTCCCGCTCGCCGACCGGTGGTGATCATGAAGCGCGTCTCCCCGTCCCGCAGGCTCCGCGGGGCATGCGGCATCCTCACGGTCCTCGTCCTGTGCCTCGCGCTGGGGTTCCCGGCGACGGCCGCGGACCGGCCGGCGGACCGGCGGCCGAACATCGTGTTCATCCTGGCCGACGACCTCGACGCCGCGAGCCTGCCCAGGCTGCCGAACATCATGAACCTGCTGGTGCGGCAGGGCGCCACGTTCACCCGCTACTACGTGACCAACCCGTGGTGCTGCCCCTCCCGGTCGTCGATCCTCCGCTCCCAGTACGTGCACAGCCACGACGTGGTGAGCAACCGGCCGCCCACGGGCGGGTTCCCGCGCTTCCGCCCGCTCGAGCACTCCACGGTGGCCACCTGGCTGCACGACGCGGGCTACCGCACCGGCCTGCTCGGCAAGTACCTCAACCAGTACCCCAAGGGCGCGGACCGCCGGTACATCCCGCCGGGCTGGGACGAGTGGGCGGTGCCGGTGACCCGGCTCTACCAGGAGTACGGCTACGCGCTCAACGACAACGGCCGGATCCGCAAGTACGGCGAGGCCCCGGAGGACTACCTCGAGGACGTGCTGAGCGCCAAGGCGAACGCGTTCGTCTCCGGTGGCGGGCCGTTCTTCCTCTACCTCGCGCCGGTCGCGCCGCACCTGCCGGCGAACCACGCGCCCCGGCACGCGTCCGCCTTCGCCGGGGAGATCGCGCCCCGCACGCCCTCGTTCGACCAGGCCGACCTGTCCGCCGAGCCGCGATGGCTCCGGGAGCGGCCGCGGCTGACCGACCGGGACATCCGGCGGATCGATCGCGTCCACCGGAACCGGCTCCGCGCCATGCTCGGCATCGACGACATGGTGGGCGCCCTGATCGCCGCGCTCGAGCGGGCGGGCCGGCTCGACGACACGTACATCTTCTTCACCTCGGACAACGGGTTCCACCTCGGCCAGCACCGGCTGCGGCCGGGCAAGACGACCCCGTTCGAGGAGGACATCCGGGTCCCGCTCGTGGTGCGGGGGCCGGGGATCGCCCCGGGCACCACGATCGACGCGCCGGCCTCGGCCGTGGACCTCGCGCCGACGTTCGCCGACCTCGCCGGGGCCAGGGTGCCGTCGTACGCGGAGGGCCGCTCCCTGGTCCCGCTGCTGCACGGGCGGAAGGTGCCGTGGCGGGAGAGCGTGCTGGTGGAGTTCGTCCACGCCGACTACTCCCCGCAGAGCCCGCCCACCTACGCGGTGCTCCGGGCCGGCCGGTACAGCTACGTGGAGTACGAGACCGGCGAGCGGCAGCTCTACGACCTGGTCGCCGACCCGCACCAGCTCCGCAACCTCGCGGCCACCGCCGACCCGGCCCTGCTCACCGCGCTCTCGGTCCGGCTGCGGCTCCTGCGCCGCTGCTCGGGGGCCGGGTGCCGGATCGCGGACGCGCTGCCCCTGCCCCGCGCGGTTCTGATCGACGACGGGGCGCCGATCGGGGAATGAGCCGCCGGTCGTTCCGGTGCGTCGTTTCCCACCGATCGCGGGTAACAGTGGTCCGAATCCCATTCCATCCCACATCAAGTGGGAGCGCTCCCAATGTCCGGTCTGTAACACAAAAACGCTGAATACGACGCTTGGCGAGTAAGCCGTAACAATCAGGTATCGCCGTATTGACGCGGCTTCCGCTCATGGTGGACTCTCGTGGGAGCGCTCCCAAATAGCGCTGACTGACCTTCGATCACAGGCCGCGCGTTCGGGGACCGGCCTGGGATTCCCTCCCATTGATGATTCGGACCACCACCTGAGAGGGGTCGGGAATGATCGACAAGTCGCGCCGCGGCAGAAGGCTCGCTGTCGCGGTGGCGGCGACGCTGGCCCTGGGCGTCACCGCCGCCTGCGGCTCCGACAACAGCAGCTCGCGCTCGTCCTCGGACGATTCGTCCAAGGGTCCGGTCACCATCACCGTGCAGACCTTCGGCGGTGGCAAGAACTTCGGGTTGCAGGAAGCGATCGAGAAGTGGAACGCCACCCACACCGATATCAAGATCAAGCACGAGAACCTGACCGACCAGTTCGAGCAGATCTACTGGCCGCAGCTCATCCAGCAGCTCCAGTCCGGCGCCGGCGCGGGTGACGTCGTCGGCATCGAGGAGGGCGGCATGGGCCTCGCCAAGGCGCACCCCGAGTGGTGGGTCGACCTCGGCGAGTACGGCCTGACCAACCGCCAGTCGGACTTCCCCGCCTGGAAGTGGGAGAACGGCATCACCACCGACGGGAAGCTGTTCGCCCTCGGCACCGACATCGGCGGCATGAGCCTGTGCTACCGCCGCGACCTCTTCGAGAAGGCCGGGCTGCCGTCCGACCGCGAGGAGGTCAGCAAGCTCTGGCCCACCTGGGACGACTTCATCGAGGTCGGCAAGAAGTTCCAGGAGAAGATCAAGGACACCAAGTTCGTCGACGGCACCAACACGCTCTTCAACGTCGTGCTGGTGCAGGAGGCGGCGAAGCACGGCAACGTCACCTACTTCGACCGCAACAACAACCTGATCATAGACCAGAACCCGGCGGTGAAGACCGCGTTCGACTTCGCCGTGAGGATCAGCAAGGAGGGCCTCACCGCGAAGCTGCGCAACTTCACCGACGAGTGGTTCACCGGGATGAAGAAGTCGCAGTTCGCCACGCTCGGCTGCCCGTCCTGGATGCTCGGCGTGGTGAGCGGTGACAACGCGGCCGGCCCCGAGCTGAAGGGCAAGTGGGACGTGGCCGCGGTGCCCGGCGGCGGCGGCAACTGGGGCGGCTCGTGGCTCGCCGTGCCGAAGCAGACCAAGCACCCGGCCGAGGCCGCCAAGGTGGTGGACTACCTCACCAGCAAGGAAGCCCAGGTGAGCGTGTTCACCTACGCGGGGAACATGCCGAGCAACATCCAGGCTCAGCAGGACCCGGCGGTCCAGAACGCCACGAACGAGTACTTCAACAACGCCCCGATCGGCGAGATCTTCGCCAAGTCGGCCTCTTCCCTGCAGCCCGTCTTCCTCGGGATCAAGCACGCGCAGGTGAAGAACGCCGTCGAGTCGGTCATCTCGGCCATCGACGACGGCTCGGTGCCGTACGACCAGGCCTGGGAGAAGATCGTCGACGACGCCAAGAAGGCCGCGAGCTGAGACCCGCGGCCAGGTGAGCACCGGCCCGTGACGGCGATCCCTCGCCGGCGGGCCGGTCGCCTGCTTTCATCCGCTGAAAGGTGACGCATGGGCCTCCACGTCGATACCGGGCAGTCCACACGGACCCCGGTCGGACATGAGACACGGCGGCCGAGCCGGCGCAGGCGGTCCTTCTCGTCCTGGCTGGACATGAAGGCGGCGCCGTACCTCCTGATCACGCCGTACTACCTGCTTTTCTTACTCTTCGGGCTCTTCCCGCTCGGCTTCACCCTCTGGTACTCGCTCTACGACTACGACCTCGCCGGCACGGTCGAGTGGGCCGGGCTGGGCAACTACACCGCCCTGCTGGCCGACCCGGCGTTCTGGAACGCCGTGGTCAACACGCTCGCCATGTTCGTCATCGCGACCGTGCCGCAGATGCTCCTGGCCCTGATGCTCGCGAACGCACTGAACAGGCGGTTCCGGGGCCAGCTCTTCGTCCGGATGGGGGTCCTCCTCCCCCTGGTGACCTCGGTGGTCGCCGTCGCCGTGGTCTTCACCCAGCTCTACGGCCGGGACTGGGGCCTGATCAACTGGATCCTCGGCTGGTTCGGGGTGGACCCGATCCACTGGAAGGCGGAGCGCGTCCCCGCGTGGATCGCCATCTCGACGATGGTCGACTGGCGGTGGACCGGCTACAACGCGATCATCTTCCTCGCCGGGATGCAGGCCATCCCCAAGGAGCTCTACGAGGCGGCCGCGATCGACGGCGCCTCCCGCCGCCGCCAGTTCTGGCAGATCACCATCCCGATGCTCCGGCCGACGATCATCTTCGTGATCCTCAACTCGACCATCGGCGGCCTCACCCTCTTCGCCGAGCCGACCACGTTCTACAACGGCAACGTCCACGGCGGTACCAACCGGCAGTTCCAGACCGTCTCGATGTTCATCGTCGAGCAGGGCTTCCGTGAGTTCGACTACGGCTACGCCGCGGCGGCCGCGTGGATGCTCTTCGTGATGATCCTCCTCGGCTCGATCATCAACTTCCTGCTCGTCCGCCGGATCGGGGGCACACGATGACCACCCTGTCGACCAGCTCAGCTACCCGGTTCCGCGGTGCACGGCCGTCGTCCGGGGCCGCCTCTCTCTGGAAGGCCACACCGCTCACCAAGTTCGCGCTCGCCATCACGCTGATCATCTCGGCGTTCCCGCTCTACTGGATGATCGTCATCGCGTCGCGGAGCAACGCGGACGCGACCGCCGTGCCCCCGCCGTTCCTGCCGGGCGGCAACCTCGGCGAGAACATCCGGCGGGTCCTCGAGCACCCGGACGCGCACTACACCACCGGCCTGCTCAACTCGCTGATCGTCTCCAGCTCGGTGACGATCTCCGTGGTCATCATCTCCACGCTCGCCGGCTTCGCCTTCGCCCGGCTCCAGTTCAAGGGCGGCCGGGTCCTCCTGCTGCTGGTGCTGGTCACGATGATGGTCCCCCTGCAGCAGATGGGCATCGTGCCGCTGTACCGCCTGATGGTCGAGCTCGAGTGGATCGGCTCGCTCAAGGCGGTGATCTTCCCGTACCTGCTCAACGGCTTCGGCGTCTTCCTCATGACGCAGTACACCGAGCAGGCGGTCCCGCACGAGCTGGTCGAGGCCGCCCGCGTGGACGGCGCCTCCACCCTGCGCATCTGGTGGAACGTCATCCTCCCCGCGGTACGGCCCGGCATGGCGGTGCTCGGGATCAACACGTTCATGCTCACCTGGAACGACTTCATGTGGCCGCTGATCGTGCTGACCCCGGACAACCCGACGGTCCAGGTCGCGATCAACGCGCTCAACGCGAAGTACAGCACGGACTACGTGCTGATCTTCAGCGGCACCGCCGTCTCGATCCTCCCCCTCGTCATCGTGTTCCTCGCGTTCGGCCGCCAGATCATCGGCGGTCTCATGGAAGGTGCAGTCAAAGCGTGATGACTCACAGCACACCCGAGAACGAGGCGCCGGCCCTGCGGTTCCCACCGGAGTTCGTCTGGGGCGCCGCCACCTCCTCGTACCAGATCGAGGGATCGCTCTCCGCCGACGACCGCGGCACCTCCATCTGGGACGTGTTCTGCCGGCAGGACGGACGCATCCTCGGTGGCGACAACGCCGAGGTCGCGACCGACCATTACAACCGGTACCGGGAGGACGTCCGGCTCATGGCCGAGCTCGGCCTGAAGGCCTACCGGTTCTCCGTCTCCTGGCCCCGGATCCAGCCCGACGGCTCCGGCCCGTACAACGCCAAGGGCCTGGACTTCTACAAGCGGCTCGTCGACGAGCTGCTCGAGCACGGCATCGAGCCCTGGCTCACCCTCTACCACTGGGATCTCCCCCAGGCGCTCGAGGACGCGGGCGGGTGGCCGGAACGCGACACGTCGAAGCGCTTCGCCGACTTCGCGGCCACGGTCCACGCCGAGCTGAGCGACCGGGTGCGGTACTGGGCCACGGTTAACGAGCCGTGGTGCGCGGCGTTCCTCGGCTACGCCTCCGGTGAGCACGCCCCCGGGCGGCGCGAGCCGGCCGCCGCGGTGCGGGCCGCGCACCACCTCAACCTCGCGCACGGCCTGGCCGTCCAGGCGATGCGCGCGCAGAACACGCGCTCGCAGATCGGGGGCTGCGTCAACCTCTACCCGGTCTCCCCGGCCACCTCCAGCGAGGCCGACCTGGACGCCGCCCGCCGCATCGACGGCCTGCAGAACCGGTTCTTCCTCGACGCGCTGCTCAAGGGGTCCTACCCCGAGGACGTGCTCGAGGACCTGAGCCGGGTGACCGAGCACTCCTACATCGCCGACGGCGACCTGGAGGCGATCGCGGCGCCGATCGACATGCTGCTGATCAACTACTACAGCCGCTTCACCGTGACCGGTGGCGGTGGCGGCGCCCAGTCGGCCGCGGCGGCGCCGACCGGCGCCGGGTCGCCGTGGGTGGGCAGCGAGCACGTCGGCTTCGTCAGCGGCGGGCGGCCGGTGACCGCCATGGGCTGGGAGATCGACGAGAGCGGGCTGTACGAGGTGCTCACCCGGCTCGCCACCGAGTACCCGCCCCTCCCGCTGTACGTCGCGGAGAACGGCGCCGCCTTCGACGACGAGGTCGCCGAGGACGGCACCGTGCACGACCCCCGGCGGCGCGACTTCCTTGAGGCGCACGTGCGCGCCTGCCACCGGGCGATCGAGGCCGGCGTGCCGCTCAAGGGGTACTTCGTCTGGTCCCTGATGGACAACTTCGAGTGGGCCTGGGGGTACGGCAAGCGGTTCGGCCTGATCCACGTGGACTACGCGACCCAGCGGCGGACGATGAAGACGAGCGCCCGCTGGTACGCCGAGCTCATCCGGCGTGGTGGTCTGCCCCGTGATGCAGAATAAGCGCAGGAGCGGTGAGGGGGCAGGACAGATGAACGGGGACCGCCGTCCGGGCGGGAGGCCCACGCTCGAGGAGGTGGCGGCCCGCGCCGGGGTAGGCCGTGGCACCGTGTCCCGGGTGATCAACGGTTCTCCCAAGGTGAGCGCCAAGGCGCGCGAGGCGGTGCTCGCCGCCATCAAGGAGCTGGGCTACGTGCCCAACCGCGCGGCGAGGACGCTGGTCACCAACAAGACGGACACGGTCGCGCTCGTGGTGTCGGAGTCCGAGCAGCGCGTGTTCGGCGAGCCGTACTTCGCCGGGCTGGTCCGCGGGATCAGCGCCGCGCTCTCGGAGACCGGCCTGCAGCTCATCCTCGCCATGGCGCAGAGCCGCGAGGAGCACGACCGGCTGGAGGCGTTCCTCACCGCCCGCCACGTCGACGGCGTCCTGCTCACCTCGGTGCACGGGGCCGACCCGCTGCCCGCCCGCCTGGAGGAGATGGGCGTGCCGACCGTGCTCGGCGGCCGCCCGGTCGGCATCACGCCGTACAGCTATGTCGACATCGACAACCGGGCCGGGGCGCGGCAGGCGATCAAGTACCTGATCTCCAAGGGCAGGACCAAGATCGCCACCATCGCCGGCCCGCAGGACATGGGCGTGGGCGTCGACCGGCTCGCCGGGTACCGCGACGCGCTGCTCGCCACCGACATGAACGAGATGGTCGCCTACGGCGACTTCTCCGAGGAGAGCGGCGCGGCGGCCATGCGGGAGCTGCTCGACCGTCATCCGGATCTGGACGCGGTGTTCGCCGCCTCCGACGCGATGGCGCTCGGCGCGCTGCGCGCGCTGCGGGAGCGGGGCAGGTCGGTGCCCGATGACGTGGCGCTGGTCGGGTTCGAGGACTCCTCGATCGCGCTGCACAGCGACCCGCCGCTCACCACCGTGCATCAGCCGACCGAGGCGATGGGCCGCCAGATGGTGCGCCTGCTGATCGCGCGCATCAACGGCGAGCCAATCAAGCAGCCGGTGGTGATCCTCGACACCCACCTGGTGATCCGCGCCTCCGCCTGAGGCCGGGGAGCGCTCCCAAGCCAAGAGCCATTGAAATCTGCCATGATGCTTCCTGATTTGGGAGCGCTCCCACCGGCCCTTGCACAGAGGAGAGACATGGAGACCAAGCGGTTCCCCCAGGGCTTCGTCTGGGGCACGGCGACCTCCGCGTTCCAGGTGGAGGGGGCCACCACGGCCGACGGCCGGGGGGTCAGCGTGTGGGACACCTTCGCCGCCGTCCCCGGCAACGTCCGGAACGGCGACACCGGTGAGCCCGGCGCCGACCACTACCGGCGCTACGCCGAGGACCTCGACCTGATCGCGGATCTCGGCCTGAGCGGTTACCGGTTCTCGATCGCCTGGCCCCGGATCCAGCCGAACGGCTCGGGCAAGCCGAACCAGAAGGGCCTCGACTTCTACAAGAGGCTGGTCGACGGGCTCGCCGAGCGCGGTATCCGGCCGCTGCCCACCCTCTTCCACTGGGACCTCCCCCAGGCGCTGCAGGACAAGGGCGGCTGGGAGAACCGGGACACCGCCGCCAGGTTCGCCGAGTACGCCGAGATCGTCTTCGACGCCCTCGACGTGGCCGACTGGGTCACGATCAACGAGCCGAAGACCGTGGTCGACTGCGGCTACCGGTACGGCATCCACGCGCCCGGGATCAAGGACGACGCGCGGGCCTTCGTCGCCTGCCACCACCTGCTCCTCGCCCACGGCCTCGCCGCCCGGGTGCTCCACGAGCGGCACCCCAGCCGGCGGATCGGCCCGGCGCTCAACCTGCACCCGGTCTACCCGGCCGACGACAGCCCCGAGGCCGCCGCGGCGGTCCGGCACCGGGACGGGCTGGAGAACCGGCTCTACCTCGACCCCATCCTCAAGGGCGGCTACCCGGAGGACACCCTGGAGTGGATCTCCGCGCGCAGCCCGATGCCCGACCACATCCTCGACGGCGACCTGGCGATCATCGCCGAGCCCGTCGACCTGCTCGGGGTCCAGTACTACACGCCGATCTTCGTCGACGGCCGCGGCGAGCGCGTGATCAAGCACCGGACCGCGCAGGCCGACTGGCTGGAGATCTACCCGGAGGGGATGTACGACATCCTCGTCCGGCTCACCCGCGAGTACCGGCCGGTGCCCCTGGTCATCACCGAGAACGGCATCGCGACCGACGACGCGCCCGGGCCCGACGGCCGGGTCCGCGACGAGCTGCGGATCGCCTACCTGCGGGACCACCTCCACGCGGTGCACCGCGCGATCGGCGAGGGCGCCCGGGTCGAGGGGTACTTCGTGTGGTCCCTGCTCGACAACTTCGAGTGGGCCGAGGGGTACGCCCACCGCTTCGGTATCGTCTACGTCGATTACCCGACGCAGCGGCGCATCCCCAAGGACAGCGCGCTCTGGTACCGCGAGGTGGCCAAGAGCAATGAGCTGCGCTGAGGTTCCGCACGCCCCGAGCACTGAGAGGACTCCCCATGGCCGATGACGCTCTCGTGGCCGGCCGTTACGAGGCCCGGATCAGCCGGCGGGGCGGCGCCCTGCGCACGCTGCGCCACGACGGCCGCGACCTGGTGACCGGTTGGCCGGCGGACGGCCCGATCCCCCACTACAGCGGCACGGTGCTCGCCCCGTGGCCGAACCGGGTGGTCGGCGGCACGTACGACTTCGCCGGCGTCACCCACAAGCTGCCGATCAACGAGCCCGAGCGCGGCCACGCGCTGCACGGCCTCGTCACCGACCGGATCTGGGACCGCGCCGAGCAGGCCGGAGACGGCGCCCTGCGGCTGACCCACACGATCGAACCGGTGGAGGGCTACCCCTTCCGGATCGACCTCGAGGTGCGGTACGAGCTCACCCCCGCCGGCCTCACCGCGACGCTGACCGCGCGGAACACCGGCGATGAGCCCGCGCCGTACGGCTGCGGCTGGCACCCCTGGCTGCTCGCCGGGCCCGACGTCCGCGAGTACGAGCTCGACCTCCCGGCGGACCGCGTGCTGCTCACCGACGAATCCCTCGCCCCCACGGAGCTGGTGGACGTGGCGGGCACCCCGTACCGGTTCCACCCGCCCCGGCGGATCGGGGACACCGTGATCGACCACGCCTTCACCGGCGTCACCGAGGGCCGGGTCCGCGTGCGCGGCCCGGAGGGAGGCGTGGAGATCTCCTGGGATCCGGCGGTGATGCCCTGGGTGCAGGTGTGCACCGGCACCGGGCTCGGCCACCGCGGGCTCGCCGTGGAGCCGATGACCTGCCCGCCGGGCGCCTTCAACTCGGGCACCGGCGTGATCGTCCTCGAGCCCGGAGCGACCCACCGGGCCGCGTGGACGATCAGCGCCCTGGAGGGCTGAGCCCCGGGGCGTGATCTCCGCCGTTCCACCGGCCCGGGCCGCCGCGTTCGCGTGCGGCGCCGTACCGGAATGACCGCCGGGCCGTACGGCGGAGCGCGGTGTCCGGAAGCCCGAGACCGGGCACCGCGTCTGGACCGGGCGGGCCCCGCACCATCCCGCGCGGGGCCCGCTCGCGCCCGGGAGCGCGGCGGCTCGCCGGGTACGCCTTCTGGAGCGCACCCGCGGGAGGGGGCGCCGTGCCGCGGGTCATCCCGCCGCCCGGTCTTCACCGGCGGGGCCGCCGGAGCGCCCGGAAATCAGAGGTATGGTCCGGCGACCGCCGGGACGCTCCACGCCCGGGAGGCACGGCCGCCCGTCCCGCGCGGCGGAGCGCCGTTCCGCGCCCAGGAAGGCTGGTGAGGACCCATGCGGACGACGTGCGTGATCGCGGGCGGGGGCCCGCCGGGATGGTGCTCGGGCTGCTGCTGGCGCGGGCCGGGGTGGAGGTGACCGTCCTCGAGAAGCACGCCGACTTCCTGCGGGACTTCCGGGGGGACACGATCCACCCGTCCACCCTGGAGGTGCTCGACGAGATCGGGCTCGCCGAGGCCTTCCACCGCCTGCCCCACTTCAAGGCCCGGCGCATGGAGGTGCAGACCGACGAGGAGCGGATCGTCGTCGCCGACCTGAGCCGGCTCCCGGGCAGGTACCCCTACATCGCGTTCGTCCCGCAGTGGGACTTCCTCAACCTCCTGGCGTCCGAGGCGCGCGCCCACCCCACCTTCCGGCTGCTGATGAACGCCGAGGTCACCGGCCTCCTCCGGGAGGACGGGCGGATCACCGGCGTGCGCTACCGGGACGCCGCCGGCGCCGAGCACGAGATCACCGCCGTGCTCACCGTGGGGGCCGACGGGCGCCACTCGGCGGTGCGGCGGGCCGCCGGGCTCGTCCCCAAGGAGTTCGGCGCGCCGATGGACGTCGTGTGGTTCCGGCTCTCCCGGGCGCCCGGCGACCCCGAGCACCCGTTCCTCCGCATGTCCGCCGGCCACCTCATGGTGGCGCTCAAGCGCGAGACCCACTGGCAGATCGGCTTCGCCGTACCGAAGAACGGCGTCGACGAGCTGCGGGCCCAGGGGATCGCGGCGCTGCGCGCCCACGTCGCCCGGCTCCTGCCCTTCCTCGCCGACCGGGTCGGCGAGCTGCGGGGCTTCGACCAGACCGGGTACCTCCGCGTCACGGTCAACCGGGTCCGCCGCTGGCACCTGCCCGGGCTGCTGCTGATCGGGGACGCGGCGCACGCCATGTCCCCCGTGTTCGGCGTCGGGATCAACCTCGCTGTGCAGGACGCGGTGGCCACCGCGAACATCGTCGGTCCCGCCCTGCTCCGCGGCGCGGCGCCGGAGGCGCTGCTCGCCAAGGTGGAGCACCGCCGCATGGTCCCGACCGTGATCACCCAGACCGTGCAACGGGCCGTGCAAGATTTCATGATCCGCCCCACGCTCGGCGCCCGGCCGCCCGCCCTCGTCCTCGGCCGGCTGCCGTTCCTCGGCCGGTTCGTGCCCCGCTTCCTGGGCTTCGGCGTGCTGCCCGAGCACGTACGGCTCCCGGCCGCGCCAAGGGCGTCCGGCCGTACCGAGAAATGATCTCAATACGTGGACGCGTCGCAGTGCGCATGGAACGCGGTGCAATACGCTATGGACCCGTGAGCACCATCGATCTCGACACGTGGCGCCATCTGCCCGCCGCTCAGCAGCCCGACTGGCCGGACCGTGCGGAACTTGACCGGGTCGTCCGTGAGCTGGCCACCATGCCGCCGCTCGTGTTCGCCGGCGAGTGCGACCAGCTCAAGGAGCGCCTGGCCGCGGTCACCAGGGGCGAGGCGTTCGTGCTCCAGGGCGGCGACTGCGCCGAGACGTTCTCCGGCGCCACCGCCGACAACGTGCGGAACAAGCTCAAGACGCTGCTGCAGATGGCGATCGTGCTCACCTACGCGGGACGGGTCCCGGTGGTGAAGATCGGCCGGATGGCCGGTCAGTTCGCCAAGCCGCGGTCGAAGCCGGTGGAGGTCCGGGACGGCGTGGAGCTGCCCGCCTACCGGGGCGACATGGTCAACGGCTTCGACTTCACCGCCGAGGCGCGGCGTCCGGACCCGGCCCGGCTGCTGCGGGCGTACCACTGCTCGGCGGCCACCCTCAACCTCGCGCGCGCGTTCACCAAGGGCGGCTACGCCGACCTGCGCCAGGTGCACGCGTGGAACCAGGACTTCGTGGCCGAGTCCCCGGCCGGGCAGCGGTACGAGCGGCTCGCGCGGGAGATCGACCAGGCGCTCGCGTTCATCAAGGCCTGCGGCGGGGATCCGAGCGAGTTCCACACCGTCGAGTTCTACTCCTCGCACGAGGCCCTGATCCTGGAGTACGAGTCGGCGCTCACCAGGATCGACTCGCGGACCGGCCTGCCGTACGACGTGTCCGCGCACATGGTGTGGATCGGCGAGCGCACCCGCCAGCTCGACGGGGCGCACGTGGAGTTCGCCAGCAAGATCCGCAACCCGATCGGGGTGAAGCTCGGCCCCACCACCACCCCGGAAGAGGCGCTCGCGCTGATCGAGAAGCTCAACCCGGAGAACGAGCCGGGCCGGCTCACCCTCATCACCCGGATGGGCGCCAAGAAGATCCGCGACGTGCTCCCCCCGCTGGTGGAGAAGGTCACCGCGAACGGCGCGGCCGTGGCGTGGGTGTGCGACCCGATGCACGGCAACACGTTCGAGGCGCCCAGCGGGCACAAGACCCGGCGGCTGGACGACATCCTCGACGAGGTCGCCGGCTTCTTCGAGGTGCACCACGCCCTCGGCACCCACCCGGGCGGGATCCACATCGAGTTCACCGGCGACGACGTCACCGAGTGCGTCGGCGGCGGCCACGAGATCGTGGAGGAGGACCTCGCGCTCCGCTACGAGACCACCTGCGACCCGCGGCTCAACCGCAGCCAGTCCCTCGACCTGGCGTTCCGGGTCGCGGAGCTGTACCGGGCGCGCTGATCACCCGGTCACCGGGGCGTCCCCGGTCACAGGTCCTGCTGCCCGGCCTCCGACTGCTGGGCGAGCTGGGCGCGGATCTCGTCCATGTCGAGGGCGCGTACCCGCTCGATCAGCTCCTCGAGCACGGGCGCGGGCAGGGCGCCGGGCTGGGCGAAGACCTGGATCCCGTCCCTGATCGCCATGAGCGTGGGCACCGCGCTGACCTGGAAGGCCGCGGTGAGCACCGGCTGCGCGTCGGTGTCGATCCTGCCGAAGGTGATGTCCGTGTGCCGCTCTGAGGCCTGCGCGAAGATCGGCTCAAAGGCCTGGCAGGGGGCGCACCAGTCCGCCCAGAAGTCGAGCAGGACGATCCCCTTCTCCGCGATCTCGTTGAAGTTCTGTTCCGTGACGTCGACGGTCGCCATGGGGCGACTCCTTTCGTTCGGCCATCAGCGGGCATAACCAGACGCACAGCCCGAACATTCCTGGCCGTGTGGCGCCCCGACGGGCGCGCCCGCGCGAGAGGAGCCGCCGCCATGGCCGTGCGGACTAGGCAGACCACCACCGTGACGCCCAAGGGACGGCGACCAGGCACGGTGATCGTCTCCTGGCTGACGAGCACCGATCACAAGGTGATCGGTCACCTGTACCTGATCACCGCCTTCGTGTTCTTCCTGATCGGGGGCGCGATGGCGCTGGTGATCAGGGCCGAGCTCACCGTGCCGGGGCTGCAGTTCGTCAGCAACCTCCGGTACAACGAGCTGTTCACCATGCACGGCACGATCATGCTGCTGCTGTTCGCCACCCCGCTCTTCGCCGGGTTCGCGAACGCGATCATGCCGCTGCAGATCGGCGCCCCGGATGTGGCGTTCCCCCGGCTCAACATGGTGAGCTACTGGCTCTTCCTGTTCGGCGGCATCATCACGCTGAGCGGATTCTTCATGGGCGGGGCGCCCTCCTTCGGCTGGACGGGGTACACGCCGCTCTCCGAGCGCGAGTACACCCCGCAGCTCGGCGGCGACCTGTGGATCATGGGGCTGGTGCTCGCCGGGGTGGGGACCATCCTCGGCGCGGTCAACTTCATCACCACGATCATCACCAGGCGGGCGCCCGGGATGAGCACGTTCCGGATGCCGATCTTCACGTGGAACGTGCTGCTCACCTCGGTCCTGGTGCTCCTCACCTTCCCGGTGCTCGCCGCCGCGCTGCTCGCGCTCGAGGCCGATCGCAAGCTCGGCACCCGCATCTACGACCCGGAGCACGGCGGGCCGCTCATCTGGCAGCACCTGTTCTGGTTCTTCGGCCACCCCGAGGTCTACATCGTGGCGCTGCCGTTCTTCGGGATCATCACCGAGGTGATCCCGGTCTTCAGCCGCAAGCCGCTCTTCGGGTACATCGGCATGGTCGGCGCCACGATATCGATCACCGTGCTCTCCATGGCGGTGTGGGCCCACCACATGTTCGCCACCGGCCGGGTGAACCTGCCGTTCTTCGCCCTGATGACGTTCCTGATCGCCGTGCCCACCGGGGTGAAGTTCTTCAACTGGATCGGCACCATGTGGCGGGGCCACCTCAGCTTCGAAGCGCCGATGATGTTCGCGATCGGGTTCCTGCTCACGTTCCTGATCGGCGGGCTGACCGGGGTGATCCTCGCCTCTCCCCCGCTCGACTTCCACGTGCACGACAGCTACTTCGTGGTGGCCCACTTCCACTACGTGCTGTTCGGCACCGTGGTGTTCGCCATGTTCTCCGGCTTCTACTTCTGGTGGCCGAAGCTGACCGGCACGATGCTGGACGATCGCCTGGGGCAGATCCACTTCTGGATGGTCTTCCTCGGCTTCCAGCTCACCTTCCTGGTGCAGCACTGGCTGGGGGTCTCGGGGATGCCCCGCCGGTACGCGGACTACTCCGCGGTCGACGGCTTCACCGGGCTGAACGTGGTCTCGAGCGTGGGGGCGCTCGTGCTCGGCCTGTCGAACCTGCCGTTCTTCTACAACGTCTGGAAGACGGCCCGGCGCGGGGAGCGGGTCACCACCGACGACCCGTGGGGCGCCGGGGGCTCCCTGGAGTGGGCCACCTCCTGCCCGCCGCCCCGGCACAACTTCACCCGGCTCCCGCAGATCCGCTCCATCCGGCCGGCGTTCGACCTGCACTACCCGCCGGCGGCCGGCGGCGAGGCGAGCCCGCCCCCGGAGACGAGGTCCCTGGACCGCTGACCCCGCCGTCCCGTACGGCACGGCGGGGCGATCACCGGCTGCGGGCGAGCGCGCCGGCGGCCGCGCGGTCGCCGGCTCCCCGGGCGGGCGGGATCACGACCGGGCAGTGCGCCCCCTGCAGGCAGGCGGCGATCACGGGGTCGATCGACGGGTACGGCCCGCTCCGGCAGTGCCGGGCGCCGAGGACGAGCAGGTCCGCGCCGGCGCTCGCCCGGATGAGCACCTGGGCCGGCGGGCCCTCGAGCACCAGGGGCTCCACGTGGTCCGCGCCCAGCTCGGCCACCACGCGCCTGGCGAGCATGAGCGCGGCCTTGCGCTCCTCCTCGCGGGATGCCCGGCCCGCGCTGGGAGCGTAGGGGGCGTGCAGCCCGCCCGACCACTCCCACGCGTGCACCGCGAGGACCCGCGCGCCGCGCCGCCGCCCTTCCGCCGCGGCCCACCGCAGTGCGGCCAGCGACGCCGCCGATCCGTCGATGCCCACGAGGATGGTCGCCCGGCTCACGATCCCGCGCCTCCCGGCTTCCCGCTCCACCCAGTCTCTCCTTCCTTGATGAACGCCGGGTTTCGCGAGGCGAACATCTCCGTTCCCCGGCGGCCCGGCGCCGCCGCGGAGGGGCGCCGGAAAACGAGAAACGCCCGTCCTCCCGATCGAGGACGGGCGATCCGCAACCGCTACCGCAGCACCGGGTACTTCCGGACCAGAGCCGTCTGGCTCCACCACTTCCCGATGCCGACGGTGTCGCCGGCGTTCACCAGGGCGAGCCCAGCCATCAGCAGGGCGTAGATGAGGTGCTCATCCATGAACGGGTTGTTCGCGAGCGGCAGCTCCGCGGCCCACATCAGCACCATGAGCAGCGCGCCCGAGACGGCCGCGATGCGCATCCCGGCGCCGAGGACGAGGGCGATGCCGATGCCCGCCAGACCGAGCATGAAGAGCCAGTCGACCCAGGCCTGGCCGGCGAGGGAGGTGAAGAATCCGCCGAGCGCCCGGTCGGCCGTGCCCTTCAGGAAGCCGGTGGTGGGGGATCCGCCGTTGATCCAGGCCTTGGCCGCGGGGGTGGCGAACCCGAGGCCGAAGAGCTTGTCGATGAACGCCCACAGGAAGATCCAGCCGAGCGCGATGCGGGTGGCCGCCCAGACGTAGTCCGCCGCGGACGCGTGCTCCGTCCGGTGGCCGGCGACCGGGGGACGATCAGCCGCCGAAGGCCTCTGGTGCGTGGTCGCCATTTCTGACTCCTTCTCTCCTGCCGACACTGCAATCACACCGCTTTTCCGCAGGTGTCTGCAGTGCCGTACGGCTCAGGGCAGGAGCCCGGAAGTCACCAAGGCGACGGGACCTTAGGCCCGGTCTGCGCAAGGGGCGCACACGGCCGCCGGCCGTCACCCGTCCGATGACGGCCGGCCTGACGTGCGGGCGCCGCTCAGCTCGACGACTGCTCGGCCAGCGTGATGGTCACGGTCGAGGTCTTGCCGCCCCGGATGTAGGTGATGGTGACCTTGTCGCCCGGCCGCGAGGTCCGGATCGTGCCGACCAGCTTCTCGGCGCTGTCCACCACCTTGTCGTTGATCTTGGTGATGAGGTCGCCCTCGGTCAGGCCGGCCTTCTCCGCCGGGCTGCCCGGGGTGATCGCCGTGATCACGGCCCCGGACACGGTGCCCATGGCGTCGGCGACGCTCACGCCGAGGAAGGCGTGGGTGGCCTTGCCGTACTTGATGAGCTGGTCGGCGACGAGCTTCGCCGTGTTGATCGGGATGGCGAAGCCCACGCCGATGTTGCCGGAGCTGCCGCCGGAGGTGGCGATCGCGGTGTTGATGCCGATCACCTGCCCGGAGGCGTTGACGAGCGCGCCGCCGGAGTTCCCCGGGTTGATCGCGGCGTCGGTCTGGATCATCCCGCCGATCGTGGTCCGCTGCCGGCGCGACCGGCCCCACGGGAACGACTCGTCCTCGTCGCCGCTCTCGGTGAGCGTGCGGTCGAGCGCGCTGACGATCCCGGCGGTGACCGAGCCCTCCAGGCCCAGCGGGCTGCCGATCGCGAGGACCGGCTCACCGACCTGCAGCTTGTCGCTGTCGCCGAGCGCGGCGGGGGTGAGGCCGGAGACCCCCTGCGCCTGGACCACGGCGAGGTCGGTGGTGGGGTCGGTGCCCTTCAGCACGGCCGAGGCCGTCTTGCCGTCGCTGAACTTCACCGTGATCGTGCCGCCCTGCCGCACCCCGGAGACCACGTGGTTGTTGGTGAGGATCAGGCCGTCGGCGGAGAGGATCACCCCGGAACCCTCGCCGCCGCCGGTGAAGGTCTGCACCTTGAGCGAGACCACGGACGGCATGACCGCCTTGGCGACGTCGACGAGGGAGGCCGTGCCGGAGCCGCTCGACGTCCTGACCACCGGGGTGGTGACCACGGTCTCCCCGCCCTGCGTCGCGCCGACGATCAGGCCGCCGGCGACCCCACCGCCGAGGGCCACCGCGGTCAGGACCGCGGCCGCGCCCGCCCGCCGCCGCCAGTCGCCCCTGGGCTTGGGCGGCGGGCTGGGGAGCACGGCGGTGCCGAACGGCCCCTGAGCCTGGCCGCCGAAGCCCGGTCCGCCGCCGAACTGGCCTCGCTGTGGCGGAGTCTTGCCGAACTGACTCCAGCCGTGGTTGGAGAGCACTTCGGTGCCCTCCTCTGCGGACGTGTTCTCCTGAGAGCTCATCGCGATCCCCCTCATGGTTCGCCGGTACGCCCGGCCGCCGGCCGGGACACGACCAGGATGGCAAACCAGCGATAAGCTCACCCTAAGCGATCAACGGCGCGGCCCGGTCCCGTCCGCGGCAGTCGTCAGCGGCGCGCCGCCGCCCAGTACTCGTCCCTGAGCAGCCGCTTGTACAGCTTGCCCGTGGGGTGCCTGGGGAGCTCCTCCCGGAAGTCGACGCTCTTGGGGCACTTGTAGTGGGCGAGGCGCGCCCGGCAGTACTCGATCAGCTCCGCCTCCAGCTCCGGGCCGGCGTCGGCCATGGAGACGGGCTGGACCACGGCCTTGACCTGCTCGCCCATCTCCGGGTCCGGCACCCCGATCACCGCCACGTCGGCGACCTTGGGGTGCAGGGCGAGCACGTTCTCGGCCTCCTGCGGGTAGATGTTCACCCCGCCGGAGATGATCATGTACGCGCGGCGGTCGGTGAGGTAGAGGTAGCCCTCCTCGTCCACGTAGCCGATGTCGCCGAGCGTGGTCCAGCCGCGCCCCTTGGGGTCCTGGGCGGCGCGGGTCTTCTCCGGGTCGTCGTGGTAGACGAACTGCGGGCCGTCGGAGAAGTAGATCGTGCCGGTCTGCCGGGGCGGCAGCTCGTTGCCGTCCTCGTCGAGGATGTGGACGACCCCGAGCAGCGGCCGGCCCACGGTGCCCTTGTGGCTGAGCCACTCCTGGGGGCCGGCGTAGACGAACCCGTTCCCCTCGGTGCCCGCGTAGTACTCGTGGAGGATGGGGCCCCACCACTCCATCATGCGCTCCTTCACCTCCACCGGGCAGGGCGCGGCGGCGTGGACCGCGTACTTGTGGGAGGAGAGGTCGTACCGCTCGCGCACCTCGGCGGGGAGCTTGAGCATCTTGATGAACATGGTCGGGACCCACTGGGAGTGGGTGACCCGGTACTTCTCGATCAGCGCCAGGGCCTGCTCCGGGTCGAAGCGCTCCATGACCACGACGGTCGCGCCGAACCGGTGGAAGGTCATGCAGTAGCGCAGGGGCGCCGCGTGGTAGAGCGGCGCGGGCGACAGGTAGACGCTCTCGGCCGTGGGCTGGAACAGGAAGCCGATGAGCTTCATCAGCGGGCCCGGCTCCTCCAGCGGGGCCTTGGTGAGCTCGGGCTTGACGCCCTTGGGCCGCCCGGTGGTGCCCGAGGAGTAGAGCATGTCGGCGCCCTGGCACTCGTCCTCGATCGGGGTGACCGGGTGGCGGGCGATGGCCTCCTCGAAGGAGGTGAAACCGGGGGCGGTGCCGTCGAGCATGAGCCGCAGCTCGACGCCGGGCGTGGCCTCCGTGATCGAGGCGGCCACCTCGGCGAGCCGTGCCGAGGAGATGAACACCCGCGCGTTGCAGTTGTTGACGATGTACGCCAGCTCGTCGGTCTTGAGCTTGGAGTTGATCGCGGTGTAGTAGAGCCCCGAGCGGTGGGCGGCCCAGGCGATGGTCAGGAACTGGGGATGGTTCTCCAGCATGAACGCGATGTTGTCGCCGGGCCGCAGTCCCGCGGCGCGGAACAGGTGCGCGAGGCGGTTCGACTCTTCGTTCAGCTCACGGAAGGTGATCACCTGGCCGGACTCGGCCATGATCACTGCGGGCTTGTCAGGCGTGGCCGCTGCAATTGCTCCCGGATGCATGACCGAACGGTACTCGGTTTGTCGTGATCGGGCTAGGGCCCGGCGATCTCGATGCAATCACAGCGCCGGACGGCGACGGGCGGACCGCCCCGTGGCGGTCCGCCCGTTCCGAAGGCCGCGCGGGAGTTCGGCGCGGGGGTCAGAAGGCCGGGATGACCGAGCCCTTGAAGGTCTGCTCGATGTACTGCTTGACCTCGGGGCCGGTCAGCAGCCGGGCGAGCTCGGTGATCCGCGGGTCGTTCTCCTTGCCCTCGGCCACGACGAGGCCGTTGACGTACGGGTTGCCCTCGGCCTTCTCCAGGATCAGGGCGTCGGTGGCCGGGTTGAGGTCGGCCTCGAGGGCGTAGTTGCCGTTGATCACCGCGGCGTCGACGTCCGGCAGGGAGCGCGGCAGCTGGGCCGCCTCGAGCGGCTGGAACTTGAGCTTCTTCGGGTTGCCCGTGATGTCGCGCTCGGTGGCGGTGATGCCGGCGTCCGCCTTGAGGGTGATCACGCCGTTGTCGGCGAGCAGCTTCAGCGCCCGGCCGAGGTTGGTCGCGTCGTTGGGCACCGCGATCGTGGCGCCCTCGGGCAGCTCGGCCACGTTCTTGATCTTGGAGGAGTAGAGCCCGAGCGGCTCCAGGTGCACGTCGGCGACGAACGTCAGCTTGGTGCCCTTGGAGGCGTTGAAGTCCTCCAGGTACGGCCTGTGCTGGAAGTAGTTGGCGTCGAGCTGGCCGTCCTGGAGCTGCAGGTTCGGCTGCACGTAGTCGTTGAACTCGACGATCTCGATCTTCAGCCCGGCCGAGGGGGCGAGCGTGTCGGACACGAACTTGAGGATCTGCCCGTGCGGCACCGGGGTGACGCCGACCTTGAGCGGCTCGGCGGAGGCCGAGGCCGTCGCGTCGCCCGCGGCGGTCTCCGGCTCGGAGGACGAGCCGCCGCACGCGGTCAGGCCCAGGGAGAGCCCGGCGGCGAGCAACAGCCCGAGCAGCTTGCGCATGGTGGTCACCACTCCTTCAGATGACAGTGCGAAATAGGTAATAGAGGGATAAATCAGACGGTCGTGGAACGTGACACCCCACCGGCCACCCGGCGCCGGGCCGGGATCAGCGGCGGGAGAGCCGGCGGCTGACCGTGTCGCCGAGGCCCTGGACGAGCTGGACCAGCACCACGAGCACGACGACCGTGACGACCATCAGGGTGGTCTCGAACCGCTGGTAGCCGTACCGCACCGCGAGATCGCCGAGCCCGCCGCCGCCGATCACGCCGGCCATCGCCGAGTACGAGATGAGCGCGACGACGGTCACCGTGAGCGAGGCGACCAGGCCGGGCAGCGCCTCCGGGAGCAGCACCTTGACCACGACCGTGGTCCGGCTCGCGCCCATGGCCCGCGCCGCCTCCACCACGTCCCGGCTCACCTCGCGCAGCGAGGTCTCCACCAGCCGGGCGAAGAACGGCACGGCGCCGATGGTGAGCGGCACCACGGCGGCGGTGGTGCCGATCGTGGTCCCGGTGAGCAGCCGGGTGAGCGGGATCACCGCGATCATCAGCACGACGAACGGGAGCGACCGGCCGACGTTGACGATCAGCCCGAGGGCCTGGTTGAGCAGCGGCGCCGGGAACAGCCCGCCGCGGGCCGTGCCGACCAGGAGCACGCCGAGCGGCAGCCCGAACAGCGCGGTGAAGAGCGTGGACCACGCCACCATCTGCAGGGTCTGCCCGGTCGCCTCCCACAGCAGCGGGCTCATCTCCGACCAGGTCATCGGGCCACCTCCACCAGGAGTCCGAGGTCGCGCAGGTAGGCGAGGGCCGCATCGGCCCGCTCTCCGGTGAGCCGGACCAGGAGCCGGCCGGCCGGGCGGCCGGCGACGGTCTCCACCGATCCGGCGAGGATGTCGATGTCGACGTCGAACCGGCGCACGGCCTCGGAGAGGACCGGCGTCCCCCCGGGCTGCCGGCCGGTGAAGGTGATCGTCACGCTCCCGGGCTCGGGCGCCGGCAGCGGGAACAGCTCCCGGACCAGCCGGGATCCGGGCGTCGCCAGCAGGTCGGGGATCGGGCCCGCCTCCTCGATCCGGCCCGCGCTGATGATCGCCACGGAGTCGCAGACCGCCTTGATCACGTCCATCTCATGGGTGATCAGGAGGATCGTGAGCCCGAGCTCGCGGTTGAGCCGCTTCAGCAGGGCGAGGATCGCCTGCGTGGTCCCGGGGTCGAGCGCGGACGTGGCCTCGTCGGAGAGGAGCACGGCCGGCTCGCCGGCGAGCGCCCGGGCGATGCCGACACGCTGCTTCTGCCCGCCGGAGAGCTGCGCGGGGTACGCCTTGGCCTTGTCGGCGAGGCCGACGAGGTCGAGCAGCTCACCGACCCGGCGCGCCCGCTCCCGCCGCGGCACGCCCATGATCTCCAGCGGGAAGGCCACGTTCCCCGCGACCGTGCGGGACGACAGCAGCGCGAAGTGCTGGTGGATCATGCCGATGCGCATGCGGGCCCGGCGCAGCTCCCGCTCCGGCAGCGCGGTCAGCTCCTGCCCGTCGACCGTGACGGTGCCCGCGGTGGGCTGTTCGAGCAGGTTGATGCAGCGCAGCAGGGTGCTCTTGCCCGCGCCGCTCTGGCCGAGCACGCCGAAGATCTCTCCTTTGCCGACATGGAGGTCCACGCCGTCGAGGGCGACGACGGACCCGTAGACCTTGCGCAGGCCGGAAACAGTGATCACGAGATTCCCCGAAGACGACGACGGTGCAGCCGCGATGGATCGGGAATCCCGTTCAGTGCGTGCCGGGCGGGAAGGGAAGGTGGCTGATCCTGCGCAGGACCAGGTTGTCTGCGGGGGAGTTCATGAACGTGCTCTCTGCTTCGGGACGGGACGACGATCGGGGGACGGGCTCAGGCCATGGGACAGGCGCACCCGGCCGCGGCGGTACAGCGCATCATAGCCGCGCGGCGATCGTCACAGGTCCACATCACGTTCATCGCGAACATGGTAACAGGTCACGTACTTGCCACATCTTTAGGGTCTTTCGGCCGTTATTGTGCTTTTCATCACATTGTTGCGGGCACGGACGCCGGGTGCCCGGGGCCGCACCAGTGGCCCGGGCCGGCGCGGCCCTGCCCGCCGGCCGGTGGACGCCGGGTGACCGGCCCGCCGGCCGGTGGACGCCGGGTGTTCACCCGCCGGTGGCCCGGCCGTCGCGGGCGCGGGGGACCATCCGGCCATGAACGCTCAACCGGTCTCCGCCCTGCTCGCCGCCGTGCTGCTCTCCCCCGCGGCGGCTGACCCCGCCGCCTCCCCCGCCGCCGCGGACGGCTGCCCCTCCTTCATCGCCGTGGCGGCGCCGTACGCCACGGTGGACGGGCGGCCGCGCGCCGGATCGGTGACCCTGCTGCGCGGGCTGCGGCCGGCCGGGCTGCTCCACCAGGGCGCGGGCGGGCTCGGGGACGAGCCCGAGACCAACGACTCGTTCGGGTCGGCGCTGGCGCGCGGGGACTTCAACGGCGACGGCTGCGATGACCTGGCGATCGGCGCGTCCGAGGAGTTCCACGGCGCGCCCACCCCCGGAGCCGACGGTGAGGGCGTCGTCCACCTGCTGTACGGCACGCCGCACGGCCTGGAGCCGGCCGGGCGCATCGACGTCACCCTGCTGGGCCGGCGCCCCGGATCCGACCGGTTCGGCGCCGCCCTGGCCGCGGGCGACTTCGACGGGGACGGTGACGACGAGCTCGCCGTGGGCGCGCCCGGGGCCGCCGGCGGCGGCCTGGTCGGGATCTTCGGCCTCGGCGGGCGGGCGCCGCAGGCCGCGGGCGTGCCGGTCGGGCGGGCGGCGCGCTGGATCGGTGGGCGCGGGGAGGCCACGGGCCAGTTCGGGGCGGCCCTCGCCGCCGGGGACTTCGACGGGGACGGCCGGGACGATCTGGCGATCGGCGCGCCCGGCGAGGGGCGCCGGCCCGGCTCCGGGACGGTGACCGTGATCGACCCGGTGCGGCGGCGCGCGACCGTGCACACCCAGGACGGCGTCGGGATCCCGGGCGTGGCGGAGGCGTGGGACGCCTTCGGCTCCGCGCTGGCCGCGGGCGACTTCAACGGGGACGGCCGGGACGATCTGGCGATCGGCGTCCCCGGGGAGGACCTGTCCGCCGGGCGGCGGGCGATGGAGTACGGCGACGGCGTGGTCGACGTGCTGTACGGCTCCGCCCGCGGGCTCACCTCGGGAGAGGCGTGGTCCCGGCGCACCCTCACCGGCACGCCGCGCCACTCCGACCGGTTCGGGGCCGCGCTCGCCGCGGGCGACCTGAACGGCGACGGGTACGACGAGCTGATCGTGGGCGTGCCGGGCGCGGGCGCGGTCCAGGTGATCGCCGGGACCGGCTTCGGGCTGAGCGGCCGCCACGACGCGCTGATCACCGGCGGCCGGACGGGCGGATTCGGCTCCTCGGTGCTCGCCGTGGGACGGAGCATCCTCGTGGGCGCCCCGGGCGAGAGCCGGGTCACCGTGATCGAGACCCGGCCGCGGAAGGCCGGTATCGCTCCCGGGCGCGCCCGGGCCGCCGCCACCGGCCGGCCGGGCGACCTGTTCGGCTACGCGATGAGCTGAGGGTGCCCGGAGCGCACGGTGAAGCGGGCCGTGGTCCGCGCCGGCGCGCCGCGCCGGCTCACGTAGCCGAGGGTGCGGAAGTCCACGGTCATCTCCTCCGCGGTGACCCGGCACACGACGAAGCCCCGGCGCTCGTCGAGGTAGGCGATGTGGGGGTTCTCCCGGAGCAGGGCCGCGACCCGCGCGTCGTCGTGGTAGCCGTCGCCGTCGCTGGAGACGGAGGAGGTGACGAGCTCGACCGCCACCCGCGGGGAGTCCGGGTCGGCGAAGTCGGGCCGCAGCTCGGCGGCGTGGTGCATGTGCGCGTCCCCGGTGAGCACGACCGGGTTGGCCACGCCCACCTCCTTGATCCGGTGCAGCAGCCGGGCCCGCTCCGCCGCGTAGCCGTCCCAGCCGTCCATGTTGAACCGGGTGCCCGGGCCGGTCATCGCGTCCCGCTGCGCCATCAGCACCTGCTGGGCGATGAAGTTCCACCGGGCGCGCGAGCGCGCCAGGCCGTCGAGCAGCCAGCGGCGCTGGTCCGCGCCGAGGATGGTGCGCCCGGGGTCCAGCCGGTCGTGGCACCCGGCGCGCTCCCCGTCGCCGCACGCCTGGTCGTCCCGGAAGCGGCGGGTGTCGAGCAGGTGGAAGGAGGCCAGCTCTCCCCAGTGGACCCGCCGGTGGATCCGGATCGACGTGCCGCGCTGCCGCGAGCGGCGCAGCGGCATGTGCTCGTAGTAGGCGCGGAAGGCGCGGGCCCGCCGCGCGAGGAAGTCCGGGGTGCCGAGGCTGGACTCCGGCCCGGCCCAGTTGTTCTCCACCTCGTGGTCGTCGAAGGCGACCAGCCACGGCGCCGCCAGGTGGGCCGCCTGCAGGTCCGGGTCGGTCTTGTACTGGGCGTGCCGGATCCGGTAATCGGCGAGCGTCCGGCACTTGCCGCCCACGTGCTCGCGCACCGCCCCGCCCGGTGCCCGGTAGCCCAGCGGCCGGTACTCGTAGATGTAGTCGCCCAGGTGCACCACGAGGTCCGGCTCGAGCTCGGCGATCCGGCGGTAGGCGGTGTAGTAGCCGTGCTCCCAGTGCGCGCAGGAGGCCATGGCGAACGTGAGCGGCGACACCCCGGCCGGGGCCGTCCGGGTACGGCCGGCCGGGGAGATGTGCCCGCCGGCGCGGAACCGGTAGAAGTACTCCCGCCCCGGCTCCAGCCCGTCCACCTCCACGTGGACGCTGTGGGCCGTCTCCCGCCGGGCGACGGCGGTGCCGGAGGCGACCACCTTGGAGAACCGCTCGTCCGCCGCGAGCTGCCAGCCGACCTCGACGTCGTGCGCGGGCATGCCGCCGAGCCCGTCGGGCGCGGTCGGGTCGGGGGCGAGCCGCGTCCACAGCACCACGCCGGTGCCGGTGGGGTCGCCGGAGGCGATCCCCAGGGTGAACGGGTCCCGCCGGAGCGCCCGGGAGACCGGGCGGGCCGCGACCACCGCATCGGGAAGGAGCAGGCCTCCCGCCCCGGCGGCGAGTGCGGTCAGCAGGGAGCGCCGCGTGATGCCGTTCCGCATGTCTCCACTGCACCCCGGCACGGTGACCGCCTCCCCGACCGGGAGGTACCCGCGGGGAAAGCCCTGATGAACGGTTGGCCGCGCTTCCCCGTGTGCCCGTGGCCGCGGCGCGGCCTGCCGGACCAGAGGAGCAGCCGGAGCGGAGGAGCAGTGGGACCTGAGGAGAAGCGGGGCCGCGCGACCAGGGCCGGCCGCGCCGCCTGCCGTCCCGGGCCGGAACGGTCCCCCGTCAGACCAGGTGGAGAAGGTCGGCCACCGAGTCGGCCACCCGGGAGGGCCGGTACGGGTACCGGTCGATCTGATCCCGGCGGGTGACCCCGGTGAGCACGAGGATCGTGTACAGGCCCGCCTCCATGCCGCACACGATGTCGGTGTCCATCCGGTCGCCGATGATCGCCGTGCTGTCGCTGTGCGCCTCGATCCGGTTGAGCGCGCTGCGCAGCATCATCGGGTTCGGCTTGCCGACGAAGTAGGGCTCCACGCCGGTCGCCTTGGTGATCAGCGCGGCGACCGCGCCGCACGCAGGGTGCGAGCCCACGTGCGACGGCGCGACCGGGTCGGGGTTGGTCGCGATGAACCGCGCGCCCCGCTCGATCAGCCGGATCGCCGTGGTGATCGCGGAGAAGCTGTACGTGCGGGTCTCCCCGAGCACCACGTAATCGGGGTCGATGTCGGTCAGCACGTACCCGATCTCGTGCAGGGCGGTGGTGAGCCCGGCCTCGCCGATCACGTACGCGGAGCCCTCCGGGCGCTGGTCGGCGAGGAACCGCGCGGTGGCCAGGGCGGAGGTCCAGATGGACTCCGCCGGCACCTCGAGCCCGGCGGCGCGCAGCCGCGCCGACAGGTCGCGCGGGGTGTGCATGGAGTTGTTGGTCAGCACGAGGAAGCGCTTGCCGGAGGCGCGGAGCCGCGCGAGGAACTCGTCGGCCCCCGGGATGGGCTTCCACTCGCGGACCAGCACGCCGTCCATGTCGGACAGCCACGACTCGATGGCCGGCTCGCTCATGTGACCAGCATGGCAGCCGGGCCACCGCGGCCGCACCCCTGTGGCGCGGCGTTCAGTGCAAATGTCTGCAATCAGCGCTCAAGCACGCGGGCCGGCGTACCGGGTACGCGGGCTGATCGCGGCTCGGGCGGCGTCGGTGCGAGGGCTGCGTCGATGCTTGGGCTGTGGTGCGGCGCGGGATGTGGTGCGGCGCGGGATGTGGTGCGGCGCGCGCACCCATGCAGACGCCTTTACGTTGTAGATCTCAATGGCCTTGTGCGATGTCCCCGGCCTGGGCGCGGCGGTCCGCCGCTCGGGCCGCCCTGGAAGTCCCGTGCGCCGAAGGTTCGGCTTCACCGTACGGCGGCCGTGGATCGTCCCGCTCAGGCCCCGCCCTGCCGCAGGAGGATGCGCACGCGGCCCGGTTGGCGGCGCGGAGCGGGGCACGACGCCCGCCCGCCGCGGTGGGCGCCGCCAGAGCGCCGGGCCCGCCCGCCCGTGCCGCGCTCTATGGTGGTGCGCGTGAACGGTCACCGCGGCGCCCGCCATGCGCATTAGCGATCTCGTACGGCTGTCGCGCCGCGACGGGCCGGTGACCGTGCTCCGGGACGCGGCCGCGCTGGTGGTCCGGGTGGGCGACGTGGTGGTGAAGGCCCACGCCCCCGGCACCGACGAGGCGGCCCTGCGCGCCCGGCTCGAGACCGCGGCCGCGCTGCCGGGGCTGTTCCTCGCCCCGATCGGGCTGGAGCGGATGGACGGCCGGCTGATCACGATCTGGCCGGCGGCCGAGACGGTCGGCCCGGACCTCGCGGACCCCGCCCACCTGCCGTGGGAGGAGGGCGCCCGCCTGCTCGCCCGGCTGCACGCGGCTCCCCCGCCGGCCGGTTTCCCCCCGGCGGGCGGGCCGGCGCGGCTCGCCCGGGCGATGGCCCGGCTCGCCCGCGCGGAGGTCCCGCCATCGGTCACCGCGGTGATCACCGGCGCGTACCGGACCCTGCCCACGGAGCCCACGGGGAGGGTCCGGGCGCTCTGCCACGGGGACTGGCACCTCGGCCAGCTCGTCCGCCACCGGGGGCGGTGGCTCCTGATCGACGTGGACGATCTGGGAGCCGGCGATCCGGCCTGGGACCTCGCCCGCCCCGCGGCCTGGTACGCGGCCGGGCTGCTCGACCCCGCCTCCTGGGAGCGCTTCCTGTCCGCCTACCTCGCCGCCGGCGGCCGGGCCGTCACACCGGGCGACCCGTGGCGGGAACTCGACGCGCCGGCGCGGGCGTTGATCATCCAGCAAGCGGCGACCGCCGTCACCGCCCGCGAGCGGGACGGCCATGACCCCGAGACCATCGATGCGCTGCTGTCCGCCTGTGCGAGGATCGTGGCCGCCACCCGCCGCGTGATCTGACGACGAGGGAGGTACGTCGGGCGATGCAGTGCCCAAAGTGCCATGGCGTCATGCGGACCTATGACCGCAACGGCGTGCACATCGACCAGTGCGAGAACTGCCGGGGGATCTTCCTCGACTACGGCGAGCTCGAGACGCTGACCCGCATCGAGTCCCAGTGGGTGCAGCAGCACTACGGGCCCCCGCCGGCGCCCCACGGCGGCCCGGCCTGGGGCGCGCCCCACCACGGCCACTACGGTCACCGGCCGCGGAGCTGGCTGCACATGCTCTTCTCCAGCTGATCGGCCTCTTCCCCGGCCGACCGGCCCACCGGCCGGGGATCTGTGCCCCAGCCCGACCGGCGCCCGGCCCGGTACGGCCGGCCCGGCGGCCGCTCGACGGGCCGGCCGAGCACGACCGGCCCGCAGGGGACGGCTCCGGCCGGGCCGCACCTTCCCCTGCCGCAAGATCGGACCGCACCCTCCCTTGCGGCCAGACCGGGCCGCGCCCTTCCCTGAAGTGGGACGCACGCTCACGGCCAGGTAGGGCCGCAGTCCCCGGGCCAGGCAGGGCCGTACGCTTCCCCGGTCAGCCAGGGCCGCACCCTTCCCCTCAGGCGGGACGCACCTCTCGCGGGCCAGGGAGGACCGCACGCTCCCAGGGAGCCTCGCGCTTCCCCGGCCAGGCCGGGCCGCACGCTTCCGCCCGGCTAGCACCGCAGTCCCCGGGCCAGACAGGACCGTACGCTTCCCCGGCAGGCGGGGCCGTACGCTCCCCTGCCGGCACACCACCGGCGGCCCCGGCCACGGCACGCTCCCGCCGTGCACGATCCACCGCCTGCACCGCATCGCCGAGCCCATCCGTGGCCGCTCATTCCGCTTCCGCCACAGAGCCGCACCGGCTCGGTGTCACCGGCATGAGGGCCGGCGCAGGCGGCCCGGCACACCCCGCCCACCCATCCGGCCGGCGGCGCGGCCCGCCGCTCTCGATCTTCCCCTCACCCCGGCGCCCTTCCCCTGCCGGGCCGGGTACCGATGACCGTGCACGCGCAAGCCGTACGGCCTCATCTCCACGAAGCCCCGGTCCGCCCGTACCACAGACCCCTCTGGTGGACCGGCACACCCTCGGATTAAGGTATGCCTTACCTAAATTTGGCAAGGCTAACCTTTCCCTCCGAGGAAGGGCTCACCGGGAAGGGAGAGCCGGCGTGTTCGCCAGCTACCTCATCGGCCTGCGGGAAGGGCTGGAGGCGACGCTCGTCGTCACCATCCTGGTCGCCTTCCTGGTCAAGAGCGGCCGCAAGGACAAGCTGCCGCTCGTCTGGGCGGGAGTCGGGATCGCCGTCGCGCTGTCGCTCGCGGCCGGTGGGCTGCTCACGTTCACCTCCGCGGTGCTCGGCACCCGCGAGCAGGAGCTGTTCGAGGGCATCGCCTCGCTCCTCGCCACGGTCTTCGTGACCTTCATGATCTTCTGGATGAAGGCGACGTCACGCCGCCTCTCCGCGGAGCTCCGGGAGCGGCTCGACGAGGCGCTGCGCATCGGCACGGCCGCGGTCGTCGTGCTCGCCTTCGTGTCCGTCGTCCGCGAAGGCCTGGAGACCGCGCTGCTCTGGTTCGCCGCCGCCCAGGGTGCGGCGAGCAGCACCACCCCGCTGGTCGGGGTCACCCTCGGCCTGCTCACCGCTGTCGCGATCGGCTGGGGTCTGTACCGGAGCGTCCTGCGCATCGACCTCGGCCGGTTCTTCACCTGGACCGGTCTGCTGCTCATCCTCGTCGCGGCGGGCATCGTCAAGTACGGCGTGCACGACCTGCAGGAGGCGGGTGTGCTGCCCGGCCTGACCGATCAGGCCTTCGACATCAGCGGCGTCCTCGACCCGGGCGCCTGGTACACGGCGCTGCTCACCGGCATGTTCAACATCACCGCCCAGGCCACCGTCCTGGAGACCATCGCCTGGGCGCTCTACGCCGTCCCGGTGCTCGTGCTCTTCCTCCTCCCGGCCCGCAGGTCCCGCGTGCGCACCACCACCGCCGCCCCGGCTCCCCCCGCCTCGTGATCGGAGTCCATCGATGCGTACTGGCACCGCTGTCACCGTCTCCCTGCTCGCCCTCGCCGCGATCGCCGGCTGCTCGGGGACCGGTTCGCCGGGCTCCGGCTCCGGTGGGGCGGACAAGATCAGCGTCGCCGCGAGCGACACCGAGTGCACGGTGAGCGTCTCGGAGCTCCCCGCCGGGACCGCGACCTTCGCGGTGACGAACAACGGGACCAAGGTCACCGAGTTCTACGTCTACGCGCCCGGCGATCGGGTCATGGGCGAGGTGGAGAACATCGTGCCCGGGCTCACCCGCGAGCTCATCGTGGAGCTCCCGCCAGGAAACTACGAGACGGCCTGCAAGCCCGGCATGATCGGCAAGGGGATCCGCAACGCCCTGAAGGTCACCGGCGAGCACAAGCCGCTCACCGCCGACGCGAAGCTCGCCGAGGCGGTCGCGAGCTACAAGCGGTACGTCAACAGCCAGGCCGGCTCCCTGCTCGAGAAGACCAAGGAGTTCACCGACGCGGTGAAGGCCGGTGACATCGCCAAGGCGAAGGAGCTCTTCCCGATCGCCCGGACGTACTGGGAGCGCATCGAACCGGTGGCCGAGATCTTCGGGGACCTCGACCCGGCGATCGACGCGCGGGAGAACGACGTGGCCGAGGGCGAGGAGTGGACCGGCTTCCACCGGATCGAGAAGGACCTCTGGGTCACCGGGGACGTCAGCGGCGACGGGCCCATCGCCGACAAGCTCATGGCCGACGTGCGGACCCTCGTCGAGAAGGCCACCACGGTCGAGCTCTCCCCGCTGCAGCTCGCCAACGGGGCGAAGGGCCTGCTGGACGAGATCGCGACCGGCAAGATCACCGGTGAGGAGGATCGCTACTCCCACACGGACCTGTGGGACTTCGCCGCCAACCTCGACGGCAGCAAGGCGGCGGTTCAAGCGCTCCGCCCCGTGCTCGAGGAGCGCGACCCGGAGCTCGTCAAGGAGATCGACGAGGGGTTCGCCGCCGTCGAGAAGGTGCTCGGCGAGCACCGGTCAGGCGACGGCTGGAAGCTCTACACCGAGCTCGGCAAGAGCGACCTGAAGGCCCTGTCCGACGCCATCAACGCCCTCTCCGAGTCGATCAGCAAGATCGCGTCGGTGGTGCAACGATGAGCACGGCGACCGGGATCAGCAGACGCAGGCTCCTCGGCCTCGGAGTGGCCGGGGCTGCCGGGGCGGCGGCCGTCGGCGCGTTCGCCGGCCGTACGCTCCCCGGCGGATCCGCGCCCGCCCACACGGAGGCGGCGGGCGGGGCGGTGCCCTTCTACGGCAGGCACCAGGCGGGCATCACCACGCCCGCCCAGGACCACCTGCACTTCGTCGCCTTCGACGTGATCACCGAGAAGCGCGGCGAGCTCGTGGAACTGCTCCAGGAGTGGACGGCGGCCGCGGCCCGGATGACCCAGGGCAAGAGCGCCGGGCCCTTCGGCCCGGTCGGCGGCGATCCCCAGGCACCGCCGGACGACACCGGGGAGGCGCTCGACCTCCCCCCGTCCCAGCTCACGCTCACCATCGGCTTCGGCCCGTCGCTCTTCGACGAGCGGTTCGGGCTCGCCGATCGCAGGCCGCCGGCGCTGGTGGACCTGCCCTCGTTCCCCGGGGACGCGCTCATCCCCGAGATCTCCGGGGGCGACATCTGCGTGCAAGCGTGCGCGAACGATCCCCAGGTGGCCGTGCACGCGATCCGCAACCTGGCGCGGATCGGGTTCGGCAGGGTCTCGGTCCGGTACTCGCAGCTCGGATTCGGCCGCACCTCGTCCACCTCGTACGCGCAGGAGACCCCGCGCAACCTCTTCGGCTTCAAGGACGGCACCGCCAACCTCAAGCTCGAGGACGCCGCCATGCTCGACGAGCACCTGTGGGTGGCGCCCGGCGACGGCCCCGGCTGGATGACCGGCGGCACCTACCTGGTGGTCCGCAAGATCCGCATGCACATCGAGACGTGGGACCGGGCACCGCTCGCCGAGCAGGAGGCGATCTTCGGGAGGGACAAGGCGCGCGGCGCCCCGCTCACCGGCCGGGACGAGTTCGACGAGCCGGACTTCACCAAGACCGGTGCGGACGGCAAACCGGTGATCGCGGAGAACTCCCACGTGCGGCTCGCCCACCCGTCACGGCACGGCGGCGCCCGGCTCCTCCGCCGCGGCTACAACTACGTGGACGGCTCCGACGGGCTCGGGCGGCTCGACGCCGGGTTGTTCTTCATGGCCTACCAGCGCGACCCGCGCAAGCAGTTCATCCCCATCCAGATGGAGCTCGCCCGCCACGACGCGCTCAACGAGTACATCAAGCACGTCTCGAGCGGCGTCTTCGCCTGCCCGCCCGGGGTCACGGACGCCGGCGACTTCTGGGGGCGGGCCCTCTTCACCTGACCCACGCGGTGCCGGCCCCACCCGGGCACCACCACTCCCCGGCGACGGCCCCGGCGCGTGGCGAATCCGATCGACCCCGAACGGCACGGGAGGCGCCGGGTGCCCGGTCGGTGAACGCGCTGTGCTCGCACGCTCCGTACGAGCCCGCGCGGTCAGCGGCCGCGCCGCCTCCCCGGCGGGCCTACGCCAGCGCGGCCGCCGCGCCCCGGCGACATCGCGGCGGCTCCCGGCCCGGGCCCGTCAGCTCAGCCGCCACTCACCCCGCTGGTTGCCGAAGAGCCCGCTCTTCACCGCGTACAGGAACTTCGCCGCCTTCAGGTCGTTGGGGAGCTCGAACACGAGGACGCCCTTGCGGCTGTCCCCGGCGCTGATCGTCACCGACGTCAGGCTCACCCCCTCCTGGATGTTGCTGATCAGGCTCGGGCGGTGCTCCTGCCCCTCGTTGTCGACCAGCGTCGCCCCCATCCACGGGCTGTCGTTGTACACGCGGTCGCCCTTGTTCTCGATCCGGAGCTCGACGGCCACCCAGCGGTTGCCCGCCTTCGGGGTGAAGATCTCCGACTTGGGGGTCGCCCGGTCGAAGACCTTGGTGACGGTGACCGCCACCT
Source organism: Thermobispora bispora DSM 43833 (assembly GCF_000092645.1). Taxonomy (NCBI): domain Bacteria; kingdom Bacillati; phylum Actinomycetota; class Actinomycetes; order Streptosporangiales; family Streptosporangiaceae; genus Thermobispora; species Thermobispora bispora. The sequence goes on from NC_014165.1 coordinate 2,219,032, forward strand.
GCTCGCCCTCGGTCCCGCGGAGCAGCAGGGTGCCGCCGAGCTCGGCCTGCTGGTAACCATCGTCACCGCTCCGGTCCCCCGGCTCCTGGCCCTGTCCGTCGCGGTTCTCGCCGGGGTCCTGCCCCAGGCCGTCCCGGTCCTGTGTCACGCCCGGGGTGGGACGGCCGGCGACCGAGGTGCTCTCATCCCCGGAGAGCAGGGCGACCACCACGCCGATGCCCACCAGCACCACGACCACGGCCGCGATGACGCCGATCACCATCCCGGCACCGGGCTTCTTCGGTGGCGGCGGTGGCGGATAGCCGTACCCGTAGGGCTGGCCGTACGGGTACGGCTGCTGGGGATACTGAGGCGGCTGCCCGCCCTGCCACATCTGCCACTGCTGGGGGTTCTGGTGGGGGTTCTGCGGGCCGGGCCCCTGGTGGTATGCCATATCCGCTCTCCGGATGACTCGACGATCGCATCTTCGGTGGGCGAGATGATCTGCTGGCGTAGGTTACCGGGGCGGAGCCACAGCAGGCGTAGCCAATTCGCGCAGTAGCCCATAACCCGCCATTCCGGCCTGGGCCGAGACAATGGTGCCGTCACCGGTGCAGCCGGCTGACCGGGAACGCAAGGGGTGCGCCGCCTGCCGCGATGGCCCGCCGCGAGGACGGCCGGTCATCAGCGGTTTCGCGGACAGGGTCACCGGGAGCAGGTCACCGGCCCGCATACGAATCTTGGGCCTCGGAAATGATCGTTTCAGCCGCGTCCGCACCATTGCGGAGACACCGACCGCCGCTCGCGCCGAAAGAGACAGGACGGCCGGTCTGGAATGAGCGGCGCATGCCGTGCCTTCTCGGTCACATGGCCGTCAGTTCAGCCGCCACACCGCCTTGCTAGCGGGTCCTCCGGAGTACCTTCCGAACAGCAGCTTCTCCGCCTTCACCCGATCGGGGAGCTCGAACACGAGGACGCCCGACGAGGTAGCCCCGGGAACCAACGGGTACGTCCCCACCGCGGACATGTTGCCGCCCTCCGCGATCCTGCTGTTGTGGCTGTCGCGCGGGACGTACTCCACCCCGTACTGATCGACCAGCCTCGCCCACCCTGCGTCGCAACAGTACAGGTCACGTGTTCCCTGCTGCTCGACCCGTAACCCGACCGCCACCCAGCGGGCGCCCGGCTGCGGGGATCGATGCCGCGGGGTCGCCGGGTCGAAGTACCCGGTCACGGTGACCGTGAGCCGCCAGTCGTCCTTCGCGAGCGTGAGGGTGTCGCCCACCCGGGCTTGCTGGGCGTCGCGGAACCTGTCCTGCCACAGCGTCTTCCCGGTATTCGAGAGGTCGTCCCACTCGGGGTCCACCACCACGACGCTCGGTGCGGCGCGGCCGGCTACCGGGGTGCCCTCACCCGCGGAGAGGCGCGAGATCACCACACCGATGCCCACGAGCACCATGACGACGACCGCGATCACGCCGATCACGACCCCGAGCTCGGGCTTCCGGGGTGGCGGCGGGGATGGATGCCCGGACACGTCCGGCCGGCCGTACGGCGACGGCCGCCCGTCCTGCGCCCGCCCATCCGGCCTCGCCTGCGACCGCGCGGAGTCCTGCGGGCCCGAGCCCTGTTCGTACGCCATGACTTGCCCTCCACGGGATGACTTCCACGAACGCGCCTGCACCGGGCGAAGTGATCTGCTGGCGTACCTTAGCGGCTTCGCACCCTAAACTGTTAATCCCATTCGCAAAGTGATTGGTCTTCACTGATTGAGCGCATGAGATCGGATACGCACATGGCCTGGCTTGTGACGAAAAGACGGGCGGCCGGTGCGGGAACGCCTCAGCGGCGCGCCCGCACCGGCCGCCCGGAAATCCGGATCACTGAGCCGCGCGCTCGCCGTCCTCGCCCGGCGGCCCGGCGGCGAAGAAGGCGCCGAGAATCCGGTCCGCGGCGAGCGACGGGGTGAGGGACCCGTCGAGGACCTGCCGCTCGATCTCCGGCGCGATCGGCGCGGCGCGCTCCCGGAGCAGGGAGAGCAGCCGGTCGGACGCGAGCGACCAGGTCCACTCCACCTGCTGGCGGGCGCGCTTCGCCGCCACGTCGATCCCCTCCTGGTGGCGGACGATCCGCTCCCACAGCTCCGGAAGGCCCGCGCCGGTGAGGCCGCTGCAGGTGAGCACGGGCGTGGAGGAGCGGAGCAGCCGCAGTGCCCCGGAGAGCTCGGCCGCGGCCTTCCGCGCAGCCTTCTCGTGCTCGCCGTCCGCCTTGTTCACCGCGATCACGTCGGCGAGCTCGAGCACGCCCTTCTTGATCCCTTGGAGCTGGTCCCCGGTGCGGGCGAGGGTGAGCACGAGGAACGTGTCGACCATGTCGGCGACGGCGGTCTCCGACTGGCCGACGCCGACGGTCTCGACCAGCACGATGTCGTACCCGGCCGCCTCCATGACGATCATCGCCTCGCGGGTGGCCTTGGCCACGCCGCCGAGCGTGCCCGCGGTCGGCGACGGCCGGATGAACGCGCGGGGATCCGCGGCGAGCTTCGTCATCCGGGTCTTGTCGCCGAGGATGCTGCCGCCGGAGCGCGGCGACGACGGGTCCACGGCGAGCACGGCCACCCGGTGCCCGCGGCCGGTCAGGTAGGTGCCGAGCGCCTCGATGAAGGTCGACTTGCCGACGCCCGGCACCCCGGAGATGCCCACCCGCCGGGCCTTGCCCGCGTGCGGGGTCAGCTCGACGAGCAGCCGCTGGGCGAGCCGCTGGTGGTCGGGCCGGGTCGACTCCACGAGCGTGATCGCCCGGGCGATCCACCGCCGGTTCCCGGAGAGCACGCCGTGGAGGTAGTCCTCCAGGGCCGCGGTCACGACGCCGGAGCGGACGCCCGGGCGAGCCGGGCCCGCAGGTCCTTCAGGAGCGCCAGCGCGGCGTCGGCGATCACGGTGCCCGGCGGGAACACCGCGCTCGCCCCGGCCTTGAGCAGCGGCTCCACGTCGTCCGGCGGGATCACCCCGCCGACGACGATCATGATGTCCCCGGCGTCGAGGTCGTCCAGCGCGCGCTTCAGCGCGGGGACGAGCGTCATGTGGCCCGCGGCGAGCGACGAGACGCCGATGATGTGCACGTCGGCCTCGACCGCCTGCCGCGCCACCTCCTCCGGCGTCTGGAAGAGCGGGCCGACGTCGACGTCGAAGCCGAGGTCGGCGAAGGCGCTCGCGATCACCTTCTGGCCGCGGTCGTGGCCGTCCTGGCCCATCTTGGCGACGAGGATCCGCGGCCGGCGGCCCTCGGCCCGCTCGAACTCCGCGCACGCGGCGCGGGCCTCTTCGACCCTGTCCCGGTCGGCCTCGCTGCGGTACACACCCGTGATGGTACGGATCTGCGCGGTGTGCCGGCCGAAGACCTTCTCCAGGGCCGCCGAGATCTCCCCGACCGTGGCCTTGGCCCGGGCGGCCCGCACCGCGAGCTCGAGCAGGTTGGCGTCGCCCGCGGCTCCCTTGGTGAGCGCGTCGAGAGCCTCGGCCACCGCCTCCGGGTCGCGCTCGGCGCGGAGCCGGCGCAGCTTCTCGATCTGCTGGTTGCGCACCGCCGTGTTGTCGACCTTGAGCACCTCCACCGGCACGTCGGAGGCGGGCCGGTACTTGTTGACGCCGATGACCGGCTGCCGGCCGGAGTCGATCCGCGCCTGGGTGCGGGCGGCCGCCTCCTCGATCCGGAGCTTCGGCAGCCCTTGCTCGATGGCGCGGGCCATGCCGCCGGCCTGCTCGACCTCCTGGATGTGCGCCCAGGCCCGCTGGGCGAGGTCGTGGGTGAGCCGCTCCACGTAGTACGAGCCGCCCCACGGGTCGATCGACCGGCGGATGCCCGACTCCTGCTGGAGCATGAGCTGGGTGTTGCGGGCGATCCGCGCGGAGAAGTCGGTCGGGAGCGCGAGCGCCTCGTCCAGCGCGTTGGTGTGCAGCGACTGGGTGTGCCCCTGGGTGGCGGCCATCGCCTCGATGCAGGTGCGCACCACGTTGTTGTAGACGTCCTGCGCGGTGAGCGACCAGCCGGAGGTCTGGCTGTGCGTGCGGAGGGAGAGGGAGCGGGGGTTCTTCGGGTTGAACTGCTTCACCAGCTTGGCCCAGAGCAGCCGCGCCGCCCGGAGCTTCGCCACCTCCATGAAGAAGTTCATCCCGATGCACCAGAAGAACGACAGCCTCGGGGCGAAGGCGTCGATGTCCAGCCCGGCCTTGATCCCGGCCCGCAGGTACTCCAGCCCGTCGGCGAGGGTGTAGGCGAGCTCCAGGTCGCAGGTGGCCCCCGCCTCCTGGATGTGGTAGCCGGAGATCGAGATCGAGTTGAACTTCGGCATGTGCCGGGAGGTGTAGGCGAAGATGTCCGAGATGATCCGCATCGACGGCCCGGGCGGGTAGATGTACGTGTTGCGGACCATGAACTCTTTGAGGATGTCGTTCTGGATGGTGCCCGTGAGCTGGTGGGGCGCCACCCCCTGCTCCTCCGCGGCGACGATGTAGAGCGCCATGATCGGCAGGACGGCGCCGTTCATGGTCATCGACACGCTCATCTTGTCGAGCGGGATGCCGTCGAACAGCTGCCGCATGTCGTAGATCGAGTCGATCGCGACCCCGGCCATGCCCACGTCACCGGCGACCCGCGGGTGGTCGGAGTCGTAGCCGCGGTGGGTGGCGAGGTCGAAGGCGACCGACAGGCCCTTCTGCCCCGCGGCGAGGTTGCGCCGGTAGAACGCGTTCGACTCCTCGGCGGTGGAGAACCCCGCGTACTGCCGGATCGTCCACGGCTGGGTGACGTACATGGTGGGGTACGGCCCGCGCAGGTAGGGCGCGATCCCCGGGTAGGTCTGGAGGAAGTCGACCCCCTCGAGGTCGGCGGCCGTGTAGCACGCCTTGACCGCGATCCCCTCGGGCGTCTGCCACACCTCGCCGTCCCGCGCGATCGCCTCACCCGGGTCCGGTACGGCTTCCGCCCCCGATGTCAGGTCGATCTGTGAAAAGTCCGGAATCATCGGGCCACTCCCAGGTCATCGAACGTGGTGCGGATCACGTCGAGCGCGTCGCAGCCGGCGTAGAGGTTGGCGTCGACACCCTCATACTCGCCCTTCCCCGCCAGCCAGACCCGTCTCGCCCCGGCCTCCTTGAGCGCGGTGGCCACCGCGGCGGCGTGCTCGGCGTACAGGGCGTCGCTGGAGCACAGGCAGGCCACGGGGGTGCCGGCGTCGCGGAACGCGGCCGCGATCGCGGCCGGGTCGGTGGCGGGGCCGCTGGTCACGGTCTCGATCCCGCCGGCGGCGAAGAGGTTGGCGGCGAACGTGGCCCGGGCCGTGTGCGCGGCGATCGGCCCGATCGTGGCGAGGAAGACCGTGGGCCGCCGCTCCTGGGCGTCGGCGATGTCGCGCAGCGCCTCGAACTCCTCGGCGTACCGGATCACCGGGAGCCCGCCCGGCCCGGCCACCGCCCGGCCGGCGAGCCCGGCCCCGGGACGGCGGGACAGCGGCCGCTCCGTGCGGTCGGGGAACTCGCTCACCCCGGTGAGCGGGTCGCGCCGGTGGGCGATGTTCGCCGCGCGCGCGGCCCGGGTGGCGGCGAGCCGCTCCGGGACGAGGCTCTCCAGGGCGGCGGCCATGCCCCCGGCCCGCTCGATCTCCTGGAACCACCGCCACGCGGCGGCGGCGAGGTCCGCGGTGAGCCGCTCGGCGTACCACGATCCGCCCGCCGGGTCGGCCACCCGCGCCACCCCGGCCTCCTCCACCAGGAGGGCGTGGGTGTTGCGCGCGATCCGCCGGGAGAACTCGTCGGGCAGGCCGAGGCAGGCGTCGAACGGCTGCACGGTCACCGCGTCCGCCCCGCCGACGCCGGCGGCGAAGCAGGCCACCGTGGTGCGGAGCATGTTCACCCACGGGTCGCGGACGCTCATCATCGCCGATGAGGTCACGGCGTGCTGCACCTGCGTCCCCGGCCCGCCGACCACCTCGGCGACCCGCGCCCACAGGCGGCGGGCCGCCCGGAGCTTGGCGATGGTGAGGAACTGATCGGCGGTGGCCGCGTAGCGGAACTCGAGCTGGCCGAGCGCCTGCTCGACCGTGAGACCGGCCTCGGTCAGCGCGCGCAGGTAGGCCACCCCGGTCGCGATGGAGCAGCCCAGCTCCTCGGCGTCACTCCCCCCGGCGTCGTGGTACGGCAGCGCGTCGACGGTGATCGCGCGGAGCCCGGGGTGCCCGGCGGACCGGCTGGCGAGCTCGGCCGCCTCGGCGAGCCGGGCGGGGATGGCGTCCCGCTGCCCGGTCCGCGCGGCCAGGCCGATCGGGTCGGCGCCCAGGTTGCCCCCGGGGATCCGCCTCCCGGCAACCAGGCGAAGGAAGGTCTCCGCCGCCTCCGCGGTGTGCTCCCCCGCGTCGAGCACGACGGGGAAGCGCTCCAGATCGACGCCGTCCAGCACGTCGGGCAGCGCGGCCGCGCCGATGGCGGCGAGGTCCAGCCAGATCGAGGTGACACCGCCCTCGAGGTCGGCCTGGATCGCCGCGCGGGTGGCGGCCGGATCGGGGTCGGCGTGGCGCTGCCGTACGTCCCAGGCGCCCGTGCGGCCCACGATGCGCGGGGCGCGCGGGAGGTCGGAGGCGTCGTGGAGCGGCGCCACGGTGACACCGTCATATGTCGTGGTGGACAGCGCCTGCTCGACGTCGTCCGCCGATCCCTGCCAGCCGGACTTCCGCAGCACCTCGGCCGCGAGCTCCCGCCACCGCTCCCGGGTGGCCTGCGGGAACTCCGCGGCGAGTCCGGTGAGTTCGCCGAGTTCGAGTGGCACCGTCATGCGACGGATGCTAGACGCAGCCCCGCGGTGACGATCGGCCGGGGTGTGGTTTGACCGCCGTCGTGTCGCGGCGGCGCGCCGCCGGGTCACGGCACGGGCGGGCCCGTCCTCCGGGCGCTCCGGGCGCGCTGCTTCCGGGCCGGGGCGCCGGGATGCGCGGCGGCGGAGCGGGGGTCGCGGCACCGGACCGGAGGCCGACCGGTCGGCTCCGGGCCATAGACTGCGACCGGCACCACGCGTGGCGTGGATCGGTGTAAATGCGTCGACAGTGAGGCTCCCCGCCCGAGACTATGGATCACATGTCCGTCCTCAAGGAGGTCGTCTTCTCCTCCCGCCCCGAAGAGGAGTCGAGCGCGGTCCCGTTGCGGTTGTGGCTCGACGACACCGACACCCCGGCCGACGTGATCGACGCGCTGGCCCTCTCCCCGTTCGCGACCGGGGCCCAGCCGTGGTCCCGGACCACGCGGCTGGAGCGGGTCCGCGCCGACGCGGCCATGACGGTTCCCGGGGGCCGGCTGCTCCGGGTCGCCCAGCACACCGACGGCCACGAGGCCCGTCTCATCGCCGGTGAGGGCTGGACGCTGCGGGTGGTCCGGCACGCCAACCGGTCGGCGACGGTGACCGCGACCGCGGTGACCGAGGAGCTGGCCGCCTCGGTGCTGGCCCAGGCGATCCGGGACGCCGAGGAGAAGGCGCCGGCGGGCGACCACGTCACCATGGGCTTCTGGTGGTCCTCGGTCCACGGCCCCCGGCGCTCGGTGAAGCCGATCACGACCTCGCCCTGGGCGGAGATCAGGCGGAACTACTCCAGCTCGGTGGTGCCGCGCCTCGACGGGCTCATGAAGACCACGCCGAAGGACATCACCGGGCGGCTGCTGCTCTTGCACGGCCCGCCGGGCACGGGCAAGACCACCCTGCTCCGCACGATCGCCCGCGAGTGGTCGAGCTGGTGCCAGGCCGACTGCGTCCTCGACCCCGAGCGGCTCTTCGGCGACCCCGGGTACCTGATGGACGTGGCGATCGGGTACGACGACCCGGATGAAGAGGACCAGCAGCGCTGGCGGCTGCTCATCCTCGAGGACTGCGACGAGCTGATCCGCGCCGAGGCCAAGCAGTCGACCGGTCAGGGCCTGTCCCGGCTGCTCAACCTCACCGACGGCCTGCTCGGGCAGGGCAGGGACGTGCTCGTCGCGATCACCACCAACGAGGACCTCGCCCGGCTCCACCCGGCGGTGGTGCGGCCGGGCCGGTGCCTGGCCAGGCTGGAGATCGGCCCGCTGGGACCGGAGGAGGCGGCGCGGTGGCTGGGCCGGCGGGACGGCATCGGCCCGTCCGGTGCCACGCTCGCCGAGCTCTACGCGCTCCGCGACGGGCACGCGGCGCCGGAGCCGGACGAGCCCGCCTCGACCGGGCTGTACCTCTGACCGCCCGTCCCGCCGGTACGGCGGGGCCCGCGCGGCCGGAGCCCGGGGTCGATCCACGCGGTACGGCGGGGCCGGAAAGGCGCGGGCGTCCGCGGTGGGAGGGGTGCTCGTGAGCGCGCACCCCGCCCGGCGCACGGGCATGACCGCGTGGGTACGGCGGGAATCTGCGGTGCGGCCGCCGATGGCGGGAGGCGGGTCGCGGGAACGCGGGCACGCCCGGCCGGCGCCCGGAACGACGTGGGCGGCCCGGCCGGCGCCCGGGGTCGTTTCCGCGGTACGGCGGGCCGGCGTGGCGGGACGCGCACGGCGCATCCGCGCATGACGCGCCGCGGGTCCGCGCACTGGGATATTCACCGGCCGGTCCGACATTATTGGCGCATGTCGGTTCACGAGCGTCGGCGGCTACCGCCGGGCCTGGAACAGCTCTTCGCTGACGGCGGCGCCGGGAGGGAGCTCACCGTCGATCTCCCTCCCGGGTCTCTCGTGTGGCCGGATCCCAAGTACGACCGGATGCGCACGCATCATCGGCCCTCGTTCTGGCTGAGCGACGATCCCGTGCCACCCGGGTTCTGGGCACGGTTGCGCCGTGAGCACCCGCGGTCCGGGCTGTGGCCGGTGCTGCTCGAGGACGGCGTGCAGCCGTGGTCGGCGGGGCAGATCGCGCCGGATTCGGTGGCGCAGATCGACCTCTTCACCGCCGAGGGGTTCATGGCCGAGGTGTGGCGGGACCTCATCGTGAGCCGCGACGTGGTGGACCTCTCCCCGTTCGGGAAGGAATGCCCCGGTCTCGCCCCACCGGGGAGGTTGATGGCCGACCCTGACACGGTCGCCGACTGGTACGCGGACATCGTGGTCCAGCGGGTCACCCCGCTGGGGCTCGTGGCGGTGGACCGGAGCGCCGACGCCCCGGTGGCGCTCGGCTGGCAGGGCGCGGTGCACCACAACGAGTGGAACGTGCCGCTCGCCGCGGTGCTCCGGAGCTGGGAGGAGAGGTTCGGCGTCCGGGTGGTCGGCATGGGGTTCGACACCCTGGAGCTCAGCGTGGCCGCTCCCCCCATGACGCTGGAGCACGCGCTCCACGTGGCGGCCGAGCACTGGACCTTCTGCCCGGACAGCATCCTGCAGGCCGGGGGATCGCTCGCCGAGTACGCCGCGCAGATCGTGGGCCGGAACGCCTGGTCGTTCTGGTGGGACTGATCCCGGCCTCGGGCGCCCTCGCGCGGGCGCCCGAGGCCGGAACCGACGCAGGCCCGGGGCGCGGATGCCGGGCGCGGGCCCGCGGTGGAGCGGGCGCCGGGTCCGGGCGTGCCCGGGCGTCCCGGCGCCCGCCGCCCCGGACCACGGCGGGCCGGCCGTGCCCGTGGCCGGGGCGGCATCACGCCGTCCGCGCGGCTCCGTACCTCACCGGTGGTGCTCGTAGAGCCGGGCCAGGTCGCTCTCCATCTGCGCCATGACCCGCTGGTACCCCTCCCAGCCGTACAGCCGGAGCAGCTCGGACTTCATCCGGAGCGTCTCCTCCTGTACCGCTTTCGGGCCCCGGCGGCGCAGCGCGTCGAGCGTGGCGCGCGCGAGCGCCTCTCGTTCGCCCCACGCCGGGGAGCCATCACGTCGGAACGCAGGGGTAGGCATGGCGTCGTGCCCTCCGCGCTACTGAGACGAACGGTGCCTTTTCCTGACGCGCGACGGGGCCGTTCGGTTGACAGCCGAGTCGGATCTCGCGCCGAACGGGGGAGCCCGCTCGGCGGAACGCACGCACCGGCCGGTGGATGGCCCGCCGGCGGCCGGCGAAGGTCCCGCCCGGGCGAGGCCGGGGCGCACCGCCGCGCCCGTGCCACCCCGCGGTGCCCGCGCCACGAGCACCCTGTTCCCCGGTCCACCGCACCGCGAGCGCACATTTATCACTTTTCCGCCTTGTATGGCCATGCCGGAAATTCCATAGAACTCCTCGGTGGCCGGAGGACGGAAATCCGGATCGGCGCGCACGGGAAAACCCGGAATCGCCCGGTTTCCTGCTTTCTCATCCTTCCTTTTCGCCGCTCGCCGCGTTTCCCCTGGCATGCACTCTTCACGCGGCCGGCACCTGATTCTCCGTACGGGTGACGGCCCTGCGCCCGCCCGCGGAACCCCCTGCTCCCGGCGGCGCACCGGCCGACCGGCCATGCCGTACCGGCACTTTCTCATAACGGGATACCCGGATAATTCGGCATACTCTACGCCGATTTCCGGCCGGTAGGAATAGCCGGGGCGGCGGATGGGCATATTCGATATCGCCTCCCACCGGACGCGGGTTTTCCGAGGACCTGCGCTCAAAGGGGGAGGGCGCATGTCGGAGATCACACGCCGGATGTTCCTCTCGGCCGGGAGCGGTATCGCCGGGGCCATTCTCCTCGCACCCGAGGTCTTCGCCGCCTCCGTCCGGCCCCGGCGGCCGCGCCGGCCCCGCATCTACACCCGGAGCGAGTGGGACGCGGCGCCACCCCGGCGCAAGGCGACGGTGACCGACCATCCGCCGGACCGGATCGTCATCCACCACACCGCCACCGCGAACACCGGCGACACCAGCCTCGAAGCGGCGTTCCGGCTCTCCCGGGCCATCCAGCGCCACCACATGCGGCGCAACGGCTGGGACGACATCGGGCAGCACTTCACGGTCAGCAGGGGCGGGTACATCCTCGAGGGCCGCAACCGCACCCTGCCCGCCATCGAGCAGGGCAAGCTCGCGGTGGGCGCCCACGTCGCCGGGCACAACAGCCGCGCGCTGGGCATCGAGACGGAGGGCACGTACATCGACGAGCTCCCCACCAAGGCCCAGCTCAACGCGCTCGTCGCGCTCGTCGCCTGGCTCTGCGCCACGTACCGGCTCGACCCCCAGAAAGCGATCATCGGGCACCGCGACCTCAACGCCACCGCCTGCCCGGGCGATCGCCTCTACGGCTACCTCGGCCGCCTCCGGGAGGACGTGGCCCGCCGCCTCGGCACGGTGCGCTCCTCGGCCGCCCGCCTCGCCGTGGCCGAGGAACCGCAGCCGGCCCTCGTGGAGCCGGGAGACGGCGAGGAGCCCGCGGAGCCGGAGCCGGGGCTCATCCGGCCGGTCGGGCGGAAGGACCGGGACGGCCGGACGGGCGACGATGCGCCGGAGGGTCCGCGCGGCCGTTGCCCGGCGGCCGGAGACGGCCCCGAACGGCTCAGCTGACCCACGGGCCTCGCCTGTTCCGCGGATCCGGACGGGACGCTCCCGCGAGCGGATGCCCCATCCCCCGGGCATGGGTACGCTCGGGTTTCAGCAGCTAGGGCGGCACCCCCGTGCCACCCCCGCGCATTCCCCGGAGGCCCTGCATGCGCACAGCTCTCCCCGACCGCTCGCCGTCCGCTCAGGTCGCCGTGCCTCAGGCGGGGTGACGGGTGACGCGCATGCTCCACACCGGCGCCAGGCGCCCCGGCGAGACGTTCCTCACCGGCCGCCGGTGGCGGGGAGTCCCCGGTAAGGGGGCCGCATGACCGCCTCAGAGCAGGGCCGGGGCGTCCTCCGCGGCAGCGCGGCCGGCTCGTTACCCGGCCTCGCCCGGCGGGCCGGGGACGGTCCGCCCGCCGGCCGGCTCCGCGCGGCGATCTCCGGCATCGTCGGCGACCCCCTCCTCCGCAACGCGTACGCGCTCATGATCAACGCGGGGGTCTCGGGCGCGCTCGGCCTCCTCTACTGGGTGCTCGCCGCCCGCCTCTACGACGCGGAAGAGGGCGGCCGGGCGATGGCGGTGATCGGCGCGATGCGCCTGCTCGCCTCCCTCACCTCGCTCGGGTTCTCCGGCACCCTCACCCGGTTCATCGCCGACACCGGCCGCGCCACAGGCCGGTTCATCGCCGGCGTCTACCTGCTCGCGAGCGGGGCGGCGCTCGTGCTGACCGCCGGCTTCCTGCTCACCCTCCCCCACTGGGGCCCGAACTACCGCGACCTGAGCGGGCTCGGCCCCGGCCTGCTCTTCTGCGTCGCCGTGGTCTCCTGGGTGGTCTTCACCCTGCAGGACGTCGCCCTCACCGGGCTGCGCAAGGCCACCTGGGTGCCGGTCAAGAACATCGCGTACGCCGTCGTCAAGATCATCCTGCTCGTCGCGCTGGCGAAGGCGCTGCCGTCGGCCGGCATCGCGGTGTCCTGGGTCCTGCCCGTGGTGATCGGGATCCTCCCCGTGGATCTGCTGATCTTCGGCAGGCTGGTGCCCGAGCACCGCAGGCGGACGGCCGGGCGGCGGCCGCCGTCGATCCGGACGCTCGGCAGGTTCCTCGCCGGGGACTACCTCGGCTCCATGTTCATCCAGGCGATCACCTTCCTGCTGCCGGTGATCGTCGGGGCCCTCGTGGAGGCGCGGCAGTTCAACTACTACTACAGCGTCACCATGATCGGCGGGCTGCTGGAGACGCTCGCCATGACCATGGCGGCCTCGCTCACCGTGGAGGGCGCCTTCAACCGGGCCGCGCTCGCCGCCAACGGCCGCCGCGCGCTCAGCCGCTCCCTGCTCAGCCTCAGCCCGGTGGTGTTCGGCGCGATCGTGCTCGCCCCGTGGGTGATGGCGCTGTTCAGCCCCGGGCACGCCGAGCACGCGACCACGCTGCTCAGGTTCGTCGTGCTCGCCACGCTCCCCCGCGCGGTGGTCGAGATCCATCTCGGCGTGCTCCGCGCCATGAACCGGGCCCGGGCGCTCGTGGTCGTCCAGGGGACGATGTGCGCCGGCGTGTTCGCCGGGACGTTCGTCCTGCTGCCCCGGCTCGGCATCACGGGGGTCGGCCTCGCCCTGTTCCTCGCCCAGCTCGGCGTCGCCCTCGCCGTCCTGCCGTCGCTGGTCCGCGTGCTGTGGACCCGCGAGGGCACCGAATCTGGTGGTTCGTCCCGCATGATGGTCCCCGTGACGACGATCAGTGAGCGCGTGACCCGGTTAGGGACCCGGATGCTGGCCGTCATGCCCCACCCCGACCGGGTGAAGAGATGGCTGCTGCCGATCCTGTCCGCCCAGGGCCTGGCCATCTACCTGATCGCGCTGCTCGCGCCGCCCGGCGAGCTCGCCGGCGTCGACGTGGAGCGGATGAACGGCCTCGGGCTCATCTCGGTGCTGCCGCCCACCGCCTTCGCCGGGCTGGCGCTGCTGATCGTCACGTTCTTCGTCACGTTCGCCCAGCGCCGGTACCGCCCCGTCCTGCTCCTCGCCCAGCTCCTCGCGATCACGTTCTGCCTGCACGGGGCGGGCGCTCTGGTCGCGGAGGAGCCGCGCTTCCCCACGGCCTGGCTGCACGTCGGCTTCGCCGAGTACATCGCGCGGACCGGTGGCACGCTCCCCGGCCTCGACGCGCGGTTCAGCTGGCCGGGCTTCTTCGCGCTCTTCGCCTTCGTGGGCGGCGCCGCCGGCATGGAGGACTTCCGCGGGCTGGTCAACTGGACGCCCCTCGTCTCGAACGTCTGCTACCTCGTCCCGCTCCTGCTGATCCTGCGGCGCATGCGCGCCGACCGCCGGGCCAAGTGGCTGGCCGCGCTGCTGTTCGTCACCCTCCAGTGGATCGGCCAGGACTACTTCTCCCCGCAGGGCACCACGTACCTGATGTACCTGCTGCTGATCGCCATCGTGGTGACCTGGTTCGGGCGCGAGCGCGATCGGCCGGCCGGGGAGCCCCGCGGGCTGCTGAGCCGGCTCGCCGGCTACCTCGACGAGGCGGAGCCGGGTGAGCTGCCCGCGAAGCAGGCCGACCCGATCACGCGGATCGCGCTGTACGGCGTGCTGCTCCTGCTCGGCGCCGCCGCGGCCGCGACGCACCAGATCACCCCGTTCATGATGGCGGCCTCCACCCTCGGCCTGGTCATGCTGCGGCGGTGCGGGGTGGCCACGCTCCCCTGGCTGATCGGCGGGTTCGCGGTCGGCTGGCTGAGCTACTTCGCCACGCCGTACTGGTACGGCCACATCGGCGACCTGTTCGGCGGGATCGGCTCGCTGCTCAGCAACCTGACCGCGAACACCACGGGCCGCATGGAGGCGGCGACCGGCGATCCCCTCCACCCGTACGTGCTCCAGCTCCGCCTCGGGTTCGCCGTGGTGCTCGTGCTGCTCGCCGGGGTCGGGCTCGCCCGCCGGGTGCGGCGCATGGTGATGGACCGGGTCGCGCTGGTGCTCACCGTGACCCCGCTCTCCGCGATGGCGCTGCAGAGCTACGGCGGGGAGATGGGGCTGCGCGTGTACCTGTTCATGCTGCCGGGCGCCTGCATCCTCGCCGCCTACGCCTTCTTCCCCGAGCCCCCGGGGAGCCTGCGGGGCATGCGCCAGGTGATCGGCAAGCCCTCCCGGCTCGAGCTGCTCCGGGCGCGGCTCGCCCTCCCGCTCGCCGTGGTGACCACGCTCGCGCTCTGCGGCGGCTTCTTCGTCGCCCGGTACGGCAACGAGCAGTTCGAGCGCATCACCACCGGCGAGGCGCTCGCCCTCGAGTACATCTACGCGCGCGACCGGCCCAGCGCCCGGGTGCTGGTGCTCGCCCCCAGCGACGCGGAACCCGGCACGGTGAGCAGCGACCTCATGGCGAGCATGGTGCCGTGGCGGGAGAAGCACGTCGAGCGGGTGGAGTGGGTCAGCACCCCGCCCCCGACCGACCCCGAGGACATCGGCCAGGTCATCACCGCGCTGCGCTCGCTGGGCCCTGGATCGTTCCTGCTCACCACCCGGGCCCAGGAGACCCTGCTCGAGGTGACCGACCCGGCCGGCCAGGGCATCGAGGACGGCTGGGGCGCGCGGCTCCGGCGGGCGCTCGGCGCCTCCCCGGACCTGGTCACGCTGTACGCGAACGAGGACGCGGCCGTCTACGCCCTGCGGCAGCCGCCGCCCGGCTCGGTGCCGCCGCCCCCGGACCTCACCTCGACCCCGCCGAACGGCACGCCCTGGACGCCGCTCGGGATCGCGGCCTATGTGCTCTACGTGGGATCGCTCATCGGGTTCGAGCTGCTGGGGCTGCGCGGCCGGCACGCCTCACCCTGGCGCCGCCGCCTGCTGCGCACCGCGATATGCGCCGCGGTGGTGGCCGCTGCGGTCGTGGTGGAGAGGTTCGTCTCGCTGGGGCTGTGACCCGCCGGGCCGCGGCGAGTCACGGTCGAGGGGACGTGGCGCGGGAGGCGCCGCGGCCTTGACGCCCGCCCGCTGACGACGGCGGCCGTGGCTCACCGGTCCGGGGCGCGGGGCAGCCAGCGCACCTCGTACGGCCCGAGCGCGACCGGCGTCCCGTCGGCGAGCACCGTCTGGGCGGTGCCGGTGGTGTTGACCAGCACCATCCGCCGCTCCTGGGCGAGGGCGCGCACCGGCGCCCGGCCCGGCGGGAACGGGCGCCCGTCCGGGGCGGTGAGGGCCACAGGCACCGGCTCCGTGCCGTGCGGGAACCACTGGGCGAACCGCTGCAGCAAGCGCAGCGTGGCCGAGGCCTCCCCGGTCTCGTTGGGGATCAGGCAGAACGGGCATCCCTCGCGGACCCGGCGCGGCGCGTACCCGTCCCAGTGGAGCACGGTCGCGGCGCCGGACTCGGCGAGCTCGATCAGCGCGGCCGCGGTCACCGCGAGGCGCCGCCGCTCCGGCCAGCCGAGGGCCGGGCAGGCGCCGCCCTCGAGCGACGCGCACGGCAGCGGGTAGAACTCCGCCCACCACACCGGCAGCCCGGAGCGCTCCCGGAGCCAGCGGGTCATCGCGCCGAACTTGCCGAGCGCGCCGAACTCGTCAGGGCGCAGTTCCCCTTCCGCGGTGAGCGAGCCACCGTCGACCACGATGAAGTCCGCGCCGCGCTTGTGCCGGAGCCAGTAGTCGATCGCCTTGAGCACCCTGCCGTCGACCGTTCCCCACGGCCCGGACACCTCAGAGGGGACCGGCGGCTCCCCCGCGTAGCTGTCCACCGGCATGTACGGCCCGCCCACCCGGATGCGGGGGTCCACCTCCTTCAGCGCGTCGTACACCCGGTTGTACAGCTCGGTGTACGCCACGGCGTCCCACTCGCCGCGCCGCTGGTCCCAGAAGCCCTTGAACTCGTTCCAGACGATGAAGTGCCGCACCTGCGGGTACCGCCGGGCGACGGCGGCGGCGAGCCGGGCGAAGTCGTCGAAGTGCTCCCGCCGCGGGGCGATCTCCAGCAGGCTCCAGTCGGTCGTGCCCGGCCGGCCGCCCTTCATCCAGTCCGGGGCGCAGCAGAGGGTGATCACCGGCACCCCTCCGGTCTCGGCGATCAGCCGCACCCGCTCGTCGAGCGAGGAGAAGTCGTACTCCCCCGGCCGCGGCTCCGGGTTGCCCGCACCGAAGCCCATGATGTGCTGGTTCTGCACGACCCGCGCGGCCGCCAGGGAGCTCACGGCACGGTCGCCGAAGTCGTCGGCGGCGGTGTACTGGGTGTGGGTCAGGCCCCAGCGCGGCCAGGTATCGGGCTCCTCGGCCCACTCCACCCGCAGCGGGGTGACGACGCTCGCGGCGCCGGGCGCCGCCACCGGGGGGCGCTGCGCGGACCGGCGGAGCGCCACCACGCCGAACAGCGCGATGATCGAGCTCACCGTGAGCGCCGCGGCCAGGAGCGCGATCGGCCACCGGGGCCGCCGCCTCCGCCTACGGCCTCTCCGGCCCACCGTGGAACGATCCTTTCCAGCCCACCCTGGCACGATATCGGGCACCGGTTCCATCTGGTAACACCGGACCCGTGGGTCACGCGACGCGGCCGTACCCGGTTGCCGCCGGGGCGGCCGAGCCGGGCGGCGCGGACCGGCTCGGGCGGCGCGCCGAGGCCGGGGAGAGGCGGCCGCGCGGCCGGGCGCGGCCGCGTCCTCACCACGCAACGCGGCCGGACGGCGGGGGCGCCGGATCGGGTGCCGTGACGACGCCGCCCGCTGCCCGGCTCGCTGAGCGACCGGAAGAGCGCCGCGTGGCCGCGTCCCCTGCGGCGTCCCGGGAGGCGCGGCCTTCCCGAGCGGGCCCCTCGAGCGTCCGGGCGTGTCCGGATGCGGCCCGGCGGCCCCAGCATCCGGCATGACCGGGGAAGATAGGTCTGTGCGGATATCCGTGGTTCACCCCAAAGATCTCGGCGAGCCGGAACTGGCCCGGTGGCGGGAGTTCCAGGCCGCGGACCCCGAGCAGGACAACCCCTTCCTCTGCCCGGAGTTCGTGCAGACCGTCGGCCTGCTCCGGCCCCAGGTCCGGGTCGCCGTCATCGCCGACGGCTCGGGCATCTGGGGGTTCTTCCCCTACGAGCGGCACCCGCTGGGCATCGGCAGGCCGGTCGCCGCCGGGCTCACCGACCTGCAGGGCATGGTGTACGCGCGCGGCCTCGAGCTCGACGCGGTGGGGCTGCTCCGCGCCACCGGCCTGGCGGTATGGGAGTTCGACCACCTCCACCCGGGGCAGCCCATGTTCGCCCCGCACCACGAGAGCCGCCACCCGTCGCCGATCATCGAGCTCGCGGGCGGCTACGACGAGTACCTCGCCACGCTCCGCCGGAAGTCGCCGACCACGTACCGGATGACCCGGTACAAGCGCAACCGGCTCGGCCGGGAGGTCGGCGAGGTCCGCCACGTGGCCGAGTCCACGGACACCGCCGCGCTCCGGCGGGTGATGCACTGGAAGTCCCAGCAGTACCGCCGGACCGGCCGCATGGACCGGTTCGCGCACCCGTGGATCGTCGAGCTGGTGGAGCGGCTGCACGCCATCCGCACCGACCGGTTCGCCGGCAGCCTCTCCCTGCTCTACGCGGGCGACGAGCTGGTCGCCGGCCACTTCGGGCTCCGCACCGGCAGCCAGCTCTGCACCTGGTTCCCCGCCTACGACACCCGGTTCGGCAAGTACTCCCCCGGCCTGCTCCAGCACCTCGCCATGGCCCAGGACTTCGCCGCGGCCGGCCTGCGCCACATCGACATGGGCCGGGGCCCCAAGGACTACAAGGAGCAGCTCAAGACCCGGGACCTCGAGGTGGCCGAAGGCCGGGTGGCCCGGGCGTCCGCCGGGGCGGCGGTGCACTGGGTCGCCCAGGTGCCGCTGCGCCGGCTCCGGAACGCCGTGGTGAGCACCCCCTTCCTCCGGGACCGCGCCGACCGGCTCCTCAAGGTGTACGGCAGGCTCAGCAGCCGCCTCCGCCCGGTCCGCGACTGACCCGTGGCGCCCGCACGGGGTGCCCGGCGGCCGCACAGACGTGAACGGCAGAGCCGCAGCTCAGAGGGTGACCGGCAGCCGCCGGACCGCGTTGTTGAACGTGGACGTGAGCGGCTCGGGCGGCCCGGCGAGCCGGATCCCCGGCGCCCTGGTGTACAGCTCCCGCAGCAGGATGGTCATCTCCCGCTTGGCGAGGTGGGCGCCGAGGCAGTAGTGCGCGCCCGGCCCGCCGAACGCCACGTGCGGGTTGGGATCCCGGGTGATGTCGAACACGTCCGGCTCGGGGAACACGCTCTCGTCGCGGTTGGCCGAGTTGTAGAAGAGCACCACCTTGTCGCCGGGCTTGAGCGGCTGCCCGCGGAGCTCGTACTCGACCTTGACGGTCCGCTGGAGCTGCGTGATCGGCGAGGAGTACCGGAGGATCTCCTCGACGGCGCCGCCGATGTACCGGTCGTAGTCGGACAGCAGCAGCTCCCGCTGGCCGGGGTGCTCGCTGAGCAGGGTCACCGCGTGCGCGAGCGCGTTCGCCGGGGAGTCCACCCCGCCCACGCACAGCAGCAGGAAGAACGCTCCAAGTTCCCGGTTGGTCAGCCGCTCCCCGTTGACGTCGGCGTTGGCCAGGGCCGAGACCACGTCGTCCCCGGGCCGCTTGCGCCGCTCCCGCGCGAGCCGTACCACCAGGCCCCGCAGGCCGAACATCGCCCGGGTGTTCCGGAAGGCGTACCGGAGCATGCCCGACGTGTCCGCGCGCACCGCCTGGTACTGCACGGTGTCCTCCACCCAGCGCACGACCTGCTGCCGGTCCTCCTCGGGGACGCCGACGAGGTCGCAGATCACATTGGTGGTGAAGGGCCGCGCGACCAGCTCGACGAAATCGCCGCCGCCCGCCCGGATGAGCCGGGTGACGGCCTCCTCCGCCCGCCGCCGCATGAGGACGTCGAGCCGCTCCATCATGCGGGGCGCGAAGGCCCGGGACACGATCCGGCGCAGGCGGGTGTGCTCCGGCGCGTCCTTGTTCTCCAGCGAGTCGCCGTAGACGTACTTCACCCAGCTCGCCGGCTCCGGATTGGCCACCGCCGGGCTGTTCGAGAAGACCGCGGCGTTCCGGCTCGCCTCCACCACGTCGGCGTGCCGTACCAGGGCGTAGAACCCCTTGCCCGATCGGGCGAGCGGAACCTTGGGCTGGGGGAAGAAGAGGGGGCGCTCCTGCGCGCGGAGCCGGCGAAAGACCTCGGCCCGCTCCTCGGCAGGTCGCGCCCAGAAGTCAAGGGCGGCGATGTTCACGTCTGGGCTCGTCACGGTCACACCACAAGCCTGTCATACGGCCTTTGCGATTCCACCACCGGCGGCCGGAACCGGACACCGCCGCCACGCGATCACCGCGTGCGGGCAAGGTAGTCACATCGAACGCGCCCCAAAGCGGCAACTGGCATGATCATCCCGTCACGACGGAGGAACGGCATGCAGGTCTCGGTCATCCGCCCCCACGAGCTCGGCCCCGGGGAGATCGCCGAGTGGCGGGCCATGCAGCAGGCCCAGCCGCGGCTCGCCAGCCCGTTCCTCGCACCGGAGTTCACCATCGCCGCCGGCGAGGTGCTGCCCAACGCCTACGTCGCCGTCATCCACGGCGAGGGCGGGCGGATCATCGGGTTCTTCCCGTTCGAGCGGCACCGCTTCGGGGTGGGCAAGCCGATCGCCGGCTGGGTGACGTTCGCCCAAGGGATCGTCCACGCGCCGGGCGCCGAGATCGACCCCGACGCCCTGCTCAAGGGGGCGGGCCTGGACGTGTGGGAGTTCGGGTTCCTGGTCGGCGGCCAGCCGTTCGCCCGGTACGCGTCCACCGTGGCGGAGTCGGTGCTCCTGGACCTCACCGGCGGCTACGACGCCTACCTGGCCCGGGTGAAGGCGAACTCCCCCCGCACGATCAAGACGGCGATGACGCGGATGCGCAAGCTCGCCCGCGAGGTCGGGGAGCTCAGGGTGGAGCTGCACTCGCCGGACCCGGCGGACCTGCGCCTGCTCATGCGGTGGAAGTCCGCCCAGTACCGCCGGATCGGGCGGCAGGACCGGTTCGCCCGGCGGTGGGTGGCCCAGCTGGTCGAGCGGATGCACGCCACCCAGGCCCCCGGCTGCTCGGGCACGCTCACCATGCTCTGGGCCGGGGAGACCCCGGTCGCCGGGCACATCGGGCTGCGCACCCCGGAGCTGCTCGCCGGGTGGTTCCCCGCCTACGACGCGGCGTACGCCAAGTACTCCCCCGGGCTGCTCCAGCACCTGCTCATGGCGAAGGCCGCGGCGGAGCACGGGATCCGGCTGATGGACTGGAGCGTCAGCCAGGGCGACGACTACAAGCAGCGGCTGCGGACCGGGGGCCACATGGTCGCCGCCGGCTGCGCCTGGCGCGGCTCACCGCGGGCGGCCGCGCACCGGCTGCTCACCACGCCCGTCGGCCGGCTCCGCCGGCTCGCCCTGGAGACGCCCTGGGCGTACCGCCTCATCGACCGGGTGATGCGCCGGTACGGGGAGCTGCGCACCCGGGCGTGACGCCCGCGCCGGGCCCCCGGCCGGTCCGCCGGCGGGCGAGCGGTCCCGGCACCGCCCGCCGGGCGAGCCGTCTCCATCCCGGCACCGCGGGCCGCGCACCCGCGGCCGGCGCGGCGCCTCCCGGGCGCCCTCTTCCGGCGCGCGCCCGGGGCGCCCAACGGCCCCGGCCGTGCGGGTGCCGGCGCGCCCGGGTGTCCTCGCAGCCCGCCGCCCTCGGGACGAGCCCTTCGGTGGATCTCAGGTGCGGGCGACCCAGCGGACCTCGTACGGGCCGAGCGTCATCCGCTGCCCGTCGACCACGGCGTCCACCCGGCTGTCGGAGGTGTTCACCACGAGCATCATCGCCTTCTGCGCGAGCACCCGCACCGGACCGGGCGAGGCGCTCACCCGGACCGTCTCGGTGCCGTACGGGAACCAGCGGGCGAAGCCCTGGAGGAGCCGGAGGATCTCGGTGGGCCGCCCGCCCCCGCGCCGGTGCGGGTCGGTCCACAGGCAGCCCGGCGGGCACTCCCGGCCCGGCTCCTGGCGGCTCCAGTACAGGACCGCGGCCGTGCCCGACTCGGCGAACTCCATGAGGGAGACCGCGGTGACTGCGGTCCGCTTGGCATCCGACCAGGTGGAGAATTCCGGCTCCGGATACCACTCGGCCCACCAGATCGGCAGCCCGATGTTCCGGTGCAGCCACTCGTTCACCGCGGCGAACTTCCGCTGGGCGCCGAAGTCGTCGGGGATCATGCCCCTGCGGCTCTCCGCGGAGCCGTCCACCACGACGAAGTCAGCGCCCCGCTTGTGCTTCGCCCAGTAGCGCAGCACGTCGAGCACCCGCTGGTCGACGTTGCCCCACTCGCCCTCGAGCTCCGACGGCCGGTCCGAGTCCTCCATGACCGGGTACGGCCCGCCGACCTTGATCTTCGGGTTGACGGCCTTCAGCGCGTCGTAGACGAGGTTGTACAGCTCCGTGTACCCCTCGTAGTTCCAGCGCTGCTTCTCCTCGTCGAAGAAGCCCTTGAGCTCGTTCCAGACGATGTAGTGGGTCACATCGGGGTACCGCCTGGCGATCTCGGCGGCGAGGGCGGCGAAGTCGCGGTAGTGCTCGGGGCGCGGCGCCTCCTCGATCCGGCTCCAGTCGGTGGTGCCCGGCTGCCCGCCCTTCATCCAGTCCGGGGCGCAGCAGAGCGTGATCACCGGGATGCCGCCGGTCTCGCGGATGAGGGCGATCCGCTCGTCCAGGGAGGAGAAGTCGTACCGGCCCGGGCTCGGCTCGGGGTTGAGCACGCCGAACCCCATGATGTGCTGGTTCTGCAGCAGGCGCTGCTCGGCGATGGCCGAGCGGGCCGTGCGCAGCGCCGCGGCGTCCCCGTAGTCCACGGTGTACTGGGTGTGGGTGAACCCGTAGACCGGCCATCCGGAGCCCACGCCGTCCACCATGCCTCCGATCGGCGAGCCGTTTCCCGCAGGGGTGCACGAGAGTATCAGCAGCGCGACGAGCACGCCGATCATCGGCAACGCCCACCGGCGAGACAGCACCCCGGTCCCCTCCCTCCCAGGCCGGTCCGGCATCTCCGGCGAACGCCCGGCCAGATCAACGCTATGGCGATCGCCATCGTTCCCGGCCTGGTTGAGCGGGAGCTGGGGAAAACTTGACCGGCCGCCGGGGAGCCCGTCAGAGCGCCACACCGAGCAGGGCGTCCACCATGTCGCGGACCAGGCCGGGCGCCGAGGCATCGTCGCCGTCCGCGGCGGCCCAGGCGTCGATGAGCGCGAGCGCCCCCGGGGCGTCGAGGTCGTCGGCGATCCGCTCGCGCACCCGGGCGAGCAGGGCCGCGCCGTCGGGCCCGGCGGGGCGCGCCACGGCGGCCCGCCACCGGGCCAGCCGCGCCTCGGCCTCGGTGAGCCGGTCCGGGGTCCACTCCCAGTCCGACCGGTAGTGCCGGGCGAGCAGCGCGAGCCGGATCGCCATGGGGTCGGCCTCGTGGCGGAGCTCGGAGACGAACACGAGGTTGCCCCTGGACTTCGACATCTTCTCGCCCTCGTAGGCGACCATGCCCGCGTGGACGTACGCGCGGGCGAACGGCCACTCGCCCGTGGCCACGTGGCCCTCGCACGCCCCCATCTCGTGGTGCGGGAAGATCAGGTCCGAGCCGCCGCCGGAGACGTCGAATCCGGGGCCGAGGTGGCGCAGCGCGATCGCCGTGCACTCGACATGCCAGCCGGGGCGGCCCCGCCCGAAGGGCGACTCCCAGGACGGCTCACCCGGCCGCTCACCCCGCCAGAGCAGCCAGTCGAGCGGGTTGCGCTTGCCGGCGCGGCCGGGGTCGCCGCCGCGCTCGGCGAAGAGCCGCCGCATGGTCTCCTCGTCGTACCCGGAGATCGCGCCGAACTTGGGGGCGGCGGCGACGGAGAAGTACACGTCGTCGCCGATCCGGTAGGTGGCGCCCCGCTCCATGAGCCGGACGATGACCTCGGCGATGTCGTCGATGACCTCGGTGACGGCGACGTAGTCGCGGGGCGGGAGGATGCGCAGCGCCTCCATGTCCGTGCGGAAGAGCTCGATCTCCCGGTCGGCGAGCTCCCGCCAGTCCACCCCGATCGCCTGCGCCCGCTCGAGGAGGGGGTCGTCGACGTCCGTGGTGTTCTGCGTGTAGTGCACGTCGTGGCCGGCGTCCCGCCACGCTCGGTTCACCAGGTCGAACGCGAGGTAGGTGTTGGCGTGCCCGAGGTGGGTGGCGTCGTACGGCGTGATGCCGCACACGTACATCCGTGCCTTCCCCGAGGGCTCCGTCTCCCGGACCTCGCGGGTCGCGGTGTCGTACAAACGGAGCGGCAGACCTGAACCAGGCAGTTTCGGGACTTTCGGAGCAGACCACGATCGCATGCTTCGAAGCCTATCCACGCAACCGCGAATCGCGCTCAGCCGGTGGCCCGCACCTGGTGCCAGGAGCCCGGGTCCTCCGGGCAGGGGCAGAAGTCGTACCGGACGCCCTCCTCCCCCAGCCCTACCAGGGTGACCGACAGGGAGGCGAAGACCCGCCCGCCGACCGTGCGCCGGATGAGCAGGGACCGCGGGTCGTCCGGGGGCAGGCCGGCCCCGGAGGCGAGGTCCAGCCACTCCCCCCAGAACCTGGCCGGGGAGGCCTCGGCCCGCCAGACCGGCCGGGCGGCCGCGGCGAACCGGTCCCGGAGCCAGGAGGCACGGGGGTCGCCGTGGCCCCGCGCCCAGCCGGAGTTGACGAGCACGTGCACGCCGTCGGGGAGCTTGTCCTCGGTGACCCGCCTGCCGTCCCAGCTCCACAGCCGGACCCCGTCGAGGCCGGCGAGCACCAGGTGGAAGGGGTCGTACGCGCGGGGATCCACCCGGGGCCAGCCGCCCTCGGCCGCGGCGAGGAGCGGCAGCTCCCCCCGGGACCGCCGGATGCCCTGCGGGGCGAGGGCGCCGCGCCCGTTGAGCACGGCCGCGGCCCTGCGGTGCCGGGGATCCGCGGCGAACCAGGTCCCTCCGGCCTGCAGGTCCCGGCCGCCGATCAGCCCGGGGTGCTCCGGCCAGTGGCGCGCGGGGGACATCCACGGCCGGGTGACGAACTCATCCCGTACCGCGGCGAGCAGCACGGGGAGCGGCGACTCCGGCATCACGCTCACGATCAACGTGCACACCGCGTTCCCTCCGTATCGGTAGAGACTGGTTGCAGCGTGCACAAATAGAACAGCCCGCGCAAGGGGGGTGAATCCCATCAAATGGGCGGCCAGGGAATGGCCGGCCAGTCGTCCGAGGGGTGCGGGTGCACCTTGCTGTGCAGCAGCCGCCTGACCCGGTGCAGGGTCGCCTCGACCTCCGCGGGCGACAGGAGCTCGTGCAGCCGCCTGCCGAGCCGGCCGTGGTCGATCTCCGCCTCCAGCCGCTCGAGCACCGTGATCGCCTCCCGGGAGAGCGGCTTGCCGCGCCACTGCCACAGCACGGTGCGGAGCTTGTCCTCCACCGCGAAGCAGACGCCGTGGTCCACCCCGTAGACGTGCCCGTCCGGCAGGGGGATCAGGTGGCCGCCCTTGCGGTCGGCGTTGTTCACCACCGCGTCGAACACGGCCATCCGGCGCAGGGCGGGGCTGCGGCTGCGGATCAGCGCCAGCAGGTCGGTGTGCGGATCGGCGTCGATCCACAGCTGCACCATGCCCGGGCCGTACGGGCCGTCCCGGTACACGGTCGGCGGCACGATCCGCCACCCGGTCACCGCGGCGACCTCGTAGGCGGCGACCTCGCGGGCGGCGAGGGTGCCGTCGGGGAAGTCCCAGAGCGGGCGTTCGCCCCGGACCGGCTTGTAGACGCAGGCGGCCGTGTGGCCGTCCAGGCCGATCGAGCAGTAGAGCGTCATGTTGCTGGCGTCGACGAGCCGCCCGGTGACCTCGAGCGTGCCCTCCCGGAGCAGGCGCAGCGCCGTCGCCTCGTCGAGGGCGGGCCTGCTCTCCTGGCGGGCACCCGGCTCGCTCCCGGCCGTCATCTACCGCAGCCCTCCGGGGTGGTGACCGTTGAGACGGACGCAGATGTGACCGTGGGGGTCGATGGGGCGGCCGCAGAGCGGGCAGGGCGGGCGACCGGCCGCCACGACCTTCAGCGCGCGCCGGCTGAACGCGCGCGCAACCGCCGGGCTGATCCGGACCCGCAGGACGGCGGGCTCGGGGCGTTCGCCCGTGGGGTCGTCCTCGTCCTCGTCGACCGCCTCCTGGGCCTCGATGATCACCTGTGAGGTCTCCGGGTCCCAGCCGAGCGCCATCGTGCCCACCCGGAAGTCCTCGTCGAACGGCGTCTCCAGCGGCTCGTCATCGGTGAGGTCCGCCGGGGGGAGCGCCGGGATGGGCGCGCGGCCGCCGCTGCGGCGCAGCACCTCGTCGAGCAGCTCGTCCAGGCGGTCGGCCAGCACGGCCACCTGGAACTTCTCCAGCACGACCGTGGTGATCCTGCCCTGGCCCCGGGCCTGGAGATAGAACGTCCTCGCGCCCGGCTGCCCCACGGCGCCGACGACGAACCTCTCGGGCGGATCGTAGTCGTAGACCGGCATAGCCCCGACCTTATGCGGTCCCGGCTCCACCGCCGACCGCGGCGTCGCTGCTGTCCATGGCGTCGTCCTCCCCCTCCTGCGCCGCCTCGCCGTCCGGCGGGATCAGGTTCGCGATCCCCCCACCGATATCGTTCGCCCTGAGCAGGAACGGGCGCAACGGGGTGTACCGGATCGCGGTCACCGACGCGGGGTCCACGGTGATCCGCTGGAACTGGTCGAGGTGCAGCCCGAGCGCGTCCGCGACGATCGCCTTGATCACGTCTCCGTGGGTGCACACCAGGTAGACGGCCTTCGGGCCCAGCCGCTCGTTCCACTCCCGGACCGCCCGTACGGCCCGCCGCTGCACGTCGGCCATGGCCTCCCCGCCGGGGAAGACCGCCGCGCTGGGATGGGCCTGCACCACCCGCCAGAGCGGCTCCTTGGCGAGCTCGGTCAGCGGCCTGCCGGTCCACTCCCCGTACCCGCACTCCCCGAACCGGTCGTCGATCTGCACCGGGACGTCCCGGCCGCGGGCGACCTCCTCGGCCGTCTCCACGCACCGCTCCAGCGGGCTGGAGACGATCGCGTCGAGCCGCAATGGGGCCAGCCGCCCGGCCACGGCCCTGGCCTGCTCGCGCCCGCGTTCGTCCAGGTGCACACCGGGCGTCCACCCGGCCAGGGTGTGCCCGGTCATCTCGGTGAGGCCGTGCCGCAGGAGCAGAAGGGTGGTCATGAAGAGATCACGCCCAGGGAGAGCAGGGTGAGCAGGAACGACCCGAGGAACACGCGGTACGCCACGAAGATGATGGTCGAATGCTTGGCGACGTAGCGCAACAGCCAGGCGATCGAGGCGTAGCCCACGACGAACGAGACCGCGGTCGCGATCAGGGTGGGCCCGAGCGGGACCCCGGACTCCTCGCCGATCACGCGCAGCTCGAACAGCCCGGAGAGCACCACGGCCGGGATGGAGAGCAGGAACGAGTAGCGGGCCGCGGCCTCCCGGGTGTACCCGAGGAACATGGCGCCGGTCATCGTGGACCCGGACCTGGAGGCGCCGGGGATGAGCGGCAGCATCTGCCACAGCCCGATGATCAGGCCGTCCCGCATGTTGAGGTCGGCGACCTCCTTCTTCTTCCTGCCGAGCTGGTCGGCGAGGAGGAGCAGGAGGCCGAAGACGATGAGCATCACCGAGTTGAGCCACAGGTTCCGGGCCGGCCCTTCGATCAGGTCCTTGAAGAGCAGCCCAGCGACCCCGATCGGGATCGTGCCGATGCCGATGTACCAGCCCATCCGGGCGTCGAGGTCGTGGCGGAGCTCGGGCGTCCACAGGCTGCGGAGCCAGGTCCACGAGATCCGCACGATGTCCCGCCAGAAGAAGAGGACCACCGCGAGCATGGTGCCGAGCTGGCTCACCGCGGAGAACGCCGCCCCGGGGTCCCCCCAGCCGGCCAGCTTGGGGACGATCAGCAGGTGGGCGGAGCTGGATATGGGCAGGAACTCGGTGAGCCCTTGCACGGCACCGAGCACGATGGCTTGCAGTACATCCATGGCGCCGACAGCCTATCGGCTACTCTAACCAGGCAATGGATCAGCGATTCGTCGGGCGCAGCGGTCTCGCGGTGTCCAGGATCGGGCTCGGCACGATGACCTGGGTCCGGGACACCCCGCCCGAGGAGGCGACGGCGCAGCTCACGGCGTTCGCCGACGCCGGCGGCACGCTGATCGACACGGCCGACGTCTACGCGGACGGGGAGGCGGAGCGGCTCATCGGCCGGCTCATCCGCGACGTCGTGCCCCGCTCCCGGCTGGTGATCGCCACCAAGTCCGTGCTCACCCCGCGGGGCGACGTGGACGCCTCGCGGCGGAACCTCATCAGGTCCCTCGACGCCTCCCTCTCCCGGCTCGGGGTGGACGAGGTCGACCTCTGGCAGCTCCACGCCTTCGATCCGCGGGTCCCGCTCGAGGAGACGCTCGCCGCCGTGGACCTCGCCGTCTCCACCGGCCGTACGGCGTACGCCGGGGTGTGCAACTACACCGGATGGCAGCTCGCCGCCGCGGCCGTCCACCAGCAGTGCGGGCCGGGCCGGGCGCCGATCGTCTCCATCCAGGCGGAGTACTCCCTGCTCGCCCGCGAGATCGAGCTGGAGGTGCTGCCGGCCGCCGAGTACACCGGCGTGGGGGTGCTCGCCTGGTCACCGCTCGGGCGAGGGGTGCTGACCGGCAAGTACCGCACCGGGATCCCCGCGGACTCGCGCGGCGCCTCACCGCACATGGCCGAGTTCGTCCGGCCGTACCTCGACGAACGCTGCCGCAGGATCGTGGAGTCCGTGGTGACCGCGGCCGACGGGCTCGGGGTCACCCCGCTCGCCGTGGCCCTCTCCTGGGTGCGGGACCGGCCGGGCGTCGCCTCGGCCATCGTGGGGGCGCGGACCCACGCGCAGCTCCTCGACATCCTGAAGGCGGACCGGCTGACCCTGCCGCGGGAGATCCGGGAGGCGCTCGACGACGTCTCCGCCCTCTGACGCCCGATCCGGGCCGCCGAACGAGAAATTCTTTCATGTATCACATATCGATACCGAATTGCAACATTCTGCTGCATGATCCGGAGCTTTGCCGAAAGAGTGTCAAAGTAAAGCGGCGGACGGATCGGCGTTTTAGGGGAAAGAGGCTACATGGGGACTGGACGCGGCACCATCGCGATATCCGCTGGGGCGCTGACCCTCATCCTCAGCGGAGGAATCCCCTTGCTCATCGCCACCCCGGCGCAGGCACGGGACTGCGGCACGGGCCACGGCCTGCTCTCCGGGCTGACGAGCGGTGTCTGCCACCTCGTCGACGGCGTCACCGACGTGCTCGACCACGCGACGGCCGGGCTCACCTCACCGGTGTCCAAGCTTCTCGACACCACGGTGGGCACGGTGAACGACGTGGTGGGCACGGTCGACCAGACGCTCGGCAAGACGGTGCAGAGCGTCGGCGAGGCGGTGAAGTCCACCGGCCAGGCCGTGAGCGGTGCGACGGGCTCCAGTGCCGTCGAGAGCGCGGCCGACGCGGCCGGCGACACGGTGAAGGGGCTGGGCGAGATGGTCTCCGGGCGTGAGACCAAGGAGCAGGTGCCGACCGTGCAGCGCTCCTGCGGGAAGGATTCGGAGTGCGCCGCCGACGCCCGCCCCCGGGAGAAGCGCGAGGCCGGTGAGAAGGAGCGCGCGGAGCGGCCGCAGCCGGTCAAGCCCGCGCGGCCGGCCAAGAAGGTCGCGGAGGAGACGCTCCTCCCCATCGAGCCCCAGCGCCCGAAGCCGACGACCACCACCCGGACCTCGGCGGAGAAGCCTCGGGTGACCCCGGACGAGGACGCGGTCATCCCCCTGCTCTGGCCGGTCCGGGACCTTCCCGACCTGACCATCACCCGGTCGCGGGAGCCGGTGCGGCCGGAGCGGCGCGACGACGCGGCCGGGACCGTGCTGACCGCGGTGCTCCTGCTGTCGGCCGTGCTCGCCACCCGGATCGTCGCGACCCGGCGGGCACGCGAGGAGGAGGCGCAGCAGGCGGGCATCCCGCTGGAGAACGGCCTGTGGCGGCCGAACGCGCAGGGCCGCCACCGTCTCGCCTGACGGCGCCCGGGCGGGCGCGTCCCGCACCGTACGCTCACGGCCGGCGCGCCGCCGCGCCGGCCGGGGTGACGGCTCGCGGGCGGCTCAGGCGCCCATGGCGTGCACCCCGCCGTCCACGTGGATGATCTCACCTGTGGTGGCGGGGAACCAATCGGACAGGAGCGCGACGCACGCCTTTGCGGCCGGGGTGGTGTCGTTCAGGTCCCAGCCGAGCGGCGCCCGCGCCGGCCAGCTCTCCTCGAACTCCTGGAAGCCGGGGATGCTCCGCGCCGCCATGGTGCGCAGCGGCCCGGCGGAGACGAGGTTCACCCGGATGCCGTGCTTCCCGAGGTCCCGGGCGAGGTACCGGGCGCACGACTCCAGGCCGGCCTTGGCCACGCCCATCCAGTCGTAGACGGGCCAGGCCTTGCTCGCGTCGAAGTCCAGGCCGACGATGGCGCCCCCCTCCTTCATGAGCGGCAGGCAGGCGACGGCGAGCGACTTGAACGAGAACGTCGAGACGTGGAGCGCCGTCGCCACGTCCTCCCACGGCGTGTTGAGGAAGTTGCCGCCGAGGCAGGACTGGGGGGCGAAGCCGATGGAGTGGACGACGCCGTCGAGTCCCTCCAGGTGCTCGCCGACCCGGTCGGCGAGCGTGTCGAGGTGCTCGTTGTTCTGCACGTCCAGCTCGATCACCGGCGGCGGCTCGGGCAGCCGCTTGGCGATGCGCTCGACCAGGCTCAGCCGGCCGTAACCGGTGAGCACGACGCGGGCGCCTTCCTCCTGGGCGAGCCGCGCCACGTTGAAGGCGATCGACGACTCGGTGAGGACGCCGGTGATCAGCAGCCTCTTGCCTTCCAGCAAACCCATCTCTCAGCTCCAGTCTCTCGTCATCGAGCGCCCGCGCCTGGGCCGGGCTCAGTGTCCCATGCCGAGGCCGCCGTCGACGGGGATGACGGCACCCGTGATGTAGGAGGCGTCCTCGCTCGCGAGGAACCGGACCACCCGGGCGACCTCCTCCGGCTTCGCCTGACGGCCCATCGGGATCTGCTTGCGGATCTGCTCCTGCTGGGCCTCGGTGAGCACCTTGGTCATGTCGGTCTCGACGAACCCGGGCGCGACGATGTTGACCGTGATGTTGCGGGAGGCGAGCTCCCGGGCGAGCGACCTGCCGAACCCGATCAGGCCCGCCTTCGAGGCCGAGTAGTTGGTCTGGCCGGCCGAGCCGGACAGGGCGACGACCGAGGAGATCAGGATGATCCGGCCGCGCCGGAGCCGGAGCATCGGGCGGACCGCCCGCTTCGCCACCCGGTAGGCGCCGACCAGGTTCGTGTTGAGGACCTCGGTGAAGTCCTCCTCACTCATCATCGGGAGCAGGGTGTCGCGGGTGATCCCGGCGTTCGCGACCACCACCTCCACCGGGCCCTGCTCCGCCTCGACCTTCTCGAACGCCGCGTCGACGTCGGCGGTGCTCGTCACATCGCACCGGACGGCGAAGAAACCCTCGGGCGGCTCCCCGGTCCGGTAGGTGATGGCGACCGCGTCTCCGGCGGCGGCGAGCTCGCGGGCGATCGCGAGGCCGATGCCGCGATTCCCGCCCGTGACGAGAACTGAGCGAGTCATGTGTCCGAAGCTATCGGGTGACGGGCCCGGAACCCGTTGTATGCGGAAGACAAGATCGCACGGTTAGGATCTGTGGACATGCGCCAGATCGACCCCGGCTTCCTCGCCCTGCCCCTGCGGCGGATGGCGGACGCCGCCCTGCAGCGTGCCCGAGACCTGGGGGTGGAGTACGCGGCCTTCCGCCTCGAGCGGGTGCGGGCCGAGACGCTGCGCCTGTTCGACGCCCGGCTCGAGGGCTCCATGGACGCCGACGACCTCGGCTTCTCCGTCCGCGTGATCAAGGATGGTACCTGGGGTTTCGCGTCCGGGATCGAGCTGACCCCCGAGGCGGCCGCGCGGGCGGCCGAGGAGGCGGTGGAGGTGGCGCGGGTGAGCGCGCCGATCAACCGGGAGCCGGTGGAGCTCGCGCCCGAGCCGGTGTACGCCGACGTGACGTGGGTCTCCTCGTACGAGATCGACCCGTTCGAGGTCCCGGTGGGCGAGAAGGTGGAGCTGCTCGCCGACTGGTCCTCGCGGATGCTCGGCCGGGTGGACCACGTGTCCGCCTCGCTCATGCAGGTCAAGGAGCAGAAGTTCTACGCCGACTCGGCCGGCACGGTCACCACTCAGCAGCGGGTGCGCATCCACCCGGTGCTCACCGCGATGAAGTCGGACGGCTCCCGCTTCGACGACATGCGCACCCTCGCCCCGCCGGTCGGCCGGGGGTGGGAGTACCTGACCGGCACCGGCTGGGACTTCCCGGCCGAGCTCGCCGAGATCCCGGACCTGCTCGACGAGAAGCTCAAGGCCCCCTCGGTCGAGCCGGGCACGTACGACCTGGTGATCCACCCGTCGAACCTCTGGCTCACGATCCACGAGTCGATCGGGCACGCCACCGAGCTGGACCGCGCGCTCGGGTATGAGGCGGCCTACGCGGGCACGTCGTTCGCGACCTTCGACAAGCTCGGCACGCTGCAGTACGGCTCGCCGGTGATGAACGTGGTCGGCGACCGGACGGTCGAGCACGGCCTTGCGACGATCGGCTGGGACGACGAGGGCGTGCAGACCCAGTCGTTCGACATCGTCCGCGACGGCGTCCTCGTCGGCTACCAGCTCGACCGGCGCATGGCGCGGCTGAAGGGCCTGGGCCGGTCGAACGGGTGCGCGTTCGCCGACTCGCCCGGCCACGTGCCGCTCCAGCGGATGGCGAACGTCTCGCTGCAGCCCGCCGAGGGCGGCCCGTCGACCGAGGAGCTGATCTCCCGGGTGGAGCGCGGCATCTACATCGTCGGCGACAAGAGCTGGTCGATCGACATGCAGCGCTACAACTTCCAGTTCACCGGGCAGCGCTTTTACAAGATCGAGAACGGCCGGCTCGCCGGGCAGCTCCGGGACGTGGCCTACCAGGCCAGCACCCTCGACTTCTGGCGCTCCATGGAGGCGGTCGGCGGCCCGCAGACCTACGTGCTCGGCGGGGCCTTCAACTGCGGGAAGGGCCAGCCGGGCCAGGTCGCGCCGGTGAGCCACGGCGCCCCGTCGGCGCTGTTCCGGGGCGTCCGGATCCTCAACACCGTCCAGGAGGCCGGCAAGCGATGAGCACAGGGAACGAGCCCGGAGGGCGGAACATGACGCCGCAGGAGATGGTCGAGCGGGCGCTCGCCCTGAGCGAGGCGGACGATTGCATCGTCATCGTGGACGAGGGCTCGACGGCGAACCTGCGCTTCGCCGGCAACACGCTCACCACGAACGGGGTCGGCCGCTCCTCCCGCACCACGGTGATCTCGATCGTCGGGGACCGGGCCGGCGTGGTCTCCCGCTCCGCGGTACGGCCGGACCAGCTCGCCGACGTGGTGGCGGCGGCGGACCGGGCCGCTCGGGAGGCGCCGCCGTCCGAGGACGCGCGGCCGCTGGTGAGCGGGGCCGTCTCCCCGGACTGGGACCGGCCGGTCGAGCCGACCTCCATCGAGGTCTTCCGCGGCTTCACCGCCGCGCTCGGGCAGACCTTCAGCGCCGCCGAGGCGTCCGGCCGGAGGCTGTACGGCTTCGCCGAGCACACGATCACCACCACGTTCCTCGGCTCGTCGACCGGGCTCCGGCTCCGCCACGACCAGCCGACCGGCCGCCTGGAGCTCAACGCGAAGTCGGCCGACATGTCCCGCTCCGCGTGGGTGGGGGTGGCGACGCGCGACTTCACCGACGTGGACGTGCCGGCGCTGGACGCCACGCTCGCCCAGCGGCTGGAGTGGGCCAAGCGCCGCATCGAGCTCCCGCCCGGCCGCTACGAGACCATCCTGCCGCCCTCCGCGGTCTCCGACCTGATGATCTACATGTACTGGTCGGCGGGCGCGCGGGACGCGGCCGACGGGCGGACGGTCTTCTCCAAGCCGGGCGGCGGCACCCGCGTCGGCGAGCGGCTCTCCCCGCTGCCGGTGCGGATCAACAGCGACCCGGCCCACCCGGGGATCGAGTGCGCCCCGTTCGTGATCGCGCACGCGTCCACCCGCGA
Source organism: Thermobispora bispora DSM 43833 (assembly GCF_000092645.1). Taxonomy (NCBI): domain Bacteria; kingdom Bacillati; phylum Actinomycetota; class Actinomycetes; order Streptosporangiales; family Streptosporangiaceae; genus Thermobispora; species Thermobispora bispora. Next base: position 2,252,659 of record NC_014165.1, read on the forward strand.
GCAGTCGGTCTTCGACAACGGCCTCCCGCTCACCGCGACGGACTGGATCGCGGACGGCACGCTCACCAACCTCCTGCAGACCCGGCACTCCGCCGAGCTGACCGGCCTGGCGGTCACCCCGGGCGTCGACAACCTGATCATGGCGGGCCCGGAGGGCGGCCGGTCCCTGGAGGAGATGATCGCCGCCACCGAGCGCGGCCTGCTGCTGACCTGCCTCTGGTACATCCGGGAGGTCGACCCGCAGACCCTGCTGCTCACCGGCCTCACCCGGGACGGCGTGTACCTGGTGGAGGGCGGCGAGGTCGTCGGGGAGGTCAACAACTTCCGGTTCAACGAGTCCCCGGTGGAGCTGCTCGGCCGGCTCACCGAGGTCGGCGCGCACCAGCGGACGCTGCCCCGGGAGTGGAGCGACTACTTCACCCGGGTGGTGATGCCGCCGATCCGGGTGCCCGACTTCAACATGTCCACGGTGAGCCAGGCGAACTGACCGCCGCGTCGGCCGGCCGGGCGAGCCGGCCGTCTCGGCGGTACGCCGATGTGACCCGGCCGGGCCGGCGGTGAGCCCGGGTGAGCCGGCCGCCGCGGCCCGGTCCTCCCATGGGCACCTCCCGCGGGCCCCGTTCGCGGGGAGCGCCGCGGCGGGACGGCTCCGGCGCGGGCTGACCGGGGCCGCGCCTCGGCGCGGGCCGTCGCGGCGCGCGGTCAGTCCGGGTCCTCGAGGCGGAAGCCCACCTTGAGGCCGACCTGGAAGTGGGCCACGTCGCCGTCCGCGATGTCCCCCCGGATCTCGGTGACCTCGAACCAGTCGAGGTGCCGCATGGTCCGGGCCGCCCGGCGGATCGCGTTCCTGATCGCGTGGTCGACGCTCTCACCCGACGTGCCGACGACGTCGATCACCCGGTAGGTGCGATCGCTCATCTCTCCCCCCTCTGTCGCCGTGACTACCCCCGTACGGCTTACCCGTCCCCGGCCAAGGGGGTCTAACGTGGAGTTCGTGAAGTCATGGCGCGGATTCCGGCGCAACCGCCAAGTCGTCCACCGGGTTACGGACGCCCCGGTCTCCCTCACCGACGACATCAAACGTCGTGAGCGGGCCTACCTCATCAAGATGGGCATCCGGCTGATCTGTTTCATCCTGGCCGTGGCCCTCCCGGCCCCGTGGCCGATCAAGCTGCTTCTCGTGGCCGCCGCGGTTCTTTTGCCATACGTTGCCGTTATCGGGGCCAATCAACGAGGACGGGACGTCGATCCAGACCTTGATTTGACCTCCCCTGAACGGAAAGAGATAACCGGATCCCGACGCGAAATCGGGTCGTGACGAACTCTTGACGTACGTCAGGGGTTTGCGGTGTACAGTGTTTAGCCAAGCGCTCTGGTCCCCCGTCGGAGCGCTGGTGCCGGCGTTCCGGGCCCCCGTCGGAACGCCGATGATACGGCGCCGGGTGGTTTGCCCCCGTAGCCACCCGGCGCCGTCCTTTTCTGGGAATACCGATAGGCCGGACTCCGCGTACGGAAAGCGGTAAGCCCGGTACCACACCCCGTTCCTCAGCGGCCATCCCCGGCAACGCCGGCCGCGCACACCCTGGCCCGACGCCCTATGCGCGTCCGGATGGGGCACCTCTCACGGCCGGCCGCGTCACCTCATCCCTCGCCCCGACGACGCACGCGTCCGGGCAGGGCATCCGCTCACGGCCGGCCGCGCTCGCCTCGCCTGCCATCCCGGCGCGGCGCGCGACCGAGCCCCCTCACACCCGGCGCACGCCCCGCGGTGGTGCCGCTCCCAGGTGCCCGTATCCCCGGCCCCGGACCACGCCCGTGAGCGGGGCCGTACCGGTCACCACCGGGACGCGGGCTCCGCCCAGCGGCGGGCGCGGGCGAGATCGTCCGGCGTGTCGCAGTCGAACCACGGCGGCCGCTCCCCCTCCGGCACGGCGATCCGGACCGGGTCCGGCCCGAGCGGTCCGAGCAGCCCGCGCAGCGAGGTGCCCCGGTACCGGCCGAGCGCGGCGGCGAGCACCCCGGTGCGCCACGCGCCGATCAGCCACTGCTCACCGCCCGCCTCATCGGTCAGCACGGCACCGGCCCGCGCCCGCCGGGCGCGCTCGAGGAGCAGGGCGACGTGCCCGGCGGTGAGGAACGGCAGGTCGGCGGCGAGCAGCGCCAGCAGCTCGGCCCGCACCTGTGCCAGCCCGGCCCGCAGCGCCGGGATCGGGCCTGACCCCGGCGGATCCTCCCGGGTGAACACCGCCCGCGCCAGGGGCGTGCCCGCCGCCCGCTCCGGAAGCGGCCGGGGCGGGCCGACGACGATGAGCCGCCCGGCATCGGGCACCGCCGCGGCCACCCGCGCGATCAGCGGCAGCCCGCCGACCGGCGCCCCCGGCTTGTCCGCGCCGCCGAGCCGCGCGGCCCGCCCACCGGCGAGGATCACCGCGTCGTACGGCATCGCCGCCTCAGCCGCCGATCGCCGACATGGAGCGGGGCGGCTGCAGGAAGCCGGGATCGTTGATCCCGTGCCCGGCCTTCTTCCGCCGGACCGCGCCCCGCCACAGCTCGGCCAGCTCGTCGTCGGACGCCCCGGAGCGCATGGCGGTGCGCAGATCGGTCTCCTCGAGCGCGAACAGGCAGTTGCGCACCTGCCCGTCGGCGGTGATCCGCACCCGGTCGCAGGCGCCGCAGAACGGGCGGGTCACCGAGGCGATCACCCCGACGCGGTGCGGGCCGCCGTTCACCAGGTACATCTCGGCGGGCGCGCTCCCCCGGGCCCGCGGGTCGTCCTCGGTGAGGTCGAACTCCTGCTTCAGCAGGCCGAGGATCTCGTCCGCGGTCACCATGTCCTCCCGGCGCCAGCCGTGCTGGGCGTCGAGCGGCATCTGCTCCACGAACCGCAGCTCGTACCCGTGCTCGAGGCAGAACCGCAGCAGCGGGACCGCCTCGTGCTCGTTGACGCCCCGCATGAGCACCGTGTTGACCTTCACCGGGGTGAGCCCGGCCGCCGCCGCGGCGGTGAGCCCGTCGAGCACGTCGTGCAGCCGGTCACGGTGGGCGAGCCGGATGAACAGCTCGCGGTCGAGCGTGTCGAGCGAGACGTTGACCCGGTCGAGCCCGGCGCGGGCGAGCGGCTCGGCGAGCCGGGCGAGCCCGATGCCGTTGGTGGTCAGCGAGATCCGCGGACGGGGGCGGAGCCGCGCGGTGGCGGCGACGATCTCCACGAGATCACGGCGGAGCAGCGGCTCGCCTCCGGTGTAGCGCACCTCGGTGATGCCGAGCCGCTCCACCCCGATGCGGACCAGCCGGATGACCTCCTCAGCGGTGAGGATGCTCGGTTTGGGCAGCCAGTCGAGGCCCTCGGGAGGCATGCAGTAGGCGCACCGCAAATTGCACCGGTCGGTCAGCGACACCCGCAGATCCGTCGCGACCCGGCCGAAGGAGTCGACCAGCACCAGGAGACCTCCATTGCGCGAGAGCCTAAGCCTATGCCGTGTGGCCTTTGTGGCGGCAACCCCTCGCGCGGGCGCCGGGATTCCCGGCCGGGCGGCGCGGGGTCACCCGCGGCGGGCGAGCAGGAACGCGTCCCGGGCCACCCGCGTCCCCTCCGGCTGCTCCACCGGCCGGTCCCGGGTCTCGGCCCGGACGATCTCCAGGCCGCACCCGGCGAGGTCCGCGGCCAGGTCACGCGGGGAGTAGAGGACCGCGGGGTCCTGCGGGCCGCCCACGCCGTTGGCGAGGTTGTCGCTGTCGTGCCCGACGATGAGCAGCAGCCCGCCCGGGGCCACGGCGCCGGCGGCCGCGCGGACGACCGCGCGCCGCTGCTCCGCAGGGGCGTGGAAGTAGGCGATGAGCACGAGATCGTACGCCCCGGGCTCGGGCGTGTAGCGGAGCAGGTCGGCCTCGACGATACGGAGCCGGTCCACGTGCTCGCCGAGCCGCCGTTCGGCGAGCGCCCGGGCCCGGCCGAGGGCGACCTTGGAGAAGTCCACCGCGGTGACCGTCCAGCCGCGCTCGGCGAGCCACAGCGCGTTCCGCCCCTCGCCCGCCGCGAGGTCCAGGCCGCGGCCGGGCGGCAGGTCGGCGGCGACCTCCGCGACCCACCGGTTCGGCTCGGCCGACCACAGCAGCTCCTTCTCGGCGTAACGGCGGTCCCACTCGGCGCTGTCCATGGCGTCCTCCACGATCTCGCCTCGGATCGCTCGTCCTTGATCGGGCCCGCGGCGGACCCGCGCTCACGCTACCGCGGGCCGGCCTCGCCGCACGCCCCGGGCGGCCCGCCCCACGGCCCGGGCGTTTCGGCGCACGGCCCGGGCGGCTCGGCGCGTACGGCCCGCGACGCGGTGGTCACCGCCGGCGCCTCTACCGCGCCATCGGCCACGCGGACCACGCCCCGTCGCTGCGCAGGCGGCTCGCAGGGCACCCGCCGGACCGCGGACCGCGGAGCCCGGCGGCCGATCGAGGCCCGCCGCGGCGGCGCGGCCGGCGCGCCGGGCCCGGACCGGCATACCGCCGCAGCAGGCGGGCAGAAGGAGTTGAGTCACCGGTTCCCGGCCTGCCAGCCAAGGAGGGGACCATGGCGCGGATCGCGGCGGTCCACGGGGCGCTGCCCCCGTACCGGTACGCGCAGGGAGAGATCACCGCGGCGTTCGCGCGGATGTGCCTGCCACCGGACGCCGACCGGGGGTTCCTCGACCGGCTGCACCGGAACGCGCGGGTGGCCCACCGCCACCTGGCGCTCCCGCTCGAGGAGTACGGCGCGCTCGACGGTTTCGGGGCCGCGAACGACCGCTACCTCGCGGCGGCGCTGGATCTCGGGGCCGAGGCGATCTGCGGCGCGCTGAAGGCGGCCGGTCTCGCCCCCGGCGACGTCGACATGATCGCGTGCGTCTCGACCACGGGCGTGGCCACCCCCTCCCTGGATGCGAGGCTCGCCGGCCGGCTCGGCCTCCGCGAGGACGTCACCCGGCTTCCGCTCTTCGGCCTGGGCTGCGCCGGCGGGGCCGCGGGACTCGCCCGGGTCCACGACCACCTGCGGGGCCACCCGGATCACGTGGCCGTGCTGCTCTCGGTCGAGCTGTGCTCCCTCACCCTGCAGCGGGACGACCTCTCCCCGGCGAACCTGGTGGCCGCCGCGCTCTTCGGCGACGGTGCGGCGGCCGTGGTGGCGTGCGGGGACGCCGCGGCCCCGGGGCCGGGGCCGGCCGTGGTGGCGAGCCGCAGCCGCCTCTACCCGTGCTCCGAGGGGGTCATGGGCTGGCGGGTGACCGGCTCGGGCTTCCGTGTGGTGCTCGACGCGGGCATCCCCGACCTGGTGCGGGCCAACCTCGCCGGTGACGTGCGGCGGTTCCTCGGCGAGCACGGGCTGACCATCGGGGACATCACGGCCTGGGTCTGCCACCCGGGCGGCCCGAAGGTGCTCGACGCGGTCGCCGAGGCGCTCGCCCTGCCGGAGGACGCGCTGGACGTGACGTGGCGCACGCTCGCGGAGATCGGCAACGTCTCCTCGGCCTCCGTGCTGTTCGCCCTCCGGGACACCCTCGCCCGGCGGCCGCCCCCGGGCTCGCCTGGGCTGCTGATCGCGATGGGCCCGGGGTTCTGCTCCGAGCTCGTGCTCCTGCGATGGTGACGGGGAAGGTGGCGCGCATGTCGCCCTGGTACGCGCTCCTGGTGGCGGCGGTCGGCGCGGAACGCCTGGCCGAGCTCGCGGTCTCGCGCCGCAACGCCCGCTGGTCCCTCGCCCGCGGCGGGGTGGTCACCGGCCGGGGCCACTATCCGCTGATGGTCGCGCTGCACGCCGGCCTGCTCGCCGGATGCCTGCTCGAGGTACGGCTCGCCCGCCGCCGGTTCCGGCCGGCGCTGGGGTGGCCGATGCTCGGCCTGACGCTGGCGGCGCAGGCCCTGCGCTGGTGGTGCGTCCGCACCCTCGGCCCGCGGTGGAACACCCAGGTCATCGTCGTGCCGGGCATGCCGCTCGTCACCGCTGGGCCGTACCGGGTGATGCGCCACCCCAACTACCTCGCCGTCGCCGTGGAGGGCGCCGCGCTGCCGCTGGTGCACGGCGCGTGGCTGACGGCGGCCGCGTTCACGCTCCTCAACGCCCCGCTGCTCGCGGTGCGGATCCGGTGTGAGAACGCCGCCCTGGCCTGGGCGGCCGGCGGCGCAGGGGCGGCCGCCCGGCCCACCGGGGAACCGGGCGGCCATGGACCGCGGTGATCCGGGCCGTCAGCGGTACACCGGGACGTAGTCCGAGGCGCTGCTGCCCTTGAGGAAGCGGGTGCCGTCGAACTTCACGGTCCAGGTGCCGGAGCGCAGCGCCCGGACCTTGGCGGAGAAGCTGCCGTCGGCGCGGGTCTTGACGGTGTCGACGTGCTTCCAGTGGCGCGAGCCCTTGGCGCGGAAGTAGACGTCGATCTTCTGACCGCCGAGCCGGTACCAGCCGTACCATGCGGGGCGGTCGTGGGGGCAGGTACGGCCCAGCACGGCGACGTTGCCGTCGACCCGGTAGTACCAGCCGCCGTAGCAGCGGGCGACCTGCAGCTTGCCGCGCAGCGTGATGGGGCGACCGGCCCGCACGGGCTCGGGCGCGGCGTCGAAGCCGACGATCCGGGTGGGCTTCGGCGCGACCGGCGGCTTGGGCACCACGCGGTCGCGCTTGACGGTCAGGTACCGCACCGCGGTCTGCCGCTTTCCGTCGGCGCCGGTGACCACGACGCTGACGCGCCAGGTCCCGGCGTCCCGCCAGGTGAAGGTCCACGAGGTGGAGAAGGTGACCGGCCCGTGCGAGTGGAACGGGGCCAGCCGCTTCCCGGGCCGCCCGTCTCCGCGGCGGGCGCCCTTGGGGCCGCTGAGCTCGAAGGCCACGCTCTTGGCGCCGAGCGCGGTCACCTTGGCGGTGACCGAGGCCGAGCCGAACCCCTTGACCACGACCGGGTTCGGGGTGACCTCGAAGCTCAGGATCCTCGGAGCGGACGGGTGCCCGTGCCGCGCGGTCTTCGCGGGCGCGGGTTCACCGCCGTCCGCGTAGGCCGGCGCGGTGGCCGCCAGCGCTGTCGCGCCGACGGCGACCGCCACCATCGTGGTAGCGATCCGCTTCACCATTACGACTTTCCTCTCCCCGTAAGGGACGTGGCGTCCCCCTGTTTCGTACGCCACCGGATAGACGACCCGATGACGGGGAAAGTTGCCGTGCGGATCCCGAAAAGCGGTTACAAATTGATAACATTACTTATTTCATAATTGATGAACTTTATGACCTAATATGCACGTTCATCCGCGTTCATAGCTGTTTCGTGCCGCTGACAGATCGGGCATGGTGGTCATCTCCGGGATATTCCACCCGCCATTCCTGGACGCCCTCGCGCGGGACCTTCGCGCTGAACCAGCCGTCCTTCCCGGTCGTGGCGGACCCGGCCGTCCGCCAGGAGCGCGCCCCCTTCGGCCGGTGGCGGATGAGGACCCGCTGCCCGGCGAAGGGCCGGTAGGCCACCCGGCCCGCCGGATCCACCCGCAGCAGCGTTCCGGTGACCCGGACGCGGCCGCCCGCGCGCGCCACCGTGACCCCCGAGAGCTCGGTCGCCCGCCGCAACCGGAACTCGGCCTGGGCGGTGGTCTCGGCGCCGCGGGCGTTCCGCGCGGTGACCGTGACCGTCCACGGGCCGCTCGGATACCGGCGGGACAGCCGCTTCTCCGGCAGGAAGCGCCAGGTCTCCCAACCGGCGTCGGCCGCGGCGGTCCGCAGGCCCCGCGCCCGCCAGGAGGGCACGGCGCCGCTGCGCCACGCGAACAGCGGGGCGATCCGGTCGAAGGCGGTGGTGACCTGCTGGACCGGGACGGGCACCGGCGCGTCGCCGGCCTCCTGGCCGGTGGCCGCCTCATCGGCGTCCGGGGCTCCGGCCGCCGGAGGACGTGCCTGGGCGCCGCCCGGTTCCCCGTCCGGCCGGCCCGGCTCGAGCTCGGCGCTGACCTCGGTCGCGCCCCGCACCACCACGTCGACGACGATCGCGACCGAGTCCTTCGGGCCGACCACCGGGTCGGATGGGCTGATCTCGATCGACTTGATCACCGGACCGCGCGCCGCGGCCGCCGTGCCCTCGGCCAGCGCCGGCGGCACGGCGGCCTGGCCGGCCGCGAGCGGCAGGGCCGCGGCCAGCGTGACGAGCGAAGATCTCCTCATGTCCCCGAGACCGTAGGCGGCGCGGCGGGAGCGCCTCCGCCCTGACACGCCCAGGCCGGGCAAAACGTTCGCAAGCGGCCGATCAGGCGCCGCCGTACAGATCGTCGATCACGTCGGCGTACTTGGCGTGGATCCGGCGGCGCTTGAGCTTCAAGGTCGGGGTGAGCTCCCCGCTGTCCGGCGTCCACTCGTCCGGCAGGAGCCGCCACCGCTTCACCTGCTGGACCCGGGCGAGCCTCCGGTTGGCGGCCTCGACCCCGGCCTCCACCTCCTTGAGCACGTCGGGATGGGTGGCGAGCTCGGCGAGCGAGCCGAAGGAGATGCCGCGCGCCCGCGCCCACTCCGGCGCGACCTCCGGGTCGAGGGTGAGGAGCGCGATCGGGTACGGCCGGCCCTCACCGTAGGCGAGCGCCTGGCCGATCAGCGGGTGCTCCTTGAGGTGGTTCTCGATGTTGGCCGGGGAGATGTTCTCCCCGCCCGAGGTGATGAAGAGCTCCTTCTTCCGGTCGATGATCCGGAGGAACCCGTCCTCGTCCATGGTCCCGACGTCGCCGGTGTGCAGCCAGCCGTCGGCGTCGAGCAGCTCCGCGGTGGCCTCGGGGCGGTTGAGGTAGCCGCGGGTGTTGAGCGGGCTGCGGGTGAGGATCTCCCCGTCCTCGGCGATCCTGACCTCGACGCCCGGCTCGGCCCGGCCGACCGTGCCGAGCTTGTAGGCCGTGGGGGTGTTCGAGGTGATGGCGCCGGTCGTCTCGGTCATGCCGTACACGTCGAGGATCTTGAGCCCGAGGCCGGCGAAGAACCGCTGCACGTCCTGGGGCATGGGCGCGGCCGCGGTGGCGAGCCAGCCGGCCCGGTCGAGCCCGATGAGGCTCCGGATGCCGGAGAGCACCGCGGCGTCGGCCTGCCCGTAGGCGGCGCGCACCTCGGGCGTGACGGTCCGGCCGTACTGGCCGGCCTCGATGAACGCCAGGCCGGCGGCCATCGCCTGGGCCACCTTCTCCCGCTGCTCGGCGGGCTGCAGGGTGAGCAGGGCGCGGAGCTTGGAGGCGATCTTCTCCCAGACCCGGGGGACCCCGAAGAACATCACCGGCCGGACCTCGCCGAGCACCGCGGCGAGCTGGGTCATGTCCGGGCAGAAGTAGATGTGGGTCCGCTTGAACAGCGGCAGGTAGAGGCTGAGCACCCGCTCCGCGATGTGCGCGTAGGTGAGGTAGGAGATCTGGGTGCCGCCGAAGGGCAGCCGCACGATCCGGTCGGTGGTGGCGACCTCGTAGAGGACGTTGGCGTGGGTGAGCGGCACCCCCTTGGGGTGGCCGGTCGTGCCCGAGGTGTAGAGCACGGTGAGCACGTCATCGGGGGTCACCGCCCGCCACCTCGCCTCCACCGCGCCCGGGTCGGCGGCGAGCGCCTCGGCGCCCATGGCGAGGAACTCCCGCCAGCTCAGGAACCGGTCGTCGCCCGAGGGCGCGCCCTCGAGCATGATGATCTTCCGCAGCCTGGGGAGCTCGCCGAGCACGGGCTCCCAGCGGGCGAGGTCGGCGGGGCCGCCCAGGACCGCGACCACCGCGCCGACGTCCTTGGCGACGTAGGCGACCTGCTCGGGGGCGAAGGTGGCGTAGACCGTGCAGGGTAACGCCCGCGCGTGCACGGCCCCGAGGTCGGCGAGCACGTGCTCGGAGCGGTTCGGCATCATCAGCGCGATGGCGTCGCCCGGCTGCACGCCGAGCGCGGCGAACCCGGCCGCGATCTCGAGGACCCGCCGGCGGGCCTGCGCGAAGGTCAGCGTGGCCCATCCGTCCCCGGTCCGGTCGGAGTACGCGGGGTCATCGGGGTGCTCCTCGGCCACCTTCAGCAACTGGTCGCACACGGTCCTGCCGGCGATCTCACGCTCGATCTCCGCACGCTCGTCCAGAACACTGGCCATCGCGCCTCCCACGGTGCTGCTGCCGAAGTGACCTGGATCACACCACAGCATCACCCTCCCGACAAGCCCCAATGACCTTGCTGCGGAGTGATTTTCACTTAACGGGTTGAATCACTCATTTGGATCAGGCAGGGTGAAACGAGACAAAACGGATTAACGGAGAGTAAAGCCCGATGCAAACCGTCTCGCCGGCCCGCGATCGGGGCCCGGCCTTCTCCGGCCATCCACGCGGCCTCGCCACGCTCTGCGGCACCGAGATGTGGGAGCGCTTCAGCTACTACGGCATGCGCTCGATCCTGGTCCTCTTCCTCGTGGCGCCCCCGGTGGCCGGCGGAATGGGGCTCTCCGAGACGACCGCGGTCGGGGTGTACGGCGTCTACATCGCCTCGGTCTACCTGCTCGCGCTCGCCGGCGGCTGGATCGGGGACCGGCTGCTCGGCACCCGGCGGACGGTCCTGCTCGGCGCGTGCGTGATCATGTCCGGCCACCTCGCCATGGCGGTCCCCGTGGCCGGGCCGTTCACCTGGCTGGGGCTCGCCCTCATCGCCGTGGGAAGCGGGCTGCTCAAACCGAACATCGCCGCGCTCGTCGGCCACCTCTACCGGGACGAGGACGAGCCCCGGCGGGAGGCCGGGTACACGCTGTTCTTCCTCGGCATCAACGTCGGCGCCTTCCTCGGCATCATCGTCGTGCCCTGGCTCCAGCGCGGGGACCGGTGGCACCTGGCGTTCGGCGCCGCCGCGGCGGGCATGGCGATCGGGCTCGCCCAGTACGTGCTCGGCGGCCGGCGCCTCGCCGGCGCGGGCGAGCGCCCCGGGCACCGGCTCACCCCTGCGGAGCGGCGCCGCTTCACGGCCGTGGCGCTCACCGGGACGGCCGTCACCGCCGCGGCCCTCGGCCTGTGGGCGCTGAGCGGGACGTTCACCATCGAGCGGTTCACGCTCGCGCTCGCCGTGGTGACCGCGCTCGTGCCGCTCGCCTACTTCGCCTTCCTGCTCTTCGGCTCCCATGAGATCACCCCGCCGGAGCGCACCGGGCTGTACGCGTACCTCTGGCTCTTCCTCGCCGCCGCGGTCTTCTGGATGATCTACGACCAGGCCGGCAGCGCCCTGCTGCTCTTCGCCAAGGAGCACACCCGGCTGCACATCCTCGGGTTCGACGTGCCGCCGAGCTGGGTGGCGAACGTCAACTCGCTCACGATCATCCTGCTCGCGCCGGCGTTCGCGCGGTTCTTCGTCGCCGCGGGGGACCGGATCGGCATCCCGGCGAAGTTCGCGGCCGCGCTCCTGCTCATCGGGCTGAGCTTCGTGGTGATGGCGGTCGCCGCCGGGTTCGCCGCCGGCGGGACGAAGGTCTCGGTCGCCTGGCTGCTCACGGTGTACTTCATCCAGACCATCGGCGAGATCTTCCTCACTCCGGTCGGGCTCTCCGTGACCCGGCGGCTCGCCCCCGCCGCGTTCCAGAACCAGATGATGGGCGTGTGGTACCTGGCGATCGCGCTCGGCGACGCGGCCGGCGGCCAGGTCTACCGGCTCACCACCGTGGTGCCCATGCCCGTCTACTACCTGGTGCTCGCCCTCGCCGCGATCGCGGCCGGCCTGCTCATCGCGCTCGGCTCGGGCCGGCTCCGGGCGCTCATGGGCGACCCGGCCGGAACGGAGCCCGCCCGCGCGGGGTGACCTGCGGCGCCACCGCCAGGGCTCCGGGCTAGCGTGTCCCCATGCGGATCGAGGACTACGCCCTCATCGGGGACATGCAGTCGGCCGCGCTGGTCGGGCGGGACGGCTCGATCGACTGGCTCTGCCTGCCCCGGTTCGACTCCCCTGCGTGCTTCGCCCGGCTGCTCGGCACCGGGGACCACGGCTTCTGGCGGCTCGCCCCGGCCGGGATGGAGCGGGCGTCGCGGCGCTCCTACATCCCGGACACGCTGATCCTCGAGACGGTGTGGGAGACCGCCGGCGGCACGGTCAAGGTGATCGACTTCATGCCGCCCCGGCATGAGAACCCGGACCTGGTGCGGATCGTCGAGGGCGTCTCCGGCACGGTGGAGATGACCACGGAGATCTGCATCCGCTTCGACTACGGCCGGATCGTGCCGTGGGTCCGCCGCCGCGACGGGCTGCTCCACGCCATCGGCGGCCCGGATTCGGTCTGGATCCACTCCCCGGTGCCCCTGGAGGGCGGCGGGTACCGGCACTCCGCCGCGTTCCGGGTCTCCGCCGGAGACCGGCTGCCGTTCATCTTCACCTGGCACCCCTCCTACCAGCCGCCGCCCGAGGCGATCGACCCCATCGCGCAGCTCGCCGCGACCCGGGAGCTGTGGGAGGAGTGGGTCTCCCGGTGCACGTACCACGGCCCGTGGCGGGACGCGGTGGTCCGCTCGCTGATCACGCTGAAGGCGCTGACGTACCGCCCCACCGGCGGGATCGTCGCCGCGCCCACCACCTCCCTGCCCGAGCACCTCGGCGGGGTGCGGAACTGGGACTACCGGTACTGCTGGCTGCGGGACGCCGCGATGACCCTCGAGGCGCTCACCAGCACCGGGTACCTGGAGGAGGCGGCCGCCTGGCGCGACTGGCTGATCCGGGCCGTGGCCGGCCGCCCCGAGGACCACCAGGTCGTGTACGGCGTGGCGGGCGAACGGCGGCTGCCCGAGCTGATCCTCGACTGGCTCCCCGGGTACGAGAACTCCCGCCCGGTGCGGATCGGCAACGGCGCGGCCGGGCAGGTCCAGCTCGACGTCTACGGGCAGATGCTCAACGCGCTCTTCGAGGCGCGCCGGCGCGGCCTCCCCCCGGACGACCACGTCTGGGCGATGATGCGGGCGGTGCTGGGGTTCCTCGAGGTCAACTGGGCGCAGCCCGACGAGGGCCTGTGGGAGGTCCGCGGCCCGCGGCGGCACTTCGTCCACTCGAAGGTCATGGCGTGGGTGGCGTTCGACCGCGCGGTCCGGGCGGTGCGGCTCGGGTGGCGCGAGGGCCCGGCCGACCGCTGGCAGGAGCTGCGCGACCGCATCCACGCCGAGGTCTGCGCCAAGGGCTACGACCCGGAGCGGGCCACGTTCACCCAGTCGTACGGCTCCCGCGAGCTCGACGCGGCGCTGCTGCTCATCCCGATCGTGGGGTTCCTCCCGCCCGAGGATCCGCGGGTGGCGTCGACGATCGCCGCGATCGAGCGGGAGCTGATGACCGACGGGCTGGTGCTCCGCTACCCCATCGCCGAGGAGAACCCGATCGACGGCCTGCCCGGGACCGAGGGCGCGTTCCTCGCGTGCAGCTTCTGGCTCGCCCAGGCCCGGGCGATGACCGGCCGGGTGGCCGAGGCGGTGGAGCTGTTCGAGCTGCTGCTCTCGCTCCGCAACGACGTGGGCCTGCTCGCCGAGGAGTACGACCCGCGGCTCGGCCGGCAGCTCGGCAACTTCCCGCAGGCCTTCAGCCACATCCACCTGGTGCGGACCGCCCTCGCCCTCGACCGGGCCGTGCGCGCCGCCGGGGCCGCCGCCCGGACGGCCCGGTGACCGGGACGGGCGGCCCGGCGATGCCCGGACGCGTGCGGGCCTCCGGGAGCGCCGGCCGCGGCGTGCGCCGGACCGGGCCGGCCGTGCCGAGCGGGCGGCGCCGGGCACCCGGCGGGGCCGCGGTGACGGCCACCGCGGAGGGCCGGTTCGCCCGGGCCGCGCGGCCGTGGGCGAGGGGTCACCCGGGTGTGCCGGCCGGCCCGGCCGCGCTGGTGAGCGTCCGCGACGCCGTGTCGAGCACGGCGGGCGCCTCGAGCCAGACCGGGAACTGCGGGGCGCCGTGGCCCACGGGCAGGCCGGCGAGGACCGGCACGCCCAGCGGGGCCAGCCGTTCGGCGAGCACCTCCAGCGCGTCCCCGCAGCCGACCCACGACCCGAGCGCGAACCCCAGCGCGCCGTCGAGGCAGCCCGCCTGCAGCAGCTGGGTGAGCATCCGGTCGATCCGGTACGGCTGCTCGCCCACGTCCTCCAGGAGCACGATCCGCCCGCGGGCGCGCAGCGCGTACGGTGTCCCGCACAGGGCGGCGAGGAGGGTGAGGTTGCCGCCGGTGAGCGGGCCCTCGGCCCGGCCCGGCACGACCACCGTGGTCCCCTCGATCCGCACCGGTTCCCCGGACAGGGCCTGCCGCAACCGGTCGAGGGTGGGCCGGTCCGGGCCGTCGGCGCCCCCGAGCACCCGGGTCGCCGGCATCGGGCCGAAGAGCGTGGCCACCCTGAGCCGGTCGGCGAACGCGCGGTGGAGCGCGGTGATGTCGCTGGAGCCGATCAGGATCTTCGGGCCGGCCGCCCGCATCGCCGCCCAGTCGAGCAGGCCGAGCAGCCGGGTGGCGCCGTACCCGCCCCGGGCGCAGACCACCGCGGCCACGCCCGGGTCGCACCAGGCGGCGGCCAGGTCGGCGGCCCGGTCGCCGTCGGCCCCGGCGAGGAAACCGTTCCGGTCGAGCACGTGGGCGCCGGTCACCACCTCCAGCCCGAGAGCGGCGAGGACCGCGCGGCCCCGGTCGAGCGCGTCCGGGTCGACCGGCCCCGAGGGCGCGACCAGGGCGACCCGGTCCCCCGGGCGGAGCGGGCGCGGGAGCCGTGCCGGTGGCGTCACCGGCGCGCCGGAGGCGGCTCCGGCTCGGCTGCGTTCGTGCATCCCCAAAGGGTGTCAGACTTGACCGTACCTATGCGACCTCCGACGCACATTCTCGTGGTCAACGGAGTCAAGGTCCGGCGGCCGGTGTTCGTGATCTCCGCTCCGCACTCCGGCGCGGACCTCGTGGCGCGTGCCATCAAGCGGACTCCGGGTTTCCATATCACCATGGGCCGTGCGGCCGTCACCCGGGTCGTGTACGCGTTCGCGCGGCGGCCGTCGATCGCCGGCAGCGGGGGCGCGCCGGCCGTGCTGCGCGACGCGTTCGCCGAGGCCTGGCAGGTGCGGCCGGGCGCCTGCGCCGAGTGCCCGCCGGCCTGCCGGGAGGCGGGAGGGATCATCGGCTCCGGGCCGTGCGTCAACGCGGCCTCGCTCACCAGGTTCGGGGACGCCACCCCGGACCTGATCTACAGCGCGCAGGTGCTGCTGAAGGCGTTCCCCGACGCCCGGCTCATCCAGGTCATCCGGGACGGCCGGGACGTCGCCGCCGACATGCTCGCCGACCCGGCCTGCCTCGCCTGGTTCAAGCCGCACATGCTGAGCGAGGACGCCGAGTTCCCCAACCCGTTCCTCGGCCTCCGCTCGGCCGAGCACCGGGACCGCTGGGCGAGGATGCCGTCCGCGGGGAAGGCCGCGCTCCGCTGGCGGGGGGCGGTGCGGCTCAGCGCCACCTTGCGCCGGGAGCTGCCCCCGGACCGGCTGCTCACGCTCCGCTACGAGGACATGATCGCCGCACCGGACACGGCCGTCGACGCGATCTCCCGGTTCCTGGAGGCCGAGGTCTCGGCGATCGCCCTCTACGGCGCGCCGGCGCCGCGGCCGGGGAGCTGGCGGTCGCGGCTCTCCGCCGCGGACGCCGGGCTGGTGGAGAAGGTGGCACGCGAGGAGCTCACCCGGCTGGGCTATCTGTGACCGCGGCCCGGGCCGGGGCGTCGGCGAACTGGGTCCGGTACAGCTCGGCGTAGAGGCCACCGCGGGCGAGCAGCTCCTCGTGCCGGCCCTGTTCGGCGATCCGGCCGCCGTCGATCACCAGGATGGTGTCGGCCTCCCGGATCGTGGAGAGCCGATGGGCGATCACCAGCGAGGTCCGGCCGCGCAGCGCGCTCTTCAGCGCCTTCTGCACCGCGGCCTCGGACTCGGAGTCGAGGTGGGCGGTGGCCTCGTCGAGCACCACGACCCGCGGGGCCTTGAGCAGGAGGCGGGCGAGCGCGATGCGCTGCTTCTCCCCGCCGGAGAGCCGGTAGCCACGGTCCCCCACGACGGTGTCGAGCCCGTCGGGCAGGCTCTCCACCAGGTCGGCGATCTGGGCGGCGCGCAGCGCCTCCCACAGCTCCTCGTCGGTCGCGTCCGGCCGGGCGTACCGGAGGTTGGCGCGGATGGTGTCGTGGAACAGGTGCGGGTCCTGCGGGACCACGCCGACCGTCTCCCGGATGCTCTCCAGGGTGGCGTCCCGGACGTCGAGCCCGTTGAGGCGCACCGCACCGCCGGTGACGTCGAAGAGCCGGGAGACCAGGGCCGTGATGGTGGTCTTGCCCGCCCCCGAGTACCCGACGAGCGCGACCAGCTCGCCGGGGCGGGCGGTGAACGACACGCCCTTGAGCACCTCCTGGGACGGCCGTCCGGCGTCCGGCCGGGCGACCGCCTCCAGGGAGGCGAGCGAGACCTCCTCGGCGCTCGGGTAGCGGAACCGCACGTCCTCGAACTCGATCGTGACCGGCCCCGGGGGGATGGGCCGCGCACCGGGCCGCTCGGCGACCATCGGCTTGAGGTCGAGCACCTCGAACACCCGGTCGAAGCTGACCAGCGCGGTCATCACGTCCACGTGCACGTTGGAGAGACTGGTCAGCGGGCCGTACAGGCGCATGAGCAGCGTGGAGAGGGCGACCAGCGTCCCCAGCTCGAAGGCGCCGCTCACCGCGAGCGCCCCGCCGAAGCCGTAGACGAGGGCCGTCGCGAGCGCGGCGACCAGGCCGAGCGCGATCCGGAACAGCGCGCCGTACATGGCCACGGTCACGCCGACGTCGCGGACCCGGCCGGCCCGCTCGCTGAAGTGGGCCGCCTCCTCCTCGGGCCTGCCGTACAGCTTCGCGAGCATCGCCCCGGCGACGTTGAACCGCTCGGTCATCACCGAGCTCATCTCCGCGTCGAGCTGCATCTGCTCGCGGGTGAGCTGGGACATCCGGCGGCCGATCCACTTCGCCGGCACGATGAAGATCGGCAGCAGCACGAGCGCGACCAGGGTGATCTGCCAGGACAGCACGATCATGGCGCCGAGCACCATGACCAGGCTCACCACGTTGGAGACCACCGAGGAGAGCGTGGTGGTGAGCGCGCGCTGCGCGCCGATCACGTCGGTGTTGAGCCGGGAGACCAGGGCGCCGGTCTGCGCCCGCATGAAGAACGCGACCGGCATCCGCTGCACGTGGTCGAAGACCTCGGTGCGCAGGTTGTAGATCAGGCCCTCGCCGATGCGCGCGGAGAACCACCGCTGCGCCAGGCTGAGCCCGGCGTCGAGCACGGCGAGCGCGGCGATCGCCACGGAGAGCCAGACCACCACGGTGAGCCGCTTGGGGACGATCCCGTCGTCGATGATCGCCTTCATCAGGAGCGGGTTGGCGATCGCGGTCACCGCGCTCACCACGACGAGCAGGAGGAAGGCGGCGATCTGCCAGCGGAACGGCCAGGCGCAGGCGCCGATGCGGCGGATCGTGCCCGGGGCGATCCGCTCCTGCATGACGGAGCGGTCGCGCCGCAGCGACCGCATCACCTCGTAGCCGTAGTGGCCGCCCATCATCGCCATGACCGCACTCCCCCGCTGAGTGCAGCAATCAGAGCACGGCGCTCAATTCCCCGCGCCCGCGGATCCCCGCGGCGCCGGGGCGGAGAAGAGCGTCCGCAGCCTGATCATCTGCTCGCTCCGCTCGGCGGCCGCCTGCTCTTCGAGGGTCCGCTGCCGCGCCCCCAGGAGCAGCCGCTTCGTCGCCGCGGCCGCGTGCCGGTCGATGGCGAGCAGCGACGTCACCAGTTCGTGCACCGCGCGGTCGAGGTCGCCGGCCGGCACCACCCGCTCGGCCAGCCCGTAGCGCGCCGCCTCCGCCGCGTCCACGGTCCGCGCGGTGAGGCACATCTCGATCGCCCGGGGCAGCCCCACCAGCTCGACCAGCGGCTTGGTCCCGGTCAGATCGGGCACCAGCCCGAGCGCGGGCTCCTTCATGCAGAACTTCGCGTCCTCGGCCACGATGCGCAGGTCGCAGGCGAGCGCGAGCTGGAAGCCCGCGCCGATCGCGTGCCCCTGCACCACCGCGATCGACACGATCTCCGGCCGGCGCAGCCACAGGAAACCGCGCTGGGACTCGGCGATCAGCCGTTCGAGCGCCGCATCGTCCAGTGCGGCGATCTCCGAGAACGATCTCTGCCCTGGTGCGCCCGTCAGCAGGCTCAGGTCGAGCCCCGCTGAGAAGGACGGCCCCTCGCCTCGGACCACGACGATCCGCACCTGCTCCGGCAGGTTCTCCCCGAACCGGGCCAGCGCCGACCACATCGCGGGCGTCTGGGCGTTCCGCTTCTCGGGCCGGCACAGGGTGACCGTCGCGATCTCGCCGTCCACCTCAAAGCGCACCCCGACCTCGGCCGGGGCACCAGCCGAGATCGTCTCGTCAGCCGGGGAAGCGCTCGCCTCAGCGGGTCGCTCCCCACTCCCCCCAATCTGCGCGTCCGCCATCGCCGCTCCTGCATCCGGTCGAAGGCCGTCGCCCGCCCGGTCCGGATCCGCTCCGGTGCACCGGCCGCGCCAGGCGATCAACCACGGTCGCGCCCGAGCTTACCGGCCCGTCGGCGGCGGCCCGGACCCGACTCCCCCGTCCGCTGGGAGGGCGGCCGCGGTCGCGCGTGCTGAGGTGTGCGCTGCGCTGCTTCAGCGCTGCTGCTGCTGCTTCGACTTGCCGCGGGTGGCCCCGCCGCGTCCCCGGAGCGTCACGCCGGACTCGCTGAGGATGCGGTGGATGAAGCCGTACGAGCGGCCGGTCGAAGCCGCGAGAGCACGGATGCTCTCGCCCGCCGTATAGCGCTTCTTCAGATCGCTGGCGAGTTTCTCCCGTTCGGCCCCGGTCACCCGGGTGCCCTTCTTGAGGGTCTCGGCCACGAGTACCTCCTGTAGTGCCAGACTTCCGCAGCGTTACTTACGCCATGATCAGTCATTTCCGCTGGATCGGCTACCTCCTCGGCCGGAAAGGATCGTCAGCTGCTCGAAATAAGATCATGCGAGCGCCACCAGATCGGAAAATTCGTCATTCCATACATCTTCGACGCCGTCTGGCAACAAAATCACCCTATCCGGCCTGAG
The DNA here is from genome assembly GCF_000092645.1 of Thermobispora bispora DSM 43833. Classification (NCBI taxonomy): domain Bacteria; kingdom Bacillati; phylum Actinomycetota; class Actinomycetes; order Streptosporangiales; family Streptosporangiaceae; genus Thermobispora; species Thermobispora bispora. The sequence continues at coordinate 2,271,738 of NC_014165.1, forward strand.
CGCCTCGACGGCACCCTCATCGTGTGTGACTAGGACAATCGCCCCGGTGTATCGCCGGAGTGCAGCCAGGATCTGCTCACGCGAGGCCGGGTCGAGGTTGTTCGTCGGCTCGTCCAGCAGGAGGACGTTGGCGCTGGAGAGGACCAGCATGGCGAGCGCCAGCCGGGCCTTCTCCCCGCCGGAGAGCACCCCGGCGGGTTTGTCCACGTCATCCCCGCTGAACAGGAAGGAGCCGAGCACGGTCCGCAGCTCCCCGTCGGCCAGGGCCGGCCCGGCCGCGCGCATGTGCTCGAGCACGGTGCGCTCCGGATCGAGCGTCTCGTGCTCCTGCGCGTAGTAGCCGAGCTTGAGGCCGTGGCCGCGGATCACCTCCCCCGCGTCCGGGCGCTCCAGGCCGGCGAGCAGCCGGAGCAGGGTGGTCTTCCCCGCGCCGTTGAGGCCGAGGACCACGATCCGGGAGCCGCGGTCCACGGCGAGGTCGACGCCGGTGAAGACCTCGAGCGATCCGTACGACTTGGACAGGCCGCGGGCCGCCAGCGGGACCTTGCCACAGGGCGCGGGATCGGGGAGACGCAGCCTGGCGACCCGATCGGGGCGGCGCTCGGGCTCGACGGAGGCGAGGAGCCGCCGCGCACGGCGCTCCATGTCGTGCGCGGCCTTCGCCTTTGAGGCCTTCGCCCGCATCCGGTCGGCCTGCGCGAGCAGCGCGGACGCCTGCCGTTCGGCGTTGATCCGCTCACGCCTGCGGCGCCGCTCGTCCGCCTCGCGCTGGGCCAGGTACGCCTTCCACCCCACGTTGTAGACGTCGATCAGACAGCGGTTCGCGTCCAGGTGGAAGATGCGGTTTACCGTTGCTTCAAGAAGTTTAACGTCGTGGCTGATGAGGACCAATCCGCCCTGATAGGAACGTAAAAAATCCCGAAGCCACCAAATTGAGTCTGAATCGAGATGGTTTGTCGGCTCGTCGAGCAGGAGAGTATCGGCTCGACCGAACAGAATTCGGGCGAGTTCCACCCGCCGGCGCTGTCCCCCGGAAAGCGTGCCGAGCGGCTGCCCGAGAACGCGATCGGGCAGCCCCAGGCTCGAGGCGATCGTCGCCGCCTCCGCCTCCGCCGCGTAGCCGCCGAGCGCGTGCAGGCGGTCCTCCAGCCGCGCGTAGGCCCGCAGCGCCCGGTCCCGGACCCGGGCGTCGTCCGCGGCCATGCCCTCCTCGGCCTCGCGCAGCTCGCGCAGCACCCGGTCCAGCCCGCGCGCGGAGAGGATGCGGTCCCGGGCGGTGACCGACAGATCGACGGCGCGCGGGTCCTGCGGCAGGTAGCCGATGCTCCCGGTCACCGTGACCGTTCCGGCGGCCGGGACGCCCTCCCCGGCGAGGACCTTCATGAGCGTGGTCTTCCCGGCGCCGTTCCGGCCGACCAGCCCGATCTTGTCGCCCGGGTTCACCCGGAAGGACGCGCCCTCGACGAGCAGGCGGAAACCCGCGCGCAATTCCACCCCAGTTGCTATGATCATGATGAAAAAAGGACTCCCGGGAACAAATAGCACAAGATCGACTAGGGCGGACAATCATCCGGGAGCGCGCATAGCGGACATTGTAGGACTCCTGTGGCCATGACCGGCGTCGTCCGGCGCGACGGCGGGGGACGCCGGTGGCCCGGCGGCCGTGCCACACGGCCCGGGCCCGCACTCCATCCGGCGTGGTCCGCACGATCAGGGATCGATGAGGCGGATCCGGACGCACCGGAACAGGCCGGGCGCCGACTCCAGCACGGACCGCCGGGGATCAGGGACCGCCAGGAACGGCTCGGTCTCCCGGGCGAACACCCCGGCGAGCCGCCGGTCCTCCCGGAGCGCGCCCACCGCGCGCCGGTCCCCGCCGAGGACCACGGCCTCCAGCTCCGCCTCGTACGGCACGAGCACCTGGCAGGCGGCCTCTGCGGCGGCGCGGAGCGCCTCGGCGGCCTGCTTCTCCCTCCGCCGGGCGAACCGCTGCTGCGACCAGCCACCGGCCGCGCTGCGGCCGTGCACGGGGCGCGAGCCGACCTTGGACGCGATCAGCCGCTCCCCGGTGAACACCCCGGCCGCGAAACCGCCGAGCCGGACGAGCAGCACCCCGACGGTCCGCTCCCGGCCCGCATGCGCGATCAGCTCCGCCACGGGGTCGCCGGCCTCGCCGAGCGGCGGGAACGGCACCCGGCACTCGGCCACCGCCCCGTCCTCCGCCTCCAGCCGCACGCTCTCCGGCGTGGCGCTCACCCGGATGGGGCCGTGCCGTTCGGTGAAGCCCTCGACCCAGCGCCGGAGCCGTTCGGGCGCGACCGAGACCCACCTGCCTCCGCCTGCCGCGGGCCGTACCGTCATGGCAGAGCACCATAGTGCCGGTCGCCGGAGACCGGCATCGGAATTTCCGGCGGCGCCCCTGGGAGCGCCGGAGGGCCCGTCACCGGGCCGCCGCGGCGGCCGCGGCCCGCGCCGGGCGCCCGGCCCCGGCACGGCCCTCGTGCGGCACCGGGCGCCGGTGGACGGCCCTCCCGGGCGGCCGGCCCGCACGCGGCCGGCCCGGACCCGCCGCGGATCCGGCTCACAGGCGGCAGGCGTAGATGGCCGTGACGAGGATGGCCCGCGCGCCGATCTCGTACAGCCGGTCCATCACCTGCTGGTGGTCCTTGCGGGGGACCATGGCCCGGACCGCGACCCAGCCCTCGCGGTGCAGCGGGGAGACCGTCGGCCCCTCCATCCCGGGAGTGATCTTGATGGCCGCCTCGACCCGCTCGACCCGGATGTCGTAGTCGATCATGACGTACTCCCGGGCCACCCGGACGCCCTGGAGGCGGCGGATGAGCTGCTCGAACCCGTTGGTCTCCGGGACGCCGGCGCGCTTGATCAGCACCGCCTCGGAGTGGGCGATCGGCTCGCCGAACACCTCGAGGCCGACGTTCCGCAGGGTCGTGCCCGTCTCGACCACGTCGGCGATCGCGTCGGCCACGCCGAGCCGGATCGCGGTCTCCACCGCGCCGTCGAGCTTGATGATCCGGGCGTCGACCCCCTGGTCGGCGAGGTACTTGCCGAGGAGCCCGGCGTACGAGGTGGCGATGCGCCGCCCGGAGAGGTCGGCCACGCTCGTGAACGCGCCCGGGGTGGAGGCGAACCGGAAGGTCGACCGCCCGAACCCCAGCGGCATGACCTCCTCGGCCGGCGCACCGGAGTCGATCAGCATGTCGCGCCCGGTGATCCCGGCGTCGAGCGTCCCCTCACCCACGTAGACGGCGATGTCCCGGGGACGGAGGAAGAACAGCTCGCAGGAGTTCTCCCGGTCGACGACGACCAGCTCCTTGCTGTCCTTCCGCTGCCGGTATCCGGCCTCCCGGAGCATGGTCTGCGCCGGCTCGGCGAGCGCGCCCTTGTTGGGAACGGCGAGACGCAGCATGTGGTGGTGCAACCTTCCGAAGTCGATGGGACGGGACGGACGCGAGGAAGCCGCGGCGGACCGCGGCTACAGATGCTTGTAGACGTCCTCCAGCCCCAGTCCGCGGGCGAGCATGAGCACCTGAGCGTGGTAGAGCAGCTGCGAGATCTCCTCGGCCGCCCGGTCGGCCGACTCGTGCTCGGCCGCCATCCAGGCCTCGGCCGCCTCCTCCACGACCTTCTTGCCGATGGCATGGACGCCCGCGTCCAGAAGGGCGACGGTCCCTGACCCCTCCGGGCGGGTGCGTGCCTTCTCCGCCAGCTCGGCGAACAGCTCTTCGAAGGTCTTCATGGTCTCTCTCGGCTCGTCGGGTGGGCACCCTCAGGGTAGCGGTCGGCGCGCCCCATCAAGCGTATCCGGGCCGCGCGGGGCACCGGGCACGGCCGCGCGGACCGGGGCGGCCGCGCCCCGCAGGGCGGGAGGACGGGGCGCGGCCGGACGCCTCGATCAGCCGAGGACCTTGCGGGCGAGCCGCACGTTCTCCAGCTCCTGGTGCACGTCTCCGCCCTCGTGGCCGTTGAACTCCCACACGGAGATGTCCTTCGGGCCCGCGTAGTGGTTGTAGGCGGCGAACACGGTGGACGGCGGGGTGATGCCGTCGCGGAGGGCGACGGAGAAGTGCGCGGGGGTGCGGGCGCGGACCGCGAAGTTCATCCCGTCGACGTAGTCGATCGTGGCGAACACCTCCTCGGCCCGGGTGCGGTGGATCGCGCAGAACCGGCCGAGCTCGCCGTACGGGTCCTCATCGGTGATCTCGACAGCCCGGCGGACGTGGCAGAGGAACGGCACGTTGATGAAGGCGTAGGCGAGATCGGGGACGAGCGCGGACACGGCGAGCGCCATGCCGCCGCCCTGGCTGATGCCGGCCACGATGATCCGCTCGGGGTCGACCGCGGGGTGGGAGCGGGCCGCCTCGACCGCGCGGACCGCGTCCGTGTACAGGCGGCGGTAGTAGTAGTTCTCCGGGTCGAACACGCCCTGGGTGAGCTTGCCCGGCGTCTCCGGGCCGCTCCCGGGTGCGGGATCGGGCGTGTCGCCCACCCGCCAGCCGCCGCCCTGGCCGCGGCTGTCCATGACGAACGTCGCGAAGCCGGCGGCCGGCCAGAGCAGCCACTCGTGCGGCAGGCCGCGCCCCCCGTTGTAGCCGACGTACTGCACCACGCACGGCAGCGGCCCGGAGCGCCCGGCGGGCTTCAGCAACCAGCCCTTGATCGGGTGGCCGCCGAATCCGGCGAAGGTGACGTCGAACACCTCGACCAGCTCGAAATCGCTCTCATAGGGCTCGAAGCGCGCGTTCAGCTCGTGCGCCCGCGCCTCACCGAGCGTGCGCTCCCAGAAGGCGTCGAAGTCCTGGGGCTCATGCCGCTCGGGCAGGTATTCGCGCAGCTGGTCGAGGGGCATGTCGATGAACACGGGCGCCTCCACTAGGTCGATCGGCACGGCCCGGCCGTCCGGCCGGGCGGTCTCCTGAGCCGGTCGCCTCGCACAATAGCCCCTAGATCACCGGTAAACCACGGTATTTCAGGCGGTAAAGCTTGATGTTTCAGGAAATCTCTGTAGGAATCAGAGGAAACCGGGCCATGGCGGCGCGCCGGCGCACGCCGGGCCGCCGTGCCGGGCGACAGCCATGGGCCGCAGCCAGGCGCACAGGGGGTCGCACGGTATCCATGCCCTGGCGTGCCCGCGGTCCGGCGCAGCGCCCCGTCGCGCACAGGGTCGCCCGGCACCCGTGACCAGAGCAGCCGTCCGGCGCGCGCATCGGCGCACGGCGGATCGCCACGCCCGCGGAGGACCCGGCTTGACGCCCGGTACGGCTTCCGCCCATCCGGCAGCATGGGCACACGGTGGAACGCCGTACGAAGCCGCCCTGCCGAGGCTCACGACCTGGTACCTGCCGCGCTCAGATCAGCGCACACCGGATCCCAACGCCCGCGGAGCACCCGGCCCCGACGCCATGGCCTGCGCCCACCAGGCAAGCGCGGCACACGGCGGAACGCCGTCCGACCTCGTGTTGCCCAGCATCACGGCCTGGACCTGCCGGCGCCGCGCATGGCGCCACGGCGCAGTCCGGAGCTCTGGAGCTCGCGTCCGCAGGGCACGGCGGACCGCCGATGAGGGCCCGTCTACCGTCACCACGCCGGGCCGTGCTCCGGGCGGGCCGCACGCATCGATGGCGGCGCCGCGCGACCGCCAGGGACGCCACCGAGCAGCCACAGGCTCCGGGCCCGGCGCGTGACGGCACGGTGGGCACCGGGTCGGTCCCCCGCCCCCGGCACCGCTCGAGCGTGCGGCAGCGCCGTACCGGTGGTGTCCGGCCACCGAGCGCCGGGCTCGGCCGGAGCCGGACGACCGGCGATCGCCGCCGGCCGTGCGCTGTCACGGGAGCCTGGCCCGCGCGCGGTCTGCCGCGCGCCTCCCGGCCGCCGGGGACCGCCGCGCCGTGGCCGCGCTCAGACGTTGAAGCCGAGCATGCGGAGCTGCTCGCGGCCCTCTTCAGTGATCTTGTCCGGGCCCCAGGGCGGCAGCCACACCCAGTTGATCGTGACGCTCGACAGCACGTCGGCGAGCGCGGACGCGGCCTGGTCCTCGATCACGTCGGTGAGCGGGCACGCCGCGCTCGTCAGGGTCATGTCGATGGTCGCGGCCGGCAGCTCGCCCTCCCCGGCCGGTTCGAGCTTCACGCCGTAGACCAGCCCGAGGTCGACCACGTTGATCCCGAGCTCGGGGTCGACGACGTCCTTGAGCGCCTCCATGACGTCGTCGACCGTGATCTCCTTATTCGGGCGCGCCCCGGCCGGGGTCTCCGTCGGCTTGCTCACCGCGCCTCCTTCCCGCTCCACAGCCGCGCCGTCGGGGTTCACCCCTGGCTCCTGATCACCGCGTCCTTGTACGCCATCCAGGCGAGCAGGGCGCACTTGACCCGGGCCGGGAACTTGGCGACGCCGGCGAACGCCACCGCGTCCCCCAGCACCGCCTCGTTGGGCTCCACCTGCCCCCGGCCCTGCAGGAGCCGGGTGAACTCGTCGACCACGGCGAGCGACTCCTCCACGGTCGACCCGGTGGCGAGCTCGTGCAGCATGGACGCCGCCGCCTGGCTGATCGAGCAGCCCTGGCTCTCGTACGACACGTCGAGCACCTTGCCGCCGTCCCCGAGCTTCACCCGCAGGGTGACCTCGTCCCCGCAGGTGGGGTTGACGTGGTGCACCTCGGCGTCGTAGGGCTCGCGCAGGCCCCGGCCCTGGGGATTCTTGTAGTGCTCCAGGATCAGCTCCTGGTACATGGATTCAACGATCATCGTTCAGCCGAACACCTTCTGCACGTGGTGGAGGCCTCGGACCAGCGCGTCGATCTCGTCCGTCGTGTTGTACAGGTAGAACGACGCCCTCGTGGTCGCGGGAATTCCGAACCGCAGGTGGAGGGGGCGTGCGCAGTGGTGGCCAACCCGTACGGCGATGCCGTGCGCGTCGTCGAGGATCTGCCCCACGTCGTGCGGGTGGATCCCCTCCAGGGTGAAGGAGATCGTACCGCCCCGCGCCTCCGGGGTGCGCGGGCCGATGATCCGCAGGCCGGGGACCTCCTGGAGCGCGTCGAGCGCGTACCGGACCAGCGACGCCTCGTGCGCCTTGATCTGGTCCATGCCGATCGACTCGAGGTAGTCCACGGCCGCGCCGAGGCCGATCGCCTCGACGATCGGCGGGGTCCCGGCCTCGAACTTGTGCGGCACCGGCGCGTAGGTCGAGCGGTCCATCCAGACCGCCTCGATCATCTCCCCGCCCCCGAGGAACGGCGGCATGGCGTCGAGCAGCTCGCGCCGTCCCCAGAGCACGCCGATGCCGGAGGGGCCGACCATCTTGTGCCCGGTGAAGGCCACGAAGTCGACGCCGAGCTCGGCCACGTCGATGGGCTGGTGGGGCACCGACTGCGAGGCGTCGAGCGCCATCAGCGCGCCGACCTCCCGGGCCCGCGCGAGGATGGGCGCCACCGGGTTGACCGTGCCCAGCACGTTCGACTGGTGCACGATCGACACGATCTTCGTGCGCTCGTTCACCAGCTCGCCGAGGCCGCTGAGGTCGAGGCGGCCCTCGTCGGTGACCGGGAACCACCGCAGCGTGGCGCCGGTCCGCTGCGCGAGCAGCTGCCAGGGCACGATGTTGGAGTGGTGCTCCATCTCGGAGATGACGATCTCGTCACCCGGGCCGAGGCGGAACCGCTCGTCGGCGCAGACGGGGTTGCCGAACGAGTACGCGATGAGGTTGAGCGCCTCCGAGGCGTTCTTCGTGAAGATCACCTCGTCGCGCGACGGCGCGCCGATGAACCGGGCGATCTTGTCCCGCGCGTTCTCGTACGCCTCCGTGGACTCGCTGCCCAGCGTGTGCAGCGCGCGGCCGACGTTCCCGTAGTGCCAGGTCAGGTGATCGCGCATCGTCTCGATCACCTGGGTGGGCTTCTGGGAGGAGTTGGCGGAGTCGAGGTAGATCAGCGGCCGTCCGCCGGGCAGCTCGCGGGAGAGGATCGGGAAGTCCTTCCTGATCCTCTCCACATCGAAGCTCGCTGCAGTCGTCATCAGACGGACGCCGCCTTCACGTACGCCTCGTAGCCCTCGGCCTCGAGCTTCTCGGCGAGCTCGGGCCCGCCCTCCTCGACGATCCGGCCGCCGGCGAAGACGTGCACGAAGTCCGGGGCGACGTACCGCAGGATGCGGGTGTAGTGGGTGATGAGCAGCACCCCGGTGTCGCCGCGCGACCGGAACCGGTTGATCCCGCCGGACACCACGCGGAGCGCGTCGATGTCGAGGCCGGAGTCGGTCTCGTCGAGGATGGCGACCTTCGGGTTGATCAGCTCGAGCTGCAGGATCTCGTGGCGCTTCTTCTCCCCGCCGGAGAAGCCCTCGTTGACGTTGCGCTGGGCGAAGGACGGGTCGATGGCGAGCGCCTCCATCTTCGACCGCAGCTCGTTGCGGAAGTCGCGCAGCTTCGGCGCCTCACCGCGGATCGCGGTGATCGCGGAGCGCAGGAAGTTGGAGACGCTGACCCCGGGGACCTCGACGGGGTACTGCATGGCGAGGAACAGGCCCGCCCGGGCGCGCTCGTCCACGGACATCGCGAGCAGGTCCTCGCCGTCGAGCAGGACCTCGCCCTTGGTGACGGTGTACTTGGGGTGACCCGCGAGGGCGTAGGCGAGGGTGGACTTGCCCGAGCCGTTCGGCCCCATGATGGCGTGGGTCTCGCCCCCGCGGACGGTCAGGTCGACCCCGCGGAGAATCTCCTTGTCGCCAACTGCGACGTGCAGATCACGGATCTCAAGGGTGGGCACGTGTATTACTCCTTCGAGAGCGAGACGTACACGTCATCGCCGTCGATCTTCACTCGGTAAACGGGCACCGGCTTGGTGGCCGGCGGTCCGGTGGGCTTGCCGGTCCGCAGGTCGAAGCACGAACCGTGCAGCCAGCACTCCAGCGAGGAGTCGTAGACATCTCCCTCGCTGAGCCGTACCTCGGCGTGCGAGCAGACGTCGTGGAGCGCGAACACCTCGTCGCCGAGGCGCACCAGGGCCACCGGGACGTCCTGCACCTCGACGCCGATCACCCCGCCGTCCGGGATGTCGCCGACCGTGCAGACCTTCTCCCAGTTCTCGGCCGTGTCCGTCATCGCTCCAGCTCCGCTTCCACGGTGGCCAGCACGCGCTCCCGCACCTCCGGCACCTCGATGTTCTCGATCAGCTCGGCGAAGAACCCGTGGACCACGAGGCGGCGCGCCTCCTGGTAGGGGATCCCGCGGGACTGGAGGTAGAAGAGGTGCTCCTCGTCGAGGCGCCCGGAGGCCGACGCGTGGCCGGCTCCCACGACCTCGCCGGTGAGGATCTCCAGGTTCGGCACCGAGTCGGCGCGCGCGCCGTCGGTGAGGATCAGGTTCCGGTTGAGCTCGTAGGTGTCCGTTCCGGTGGCCTCGGTCCGGATGATCACATCGCCCACCCAGACCGCGTGGGCGCCCTCGCCCTGCAGCGCGCCCTTGTACGTCACCCGGCTGCGGCAGTCGGGGACGGAGTGGTCGACGAGCAGGCGGTGCTCCAGGTGCTGGCCGGCGTCCACGTAGTACAGGCCGAGCAGCTCGGCGTCGCCGCCGGGGGCGGTGAACCCGACCGAGGGCGAGAGCCGTACCAGGTCGCCGCCGACGGTCACCACGAACGACCGGAACGTCGCGTCCTTGCCGAGCCTGGCGTGGTGGTGGGCGACGTGCACCGCGGTGTCGTCCCAGTCCTGCAGGCTCACCACCCGCAGGGTGGCGCCCTCGCCGATGTCGAACTCGACGTTGTCGGCGTAGACCCCGCCACCGCGGTGGTCGAGGATCACGGTCGCCTCGGCCATGGGCTCGAGCACGACCACGGTGTGGCCGAAGCCGACGCCGCCGGTCCCGCGCACGTTGATCGTGGTGGGCCGGGAGGCGGCGGCCTCCCGGGGCACCGTGAGCACCGTGGCCGTCTCGAAGGACGCGTACGCCTGCGCGCTCACCCGGTCGGTGGGCGTGTACGCACGGCCGATCCTGGGGTCGTCGCGCTTCACCGTCTCCACCCGCACCTCGGGGGCGGCGTCCACCTCGACGGTCACGCCGCCGGTGAGGGCGGCGCTGCCGTCGTGGAGCCCCTTCAGCCGGGTGAGCGGGGTGAACCGCCACGCCTCCTCCCGGCCGGTCGGGACCGGGAAGTCGGCGACGTCATAGGACGAGAACTCGTGGAGCGTCGAGAGCGGCTTCGTCTCCACCCCCATCAGCCGACGGCTCCTTCCATCTGCAGCTCGATCAGCCGGTTCAGCTCCAGCGCGTACTCCATGGGGAGCTCACGGGCGATCGGCTCGACGAAACCGCGCACGATCATCGCCATGGCCTCGTCCTCGCTCAGGCCGCGGCTCATCAGGTAGAAGAGCTGGTCCTCGGAGACCTTGGAGACCGTGGCCTCGTGGCCCATGGACACGTCGTCCTCGCGGACGTCCACGTACGGGTAGGTGTCCGAGCGGCTGATCTGGTCGACGAGCAGGGCGTCGCACTTGACCGTGGAGGCCGACCCGGCCGCGCCCTCGGCCACCTGCACCAGCCCGCGGTAGGAGGTGCGGCCGCCCCCGCGCGCCACGGACTTGGAGACGATCGTCGAGGAGGTCTTCGGGGCGAGGTGCACCATCTTGGCGCCCGCGTCCTGGTGCTGGCCGGGGCCGGCGAAGGCCACCGACAGGGTCTCGCCCTTGGCGTGCTCGCCCATGAGGTAGACGGCCGGGTACTTCATCGTGACCTTGGACCCGATGTTGCCGTCCACCCACTCCATGGTCGCGCCCTCGTACGCCACGGCGCGCTTGGTGACGAGGTTGTAGACGTTGGTCGACCAGTTCTGGATGGTGGTGTACCGGCAGCGGGCGTTCTTCTTGACGATGATCTCGACGACGGCCGCGTGGAGCGAGTCGGTCGAGTAGATCGGCGCGGTGCAGCCCTCGACGTAGTGGACGTAGGAGTTCTCGTCCACGATGATCAGGGTCCGCTCGAACTGGCCCATGTTCTCGGTGTTGATCCGGAAGTAGGCCTGGAGCGGGATCTCCACGTGGACGTTCGGCGGCACGTAGATGAAGGAGCCGCCCGACCACACGGCCGTGTTGAGCGCGGCGAACTTGTTGTCACCGACCGGGATCACCGTGCCGAAGTACTCCTTGAACAGGTCCTCGTGCTCCTTGAGGCCCGTGTCGGTGTCAACGAAGATCACGCCCTTGCGCTCGAGGTCCTCGCGGATCTTGTGGTAGACGACCTCGGACTCGTACTGGGCGGCGACCCCGGCGATCAGCCGCTTCTTCTCCGCCTCGGGGATGCCGAGCTTGTCGTAGGTCCGCTTGATCTCCGGGGGAAGCTCGTCCCAGGACGTGGCCTGCTTCTCCGTCGGGCGGACGTAGTACTTGATGTTGTCGAAGTCGATGTCGGAGAGGTCGGCGCCCCAGGTGGGCAGCGGCTTGCGCTCGAACAGCCGCAGGCCCTTCAGGCGCAGCTCGAGCATCCACTCCGGCTCGTTCTTGATCGCCGAGATATTGCGGACGACCTCCTCCGACAGCCCACGCGGGGCCGTCGCGCCGGCCAGGTCGGTATCGGCCCAGCCGAATCTGTACGTCCCGAGGCCTTCCAGCTCCGGGCGGTCGGTGACAGTCACCTTCCGGACTCCTAGCTCGTCGATGTGCTCGATGGGTGGGTGCGCGCCCGCCGCGCGGCGAGCGCGAGGGAGCTCACGTGCGTGGTGCAGACCCCGTCGCCGTTGGCGATCGTGGCCAGCCGCTGCACCGGCGCGCCGAGCACCTGGGCGAACGCCTCGGTCTCGGCCTCGCAGAGCTGCGGGAACTCCGCCGCCACGTGCGCCACCGGGCAGTGGTGCTGGCACAGCTGCTGGCCCCCGGTGCGCGTCGTGCTCGCCGACGCAACGTACCCTTCAGCCGACAGCGCCTCGGCCAGGACGCGCACCCGCTGCTCGGCCGGCACGCCGCGCATCACCTCCGTGAGCCGCCCGACCAGGCCGCTCACCTGCTCCCTGGCGAACTCCGAGATCGCCTCCTCGCCGAGACGCTTGGCGAGGAAGCGCAGCGCGCTCCCGGCCAGGTCGTCGTAGGCGTGCTCGAAGGCGCTGCGGCCGGCGTCCGTGATGGCGAACAGCTTGGCCGGCCTGCCCCGGCCCCGTCGGCCGCGCTGCCGTGCCGTACGCGGCTCGATGAGCCCATCGGCGAGCAGCGCGTCGAGGTGGCGGCGCACCGCGGCCGGCGTCAGCCCGAGGCGCTCCCCGAGCGCGGCCGCGGTCACCGGACCGTGCTCCAGGATCAACCGGGCGACCCGGGCCCTGGTGCCGCGTTCCGCCATGATCTCCCAGTGCACGGGCGACCGCGCGGGCCGTGTCGCCACGGCCTTCTCGGTGTTCGTCCTCCCGGGCACGTATTTCACAACATGAGTGTGCCGTAATTCCTTCCCCCGGCACAAACCCGCTGCACCCGGCCCCACGTGCGGTTATCACTTAGGGTAGCCTTACCTAACCTGATCATCCCGTGGCGCCCCGGGAGGCAACGGACGTCCCGGGAGAGAGACGCGCACCCGGTCCTCGGCGGAGATCACCCGCACCCCGGCCGAGCCCGGTCCGGCCGACGCCCCGGTCATCCGGCGCGGCGCGCCCGGATCCCTGCTCGGCGGACCGCCGTACGGCCTGGGGCAGCCGGCCGCCGGTGTGACCGCCCCCGGGCACTTCCTAGACTCGAAGCCGAGCGATGACCACCCGGCGGGCGCGCCTCCACTGTGCGCCCCGCCCCGGAGGGGAGGCCGGTGCCGTGCATTCCGTCGACAGCGCCCCGGCGGCCGCCGTCGAAATCCGGGACCTCGTCAAGCGGTACGGGCGCAAGACCGCGGTCGACGGCCTGACCCTGACCTGCCGCAGCGGCGAGGTCACCGCGATCCTCGGGCCGAACGGCGCCGGGAAGACCACCACGATCGAGATCTGCGAGGGGTTCCGCCGCCCCGACGGCGGGCTGGTCCGGGTCCTCGGCCGCGACCCGGCCGATCCCTCGCTCAAGGCGCGGGTCGGGGTGATGCTCCAGGCCGGCGGCGTTCCCCCGGCCGTGCGGGCCGGTGAGTGGCTGCGCGTGCTCTCCCGGTTCTACGCGCACCCGCTCCCCCCGGACGACCTGCTCGAGCTCCTCGGCCTCCGCGAGCACGCCCGCACGCCGTTCCGCCGGCTCTCCGGCGGGCAGCAGCAGCGCCTCTCCCTCGCCGCCGCGGTGATCGGCCGCCCCGAGCTGGTCTTCCTCGACGAGCCCACGGCCGGGCTCGACCCGCAGGCGCGGCACGCCTGCTGGAACGTGATCACCGGGCTCCGGGACGCCGGGGTCTCGGTGGTGCTCACCACCCACCAGATGGACGAGGCGGAGCGGCTCGCCGACCACGTGGTGATCATCGATCGCGGCCGGGTGGTGGCCGAGGGCACCCCGGCCGAGCTCACCGGCGCCGAGCGCCAGCTCCGGTTCCGCGCCCGCCCGGGGCTCAACCTCGACGAGCTGCTCACCGCGCTCCCCCCGGGCAGCACGGCCAAGGAGTCCCCGGCCGGCCACTACATCATCGAGGGCCAGGTCGGGCCGCAGCTCCTCGCGACCGTCACCGCCTGGTGCGCGGCCGAGGGGGTCACCACGGAGGACCTGCGCATCGAGCGCCGTACCCTGGAGGACGTCTTTCTCGAGCTCACCGGCAGGGAGCTGCGGTGAGCCGGTCCGGTAACGGGGACGGCAGGATGACGATCGACTTCACCCCCAGGCCGGGAGCCGCCCCGCTCCCCCGCATGGTCGCGGCGCAGGCGGGCGCGGAGATCCGGGCCATGCTGCGCAACGGCGAGCAGCTGCTGCTCCTGTTGATCATCCCGGTGCTGCTGCTCGCCGGGTTCTCGCTCGCCCCTCTCATCGAGGTCGAGGGGAGCAGGATCGGCTTCGTCACCCCCGGCGTGCTCGCGCTCGCCGTGATGTCCACCGCGTTCACCGGCCAGGCCATCGCCACCGGCTACGAGCGGCGGTACGGCGTGCTCAAGCGCCTGGGCGCCACCCCGCTCTCCCGCCCCGGCCTGCTGCTCGCCAAGACCTGCGCCATCGTCGCCGTGGAGCTGCTGCAGATCGCCGTGGTCTGCGCGGTGGCCCTCGGCCTCGGCTGGTCCCCGGCGGGCAACCCGCTCTGGCTGGTCCCGCTGGTCCTGCTCGGCACCGCCGCGTTCAGCGGGCTCGGCCTGCTGATGGCCGGCACGCTCCGGGCCGAGGCGACCCTCGCCGCGGCCAACCTCGTCTACCTGGTGCTGCTCGGGCTCGGCGGCGTGGTGTTCCCGATCAGCCGCTTCCCCGCGGCGATGCAGCCCGTCCTCGAGCTGCTGCCCATCACCGCGCTCACCGGCGGCATGCGCGCGGTGCTCGCCGACGGCGGGGCCGTCCCGGCCGGGCCGCTGCTCGTCCTGCTCGGCTGGGCCGTGGTGAGCCTCGCCGCCGCCGCCCGGACCTTCCGCTGGGAGTGACCGGGCCTCCCCCGGTGGACGCCCGCCCGCCATGGCCCGGGCCCGCCGCACCCGCGCCCGCGCCCATGTGGCACCGTTGACCCGTCGACCCATCGGTCCGATCCCCAGGAGCCAGCCGCGTGGCAGCCGAACCACTACCCCAGCCCGCCCAGCCGTACCCGGCCCGCGCCCGCGAGACCGCCGCGCTCCGCGCGGTGCCCCCGCCGGTCCTGATCCTGCTCGCCGTCTTCTCGGTCCAGCTCGGCGCCGGGATCGCCAAGCACCTGTTCGCCCAGCTGCCGCCGGACGGGGTGGTCTTCCTCCGCGTCGCGACCGGCGCGCTCATCCTCGCCGCGGTGGCCCGGCCGCGGCTGCGCGGGCTCAGCCGGTCGGACCTCGCCGTGGGCGTCGCCTTCGGGCTGAGCCTCGGCCTGATGAACTGGTCGATCTACCAGGCCCTCGCCCGGCTGCCGCTGGGGATCGCGGTCGCCGTGGAGTTCATCGGGCCGCTCGCCCTCGCCGTGGTGGGCTCCCGGCGCCGGCTCGACCTGCTGTGGGTCGTGCTCGCGGGCACCGGGGTGGCCCTGCTCGCCCCCTGGGACCAGGGGGTCACGAGCTGGTCGGGCATCGGGTTCGCCGCGCTCGCCGGCGCGTTCTGGGCCGCGTACATCGTGCTCTCCGCGGCGACCGGCGCCCGGTTCCCCGGCAGCGGCGGCCTCTCCTTCGCCATGATCGTCGCCGCGATCACGCTCATGCCGCTCGGCGTCGCCTCCGGCGGGAGTGACCTGCTCCGGCCCGAGCTGCTCCTCCTCGGCGCCGGGGTGGGCCTGCTCTCCTCCGTCATCCCGTACACCCTGGAGCTGGAGGCGCTGCGCCGCATCTCCAAGCGCGTCTTCGGCATCCTCATGAGCCTCGAGCCCGCGGTCGCCGCGCTCGTCGGCCTGGTGGTCCTCGGCGAGGTGCTCAACGCCCGGGAGTGGGCGGCGATCGGCTGCGTGATCGTCGCCTCGATCGGCGCCACCCGCTCCGAGAAGTGAGGCGGGCATCACGCCGGGCCGCCGGAGGGAGCACCCCTCCCCGCGCCTACGATGAAGCTCGTGAACCGCCTCCCTGACCAGCTCCGCGAACTCCATGACTCATATTGGCGCCCCACCACGGAGAGCCTCCGGCGGTGGGCCCTGGCGGCGATCGCGGTCAACGCGCTGATCACGGTGACCGGCGCCGCCGTCCGGGTCACCGGGTCCGGCCTCGGCTGCCCCACCTGGCCGAAGTGCACCCCGGACAGCTTCATCCCGGCGCCCGAGCACTCGACCGTCCACACCGCGATCGAATTCGGCAACCGGCTGCTCACCTTCGTCCTGCTCGCCATCGCGGTGGGGTGCGTGATCGCCGCGCACCGGCTCGGCCGGGACGGTGCGCCCCGCCCGTCCCTCGTCCGGCTCGCCTGGCTGCAGCCCATCGGCATCGTCGCGCAGGCCGTGTGGGGCGGCATCGTGGTCCTCACCGAGCTCGACCCGTTGACGGTCGGCGTGCACTTCCTCCTCTCCACGGCGATGATCGCCGCGTCGGTCGCGCTGTACGTGCGGTGCGGGGAGAGCGACGGCCGGGTGCGCAGCGTCGTGCACAAGGACATCCGCACCCTCGGCTTCGTGGTGGCCGCCT
This sequence comes from Thermobispora bispora DSM 43833, assembly GCF_000092645.1. Lineage (NCBI taxonomy): Bacteria > Bacillati > Actinomycetota > Actinomycetes > Streptosporangiales > Streptosporangiaceae > Thermobispora > Thermobispora bispora. The sequence continues at coordinate 2,287,888 of NC_014165.1, forward strand.
CGGTGCTCGCCCTGCTCGTCGCCGGGGTGGTGGTCACCGGAACCGGGCCGCACGCCGGCGACGAGATCGCCAGCCGGCTCGACCTCGACCTCGAGGCCGTGGTGCGCCTGCACACCAACTTCGCCTACATCACGGCCGGGCTGACCTTCGCCCTCCTCTTCGCCCTGCACGTCACCGACGCCCCGTCCCGCCCCCGGCGGCTGGCCCTCCTCCTGCTCGGCCTCGAGTTCGCCCAGGGCGCGATCGGTTACGCCCAGTGGTTCAGCGGGGTCCCTGCGGGCCTCGTCATCCTGCACGTGCTCGGCTCGACCCTGATCTGGCTCGCCACGCTCTTCCTCGTGTACGCGCTGCGCTCGCGGGAGGCGGTGGCGGACGCCCCGCCGGTCGACGAGCTCCGGCAGGTCAGCGCCTGAGCCTCCGGCGGTTCAGCGTCCGGGCGTCACCCGGGCCGTCTGAGCGTCATCCGGGCCCATCGCCGTGCGGCGCCGCCGCGCCGGGCCGCGGCCGTGTCCCCTCGGGGCACGTTCCCCGCGGTACGGCCGGCGGCCGCCCTGGCGGTGGGCCCGTTCCGTTCCATCGCCGATCCCCCGGCGCCCGATGACCCGGGCCGCTCACCTGGCGGACGGGACCCGGTCAGCGGCCCGGCGGGGTCCACCCCGGCCCGCCGTACCGGCCCTGCGGCGGGACGCCCGGGGACCCGCCCGGGTTCCGCCACCCGCCGGGGTCGCCGGGCGGGTTGCCCGGCGGCGGGCCGGGCGGGTTCCACTGGGCCGGCGGCTGGTGCGGTGAGCCCGGCTGCGGCCGGTGCGGGTTGGGAGGCTGCCCGGGGCCGTGCCCCGGTGGGGCGCCCGCGGACCACCCGGAGGCGGCACCCGGCGCATGGCCCGGGTACGGCGGCCCGCCCGGCGCAGGCCCCGGCGGGCCGCCCGCGGGCGGGGCGAAGCCGCCCCCGGAGGCACCGGGGTGCGGCGGCCGCCCCGGCGGAGAGCCGGACGGGACGCCGAAGGCCGGGCCGGATCCGCCCCACATGCCGCCGGACCGGCCGGGGGCCGGGAGGGCGGCGCGCGCGTGGGCCATGGCCTCGATCAGGGAGCGCTGCTGGGCATGGAAGGACGCCTCGTCGATCGCGCCCCGGGCCGCGCGGGCGTGGAGCAGCCCCAGCTCCGTGGCGGCGACCTGGAAGTCGCTCATCGCCCGGGCCGCGGCGCGGCCGCCGTGGAGCCGCGCCCACGCGCGGGCGTCCCGCCGGCGCTGCAGGGAGGAGAGCATGGCGATGTCCGCCTGGCCGATCACGCCGATCCGCTCGTAGGGCGGCAGGTAGTACTGGAGCAGGCCGACCATCCGCCGCCGGTCCGCGAAGATCACGATGATCTCGATGACGAGCAGGATCATCAGGAGCACGTAGGCGATCGCCAGCCCGCCGAGGCCGAACGAGGAGGCGAAGCCGTTCCAGACGCCGTGCAGCACCATCGCGCCCGCCCAGCCCGCGGCGATCGCCGCGTACCCGCGGGCCCCGCGGTGCAGCGCGGCGTACGCCACCGACATCCCGATCAGGGAGGTGAAGAGCGGGTGGGCGAGCGGGGAGAGGATGCCGCGCACCGCCACCGTGGCCGCGAGCGCCTCGGGCTGGCCGTGGGTGAGCTGGGCGAGGTAGTAGCCGACGTTCTCCGACATGGCGAAGCCCAGGCCCACCATGCTCGCGTACATGATCCCGTCGGTGGGCCCGTCGAGCTCCTGCCGCCGGAACCGCAGCAGCCCGAGGAGCACCAGCCCCTTGAGGGTCTCCTCGACCGGGGGCGCCCCGAACGTGGCGACCAGGGCGCGGGCGTCCTCGGCGTCGCCGATGTGGCGCGTGACCAGGATCAGGTTGAACGTGTTGAGCAGGCCGGCGAAGAGCACCGCGACGCCGGCGCCCCAGGCGAACGCGAAGATCAGCTGGGCGCGCGGCTCCGGCTCCAGGCGGTCGAGCGCGAGCACGAGGGCCAGCAGCAGCGGGACCGGCGCCACCGCGAGGCCGAGCGCGATCGCGAAGTGCACCGGGTCGCCGTTGAGGATGTCGATGGAGAACGACACCAGGGCGCAGATCCCGGCCGCGATCAGACCGCCGATCACACCGGCCGATGGGCGTTCCTTCAGAATCGAACGAGGATCATGGCTCGCCACTGGGTGAATCTAACCGAATTCCCGGGTCACTATCCCACTCTTGCTTGATAACGATCCGTCACCGGGCCGGCCGGCACGGCGGACCGGGCCGGCGGCCCGTGGTGGCCCGTGGCGGCCGGGACCGCCGGCCGGGGCACGCCCCGCCCGGATCCGCCCACCGCCCCGGGCGCGCGATCAGACGAGGAGCGAGTCGATCGCCACCGCCAGGAAGAGCAGCGCGAGGTAGACGTTGGACCAGTGGAAGAACCGCATCGGGCGGAGTTCGATCCCGGTCTTGCCCGCCTTGAGCTTCGCGTACATCCGGTAGACCTCGGCCAGGCAGACGGCCCCCAGCACGGCCGCGACCACGGGGTAGAACGCGGTCGTGCCGGCGACCGGCCACAGCAGCAGCGAGCACAGCACGGTCGCCCAGGTGTAGGCCGCGATCTCCAGCACCACCCGCCGCTCGCTCGCCACCACGGGCAGCATCGGCACCGAGGCGGTCGCGTAGTCCTCGCGGTACCGCATGGCGAGGGTCCAGGTGTGCGGCGGCGTCCAGAAGAAGACGACGCCGAAGAGGACCAGCGGCTCCCAGGAGAGCGAGCCGGTGATCCCCGCCCAGCCGATCAGCACCGGCATGCAGCCCGCGATCCCGCCCCAGACGATGTTCTGCGGGGTGCGCCGCTTGAGGTACATCGAGTAGACGAAGACGTAGAAGAGGATCGCGCTCAGCGTGAGGGCGGCGGCCAGCGCGTTCACCGTGACGGCGAGCCCGGCGACGGAGACGATCCCCAGCACCACCCCGTAGATCAGCGCGGCGCGGTCGGAGACCTCGTGCTTGGGCAGCGGGCGGCGGCGGGTGCGCCGCATGGCGCTGTCGATGTCCCGGTCGACGTAGCAGTTGAGCACGTTCGCGCTGCCCGCCGACAGGGTGCCGAACACCATGGTGGCGCACGACGTCCACAGGTCCGGCAGCCCGCGCGCCGCGAGGAACATCGTCGGCAGTGTCGTGATCAGCAGGAGCTCGATGATCCGGGGCTTGGTGAGCGCGACGTAGGCCCGCAGGACCTGCGCCACCGAACGGCGACCGGCGCGGTCGGCCGCCGCCCCCGGGGCGATCATCGCCTGCTTGTTCGTCAGCACCGTCACGGCGCTTCCATCGTTCGCGGGGTCAAGGCGTAACCTCTGACTTGGAGCGGATCTCCGGGCAGGGCCGCCTCCAGGGTGGAGGCTTTCGATTGCGGAACCACTCTAGCCGCCGGGAACGCCGGTCCTTGCACCGGGGCCGAGCCGTACCGCGCGCCCGCCGTACGCGAACGGAAACCTGGCTTACTCACCGGTAAGGCTATTGAACCGTTAGGGTCCTTGTGGGCGGGAACATGCACCCTGCGGCGCCAGAGAACAGAGGGGATCGAGCAGTTGAGCAGCTCTAGCCTGGAATGGAGTGACCTCGATCGGCGGGCGGTCGACATCGTGCGGGCCCTCGCCATGGACGCGGTGGAACGGGCGGGCTCGGGGCACCCGGGCACCGCGATGAGCCTGGCTCCCGCCGCATACCTTCTGTTCCAGCGGGTCCTCCGCCACGATCCCTCCGATCCCACCTGGGTGGGAAGGGACCGTTTCGTTCTGTCGTGCGGCCACACCAGCCTCACGCTCTACATCCAGCTCTACCTCTCCGGGTACGGCCTCACCCTCGACGACCTGAAGGCGTTCCGCCAGTGGGGCAGCCGCACCCCGGGCCACCCGGAGTACGGCCACACCGCCGGCGTCGAGACCACCACCGGCCCCCTCGGCCAGGGCATCGGCAACGCGGTCGGCATGGCGATGGCCGCCCGCCGCGAGCGCGGGCTCTTCGACCCGGACGCCGCCCCCGGCGAGTCGCCCTTCGACCACATGATCTGGTGCTTCGCCTCTGAGGGTGACATCGAGGAGGGCATCAGCCACGAGGTGAGCGCGCTCGCCGGCCACCAGAAGCTCGGCAACCTCTGCGTCGTCTTCGACGCCAACCAGATCTCGATCGAGGACGACACCCGGATCGCGCTCTCCGAGGACATCCTCAAGCGGTACGAGGCGTACGGCTGGCATGTGATCAACGTCGAGTGGACGCGGGACGACGGTGAGTACGTCGAGGACGTCCACGCGCTGTACGAGGCGCTGCAGGCGGCCCGCGCGGAGACGGAGCGGCCCACGTTCATCCGGCTCCGCACGATCATCGGGTGGCCTGCCCCGAACAAGAAGAACACCGGGAAGATCCACGGCGCGGCGCTCGGCCCGGAGGAGGTCGCGGCGACCAAGCGGATCCTCGGCCTCGATCCGGAGAAGGAGTTCTACGTCCCCGGCGACGTGCTCGAGCACGCCCGTGACGTGGTGCGCCGCAACCGCCTGCTCCGGGCCGAGTGGGACGAGCGGTTCCAGAAGTGGCGGGCGGCCAACCCCGAGCGCGCCGAGCTGTTCGACCGGATCTCCCGGCGCGAGCTCCCGGAGGGCTGGCACAAGGTTCTGCCCGCCTTCGAGCCCGGGTCGTCGATCGCGACCCGGAAGGCCTCCGGCGAGGTGCTCAACGCGCTCGCCCCGGTCCTGCCCGAGCTGTGGGGCGGCTCGGCCGACCTCGCCGAGTCGAACAACACCACGATGAAGGGCGAGCCGTCCTTCATCCCCGAGGAGCACCAGACCAAGGAGTTCCCCGGCCACAAGTACGGCAGGACGCTCCACTTCGGGGTGCGCGAGCACGGCATGGGCGCGATCCTCAACGGGATCGCGCTGCACAACGGCACCCGGCCGTACGGCGGCACCTTCCTCGTGTTCAGCGACTACATGCGCCCGTCGGTCCGGCTGGCCGCGATGATGAAGCTCCCGGTCATCTACGTGTGGACGCATGACTCGATCGGGCTCGGCGAGGACGGCCCGACCCACCAGCCGGTCGAGCACCTGTGGTCGCTGCGCGCCATCCCCGGGCTCGACGTGGTGCGCCCGGCCGACGCCAACGAGACCGCGGCGGCGTGGCGGGCCATCCTCGAGCACAACGACCGGCCGGCCGCGCTCTGCCTCACCCGGCAGAACGTGCCGGTGTTCGCGGAGACCGCGGACCCGGGTCACGTGGCCCGCGGCGGGTACATCCTCCAGGAGGCGTCGACCGGCCAGCCCGCCGTGCTGATCATCGCCACGGGGAGCGAGGTGCAGCTCGCGGTGGCGGCGCGCGAGACGCTGGAGGCGCAGGGCATCCCGACCCGGGTCGTGTCGATGCCGTGCGTCGAGTGGTTCAAGGCCCAGGACCTGGCCTACCAGCAGACCGTGCTCCCGCCGTCGGTGCGGGCCCGGGTCGCGGTCGAGGCCGGGGTGACTTTCGGCTGGCGTGAGTTCGTGGGCGATGCCGGGGAAGTCCTTGGATTGGACCACTTCGGCGCCTCCGCGCCCTACAAGACGGTGTTCGAGCAGTTCGGCCTCACCCCCGACCGCGTCGTGGCCGCGGCGAAGGCGAGCCTGGCCAGGACCGGCGCCGACAAGGGCGAGACGACCGGCAACTGACCACCCGGAGGCTGAGGACCACCCATGAGCCAAAACCTGAAGCGCCTCGTGAAGGCCGGAGTCTCCATCTGGCTCGACGACATCAGCCGGGAGCGGCTGCGCAGCGGCAACCTCGCCGTCCTGATGCGCGAGCGGCAGGTCACCGGCGTCACCTCAAATCCGACGATCTTCGCCGCGGCGCTGAGCAAGGGCGACGCCTACCGCGACCAGATCCGCGACCTCGCCGTGCGCGGGATCGGCCCGGAGGAGGCCGCCCGGGCGATCACGACGTACGACATCCGCTGGGCGGCCGACGTGCTGCGGCCGGTCTACGACGCCACGCAGGGCATCGACGGCCGGGTCTCGATCGAGGTGGACCCGCGGCTCGCCCGCAACCCGGAGGCGACCATCGCCGAGGCCCGGATGCTCTGGTGGACGATCGACCGCCCCAACCTGCTCATCAAGATCCCGGCGACCCAGGAGGGGCTGAGCGCGATCACCCAGGCCATCTCGGAGGGGATCAGCGTCAACGTCACGCTGATCTTCTCGCTCGAGCGGTACCGCCAGGTCATCGACGCGTGGATGACCGGGCTGGAGCGGGCCGCCGCCGCCGGGTACAACCTCGCCGCCATCGACTCGGTCGCCTCGTTCTTCGTCAGCCGGGTGGACACCGAGATCGACCGCCGCCTCGAGCAGATCGGCACCCCGGAGGCGCTCGAGCTGCGCGGCAAGGCCGCGGTGGCCAACGCGCGTCTCGCGTACCACGCCTTCGAGGAGGCGATGAACTCCCCGCGGTGGCAGGCGCTGCGCGCGGCCGGCGCCCGCCCACAGCGGCCGCTGTGGGCGTCGACCGGGGTGAAGAACCCCGCCTACCCCGACACGCTCTACGTCGAGCAGCTCGTGACGGCGGGGGTGGTGAACACGATGCCGGAGAAGACCCTGGAGGCGGTCGCGAGCCACGGCAAGATCTCGGGTGACACGATCCGCCCCTTCTACCAGCACGCCTGGGACGTGATGGCCTCCCTCAAGGAGGCCGGGATCGACTACGACGACGTCGTCCGGGTGCTGGAGGAGGAGGGCGTCGCGAAGTTCGAGGCGTCGTGGACCGAGCTGCTGGAGACGATCGAAGCCGAGCTCAGGAAGGCGGCCTGAGGGCAGATGACCATTGAGGTGAGCCTGGGTGCCTCGGCCGAGGCGGCCCAGGAGGTGAAGGAGAGACTCGTCGCCGAGGGGGTACCGGCCGCGCTCACCGCGGGCGACCCGGCGCTGTGGGGGCCCGACGCCGAGGCCGAGGCGTCGATCCGGCTCGGCTGGCTGAACCTCCACGAGACCAGCCGGGAGCTCCTCCCGCGGCTCACCGAGCTCGCGGAGCGGGTCCGGGCCGGCGGGATCGACACGATCGTGCTCGCCGGGATGGGCGGCTCGTCGCTCGCCCCGGAGGTGATCTGCGCCACCGCCGACGTGCCGCTCACCGTGCTCGACACCACCGACCCGCACCAGGTGCGGCGCGCGCTCGGCCCCGGTGACGGCTCGGCCGACGTGCTCCGGCGGACGCTCGTGGTGGTGGCGAGCAAGAGCGGCACCACGATCGAGACCGACAGCCACCGCCGGATCTACGAGAAGGCGTTCGAGAACGCCGGGCTCGACCCGGCCGAGCACATCGTGGTGGTGACCGACCCGGGCTCGCCGCTCCACCGGCTCGCCGAGGAGTCCCGCTACGAGGTCGTGCTCGCCGACCCGAACGTGGGCGGGCGGTACAGCGCGCTGAGCGCGTTCGGCCTGGTGCCGAGCGCGCTCGCCGGCGCGGACGTGGCCCGCCTGCTGGACGAGGCGGCGCAGGTGCGGCCGCTGCTCGCCCAGAACGAGGGCAACCCCGGCCTGGAGCTCGGCGCGCTGCTCGGCGCGGAGGCGCTCCGCGGCCGGGACAAGCTGATCCTGCGCGACGAGCCGTCGGAGATCACCAGCCTGCCCGACTGGATCGAGCAGCTCATCGCCGAGTCGACCGGCAAGGACGGCAAGGGCATCCTGCCCGTGGTGGGCGCCGACGCCGCGGAGGCGTCCGACCAGTACCAGGTGACGATCGGCCCGGAGGCCGGGGCGTTCGTCGACGGGCCGCTCGGCGCCCAGTTCCTCGTGTGGGAGTACGCGACGGCGATCGCCGGGCGGGTGATCGGGATCGACCCGTTCAACCAGCCGAACGTGGCCGAGTCCAAGGAGAACACCGCGCGCCTGCTCAAGGAGGCGGGGGACGGCCCGCTCCCCACCGGCCGGCCGATCCTCGTCGACGGGCCGGTGGAGGTCTACGGCGACGTGCCCGGCCACCCGAAGGACCTGGCCGACGTGCTGACCTGGCTGCTGAAGTCGCTCCCGCCCCAGGGGTACCTCGCGATCATGGCCTACCTCGACCGGGAGGCCGCGTTCGACGCGGCCGCCGTCGGGGAGGCCTCGTTCGAGGAGACCGCGGAGGCCTGGGCGGCGGCCGACATCGCCACGCTCCGCGGGCTGCTCGACCACCGGACCGACCGGCCGGTCACCTTCGGCTGGGGGCCGCGCTTCCTCCACTCCACCGGGCAGTACCACAAGGGCGGGCCGCAGAACGGGGTCTTCCTGCAGATCACCGGGGCGGTCACCGACGACATCGAGGTGCCGGGGAAGCCGTACACCCTGGGCCGGCTGCAGCTCGCCCAGGCGCTGGGCGACCTGCGGGCGCTCACCTCCCGGGGCCGGCCGGCGGTGCGCCTGCACCTGACCGACCGGGTCGCCGGGGTCCGGCACGTGCTGTCCGCCGCCAAGGAACTCTGACCGATCCGGGTGCCCTGCGGTGCCACACGGGATCGCAAAGGAGGATCCATGACGGAGCAGGACCATCCGGAAGGCGGCGACGCCACGACGCCGAAGGCCACCGCCGCACGGCAGACCTACTCCGGCAACCCGCTGCGGGACCCGCGGGACAAGCGGCTGCCGCGCGTCTCCGGTCCCTGTGTGCTCGTGCTGTTCGGGGTGACCGGGGACCTCGCGCGCCGGAAGCTGCTGCCCGCGATCTACGACCTGGGGAACCGGGGGCTGCTGCCCCCGGGCTTCTCCCTGGTCGGGTTCGCCCGGCGGGACTGGGCGCACGAGGACTTCGCGCAGATCGCCCACGACGCGGTGAAGCAGCACGCGCGCACCCCGTTCCGTGAGGAGGTGTGGGCCCAGCTCAGCGAGGGGTTCCGCTTCTGCCCGGGTGAGCTCCACGACGACCACGCCTTCGACCGGCTCACCGCGCTGCTCACCGAGCTCGACCAGACCCGGGGCACGGGCGGCAACTACGCGTTCTACCTCGCGGTGCCGCCGAAGCTGTTCGCCCCGGTGATCCGGCAGCTCAAGCGCACCCGGCTCGCCCACGCGCCGCGCGGCGCGTGGCGGCGGGTCGTGGTCGAGAAGCCCTTCGGGCGCGACCTGAAGACCGCCCGCGAGCTGAACGCGCTGATCAACACGGTCTTCCCCGAGGAGTGCGTGTTCCGGATCGACCACTACCTGGGCAAGGAGACCGTCCAGAACATCCTCGCGCTCCGGTTCGCCAACACGCTCTACGAGCCGATCTGGAACCGCGGCTACGTGGACCACGTCCAGATCACCATGGCCGAGGACATCGGCGTGGGCGGCCGGGCCGGGTACTACGACGGCATCGGCGCCGCCCGGGACGTGCTCCAGAACCACCTGCTCCAGCTCCTGGCGCTGGTCGCCATGGAGGACCCGGGGAACTTCGACGCCGACTCGCTGCGCCGGGAGAAGGAGAAGGTGCTCAGCGCGGTCCAGCTCCCCGCGGACCTGGCCACCGGCACCGCGCGGGGCCAGTACACCCGGGGGTGGCAGGGCGGCGAGCCGGTGGTCGGCTACCTGGAGGAGGACGGCATCCCGCCGGACTCCACCACCGAGACCTACGCGGCCGTCCGGCTGGAGATCGCGAACCGCCGGTGGGCGGGCGTGCCGTTCTACCTGCGGACCGGCAAGCGGCTCACCCGCCGGATGACCGAGGTGGCGATCGTCTTCCAGCGCGCCCCGCACCTGCCGTTCAGCAAGACCGACACCGAGATCCTCGGCCAGAACGCGCTGGTCATCCGGGTGCAGCCGGACGAGGGTATCACGGTGCGGTTCGGCTCCAAGGTGCCGGGGACGGCCATGGAGGTGCGGGACGTCAGCATGGACTTCGCCTACGGCGAGTCCTTCCTGGAGTCCTCGCCGGAGGCGTACGAGCGGCTGCTGCTGGACGTGCTCATCGGGGACCCGCCGCTCTTCCCGCACCAGCGGGAGGTCGAGCTCTCGTGGATGATCCTCGATCCGATCGAGGAGTACTGGGCCACCTGCGGCAGACCTGAGGGGTACCCGGCGGGCACCTGGGGGCCGCCGTCGGCCGACGCGATGCTCGCGAGGGACGGACGCGCCTGGAGGCGGCTGTGACGATCTTCACCCTGTCCGACACGACCGCGTCGAAGATCTCCTCGACCCTCACCATGCTGCGGCACCAGCTCGGCGCGCCCGCGATCGGCATGGTGCTCACCCTGGTGGTCGTGGTCGACGAGGCCGGCCAGTACGACGCGACGCGGGCCGCCACCGAGGCGGCTCGGGAGCATCCCTCGCGGATCCTCGTGCTCATCAATCGCGATCCGGACGAGCCGAACCGGCTCGACGCCGAGGTCCGGGTGGGCGAGAGCGCGCCGGGCGAGGTGGTGCTGCTCCGCCTGTACGGCGAGCTGACCGCGCACGCCGACTCGGTGATCATGCCGTTGCTCCTCACGGACACCCCGGTGGTCGCCTGGTGGCCGGGCCGGTGCCCCACGGTGCCGGTGAAGGATCCGATCGGCCGGCTGGCCGACCGCCGGATCACGGACGCCCGGGCGGCGCCGGACCCGATCGCGGCGATCCGGGGCCGGGCCGCCACCTACGCGCCCGGCGACACCGACCTGGCGTGGACCAGGATCACGGTGTGGCGCAGCCTGCTCGCCGCCTGCTTCGACGAGCCGGTCGGCCGGGTGGAGCGGGGCGTGGTCGAGGGGGCGGCCGGGAACCCGAGCGCGCCGCTGCTCGCCGCGTGGCTGTCGGAGCGGCTGGACGTGCCGGTCGAGGTGGCCGATTCGCCGGGCCCCGGGCTCACCGGGGTGACCCTCGACCTCGTGGGCGGGGAGCGGCTCACGCTGACCCGGACCGACGGCCGCATGGCGACCCTGACCCTGCCCGGCCAGCCCGGCCGGCGGGTCGCCCTCGCCCGGCGGTCCACCACGGACCTGCTCGACGAGGAGCTGCGCCGGCTCGACCCGGACGACATCTACGCTGCCGCGATCCGCAACCTCGCCCGCACGTCCTGACCCCCGGCCCCGCCGCCGGACCGTCCGGCGAGGGCTGACCGTAAGGAGCAGACCGTGAGCGTTCCCACCGTCATCGTGCACCGCGACGCCGAGGTGCTCGCGCAGGCCGTCGCCGCCCGGCTGATCACCCGGCTGGTCGACACGCAGGCCGCCCGGGGCTCGGCCCACCTGGTGCTCACCGGCGGCGGGATCGGCATCGCGACGCTCGCCGCGCTCGCCGCCACGCCCGCCCGGGACGCGATCGACTGGCGGTCGCTCGACATCTGGTGGGGGGACGAGCGGTTCCGGCCGTCCGGCGACCCCGAGCGGAACGAGACCGGGGCGCGGGAGGCGCTCCTCGACCACGTGGACGTCGACCCGGGCCGGGTGCACCCGATGCCGGGCTCCGACTCGGGGCTCACCCCGGAGGAGGCGGCGGAGGCGTACGCGGCCGAGCTGGCCGCGGCGGCCCGGCCCGAGGACCACGGCCCGGTGCCCTCGTTCGACGTGCTGCTGCTCGGGATCGGGCCCGACGCCCACGTCGCCTCGCTCTTCCCCGGCCAGCCCGCCGTGTACGAGGAGGACCGGCCGGTGGTCGCGGTGCACGGGGCGCCGAAGCCGCCCCCGACCCGGCTCTCCCTCACCTTCCCCGCCATCCAGGCGGCCCGGGAGGTGTGGGTGATCGCGGCCGGGGCGGAGAAGGCGCAGGCCGTGTGGCTCGCCCTCTCCGGGGCCGGGCCGTACCAGGTGCCGGCGGCCGCGGCGCGGGGGCGGCAGCGGACGATGTTCCTGCTCGACCGGGCGGCGGCGGCGAAGATCCCGCCGTCCCTCGGTCGCATCGCCTCCCCGTGACCCCGCGGCGCGGGCCGCAGCCCGGGTACGGCTCCGGCCCCGGACCCGAGGAGGAGGGGGACGGTCCGCGGGTCGATCCGGAAGCGGCGGAGCCGGCCGTGGGCTAGGAGGCCATCGCCATCACCCCGACCGGGATCCGCGCCTCGAGCATCCGAGGGTCCTCGGTGGGCATCGGCGTGGCCCCGAGCGAGCCGAGCAACCGGCGCATCCGGACGTTCTCGGCGAGCAGGGTGACCCGTACCTCGGCGAGCCCGAGGTCGCCGGCCTGCCGCAGCAGGATCCGGGCGAGGATGCCGCCGAGCCCTTTGCCCTGCCAGCGGTCCTCGACGAGGAGGGACATCTCCGCGATGCCCGGGGCGGGGGTGAACATCAGGCTCGCCAGGGCCACCACCTGGCCGTCCCGGCCGGCCACGAACGACCTGCCGCGGTCGCGGTCGCAGAGCCGGTCGAACATGTCCGGCGGGAGCTGCGGGAGCGAGGTGAAGTACCTCAGCCGGCGCGTCTCCGGGGAGCAGCGTTCGTGCAGGTCGCGAAGGGACTCCCGGTAGTGCTCGGTGAGCGGCCGGACCACGACCTCGGCGCCGTCGGCGAGCCGCACCGGCTCGCCCACGGTGGCGGGCTCCCGGGGCGGCTGCACCAGGCGGGCGAGGGCCGCCGCGCGGGCGGCCTCGGCGAGCGTGAACGGCAGGCGGGTGCGGCGGATCCGGACCGCCCGGCGGGGCGCCACGGGCACCACGAGCAGCGTGGGGTCGGGCAGCTCTCCGGCCAGGTCGCCGGCGGACGAGCCGTACACCCAGCGTGCGTCGTCCGCGCGCAGCAGCTCGGCGAGCACCTCGGGCAGCCGCCAGGGCGCGGCGGTGAGCCGCGCGGCGAGCAGCAGGGCGCGCGTCGGCTCGTCGGTGAGCTCGCGGGCGGTGGCGGGCACGATCCGCACCCCGCGCCCTCCGGCCGCCTCCAGGGCGGCCCGGATCGCCTCGGGTGACGCGGGGACGTCCGCCAGGAACTCGTCCACCGTGCCGTCAGCGTCGCTCTGCACCGACAGCCCCAGGATGTTGCCGCCCTTCTCCGCGAGTGCCGCGGCGATGGACGCCAGCCGTCCCGGCCGTTCGTCCACCGTCGTTCTGATCCGGTAGAACCCCATCGGCAGCTCCTCCCCTCTCCCTGGTCCCCCCACAGTCTCGCCGGGCGCCGTTACACCACGGCTACACGGAGATGAGCCACCCGTTTCCGTTCCCACAGCGGCCGAAAACAGCCGGGCATCCGCACAAGTACCGGAACTATGCCACGATTTTCGTCGCAGGATAGCGAGATCGTCACTGATATAGCAGGATTGGCGCCATGACTGCTCCGCTGTCGCCGGATTTCGTCAACGGTGAGGTGTCGTTCTGGTACCGCTCGATCGGGGTGCCCGAGCCGGGCGGCCCGCTCGACGGGAACCTGGAGGCCGACGTCGCCATCGTCGGCGCCGGGTACACCGGGCTGTGGACCGCCTACTACCTCAAGAAGGCGCAGCCGTCCCTCCGGATCGCCGTCCTGGAGAAGGAGTTCGCCGGGTTCGGCGCGTCGGGCCGCAACGGCGGCTGGCTGACCGGGGCGCTCGCCGGATCGCCGGAGCGCTACGCGAAGACCCACGGCGCCGACGCCGTCCGGCGGCTCCAGCGGGCGATGTTCGCGGCCATCGACGAGGTGATCAAGGTGGCCGCGGCGGAGGGCATCGACGCCGACATCGTCAAGGGCGGGGAGCTCACGGTCGCGCGCTCCGCCGCCCAGGCGGCCCGGCTGCACGAGTCGCTCGCCGCCCAGCGGCGGTGGGGGTGGACCGAGGAGGACGTCCGCCTGCTCTCCACCGGGGAGCTCGACTCCCGGATCCGGGTCAACGGCGCCGTGGCCGCGACCTGGACCCCGCACTGCGCCCGGATCCAGCCGGCCAAGCTCGTCCGCGGGCTCGCCGAGGCCGTGCGGCGCCTCGGCGTGGAGATCTACGAGCGGACCCCGGTCACCGAGATCGCCCCCGGCCGGGCGGTCACCCCGCGCGGCACGGTGCGGGCCGGCTACGTGCTCCGCTGCACCGAGGGGTTCACCGCCCGCATCCCCGGGTACCGCCGGGCCTGGCTGCCGCTGAACAGCTCCATGATCGTCACCGAGCCGCTGCCGGACGACGTCTGGGCGGAGATCGGCTGGGACGGCCAGGAGCTCCTCGGCGACATGGCCCACTACTACATCTACGCGCAGCGCACCGCCGACGGCCGGATCGCGTTCGGCGGGCGCGGCAAGCCGTACCTCTACGGGTCGCGGATCGATGCCCGGGGCCACACCCCCGCCTGGACCATCGGTGCGCTGTGGGAGCTGCTCACCGCGTTCTTCCCCGCCGTCGCCCGGTTCCGGGTGGACCACGCCTGGTCCGGGGTGCTCGGCGTGCCCCGCGACTGGTGCTCGACCGTCCACGTGGACCGGGCCACCGGGCTCGGCTGGGCCGGCGGCTACACCGGCCACGGGGTGACCACCTCCAACCTGGCCGGCCGTACCCTGTGCGACCTGGTGCTCGGCCGGGAGACCGAGCTCACCGGCCTGCCCTGGGTGGGGCGCCGGGTGCGCGCGTGGGAGCCCGAGCCGCTGCGGTGGCTCGGCGTCCACTCCATGTACCGCCTCTACCGGCTGGCCGACGCCCGGGAGAGCGCGGGGCTGGCCCGCACCTCCGTGCTCGCCAAGATCGCCGACCTCATCACCGGCCACTGAGCCCGCCGCGCAGCCCCGCAGTGCAGACCCGAAGAGAGGAGAGCCGTGTGCGCTGAGATCCTGTTCAAGGGCGGCCGCGTCTTCACGCCCGGCGGCTTCGCCGAGGCCGTGCTCGTCCGGGACGGCCGGATCGCCGCGGTCGGCCGCGAGGCCGACCTGGTACGGCTCGCGCCCGGGGCCGAGCCGGTCGACCTCGCCGGCGGGCTGCTCACCCCCGGGTTCGTCGACGCGCACATCCACCCCGTGCAGGCCGGGCTGGAGCGCGCCAAGTGCGACCTGTCCGGGGTGTTCGGCCTCGACGCCTACCTCACGAAGATCGCGGAGTACGCGGCCGCGCACCCGGACCGGGAGTGGATCGACGGCGGCGGGTGGGACATGTCGGCCTTCCCGGGCGGCCTGCCCCACCGCACCCAGCTCGACTTCCTCGACCGGCCGGTGTACCTGGTCCAGCGCGACCACCACGCGGCGTGGGTGAACACCCGGGCGCTGGAGCTCGCCGGGATCACCAAGGACACCCCCGACCCGGCCGACGGCCGGATCGAGCGCGACCCGGACGGCACGCCGAGCGGCGTGCTCCACGAGGGCGCCATGGACCTCGTCGGCCTGCTCACCCCGCGCCCCACCGCCGCCGACCTCGACGCCGCCCTGATGGACGCGCAGTCCCACCTGTTCTCCCTCGGGATCACCGGGTGGCAGGACGCGATCGTCGGCTCGTACGCCGGGTCGGACGACCAGCTCCCGGTCTACCTGTCGGCCGCCGAGTCCGGGCGGCTCAAGGCGCGGGTGGTCGGGGCGCTGTGGTGGGACCGCACCCGGGGCGCCGAGCAGATCCCCGAGCTGGTGGAGCGGCGGGCACGCGCGGACGGGCTCCCCCGGTTCCGGGCCACCGCGGTGAAGATCATGCAGGACGGGATCCCGGAGAACTTCACCGCCGCGGTCATCGAGCCGTACTGCGGCTGCGGCGGCACCGGGCTCTCCTACGTGGACCCGGAGCTGCTGCCCGGGTACGTCAAGGAGCTCGACGCGCTCGGGTTCCAGGTGCACTTCCACGCGATCGGCGAGCGCGCGGTGCGGGAGGCGCTCGACGCCCTCTCCGGCACCGACCCGGCCAACCGGCACCACATCGCGCACGTGCAGATCATCCACCCGGAGGACGTGCCGCGGTTCGCCCGGATCGGGGTGACCGCGAACATCCAGCCGCTCTGGGCCACCCACCACGCCCAGATGGACGAGCTGTGCATCCCCTACCTGGGCCCGGAGCGGGCGCGCTGGCAGTACCCCTTCGCCGACCTGGTACGGCACGGCACCCGGCTCGCCGCCGGGTCCGACTGGCCGGTCTCCTCGGCCGACCCCCTGCAGGGCATGCACGTTGCGGTGAACCGCACCGAGCCGGGCGGCTCGGTCCACGCGTCCTACCCCACCGCCCAGACGCCGTTCCTGCCGGAGCAGCGCATCGACCTCCGGACGATCCTCACCGCGTACACCGCGGGGTCGGCCTGGGTGAACGGGTCGCCCGCCGGGGTGATCGAGCCGGGCCGGCCCGCGGACCTGGTCGTGCTCGACCGGGATCCGTTCGCCCTGGAACCGGGTGAGATCTGGACCACCCGGGTCCGGATGACGTTCCTCGACGGGGAGTGCGTCTACCACGCCTGACCGGCCGGGCGGCGTGCCGGCGGGATCGCCGGAGGCGCGCCGGCCAGAGCGCCGGACGGCGGCCTGGGCCCGCTCGGCGCGCGTGCTCACGGCGGGCCCGGCCAGCCGAGGTCGTCCCGCACACGTGTCACGCGGCGGGGAGGCCCGGGAAACGTGCGGACCGCGGCCGGCACGCCGGCGGCCCCGGCGGCCGGGCCGCGCGGGCAAGCCCCACTGGAAGGGGCCGGCCCCGGCGGCGCGCGCCCGGAAGAGCAGGAAGCCCTCGCCCCGGGCGGGGCGAGGGCTTCACCGTTCCGGCGCCGGGGCGGCGCCGATCGCGGTCAGTACGTGATCTTCGGGCGGTGGGGAGACTTGCGCAGCCGCTCCAGAGCCTCGGCGAGGATCTGCCGGCCGTCCTCCTCGCTGCGACGCTCCTTCACGTACGCGAGGTGCGTCTTGTACGGCTCGTTCTTCGGCGGAGCGGGCGGGTTCGACCGGTCACGCCCGGCCGGAAGCCCGCAGCGTGGGCAGTCCCAGATCTCCGGGATGGGCGCGTCGCTGGCGAAGGCCGGACGGACCTCGTGCTGGTTGGCGCACCAATACGAGACCCGTACACGGGGTGCGGCCTCGCCGCGCTCGGCCTCTCCCATGGGGCCGGCGCCGACTCGGCTGCCACGGATCGCGTTGCCACTACCCACCGGTGAACTCCTTGCGCTCGATCGCCCCGGGGAGGGGGGAGTGAATCTCTGTCCCGCTTGCCGGGCGCGCCGCTACGGCTTGAGCAGCAGGCCCAGCGCGACGATGCACACGAACCAGATCACACCCGTGATGATGGTGAGCCGGTCTAGGTTGCGCTCCACCACCGAGGATCCTCCGAACGAGGAGGAGAAGCCACCGCCGAACAGATCCGACAGGCCGCCCCCCTTGCCCTTGTGCAGCAGGACGAGCAGCACCAACAGGATGCTCGACAGGATGAGGGTGATGGAGATGCCGATAGTCACCGTAGACCTGTTCCTCTATCCGGGCGTGCCACTATCCGTGTGCACGTCGATGGCGTGACGATTCATTGTCTTAATGAGGGTACGACCTGATGACAAGTCGCACCCTCACTTCGGGCCGGTCAGCCGGAGTTCTCACCGAACCGGCAGATCTTGACGAACTCCCCCGCATCGAGGCTCGCCCCGCCGACGAGGGCGCCGTCGATGTCGGGCTCCGCCATGATGCCGGCGATGTTCCCCGACTTCACCGATCCTCCGTACAGGATACGGACGACCTGCGCCACCTCGTCTCCGTAGCTCTCGGCGAGCCGGGACCGGATGGCCCCGCACACCTCCTGAGCGTCCTTCGGCGTGGCGACCTCCCCGGTGCCGATCGCCCAGACCGGCTCGTACGCCACCACGATCGACTTCGCCTGCTCGGCCGGGATCCCGGACAGCGCGCCGTCGAGCTGCTCGAGCGTGTACTCGACGTGGCGGCCCTCCTGGCGGATCGGCAGGCCCTCGCCCACGCACAGGATCGGGGTGAGCCCGTGGCGGAACGCGGCCTTGAGCTTGGCGTTGCAGAGCGCGTCGTCCTCGTGGTGGTACTGCCGGCGCTCGGAGTGACCCACCAGGGTGAAGGTGCACCCGAGCTTGGCGAGCATCGCACCCGAGATCTCCCCGGTGTAGGCGCCCGAGTCGTGCGCCGACAGGTCCTGCGCGCCGTACAGGATGCGGAGCTTGTCCCCCGCGACCAGGGTCTGCACGCTGCGCAGGTCGGTGAACGGCGGGAGCACCGCGACGTCCACCTTGTCGTAGTCCTTGTCGGTCAGCGAGAACGCCAGCTTCTGGACGAGCGCGATGGCCTCGAGATGGTTGAGGTTCATCTTCCAGTTGCCGGCGATCAGCGGCTTGCGGTCGGCCATCTGCTACTCCTCCAGCGCGGCGAGTCCGGGAAGCTTCTTGCCCTCGAGGTACTCGAGGCTCGCCCCGCCGCCGGTGGAGATGTGCGAGAAGCCGTCCTCCGGCAGGCCGAGCCGCCGGACCGCGGCCGCCGAGTCACCGCCGCCGACCACGGTGAACGCGTCCGACTTGACCAGCGCCTCGGCGATCGCGCGGGTGCCCCCGGCGAAGGCGTCGAACTCGAACACGCCCATCGGGCCGTTCCAGAACACCGTCTTGGCGTCGGCGAGCTTGGCGGCGAACAGCTCGCGGGTCCGCGGGCCGATGTCGAGGCCCTGCCGGTCCGCCGGGATCGCGGTCGCGTCCACCACCTCGTGGGGCGCGTCCGCCGCGAAGTGGGTGGCGGCCACCACGTCGACCGGGAGCACGATCTCCACCCCGCGCTCGGCCGCCTCGGCGAGGAAGCCCCGCACCTGGTCGAGCTGGTCCTCCTGGAGGAGCGACCCGCCGACCTCGTGGCCCTGGGCCTTGAGGAAGGTGTAGGCCATGCCCCCGCCGATGAGCAGGCGGTCGACCTTGCCGAGCAGGTTGGCGATCACGCCGATCTTGTCGGAGACCTTCGCGCCGCCCAGGACCACCACGTACGGCCGGACCGGGTTCTCGGTGAGCCGCTTGAGCACCTCGACCTCGGCGCGCACGAGGTCGCCGGCCGCGTGCGGCAGCCGCTTGGGCAGGTCGTAGACGCTCGCGTGCTTGCGGTGCACCGCCCCGAAACCGTCCCCGACGTACAGCTCGGCGAACGAGGCGAGCTTGTCGGCGAACTCACCCCGGACCGCGTCGTCCTTGGACTCCTCGCCCGGCTCGAAGCGCAGGTTCTCCAGGAGCGCGACCTGGCCCTCCTTCAGGCCGGCGACCGTGGCCTGCGCGGACTCGCCCACCACGTCGGTCGCGAACGCGACCTCCTGCCCGAGCACCTCGCCGAGGCGCCGGGCCACCGGGGCGAGCGAGTACTTCGGGTTGGGCTGGCCCTTCGGGCGGCCCAGGTGGGCGCCGACGATCACCTTGGCCCCGCGCTCCACCAGCTTCTTGATGGTCGGCGCCGACGCGCGGATCCGGCCGTCGTCGGTGATGTTGTCCCCGTCGAGGGGGACGTTCAGGTCGGAGCGCACGAAGACGCTCCGACCCTTAACGTCGAGCTCGTCGATTCCGATCATCAGAGGGTGGCACCCACGTACTCGATCAGGTCCACGAGGCGGTTGGAGTAGCCCCACTCGTTGTCGTACCAGCCGACCACCTTGACCTGGTTGCCGATGACCTTGGTGAGGCCGGCGTCGAAGATGCAGGAGGCCGGGTCGGTGACGATGTCGGCGGAGACGATCGGGTCCTCGGTGTAGGAGAGGATGCCCTTGAGCTCGCCCTCGGCGGCGGCCTTGATCGCCGCGTTGACCTCCTCGACCGAGGTCTCCTTGCGGACGTCCACGGTCAGGTCGGTGGCCGAGCCGGTCGGCACGGGCACGCGGAGCGCGTAGCCGTCCAGCTTGCCCTTGAGCTCGGGCAGCACCAGGCCGATCGCCTTGGCGGCGCCGGTCGAGGTCGGCACGATGTTCAGCGCGGCGGCGCGGGCGCGCCGGAGGTCACGGTGCGGGCCGTCCTGCAGGTTCTGGTCCTGCGTGTACGCGTGGACCGTGGTCATGAGGCCCTTCTCGATGCCGAAGGCCTCGTGGATGACCTTGGCCATCGGCGCGAGGCAGTTCGTGGTGCAGGACGCGTTCGAGATGATCGTGTGGGCCTTCGGGTCGTACGACTTGTGGTTGACGCCCATCACGATCGTGATGTCCTCGTTCTTCGCCGGCGCGGAGATGATGACCTTCTTCGCGCCGTTCTCGGCGTGCACGCGCGCCTTGTTGGCGTCGGTGAAGAGCCCGGTCGACTCCACGACGACGTCAACCCCGAGGTCGCCCCACGGGAGCTTGGCGGGGTCCCGCTCGGCGAACACCTTGATCGACTTCCCGTCGACGATGATCTCGTCGCCGGAGACCTTCACCTCGTTCGGAAGCCGGCCCAGGATGCTGTCGTACTTCAGCAGGTGGGCGAGGGTGGCGGGGTCGGTGAGGTCGTTGACAGCCACCACCTCGATGTCCTTGCCACTGGCGGCCACGGCGCGCCAGAAGTTGCGGCCGATGCGGCCGAAGCCGTTGACGCCTACGCGGATGGTCACGGGATCCGACTCCTCAACGGTCGTGCGCCGGTTCCCCGGCGCCATGGCTGGATGGAACCTCAGTAGCAGACCCTATCGAAAGCCAAGCGGTCTAGACCATTTGGACCCGGTACTTGTGATCGATTAAGCACGGATGGGGCCCATCGGGGCCTCCCGGGCGCGGTGCGCCCGGGCCCGGGAACACAGTGCTCCAGGCCCGGGAATGCGGTGCTCCGGGCCAGGGAAGACGGTGCTCCGGCCCGAGGGCGGGCGTGACGAACGGCGCCGGGGCGCGGCCGGGCCCGCGCCGCCGCCGTAACGCCCGGTCGCGCGAACCGCGAGGGTCATGCCCCTCGCCACGGAAGCCTGCCCTCGCCACCGCCCAGGAGGCCTCTCGCCACGCGCCGCACGGCCCGATGCGCGGACCCGCGGGACCTTTCGATGCGGCGGCCACGGGGCCTTTCGAGCGCGACCGCGGGACCCCTCGGCGCGCACCGTGAGGGTCTCCCATGCGCCGCGAGAGTCTCCGATGCGCACCGCGAGAGCCCGTCGCCGCTCATGGCCGAGTCCCGCTCCGCCCACCGGAGACCCGCGCAGTCCTCAGAGGCCGCTCCACCCACCGGAGACCCGCGCCGTTCAGCGGAGGCCCGCGCCGTTCAGCGCGCGGGCCCGGTGCTCACTGCGAGAGCAGGTCGGCGGGGATGCTCGCCTCGGTGGTGGCGATGCCGAGGTCCTGCGCCTTCTTGTCCGCCATGGCCAGCAGGCGGCGGATCCGGCCGGCGATCGCGTCCTTGGTGAGCGGCGGGTCGGCGATCTGCCCCAGCTCCTCGAGCGAGGCCTGCTTGTGCTCCACCCGGAGCCGACCCGCCATCACCAGGTGCTCGGGCGCCTCGTCGCCGAGGATCTCCAGCGCGCGCTGCACCCGCGCGCCCGCGGCGACGGCGGCCCGGGCGGACCGGCGCAGGTTGGCGTCGTCGAAGTTCGCGAGCCGGTTCGCCGTCGCCCGCACCTCGCGCCGCACCCGGCGCTCCTCCCACGCCAGGACGCTGTCGTGCGCCCCCATCCGGGTCAGCAGCGCGCTGATCGCGTCGCCGTCCCGCACCACCACCCGGTCGACGCCGCGCACCTCCCGCGCCTTGGCGTGGATCTTCAGCCGGCGGGCGGAGCCGACCAGGGCGAGGGCCGCCTCAGGGCCCGGGCAGGTCACCTCGAGCGACATCGAGCGGCCCGGCTCGGTGAGCGAGCCGTGCGCGAGGAACGCCCCGCGCCAGGCGGCCTCGGCGTCGCAGGTCGCCCCGGCCACCACCTGCCGGGGCAGTCCCCGCACCGGGCGGCCGTGGTTGTCGATGAGACCGGTCTGCCGGGCGAGGGCCTCCCCGTCCTTGTAGACGCGCACCACGTACCGGGACGTCTTGCGCAGGCCGGACGGCGCGAGCACGAGCACCTCGGCCTTGTGCCCGAACACCTCCGAGATGTCCTTGATCAGCCGCCGCGCCGCGACGTTCGTGTCGAGCTCCGCCTCGATGACGATCCGTCCCCCGACCAGGTGCAGCCCGTTCGCGAACCGCAGCAGCGTCGAGACCTCGGCCTTCCGGCAGCACGGCTTGAGCACCGAGAGCCGGCTCAGCTCGTCCTTCACCATGCCCGTCATGGCCATCTGCGCGTGCCCTCCCCCAGAACGACTTCAGGCGCCAGTCTCTCGCACGTGGCCCCGAGACGATCGCCGGTTCCCATGGAAAATCTCTGCCAGCACCGAGGCAAGACGTGGCCCATCGTGGCGGGGAGACCCGTCCGAAACGGCCACATCCGCCAATACCAGGCGGGCTCCCATGGCCTCCGCCGCCTTCTCCAGGGCCCGCCGGTCCCCCACGACCCTATGGTCGGCGAGCACCGTGTCGAAGGTGAGCGCGGGGGCGTGCTCCCGCAGCACCTCCAGGTGCTTCTCCGGCGAGAACCCGTCGGTCTCCCCGGGCTGGGGCGCCAGGTTGAGGATCACCACGCGTCGGGCGCGGGTCTCGTGCAGCGCCCGGGCCAGCTCCGGCACCTTCAGGTGCGGCAGCACGCTGGTGAACCACGACCCCGGGCCGAACACCACCCAGTCGGCCTCGCGGATCGCCTCGACGGCCTGCGGGCAGGCGGGCGGGTCCGGCGGGAGCAGCGAGATCGACAGCACCCGGCCCGGGGTGGTGGCGCAGGCGACCTGTCCCCGGACGGTCGTGATCCTCCCGTCGACCTCGACCTCCGCCTGGATGTCCAGCGGCACCGAGGCCATGGGCAGCACCCGGCCGTGGGCGCCCAGCAGCCGGCCCACCCACTCCAGCCCGATGACGGGGTCACCGAGCAGCTCCCAGAGCGCGACGATGAGCAGGTTGCCGACCGCGTGCCCGTGCAGCTCCCCCTCACTGCGGAACCGGTGCTGGACGACCCTGCTCCACGTACGGCCCCATTCGTCGTCCCCGCAGAGGGCCGCGAGGGCCATCCGCAGGTCACCGGGCGGCAGCACGCCGAGCTCGCGCCGGAGCCGGCCGCTCGAGCCGCCGTCGTCGGCCACGGTCACCACGGCGGTCAGGTTCGAGGTGACGGTGCGGAGGGCGGTCAGCGACGCGTACAGGCCGTGCCCACCGCCGAGGGCCACCACCCTGGGTCCGCCCGCCGGCCGGCCGGATCCCCCCGGCGGCTCGGCGTGTCTCGGGGGCGGGCCGTCCGGGGCGCCGGAGCGCTCCGGAGCGCCCGCGGTCTCGGGCGTCACTCGCGGCCCACGTCCCGGTGGGTGACCTGGACGTCCATGCCGCGTTCCCGCAATCGCGCCGCGAGCTCCTCGGCGACCGCCACGCTGCGGTGCTTGCCTCCGGTGCACCCCACGGCGAGGGTGGCGTACTCCTTCCCCTCCCGGACGTAGCCGGCTGCCACGACTCCGAAGACCTCCTCGTACCCGTCGAGAAACTCCTTCGCCCCCGGCCGGTTGAGCACGTACTCCCGGACCGGCGCGTCGAGCCCGGTCATCGGCCGCAGCTCGGGCACCCAATGCGGGTTGGGCAGAAACCGACAATCGATCACGATATCGGCATCGACCGGCAGCCCGTACTTGTACCCGAACGAGACGACGGTGACCTTCAGCCCCGGCCGGTCCTCGCCGCCGAAGTACGAGGCGATCTTCTTGCGCAGCTCGTGCACGTTGAGCCGCGAGGTGTCGATGACGAGATCGGCGTTGGCGCGCACCTCCCGGAGGATCCCGCGCTCCCGGTTGATCCCGTCGACGAGCCGGCCGTCCCCCTGCAGGGGGTGCGGGCGCCGTACGCTGTCGAACCGGCGGACCAGCTCCTCGTCGCCCGCCTCGAGGAAGACCACCCGGACGTCCACGCCCCGGCCGTCGAGCTCCTCGATCGCCGCGTTGAGGTCCGTGGTGAACGCGAGGCTGCGCACGTCGACCACGACGGCCACCCGGTCGGTCGCCTTGCCCGCCTCCTCGGCGAGCGAGGAGAGCATGCCGGGCGGCAGGTTGTCGATGACGTACCAGCCCAGGTCCTCGAGCGCCTTGGCCGCGGTGCTGCGCCCGGCCCCCGACATGCCCGTGATCACCACGAACGACGGCTGTCTCGTCGTCATCTCCGCTCACCGCCCCTGCCGATGGATGCGCCGTCCCGCGCGGGGAGCACGGCGCGGTGCGCCCGGTCCCCGGCCGCCGCGTGCCTGGCCCGGGGCGCGTTCACGCCTTATCGCCCCGCAACGCGCTGACGATCGCCTCGGCGGTCGCCGGCCCGATGCCGGGAACGGCACGGATCTCCTCCTCGGTCGCGTCGCGCAACCGCTTCAGCGAGCCGAAATGGCGCAGCAGCGCCTGCCGACGCGCCGGTCCCAGGCCCGGGATCCCGTCGAGCGCGCTCTCCTTCAGCGCCTTCGACCGCTTGGACCGATGGTAGGTGATGGCGAAACGGTGCGCCTCGTCGCGGATCCGCTGGAGCAGGTAAAGCCCCTCGCTGCCGCGCGGCAGGATCACCGGGTGGTCCTCGCCCGGCAGCCACACCTCCTCCAGCCGCTTGGCCAGGCCGCAGACCGCCACGTCGTCGATGCCGAGCTCGTCGAGCGCGCGCTGCGCGGCCGCCGCCTGCGCCGGGCCGCCGTCCACCACGACCAGGTTGGGCGGGTAGGCGAACTTGCGCGGCCGGCCGGTGTCCGGGTCGATCGGCGTGCCCGCGCCCGGCCGCTCCTCGTCGCCCTCCGCCCCCTCCAGGGCGGGGGCGAGGTCGCCCGTGGCCACCCGCTCCTCCAGGTAGCGCTTGAACCGGCGGCGCACCACCTCGTGGATCGAGGCCGCGTCACCGTCCGGGTTCCGCACGGCGAACCGCCGGTACTCGCTCTTGCGGGCCAGGCCGTCCTCGAACACCACCATGGAGCCGACCACGTCGGAGCCCTGGGTGTGCGAGACGTCGAAGCACTCGATGCGCAGCGGCGCCTGCTCCAGGCCGAGCGCGTCCGCGATCTCCTGCAGCGCCCGGCTGCGGGTGGTCAGGTCGCTCGCCCGGCGCATCTTGTGCTGGGCGAGGGACTCCTTGGCGTTCCGCTCCACGGTCTCCAGCAGGGCCTTCTTGTCCCCCCGCCGGGGGACCCGCAGCTCGACCCGGCCGCCGCGCCGCTCGCTCAGCACCTCGGCGAGCGCGGCCGAGTCCGGCGGCTCCACGGGGACGAGGATCTCCCGCGGGACCGCGGCGTCGCCGTACATCTGCAGCAGGAACCGCTCGACGAGCTCACCGGTGGACGCGTCGTCGACCTTGTCGACCACCCAGCCGCGCTGGCCGCGGATGCGGCCGCCCCGCACGTAGAACACCTGCACGGCGGCCTCGAGCGCGTCCTCGGCGATGGCGATCACATCGCAGTCGGTGGCCTCGCCGAGCACGACGGCCTGCTTCTCCAGGGCCCGCTGGAGGGCCCGGATGTCGTCCCGGAGCCGCGCGGCCCGCTCGAACTCCTCGGCCTCGGCGGCCTCCCGCATCTCCCGCTCGAGCCGTTTGATGAACCTGCCGGTGTCGCCCGCCATGAAGGAGCAGAAGTCCTCGGCGATCTTCCGGTGCTCCTCCGCGGTGACCCGGCCGACGCAGGGGGCGGAGCACTTGTCGATGTACCCGAGCAGGCAGGGCCGCCCCATCTGGGCGGCGCGCTTGAACACGCCCGCCGAGCAGGTCCGCACCGGGAACACGCGGAGCAGCAGGTCCACGGTCTCCCGGATCGCCCAGGCGTGGGAGTACGGGCCGAAGTACCGGGTGCCCTTGCGCTTGGCGCCCCGCAGCACCTGCACCCGGGGGTACTCCTCCCCCATGGTGACCGCGAGGTACGGGTATGACTTGTCGTCCCGGTACTTGACGTTGAACCGCGGATCGTACTCCTTGATCCAGGAGTACTCGAGCTGCAGCGCCTCGACCTCGTTGCTCACCACGGTCCAGTCGACCGAGGCCGCGGTGGTGAGCATGGTCTGGGTCCGCGGGTGCAGACCGGCGAAGTCGGTGAAGTACGAGTTGAGCCGCTGGCGGAGGTTCTTCGCCTTGCCGACGTAGATCACCTGTCCGCCGGCGTCGCGGAAGCGATAGACGCCCGGCGACTCGGGGATGGAACCGGGCGCCGGTCGGTACGTTGCCGGATCCGCCACACCGAAAGCCTACTCGCGCATGTCCCGTCTCCGGCGCGGGCGGAACGGGCCGCCCGCGCCGGAAGCGGCCGGGCGGCTACCCCACGACGACCGTGTCGCCCTGGACCGTGACGTTCCGGGCGGGGAGCGGCGATTTCGCCGGGCCCTCCTTCACCGAGCCGTCGGCGATGTCGAACAGCGTGTTGTGGCAGTGGCAGATGATCGCCCCTTTGTCGACGCTGCCGACGAGGCACCCCTGGTGGGTGCAGACCGCGCTGAAGGCCTTGAACTCGCCCTGGGTGGGCTGGGTGACCACGATCCGCTTGTCCCGGATGACCCGGCCCCCGCCGACCGGGATGTCGGAGGCGTTGACGTTCACGCTCTCCCCGGCATCTCCGCCCGCCGCGCCATCCGAGCCGCCCCCGCCGCAGGCGGCCAGGGCGGCGGCCACCCCGGCCGCTCCGGTACCGAGGATCAGGGCCCGGCGTGTGGTATCGGTCATGCTCAACCTCTCCGGATGGGTGCCGGGGACGGCCCGTTTCGGCCCGTCCCCGCCATGACTTTCACCGTATGTGGTTGGTTACGGCTCTCACGCCGTGGGGGTTCCGTCCGGACCCGAACGAGAGGTGTGATCCTGCGCACACCCGAGACGGCGCCGCTCCCACCCGTGGTGAGATCCCGGCTCCCCGGCCACGATGACGCGCTCGCCCCGGTCACGGCTGCGCGGCGGTGGCGCGCCACGTCCCACGCCCGTGGTCGTACGCCCCTCCCCTGTTCACGGCGGCGCTCCCCCGTTCACGGTGACGCGCCCGCGGACGTCGGCGGTCACAAGCCGCTCCCACCCGTGGTGAGATCCCGGCTCCCGGCCACGATGACGCGCCTCGGCTCGAGATGGCGCACGGATCCCGTGGCCGGCCATCCGGGCCCGGTCCGCGCCCAGCCGGGGTCCGCGCGCACCCGGTCTCCCGGGGTGATGCGTTCCCTCGGCCACGCTGCTGCGCCGGCTCACCGCCCGCGGTGCCGCGCCCGCTCTACCGCGACGATCGGGACATCCCGGAGCGTGCCCGGCCGCCGCTGACCCGCCCTCCGCTCGGCCGCCGCCTCGATGACGACCCGGGCCGGCGCTCCCTCACCCGGGCGTTCACCCGTGCCGTCCGCGGGCGCTCAGCCGCCGAGGATCTTGCGGAGGAAGCGGCCGGTGTGGCTCTCCTCGACCTGGGCGACCTCCTCCGGCGTGCCCGCGGCGACCACCCGGCCGCCCCGGGAACCGCCCTCCGGCCCCATGTCGATGATCCAGTCGGCCGTCTTGATCACGTCGAGGTTGTGCTCGATGACGATCACCGTGTTGCCGGCGTCCACCAGGCGGTGGAGCACGCCGAGCAGCCGGCGGATGTCCTCGAAGTGCAGGCCCGTGGTCGGCTCGTCGAGCACGTAGACCGTACGGCCGGTGGAGCGCCGCTTCAGCTCGGCCGCGAGCTTGACGCGCTGCGCCTCGCCCCCGGAGAGGGTGGTGGCCGGCTGGCCGAGCCGGACGTACCCCAGCCCGACGTCGCAGAGCGTCTGGAGGTGGCTGCGGATCGCCGGGATCGAGTCGAAGAACTCGAGCGCCTCCTCGATCGGCATGTCGAGGACGTCGGCGATCGTCTTGCCCTTGTAGCGGACCTCCAGGGTCTCCCGGTTGTACCGGGCCCCGTGGCAGACCTCGCAGGGCACGTAGACGTCCGGCAGGAAGTTCATTTCGATCTTGATGGTGCCGTCGCCGGCGCAGGCCTCGCAGCGGCCGCCCTTGATGTTGAAGCTGAACCGCCCGGGCTGGTAGCCGCGGACCTTCGCCTCGGTGGTGGCGGCGAAGAGCTTCCGCACGTGGTCGAAGACCCCGGTGTAGGTCGCCGGGTTCGATCTCGGGGTACGGCCGATCGGCGACTGGTCGACGTGCACCACCTTGTCCACCAGCTCGATGCCGGTGATCCGCGAGTGGCGGCCGGGCACGGTGCGCGCGCCGTGCAGCTCCTTGGCGAGCGCGTTGTACAGGATGTCGTTGACGAGCGTGGACTTGCCCGACCCGGACACCCCGGTCACCGCGGTGAACACGCCGAGCGGGAACTCCACGTCGATGCCGGCGAGGTTGTGCTCGCGCGCGCCCTTCACCACGAGCTGCCGCTTCTTGTCCCGCGGCCGCCGCCGCTCCGGTATGTCGATCCTCCGGCGGCCGGACAGGTACGCGCCGGTGATCGACTCCTCGCAGGCGATCAGGTCCTGGACGGTGCCGGAGACCACGATCTGCCCGCCGTGCTCGCCCGCGCCCGGGCCGATGTCCACCACCCAGTCGGCCGCCGCGATCGTGTCCTCGTCGTGCTCGACGACGATCAGCGTGTTGCCCATGTCCCGGAGCTTGAGCAGGGTGTCCAGCAGCCGCTGGTTGTCCCGCTGGTGGAGGCCGATGGACGGCTCGTCGAGCACGTAGAGCACGCCGACGAGCCCGGAGCCGATCTGGGTGGCGAGCCGGATGCGCTGCGCCTCGCCGCCCGCGAGGGTCGCGGCCGGGCGGTCGAGGGTCAGGTAGTCGAGCCCCACGTCGAGGAGGAACCCGAGCCGCGCCTTGATCTCCTTGATCACCCGCTCGGCGATCTGCGCGTCCCGTGGGCTGAGCCGCAGGTCGCTGAGGAAGGCCGCGCACTCCGCGATGGACATCGCCGAGACGTCGGCGATGGACTTGCCGCCGACCGTCACGGCGAGCGAGACCGGCTTGAGCCGCCGGCCCTTGCAGGCCGGGCAGGGCACCTGGCGCATGTACCCCTCGAACCGCTCCCGGCCGACGTCGCTCTCGGCCTCGGCGTGCCGGCGCTGCACCCACGGGATCACGCCCTCGAACGTGGTGTAGTAGGAGCGCTCCCGGCCGTAGCGGTTGCGGTACCGGATGTGGACCTGCTCGTCGTAGCCGTAGAGGATCGCCTTCTGCGCCTTCTTCGGCAGCCGATGCCACGGGGTGTCGAGGTCGAACCCCATCGCGTGGCCGAGCGCCTCGAGCAGGCGGGTGAAGTAGTCGCTGGTGTGCCCGTTCGCCCACGGGCTGACCGCCCCCTCGCCGAGCGTCCGCTCCGGGTCGGGGACGACCAGCTCGGGGTCGACCTCCATCCGGGTGCCGAGGCCGGTGCACTCGGGGCACGCCCCGAAGGGCGAGTTGAACGAGAACGACCGGGGCTCCAGCTCCTCGAACGAGAGGTCGTCGTAGGGGCAGTACAGGTGCTCGGAGTAGAGCCGCTCCCGGTTCGGGTCGTCCTCCGGCAGGTCGACGAAGTCGAGCATGACCGTGCCGCCGGAGAGCCGCAGCGCGGTCTCCACCGAGTCGGTGAGCCGGCGCCGGGCGCTCTCCTTGACCACGAGCCGGTCGACGATCACCTCGATGGTGTGCTTCTCGTACTTCTTCAGCGCCGGCGGCTCCTCCAGCCGGATCACCTGGCCGTCGACCCGGGCCCGGGCGAACCCCTTGGTCTGGAGCTCGCGGAACAGCTCGCCGTACTCTCCCTTGCGGCCGCGGATCACCGGCGCGAGCACCTGGAACCGGGTGCCCTCCGGGAGCTCGAGCACCCGGTCGACGATCTGCTGCGGGGTCTGCTTGGCGATGGGACGGCCGCAGCTCGGGCAGTGCGGCTTGCCGATCCGCGCCCAGAGCAGCCGGAGGTAGTCGTAGACCTCGGTGATCGTCCCGACGGTCGAGCGCGGGTTGCGGCTGGTCGACTTCTGGTCGATGGAGACGGCCGGGGAGAGGCCCTCGATGAAGTCGACGTCGGGCTTGTCGAGCTGCCCGAGGAACTGGCGGGCGTAGGCGGAGAGCGACTCGACGTACCGCCGCTGCCCCTCCGCGAAGATCGTGTCGAAGGCCAGGCTGGACTTGCCCGAGCCGGACAGGCCCGTGAATACGATCAGCGCGTCCCGCGGCAGGTCCAGCGAGACGTCCTTCAGGTTGTGCTCTCGTGCGCCACGCACGATAAGGCGATCAGCCACGGTGGTCCCGAAAGATCGACGAGTCAAACAGGTGTACGAATAGGCTATCCCGAGCCACCGACCTTACCGGGCCGTCGCCCGGAATCCGGCCCGCGTCCGCGTGGGCGGGGCGCATCGTCCGCCCGGGCCGACCAGGGTATGCGCTCCGGCCGGATTCCGCCCGCCGGTCGGGGGAACTCCCCGGTGAGCGGCCACGGGCTCCGGCGCCCCGCGCCCGTGGCGTACGGCCGGCCGCGGTCCAGGCCCGCCGCCGACGGGGTCCACGGCACCCGGGGCCGCCGCCCGCGGATGTCCGCCGGCCGGGCCGCCGCGTCCGGATCCACGGCCGGACGGGCGCCTCCCGGCCGTTTCACCGGTGGGCTCGCCCGTGCGGTGCCCCGGCCCGCGGCCGTACGGGCCCCTCCCCCCGGCGCGGCCGCGGCGGTGGGATTAGCGTGAGCCGTACCGACCGAGAAGGAGGACCATGACGTACACCGGTAACGTCACCAAGGGCGGGCCGCCCGACGTCCGCGAGCTGCCCGGCATCACCATCTGGAAGATGGAGGTCGGGGACTTCGAGAACAACGCCTACCTGATCCGGTGCAACGCGACCGGCGACGGCCTCCTGATCGACGCGGCCGCCGAGCCCGACCGGCTGCTCGAGCTGATCGGGGACCGGCCGCTCCGCGCCATCGTGACCACCCACCGCCACCAGGACCACTGGATGGCGCTGAAGGAGGTCGCCCGGGCCACGGGGGCCGAGGTGATCGCCCACCCGCTCGACGCGCCCGAGCTGCCCGTCCCGGTGACCCGCGAGGTGGTCCACGGGGACGTGATCACCGTGGGGAACGCGTCGTTCGAGGTGATCCACCTGCGCGGCCACACCCCGGGGTCGATCGCGCTGCTCTACGAGGACCGGCACCTGTTCACCGGTGACTCGCTCTTCCCCGGCGGCGTGGGGAACACCTGGGGCGACCGGGAGAAGTTCGAGCAGCTCTTCACCGACGTCGTGGAGCGCGTGTTCGACCGGCTGCCGGACGAGTGCTGGGTCTACCCGGGGCACGGCCGCGACACCACGCTCGGCGCCGAGCGCCCTCACCTGCCGGAGTGGAAGGCCCGCGGCTGGTGAAGATCACCGGCGTCGAGCTGATCCGGATCACCATGCCGCTGGCGGCGCCGTTCGCCACCTCCTACGGCACGATGACCACGCGGGACGCCCTGCTCGTCCGCGTGGTCACGCCGGAGGCGGAGGGCTGGGGGGAGTGCGCCGCCATGGCCCGGCCGGATTACACGCCGGAGTACGTGGCCGGCGCCGCCGACGTGCTGCGCCGCTTCCTGATCCCGGCCCTGCCCCGGGAGGCGGACGCCCACCGGGTCGGCCCGGCGCTGGCGTGGGTCAAGGGGCACCGGATGGCGAAGGCCGCGCTGGAGATGGCGGTGCTCGACGCGCAGCTCCGCGCCTCGGGCGAGTCCTTCGCCCGGTTCCTCGGCGCGGTCCGGGACCGGGTGCCGTGCGGGGTGGCGGTCGGCATCACCGGGTCGCTGCCCGAGCTCGTCGACACCGTCGGCCGGTACGTCGCCGAGGGGTACGCCCGGATCAAGATCAAGATCAAGCCGGGCTGGGACGTGGAACCGGTCCGCGCGCTCCGCGAGCGCTTCGGCGACGGCCTGCTGCTCCAGGTGGACGCGAACGCCGCCTACACGCTCGCCGACGCCGCGCACCTGGCCCGGCTGGACCCGTTCGGCCTGCTCCTCATCGAGCAGCCCCTCGCCGACGACGACCTCGTCCAGCACGCCGAGCTCGCCCGGCGGATCCGGACCCCCATCTGCCTGGACGAGTCGATCCTCTCGGCCGAGCACGCCGCCGCGGCCATCCGGCTCGGCGCCTGCTCCGTGGTGAACGTCAAGCCGGGCCGGGTCGGCGGCTACCTCGAGGCGCGCCGCATCCACGACCTGTGCCGCGCGCACGGCGTGCCGGTCTGGTGCGGGGGCATGCTGGAGACCGGCCTGGGCCGGGCGGCGAACATCGCCCTCGCCGCGCTGCCCGGCTTCACCCTGCCGGGCGACATCTCCGGATCGCGCCGCTACTTCCCGGCCGACATCACCCCGCCGTTCGAGCCCGACGACGGCCACCTCGCGGTGCCGGACGGCCCCGGCCTCGGCGTGGAGCCGCTCCCCGACCGGCTGGCGGAGGTCACCGCGTCGCGCGAGTGGATCCCGCTCCCGGCCTAGCGGGCGCTACCGCTCGGCGGGGTCGGCGTGCGGCCGCGGCTGCTCCGTGGTGAAGACCTTCACGATACGGTCGGCGGCCGCGGCCGGCTCGTCCACGCTCTCCACCACGTCGCCCCACGACCAGCGGTAGAACCAGCCCTCGGGCATGGCCACGCAGTCGACGGTCTCGGTGAAGATCGCCGCGTCCGGGTCGCGGACCTTCAGCGAGGGCGGATCGGGGCGTAGCGAGGCCTCCAAGCCCCGGAGCTCCAGCTCCCGCGCCAGCTTTCCCAGGAAGTACGTTCGGGTGTGCTCACGTGGCATGGCGACCAGGGCTCCCTCGGACTAGGCGGTATCCAGCTGATGGCCGGGCCCGGACAGGGGCCCTGGGGACCGGGCCCCTGTTCCCGAGACGGACGTCAGCCCAGGCTCCCCGAGCGTCGTTCCCTGCGCTGCTGCTGTTTGAACATCAGAACGCGCAACGGAATCGCCGCCACGATGGCGATCTGCATCGTCGCGCCCACCTTGATCAGGTGGTCGCCGCCGGGCAGCCCGGAGGCCCAGATCGTCAGGCAGGCCACGTTGATCATCATCCAGGCGAAGACGACGGCGGCGAGGTTGCCCCGCGGCTTGGGGTACTCGATGCGGCTCACCATCAGCCAGGCCACGCCGAGGATGCCGGCCATGGCGAGCGGGTTCGGCTGGAAGAGCAGCACGATGGAGACGACGGTCATCGCCCCCATGGGGATGGGCAACCCCATGAAGTCGCCGCTCTTCGTCTTCACACAGGCGAACCGGGCGAGCCGTACCACGCCGGCGAGCACCACCGACCCGGCCACGCTGAGCACCAGCCAGAGCGGCAGGCTGGCCGAGAAGCCCGCCCAGAGCACGACCATGAACGCGGGCGCGAACCCGAAGCTGATCACGTCGGCGAGGTTGTCGAGCTCCGCGCCCATGGCCGAGGCCCGGAACTTCCGCGCGACCAGGCCGTCGAACAGGTCGCAGGTCGCGCCGATGAGGAGCAGGACGACCGCCGTGCCGAAGAACCGCGGGTCCGGGGTGAACTCCGCGTTCGCCCGCAGGTCGCTGATCGCCGACCAGGCGAGCACGCACACGGCGAGGAAGCCGCAGAGCGCGTTGCCGAGGGAGAGCGAGTCGGCGGCGGAGAGGCGGAAGGCCTTGCCGACCGGGCCCTGGGACCCGTCGCCGACCTCCCCGACCGGCCAGGTGGTCTCGGCGTGCAGGTCAGGCGTGGTCAAGGCGCGTCACCCCCGCCACCGTCCGCTGACCCACCGTGACCGCCGGGGAGATGCCCTCCGGCAGGTAGACGTCGACCCGGGAGCCGAACCGGATCAACCCGATCCGCTCCCCTTGCGAGACCTTGGCGCCAGGCGTGAGGTACGTCACGATGCGGCGGGCGAGCGCGCCGGCGATCTGCACGACCTCCAGCTCCCCGAGGGCGGTGGCGAACTTCCAGACCACCCGCTCGTTCTTGTCGCTGTCCTTGTCGAAGGCCGGCAGGAAGCCACCGGGGATGTGCTCGATCGAGGTCACGACCCCGTCGGCCGGGGCGCGGTTGACGTGCACGTTCAGCGGGCTCATGAATATCGCCACCCTGGTCCGGCCGTCCGGCCATGGATCGATGCTCTGCACGACGCCGTCGGCCGGGGCCAGCAACCGTCCCTCCCCCAGGGCGCGCTCGGGGTCGCGGAAGAACCAGAGCATGGCGCCGGTGAGGGCGGTGAGCGGTACGGCCGCCAGCGCCCACCTGGACGAGCGACGGGTCAGCAGGGCCGTGGTGACCGCCGCGGCGGCGGTCGGAACCAGCCAAGGGGACACTCCGCGCGCGAGCCGGACACGCGTCAGGGGACCTGCCGCGGCCCCCGCCGTCAGCGTCGCATCGCGGGTAAACGATTCATCGGACACAGGGAACCTTTGTAACCTTCGATGACTACGGACCGGTGTAGGGGCTGACGAGCGATATTACCGATCTCGCAGTCATCCCGAGCATTAACGAGTCAAGGCAACGCGGTTATCGCCACCTTTGTGAACTCTACGAAGTTTTCGACGCGGTGTGCGCCTTTTCGAGATTTCGGGCTTTGATCACACTTGCGACCGTGGTCACCGTCAGCGTGACCGCGATGACGCTGAGGGAGAGCCAGATCGGGACCTCGGGCGCCCAGGAGAAGCCGCTCTCGTGCAGCGCCTCGAGGATGAGCTTCACCCCGATGAAGGCGAGCACCACGGAGAGCCCGTAGCTGAGGTAGACGAGGCGCTGCAGCAGCCCGCCGAGGAGGAAGTGGAGCTGGCACAGCCCCATCAGGGCGAACGCGTTCGCGGAGAAGACGATGAACGGGTCCTTGGTGAGGCCGAAGATCGCCGGGATCGAGTCGAGGGCGAAGAGCAGGTCGGTGGTGCCGATCGCGATCATCACGATGAGCATCGGCGTGACCATCCGCCGGCCGTCGACCCGGACCGTGATGCGGGCGCCGACGTAGTCCTCCGTGGTGGGGAACACGCGGCGGGCCCAGCGGAGCAGGATGTTCTCCTTGAACTCCTCTTCCTCCTCCTTGTTGTGGTCGCGGATGAGGGTGTACGCGGTGTAGAGGAGGAAGGCGCCGAAGACGTAGAACAGCCAGCTGAAGTGCGCCAGGGCCGCGGCGCCGATCGCGATGAAGGCGCCGCGCATGACCAGGGCGAGCACGATGCCGACCAGCAGCACCTTGTGCTGGTAGATCCGCGGCACCCTGAACCGCGACATGATGATGTAGAAGACGAAGAGGTTGTCGACGCTCAGGCTGTACTCGGTGATGTAGCCGGCGAAGAACTCGGCGCCCGGCTCGATCCCGGCCCAGAACGTTAACCAGACGCCGAACAGCACGGCGAGGCTGGCGTAGACGCTGACCCAGAACCCGGCCTGACGGATCGAGAACTCACGTGGGTCGCGCTCGGTGATCCACAGGTCGAAGACGACGACCGCCAGCAGACCCGCGATTACCGCCACCCACATCCACCCGGGCACGCTCACACTCGACCTCCGGCACGCGCGCACAACACAATGCCGGAGGTCTCTCCCGCCCGCGAGCGGCGCGGACCGATGACCCCGGGTGCCCTGGGGGACACCGTGATGACGAGATCACCGCGTGGGGATACTCCCCTCCAACCGCACCAAGTATACGGGGGTCGATCGGCGCGCCGGTCCCGCCGGCCGGGTTACGCCGGCGGGACCGGGGTCACGGTTCCGTATCCCCGTCCGCTCCCCGGCGGCCCGTGGTAGCGGGTTCCGGGGTGAGCTCACCGGCCGCGCTGCGCCCGGTAGCAGGCCAGCACGGACTCCACCGCCTCGTCCTCGCCGGGCAGGGCCGCGCCCCGGGCGGCCGCGGCCGCGGCGAGCCGGGCGGCGAGCGCGGGGTCGCCCAGCAACCGCCCGATCTCCCGGCGCAGCGCGGCCGGATCGCCCGGAGGCACGAGGATCGCCGCCTCCCCCACCATGTCCGGGATGCCGCCCACCCGGGTCGCGATGATCGGCTTGCCTGCGCGCAGCGCCTCCTGGACGACGAGCGGCTGGCCCTCCCACCGGCTCGGCACGATCACGGCGTGCGCCACCTGGAGCAGGTCGGCCGGGTCCGCCCAGCCGTACAGGACCACGGGCAGCCCGTCCGCCTCGATCCGGGCCCGCAGCGCGTCCCGCAGCGGCCCCTCCCCCGCGATCACGAAGACCGGGTCCTCCGGGTACGGCCCGGCCGCGGCGTCGAGCAGGGTCTCCAGGCCCTTCTGCTGGGCGAGCCGGGCCACGGTGAGCAGCACCGGCCGGGGCGCCGGGCCTCCGGCGGCGGCTCCCCCGGTCTCCGGCCCGGCCGGCTCCGGCGGCGCGGATCGCTCCGGCTCCGCCGCGCTCCCCGGCGCCGCACCGTCCCCGGGTACGGCGCCGCGCGCGCCGAGCAGGTCCGTGATCCGCTGCCGCACCTCCGCCGCGGACCGGGTGGGCTCGCCGAGCGGCGGGGCCGGCACGATCGCCGGGCCGACGCGGCGCGCCCGGCGGGCCCGCATGCGCTCCCCGAGGTCGGGGGAGACGACGAGCACGTGGTCGGCCCGGCGGGCGACGATCCGCTCCAGGAGGCGGTAGATCGCGCCGATCGCGCCCCCGGCGGTGACCGCGTTGTGCAGGGTGACGAGGAGCCGGGGACGGCCCGGCATCCCGGTGAGCGCGAGGGCGGCGAGGGCGCCGGCGCGCAGGCCGTGCGCGTGCACCACGTCGGCGCCGCGGGCGAGCGCCCGGAGCCGCGCCACGGACCGGGCGTCGCTCGCCGGGCGGGGCCGGTCGGCGATGGGCACCTCGGCGAACCGCGCCCCGGCCTCCGTGAAGCCGAACGCCTCCTCGGTGGCGCGCGGCCCGGCCACGGCCACCCGGTGGCCGCGCCGCACCAGGCCGCGCGCGAGCATGCACACGTGCCGGCCGACGCCCCCGGTGCTGCTGCCGAGCACGAGCAGCACCCGGACGGCGGCGCGGCCGTCCCGCGGTCCGGTCATCTCCCGTCTCCGGTGTCCACTGGTTCGCGTTCCGGAAGCCGCCGTCCCCGCCGGGCGGAGGCGAGCACGGCGGCGAGGTCCCGCCGGGCGGCGACCGCTGCGGCGAGGAGTCCGGCGGTGAGGGCCGCGGCCCCGGCCAGGGCGGTCACCGCGACCCCGGCCCACGGGCCCGTCTCCCCGGGCAGCGCCGCCACCCAGGAGCCGGCCAGGAAGCCGCACACCCCGCCGAGCAGCGCAGCGAGCAGGGCCCGGGGGAGGCCGTGGGCCGCCGCGGCGCCCCGGGCGCGCAGCACGGCGATGAGCAGCGCCGCCCCGCCGACGGTCACGCCGACGGTCTGCCCGAGCGCGAGCCCGCCGAGCCTCCACTCGGGCGGGAGGACGGCGGCGAGCACGATCTGGGCGGCGATGACGGTGAACCAGCCGGTCACCGTCCCCCAGGCCGCGGCCCGCCCGGCGCCGATGGCGTACAGCACCCGGCTGAGGTGGGCCATGAGGCCGTAGCCCACGAGCCCGGGGGCGAACAGGGCGACCGCCCGGGCGAACTCGGCCGGGAGCACGTCCGTCTGGGCCTGGGCGAGGAAGACCTGGGCGATCGGGGCCGCGGCGCCGGCGAGCGCGCCGGCGGCGAGCCCGGAGACCAGCACGACCGCGCGGGTGGTCTGCGCCGACAGCGCGGCGAACCCCGCGTGGTCGCCCTGCGCGGCCCGGGCGGAGAGCGTGGGGAACGCTCCGGTGGCGATCGGCACGGCGAGCACGGCGTACGGCACCTGGTAGATCGCCAGGGCGTAGCCGTACGCGGCGAGCGCCCCGCCGCCGATCAGCCGGTTGGCGAGCGGGATCACGATCGCGCTCGCGGTCTGCTGGGCGAGGAGCGCGCTGAGCCCGGCCACGGCCAGCCGCCGCACCTGCCCGGCCACGCCGTCCGGGAAGCGCAGGGTGGGCCGCCACCGCAGCCGCAGCCGCGCGGCCGGCCCGATCACGGTGAGGGCGAGGGAGAGCACGCCGAGCGTGGTGCCGATCGAGAGCGCGAGCTCGGCCGGCCGGGGCACCGCGGCCGGGTCCGCGCCACCGCCGCCGAGCGGCAGGTACGACAGGTAGGCGACGATCACCACCAGGCTGGAGACCAGCGGGGCCAGCGCGGGCGCGGCGAACCGGTGGTGGGCCTGGAGCACCCCGTAGAGGACGACGGCGATCCCGTACAGCGGGATCTGCGGGGCGAAGACCACCAGCATCCGGGTGGCGAGGGCGATCACCTCGTCCGGGGCGCACCCCGGGATGTCGCCGCTCACGAGCAGCCACGCCACCGGGCCGGCCACCGCGGCGGTGAGCACGGCGACCGGGATGAGCAGCACCAGCACCCAGGTCAGCAGCGCGGAGGCGATCCGGCTCACCCGGTCCCGCGCCTCCGCGGTGGCGCGCGCCGCGGCCCCGGCGAGCACCGGGACCACCATGCCGGCGAGCGCGCCGCCCACCACGACCTCGAAGACGATGTTCGGCACGAGGTTCGCGGTGTAGTAGGCGGCGGCCACGCAGTTGGTGCCGACCGCGCGGGCGAAGACGAGCTGCTTGACGAACCCGGTGATCCGCGCCAGGACGGTGATCGCCCCGATGAGGACCGCCGCCCCGGCGACGCCGCGGCCGAGCCGCCTAACCATCGGCGCTCATCCGGCTCCGGCCCCGCTCACACCTGCTCCGCGCTCGCCTTCCCGGCCGGCGCCGCCTGCCCCGCCTTGGCGGCCGCCGGTGGTACGGCCTGCGGCTGCGGGGGACGGCGGCCGAGCATGTCGAGCCAGTTGAGCACCGGGTTGGCCGCGATCACCTTGGTGAAGCTGACCTTCTCCGAGGCGGCGGTGAGCGCCGCCACCACGCCGAGCGCGGCGAGCCGGGCCGGCCGGTTCAGCCGGGTCACCGCGGCGAGGCCGAGGAGCGCGCCGAGGGCGTTGGCGCCGCCGTCCCCGAGCATCGCCCGCTCGCCCAGGTCCTCGGGGAGGAGGGCCGCGGCCGCGCCGAGCGGGACCGCGGCGAGCGCCGCCGCGGACCGGCCGCCGCGCGACCCGGCCGAGGCGGCGAGCAGCGGGACCCCGGCGAGCAGGCCCACCTTGATCGCCCGGCCGGGGCGCAGGTCGAACAGGTTGGCGAGGTTGGCGCTGCCCGCGATCAGCGCGCCGTCGGCGAGCACCCCGAGCGCGCCGCCCACCCCCTTGGCGGGGGCGGCGAGGGCGGCCGCGGCGAGCCCGGTCGCCCCGATGCCGGCGATCTTCACCGCACCGCTGGTGATCTCGCCTCGCGCGAGCGCGGCCAGGTGGCCTTTGAAGCCCTTGGAGGAGGTCGTGCCGTACAGGTCGTCGTACGTGCCGAACAGCCCCGCCCCGGCGGCGGTGAGCAGGGCGGCGGCCCGGTGGCGCAGGGACAGCCCGGGGGTGATCACGGCCGCGGCGCCGGCGCCGGTGACGAGGGCGGTCCCTTCGAGCAGCGTGACCTGCTCACCCCGGTGGTTGGTGCGTGACCAGTCCTTCGCACCGCCGATGGGGGGCCGGCGCCGGAACGCGGCGTAGGCCGCGCGAGCGGCGATCGCACCCACGGCCGCACCGATCACGGCGCCCGTCAGGGCGCCGCGCGATGAGCGATTGGCCACTGCTGGCTCTCCTTGGTCTCTCACGCCTGCGGGGTATCGTGCGGCGGCGGATCACCCGCCCGCCGCGCTCGGGCTCGGCTGCTGGTGGGCGAGCTCCGGTTCGAACGCGCTCGCCCCGTCACCGATGCCGTACGAGCCCGAGCCGCCATCGAGCTGCTCCCGAAGAGCGTAGATCACCACGATGCGGCCCGCGGCCGTGTCCACGGTATCGACCGTGGAGACGGCGGACGCCGCCCCGCCGGTGTCGTGGAGCGCGGCGATCACCCCGCCGCCGGCGGAGGCGTCCGTCCCCCCGGCGACCACGGTGCCGAGGCCGGCCGCGTCCAGGCCGGCGGCCACGGCCACGATGGCCGCGTTCTTCCGGGCCGCGTCCTCCCCCTCGTACCGCTGGGCGGGGGCGAGGACGATCGCGAGGGTGGCGCGCTGCCGGGGATCCCCGCCGACGGTGAGGAAGTCGCCCTTCTCGAACGCCTCCAGCACCTGGGCGGCCGCCGGGTTGGGATGCCCGGCCTCCGCCCGGTCGGAGGTGACGATCGCGCTGGCGAGCACGGCCGCCGCCTTCTGGTACGCGGAGGCGTTCGGGGCGAACTCGAGCCCGGCCGGGGCGACCGCGTCGGCGAGCTCGCCCAGCACGTTCACCTGGTCGGCGGCGATGAACTTGTCGGTCAGGCTCACCCGCCCGGTGTACACGGCTCCCGCGTCGGTGACGACCTTCTCCAGCGGCTCCCGCAGGCTGGCGGCGGCGCCCGGGGCCTCGACGAGGACGACCCGCTCCCCGGCGAGCCGGTCGCGCACCAGCTCCGGCGCGTGCGCGGTGATGAGCGCGTCGCTGCCGCCCTGCTGGGCCTGGAGCTGGGAGATCTGCGTCAGATACCGCTCATTGTTCTGCCGCAGGGTCTCGGTGAGCTCCTCGGCCGACTTGAAGAACATGGGCTCGAGCACGGTGCTGCCGAGCACGATGCCGACCGTGAGCGCGAGGAAGATCGCGACGATCGAGACGAGGTGGTACCTGAAATCGATCACGAGAAGAGTCCGACCAACCAGAAGATGAAGCCGTTCCAGGCGACGAGGAAGCCGTTCAGCCAGACCTGGCCGATGGGGGAGACCGAGAGCACCACCCCGATGGTGAGCAGCGTGGTGGCCACGAGCAGCAGCAGGGACGAGGTGGAGATCCGGCTGCGGTAGAGCCGGCTCACCCCCTTGGCGTCCACGAGCTTGCTGCCCACCCGCAGCCGGGTGAGGAACGTGCTCGCCATGCCGGAACGGCCCTTGTCGAGGAACTCGTCGAGCGTCCAGTGGGTGCCGACGGCGACGATCAGCGAGGCGCCCTTGGCGTCGGCCAGGAGCATGGCGACGTCCTCGCTCGTGCCCGTCGCCGGGAAGACCACGGCCTCCAGGCCGAGCCGGCGCACCCGCTCCAGCCCGGGGGCGCGGCCGTCGCGGTAGGCGTGGACCACCAGCTCGGCGCCGCTGAACAGCGCCTTCTCCGACACGGAGTCGAAGTCGCCGACGATCATGTCGGGCACGTACCCGGCCTCGAGCAGGGCGTCGGCACCGCCGTCGACCCCGATCAGGATGGGACGGTACTCCCGGATGTAGGGACGGAGCGTGGCGAGGTCCTCCTTGTAGTGGTAGCCGCGCACCACGATGAGGACGTGCCGGCCCTCCATGACCGTCCGCACGTCGGGGACGCCGATGCCGTCGATGAGGAGGTCGCGCTCCCGCCGGATGTACTCCATGGTGTTGGCGGCGAACGCCTCGATCTGGGCGGACAGGCCGGCCCTCGCCTCGGTCATCGCGGCCTCGACCGACTCGGCCGTCTGCGGCTGGCCCTTGCCGACCAGCTCGTCGCCGAGGTAGATCATCCCGTCCCGGACGCGGATCACGTCACCGTCGGCGACCCGCTCGAACAGCTCCGGGCTCGCGTCGTCGATCAGCGGGATCCCGGCGTCCAGGAGGATCTTGGGTCCCATGTTGGGGTAGCGCCCGCTGATGCTGGGCGCCACATTGATCACCGCGGCCGCGCCGCACGCGACCAGGGCCTCCGCGCTGACGCGGTCGAGGTCGACGTGGTCGATGATCGCGATCTCTCCGGGCTGGAGGCGCTTGGTGAGCCTCTTCGTCCGGCGGTCGACTCTCGCCACCGCGGTGATTCCCGGAAGGTCCTCGACCTTCCTGCGGCGGAGGCCCGGAACGTTCAAGCTCGGGACCTTCATCATGACCAATCCTGCCAGATGACGGGCAGGGCACGGGCCGTGCCTCGGATCGATGACGGAAGGGTCACGGTTCGCCCACGTTCACCGTGGGTCATGCCGCGGTTCCGCCGCTCTCCGCCCACGCGGCCTTCTCGGCGGCCGCGATCTCGAGCAGCTCGGCCGCGTGGGCCCGGCCGAGCTCGGAGTCCTCCAGGCCGGCGAGCATCCGGGACAGCTCCCGGGCCCGCCCCTCCTGGTCGAGCACGACCACGCCGCTGCGGACCACCCGCCCGTCGCCCGACTTCTCCACCACGAGGTGCTGATCGGCGAAGGCCGCCACCTGGGCCAGGTGGGTGACCACGATAACCTGGGCGGTCCGCGCCAGCCGGGCGAGCCGCCTGCCGATCTCCACGGCCGCCTTGCCACCGACCCCGGCGTCGACCTCGTCGAACACGAACGTGGGCACCGGGTCGGCCCCGGCGAAGACCACCTCGATCGCGAGCATGACGCGGCTGAGCTCACCGCCCGAGGCGCCCTTGGCGAGCGGGAGCGGGGGCGCGCCGGGGTGGGCGGCGAGCCGGATCTCCACCTCGTCCACGCCGTGGGGGCCGAACTCCCCGGTCTGGGTGACGGCCACGCTCACCCGGGCGTGCGGCATGGCGAGCGCGGCGAGCTCCTCGGTCACCGCCCGGCCGAACCGCTCGGCGGCCGCGGTGCGGATCGCGGTCAGCTCGGCGGCGAGCTCGGCCAGGCGCGCGGTGAGCTCCTCCTGCTCCCGGCGCAGCTCGTCGATCCGCTCGTCGTCCCCTTCGAGCTCGGCGAGCCGCGCGGCGGCCCGCTCGGCCCACTCGAGCACGGCCGCGGCGTCCGGGCCGTACTTGCGGGTGAGCCCGTTCAGCGCGGCGATCCGCTCCTGCACGGCGGCG
Organism: Thermobispora bispora DSM 43833; assembly: GCF_000092645.1. Classification (NCBI taxonomy): domain Bacteria; kingdom Bacillati; phylum Actinomycetota; class Actinomycetes; order Streptosporangiales; family Streptosporangiaceae; genus Thermobispora; species Thermobispora bispora. The sequence continues at coordinate 2,330,256 of NC_014165.1, forward strand.
AGCCGCAGCGGGTCGGCGTCCACGGACTCCGCGTACGAGGCGAGCTCGGTGGCGAGGTCGGAGATCAGGTATCCGGCCTCGGCGAGCCGGTCGGCGATGGACGCGAGCGCCGGGTCGTAGCCGCGCACCGAGTCCAGCGCGGACCTCGCCTGGCCCAGCAGGGAGACGACGTCGGGGAAGCCGTCGGTGCTCGCCATCGGGTCGCCCAGGAGGGCGGCGTGGGCGGTGGTGGCGGCGGTGCGCAGCGCGTCGGCGTGCGCGAGCCGCTCGGCCTCCTCCTTGAGCTCGGCGTCCTCGCCCGGCTTGGGGCCGACCTTCTCGATCTCCTCCAGGCCGAACCGGAGCATCTCGGCCTCCTGGGCCCGCTCCCGCTGCCTGCCGGTCAGCTCCTCGAGCAGCTCGGTCACCTCGCGGTGCCGCCGGTACGCCTGCCGGTAGGCGCGGAGCGGCCCCTGCAGCTCCTCCCCCGCGTAGCGGTCGAGCGCCTCCCGCTGCCGGGCGGGCTGGAGCAGCCGCTGCTGGTCCATCTGGCCGTGCACGGCGACGAGGTCGTCGGCGAGGTAGGTGAGCGTCCCGACCGGTACGGCCCGGCCGCCGAGCCAGGCGCGGGACCGGCCCTCGGCCGAGACCGTGCGGGTGATGATGAGCGTGCCGTCCTCGACCTGGCCGCCGAGGTCCGCGACCTGCCGGGCCACCGGCCCCTCCGGGTCGACGATGAGGGTGCCCTCGACCGTCGCCCGCTCCGCGCCGGGGCGGACCTTGGCCGGGTCGGCCCGGCCGCCGAAGAGGAGGCCGAGCCCGGTGACCACCATCGTCTTGCCCGCGCCCGTCTCACCCGTGACCACGGTCAGCCCGGGCGACAGCGGCAGCACGGCCTCGTCGATGACGCCGAGCCCCTGGATGCGGACCTCCTCGACCCTGGGTCGCACTGGGTCCCTCCGTTCCACCGACCGAACACCGAGATCCTACGCGTTATTCGTCAAGATTTTCGAGGTCAGCGGGCGGGCCCGAATGCCGCTCAGGGCCGGACCCTGCCGCGCCAGCCCTGGACCGGCAGCCCGAACTTCGCGACCAGGCGGTCGGTGAACGGCGCGCCGGTGGTCTCCGCCCCCAGCAGCCGCGCCAGCCGTACCGGGGTCGGCGACCGGCGGACCTCGACCCGGCCGGCCGGGGGGAGGTCGAACCGGCGGCGGCCGTCGCACCAGAGCACCCCCGCGCTGGTGCCGGGGACGATCTCCACGGCGAGCGTGGAGCGCGGGGAGACCACGATCGGCCGGGCGAAGAGCGCGTGCGCGCTGTTCGGCACGAGCAGCAGGGCCTCCACCTCGGGCCAGACCACGGGGCCTCCGGCGGAGAACGCGTAGGCGGTCGACCCGGTCGGCGTCGCGCAGATCACGCCGTCGCAGCCCCACCGGGAGAGCGGCCGGCCGTCGACCTCCACCACGACCTCGAGCATGCGCTCCGCCTTCTCCACCGAGGCCTCGTTGAGCGCCCAGGTCTCCGCGACGACCGAGCCGTTCTCGCGGACGACGACCTCCACCGTCATCCGCTCCTCCACCTCGTAGCGGCCCTCGAGCACCCGGTCGACGACCGAGGCCAGGTCCTCGACCTCCGCCTCGGCGAGGAAGCCCACGTGGCCGAGGTTCACCCCGAGCAGCGGCACGCCGGCCGGGCGGGCGAGCTCCGCGGCGCGCAGCAGCGTGCCGTCGCCGCCGAGCACCAGGGTGAGCTCGGCCTCCGCGGCCGCGGCCGGGCCCTCGGGCACCACCTCCGCCCCGGCGCAGCCGATCTTGTCGGCCTCGATGTCGAGCACCCGGACGTTCAGGCCCGCGCCGATGAGGCGCTCCGCCACCAGGTGCGCGCTCTCCACGGCCGCGGACCGGCCGGTGTGCGCGATGACCAAGACCGTCCGCTCGGTGTTCACCCCTCGCTCACCGTTCCTCGCGCCGGCCGCCCGGCCCGCAGGGCAGGAGCCAGGCGCCGCGCCGGTCCCGTTCCCCGTCACGCCGCGCGCGCTCACCGGGGTCCCTCGGCCACCGCTCGCTCGATGGCCGCGTCCAGGTCGGGCACCGCCTCATGGCCCGGCCCCTTCCCCAGCCACAGGAGGTATTCCACGTTGCCCGCCGGTCCGGGCAGCGGGCTCGCGGTCACCCCCTTCACGGTGAGGCCGAGCCCCTGCGCCGCGGTGGCCACGTCCCGGACCGCCTCGGCCCGCAGCGCCGGGTCCCGGACCACGCCGCCGGGGCCGACCCGGCCCTTGCCCACCTCGAACTGCGGCTTGACCAGCAGCACGAAGTCGGCGGTGCCGGCCGCGCACCGCACCAGGGCGGGCAGGACCAGCCGGAGCGAGATGAACGACAGGTCGCCCACGATGAGCGTGGGCGGCTCGCCGACCATCTCCGGGGTGAGGTCGCGGACGTTCACCCGCTCCAGCACGGTCACCCGCTCATCGGTCCGCAGCGACCAGGCGAGCTGGCCGTACCCGACGTCGACCGCGATCACGTGGGCCGCGCCGTGCCGGAGCAGCACGTCGGTGAACCCCCCGGTCGAGGCGCCGGCGTCGAGGCAGCGGCGGCCGGCCACCTGGAGCCCGGTGAAGGCCTCGAGCGCGCCGAGGAGCTTGTACGCGCCCCGGGACACGTACTCGGGGCCCTCGGCCGCCTCGGCGACCACGATGGGGGCCCCGGTGTCCACCTGCGTCGCCGGCTTCTCCGCCACGGAGCCGCGCACGTACACCCGGCCGGCCTCGATCAGCCGGGCGGCGTGCTCCCGGGACCGGGCGAGCCCGCGGCGCACCAGCTCCCGGTCGAGCCGAACCCGGGTCACGGCGCGTCCGGCCCGGGCTCGCCGACCGAGGCGAGCACCGCCTCCAGACCGGCGAGCACCTCCTCGAAGATCGCCACATGCCCGGATACGGGCGTGTCGCCCAGCCGCTCCAAGGGCGCGAGCACGGCCGCGATGCCGTCCGCCGGCTCGCCCGTGCGCGGCGCACCGCCGCTGTCCGTCATCGGTCCCTCCGTCACTCCGCCGTCCCGGCGGGGCCACGGCCCCGCGCGCCCCCGATCGCCTCGGCACCACCGGACGGTGGCCCCGTCCGGGGTCCCCCGTCCCGGCCGCCTCCCGCCGGCTCCCGCCCGGCGGACGGCCGCGCCGCGGGCCGGCCCCGGACCGCGCCGCACCGCCGGGAGATCCGGGCGGCCGGGGCGCCGTCCGGCCTGCTCAGGCCGCGGGCGAGGCGGGCCTGTCCTTGATTGCCCAGGGCGTCCATGTGAAAGCTAGTGTCTCAGACAGGGGCATCCCGTGGTTCCGGCGGAAGAGAGGGTGGGCGTGATGGCGACCGTCGAGGAGTGCCGGGCGGCGCTGCAGCGGCTCGTCGAGCAGTTCGAGGAGATCAGCCCGGAGGACCGGGCCAAGCACGTGGTCGACCGGACCGTCGCCTGCCTCATCCCCGATCTCGGGGTCACCTTCTACGGGCGCGTCCACCCCGACGGCCTGGAGCCGTTCGGGGAGGAGCCGCCGCCGGACGGGCGGCCGGTGGACGTCAAGCTCACCCTCACCAGCGAGGACCTGATCTCGATGGTCAACGGCGAGCTCGACATGGCCCGGGCCATCCTCGGCGGCCGGGTCAAGATCGACGCGAGCCTCGGCGACCTGCTCCGGCTGCGCCGGCTCCTCTGACCGGGCCGCGCCGGCTCCCCTGATCCGATCGCCCGCCCCGTTCTCCCCCGGCCCGGCCGGCCCCGCCGGTGGATCCGCCGCCGCGCCGGCGGACGGCGGCCAGGGTGGCCGCCGTCACAGCCCGGTCGCCATGAGCGCCGGTTTCACCGCGTCCTCGTCGGCACGGCCCTCCCCCGCGGCCTCCCACGCGGCCGCGCAGGCGGCGCGCAGCCCGTCGAGCGGGGTCCCGTCGCCGGTCAGCTCGAGCCGCCCGTCCCGCCAGGCCGCGGTCCAGCCGCCGCACCGCCACCCGTCCGCGTCCCGCCGTACCGGCACCGGCGGCTCCAGCAGGCCGCGCAGGTCCGCGGCGATGTGCGTGGGCCGGTGGCGGGGCCCGGCGGTGAGCAGGTCGAGCGGGCCGGTCACCCCGGTCAGCACGAGCAGGCTGTCCACCCCGGCCCGGGTGGCGGCCTCGATGTCGGTGTCGAGCCGGTCCCCGACGATCAGCGGCCGCCGGGCGCCGGTGCGGAGGATCGACTCGCGGTGGAGCGGCGGTTCCGGTTTGCCGGCCATCACCGGTTCGACCCCGGTGGCGGTCGCGATGACCCGGCTCATGGCTCCGTTCCCCGGGTACTCGCCGCGGCCGGTGGGCATCGTCGTGTCCCCGTTGGCCGCCACGAACCAGGCGCCCTGCCGGACCGCGAGCGCACCCTCGCAGAGCAGCCCGTAGGAGATCCCCGGCCACATGCCCTGGACCACGGCGGCCGGGGACTCCAGGGCCGTGGTCACCGGCCGCAGCCCGTGCGCCCGTACGGCCATGCGGAGCCCCATGCCGCCGACCACGAGCACGGCCGAGCCCGGCGGCACCCGCTCGGCCACCAGCCGGGCCGCGGCCTGCGCCGAGGTCACCACGTCGTCAGCGCACGCGGGGATCCCCAGCTCGGTGAGGTGCGCGGCGATCGCGGCCGGAGTCCGGGAGGCGTTGTTCGTCACGAAGGCGAGCCGCAGCCCGCGGCGCCGGGCCTCGGCGAGCGCCTCCGGTGCCCCGGGCACCGCGTGGCCGCCCAGGTAGACGACCCCGTCGAGGTCGAGCAGGAGCGTGTCGTAGGCGTCCACGAGCGCCGGCGACCGCGTCATGCCCGCCTCGCCCGCAGCATCGCCCGCACCTGCCGGAGCGCCGAGACGTAGTGCTGGAGGTCGGGGCGCATCGCCGCCGCGATGGCGAGCGGCTCGTACGCGCCCTCGATGTCCCCGGTGCGCCACAGGGACATGCCAAGCCCGAAGTACGCGTAGTCCTCGACCGGGTTGGCGTCGACGATGATCCGGAAGCTGTCGGCCGCCTCGGCGTACCGGCGCGAGTTGAACTGCGCCCGCGCCAGCGCCTCACGGATGCTGCGCGAGTTCGGCTCTGCCTGCGCGGCCCGCTCGAGCAGGGCGGCGGCCGCGGCCGGGCTGCCGGATTCGAGCAGCTTCACACCCCGCCTGAACCACTCGTACACGCCTCCTGACGGGGCGCCGGGCTCTTCGCCGGGGGATCCGGGCGCTCCGTTTCGTTCCTGCGTCATGGGGTAAGGCCTCCTGCGCTGCTACGTGGTCGCCAGGCGTCGGTGACCGACGACCGGGTTGCCTCGGACCCGGCCCGCAAACTCCGGGGAGTCTGGACCGTATGGCAACATGCCCGTTATGAACAATTCCGAACGGACGTCTCTTGAACTTCGTCCGTTCCGCGGTGTCAGGTTCGCGGTCGAGGACCTCGCGGCCGTCACCTCCCCGCCATACGATCTCATCGGCCCCGGCGCCCTGCGGGAGTTGCTCAGCCGTCATCCCAACAACGTGGCGCGGCTGATCCTTCCCGGCTCCGGCCACTACGAGGAGGCGGGCGAGACGCTGCGGAGGTGGCTCGCCGACGGGGTGCTCACCGTGGACGATCACCCCGCGCTGTACGTGTACGAGCAGAGCGGGGCCGGCTTCACGCAGCGCGGCCTCATCGGGGCGCTGGGCCTGGGGTCGGGCGCGGTGCTGCCGCACGAGGACGTCATGCCCGGCCCCGTCGCCGACCGGCTCGCGCTCATGCGGGCCACCGAGGCCAACCTGGAGCCGATCTTCCTGATCTACGAGGGCGGGGGAACGGCCTCCCGGCTCGTCGAGGAGGAGGCGGAACGGCGGTCCCCCATCGCCGACGTCACCACCCCGGACGGGGTGCGCCACCGGCTGTGGGCGATGATCGACCCCGCCGCCATCGCCGCCGTCGCCGAGGACCTCAAGGGCCGCCGCGCGCTCATCGCCGACGGCCACCACCGGTACGCCACGTACGAGGCCCTGCGGCGCGAGCGCCCCGGGCCCGGCCCCTGGGACCATGGGCTGGCCTACCTGGTCGACTCGGCGCTCTACCCGCCGCAGATCAGCGCGATCCACCGGGTGATCCCCGGGCTGCCGCTGGAGGACGCGGTCAACCGGGCGAAGGGCGCGTGCCAGGTCCACGAGTTCTCCTCGCTGGAGGCCGGCCTGCAGGCGCTCGAGGCCGCGAAGGAGCCGGCGTTCCTGCTCGCCGGGCAGGGCCCGGCCGCCCACCTGCTCACCGACCCGGACCCGCTGCAGCTCGAGCACGCCATGCCCGCGGAGCGCTCCGCGGAGTGGCGGGCGCTGCCCACCTCGATCCTCACCTGCTTCCTGCTGCCCAAGGTCTGGGGGATCCAGGACGGCGAGGAGACGGTCCAGGTGGTCCACCACGACCCCCTGGCGGCGGTGGAGCTCGCCCGGCGAAAGGACGGCACCGCGGTGCTGCTCAACCCGATCCGGTTCCCGGACGTGCTCGCGATCGCGGCCCAGGGCGAGCGGGTGCCGCGGAAGTCCACCTCGTTCGGGCCGAAGCCGCGCACCGGCCTGGTCATGCGGCTATTCGCCGCGGGCTGATCCCCCGCGCACCCGGCCATCACGTCCCGGGCCGCCCGTGACGCCGGTGGCGCCCGGCCTTTCCATCGCGGTGAAGGAAATCCGGGCTTCCCCATATACCCGGGGGTGACCGTGCGTCATTACTCTGGGGTTCGATGGACGGATCACCGCTCTTGTAAAGAGGAACGGTCGAGTTTCAGGGGTGGACAGTGGAGAACGTGAGGCCGATCGGCGCCGACGTCTACGAGATCGACACCCGGATGGCCGGATGCCCCGGCGTCACCGCCGGCTATCTCATCCTCGCCGATCGTCCGTGTCTGATCGAGACGGGAACCTCGACATCCACCCCGACCGTGCGGAAGGCCCTCTCCGCGCTCGGGATCGGCCCCGACGACCTGGCGACGGTCGTCGTGACGCACATCCACCTCGATCACGCTGGCGGGGTGGGCGACATCGCCGCCGCCTACCCGTCGGCCGAGATCGTCGTGCACGAGCGGGGCGCCCGGCACCTCGCCGATCCCTCCCGCCTGCTGGCGAGCGCGCGGATGGTCTGGGGTGACAAGCTGGACACGCTCTTCGGCACCCTCCGGCCGACGGAGGCGTCCCGCATCCGGGCGCTCGGCGAGACCGGCACCATCGACCTGGGGTTCGGCAGGCACCTGTCGTGCTACTACACCCCCGGCCACGCCAAGCACCACGTCGGGCTGCTCGACTCGCTCACCGGGGACCTGTACGTCGGCGACGCGGCCGGGGTCTACCTCCCGGAGACCGGCGACCTGCGCCCGGCCACCCCGCCGCCGGACTTCGATCTCGACGCCGCCCTCAAGTCGATCGACCTGTTCCGGTCCCTCCAGCCGGAGCGGGTGCTCTTCACCCACTACGGGCCGGTCGAGGACGTGCAGCCGATCCTCGAACGGGCGGCCGAAGAGCTGCGCATCTGGGTGGACCTCACCAAGCAGGCCAAGGCCGAAGGGCTCGACCTCGACCACGCGGTGGCCATGGTCCGCGAGAAGACCAAGCAGCGGTACAAGACCACCGAGGGCGACCCGACCCTGCAAGGGCTGGAGACGCTGACCGGCGCCGAGGCGAACGTCGCCGGGATCATGCACTGGCTGGACCGCACCCAGCAGGGCTGATCCGCGCCGCCGGGCCGATCCCCCGCACCGGGCGGATCTCCCGGCGCCGGGCCGGCCTCGCCTCGGGCCGGCCGCGCATCCGGCCGGCCTCGAATCGGGCCGATCCGCGCCACCGCCGGGCCGTACCGCGCCCAGCCGGCCTGCGGCGGCCGCCGGACCGGGCCGCGTTAGCCGCCGGCGCGCCCAGGGCGCCGCGGTGCGGGACCCCGGACGCACGCCCGGCGGGGCAGGTACGGCACCGCGCCCGTCACCCGGCCGGTCCCGGCACGTCCTCCGTGCCGGCATCGCCCGATTCGCGCAGCCGAAGCGGCGCGGAGCCCGGACACCACGGGCGTCTCCGGGAACGTCTCCCGCGAGAACCGTGCCGTGGCGAGGCCGTGCCGCGGCCGCCCGGAGGGCCGATCGGCGGCCGGCCGGGGTTCAGCCCGCCTGCCCGCCGGCCTCTGCCGCGCGGTCGCCGCCGCGCACGGCCGGTACCGGCACGCCTTCGGCGCGGGCATCACCCGCGGCGCCGCCGGCGGTGCCGTCCGCGCCGCAGCCGCCCTCGGCCGTCTCGCCAGGGTCGCCGCAGGCCGTCTCACCACCGTCGCCGGCGGCGGTATCACCGCGGCCGCCGGCCGTCGCACCGCCGTTCGTCTCGCCGCCGGCCGTCGCACCGTCCTCACCGGCGGTGCCGTCCGCACCGGGGCCGGTCGCCTCGTCGCCGTCGCCCCCGGTGGCCTTCTCGCCGCCGTCGCCGGCGTGCGGCGCCCCATCACCGGGCTCCGGCTCCCCGCCGGGCTCCTCCCCCTCTGGGCCCTGCTCGCCGGGCTCGCCCGCGGCGTCCTCCGCGAGATCCTCCTCGATGTCCTCGATCACCAGGCCGGTCAGCTCGGCGTACCGCTCGGCGGCGTCGGTCTCCCCGTGCTCGTCGAACGCCATCGCCCGGGCGAACCACTCGACCGCCGCGGCCTCCTTCCCGGCGTCGGCGAGCGCGTCGGCGTACGCGAAGGCCAGCCGGGCGGACCACGGCCTCGGCTCCGGGTCGCGCAGCTCGGGCACCCGCTGCAGCGTGATCACCGCGGCCTCGTACTGGCCGAGGTCCCGCCGCGCGCCGGACTCCACGATGGCGAGCTCGATCCGGCTCGCCCGGTCGAGCCGCTTGGGGTCGCCGGTGCGGATGACGTCGAGGGCCCGCTCCGGGCGGCCGAGCCCGCGCTCACAGTCGGCGATCATCGGCAGGTAGATGTCCGAGCCGGTGATGCGCCGCGCGGCGCGGAGGTCCGCGAGCGCCTCGGCGTACCGCCCGGCCCGGTAGGCGGCGATCCCGCTCGCCTCGCGGACCACACCGATCCGCGGGGCCATGCGGCGCGCCGTCTGGGCGTGCTCGTAGGCCCGCTCCGGGTCGTCCTCGCCCAGCGCCCGCCCGGCCGCGACCAGGTGCTTGGCGACCAGTTCGGCGCGCTCGAGCGGCAGGGAGCGCAGCTCCGCCCGCACCTCGCGATCGAGCTGGTCCGCCGACACGCCCGGCGGCAGCGGGGGAAGGTCCGGCTTGCGCCCGCGGCGTTCCTCCCGCCGGGACGGCCCGGCCGCCGCCCGGCCCGCGCCGCCGCGGGGATCCGCCTTGCGCGGCCGGCCGTGGCGGTCGGGGAACTCCCCGCGCCGGCGGTCACCGCCGGCTCCGCGCCCGCCGAAGGCCCGTCCGCCGCGGCCGCCGATCCCCCCGCGCCCGCGGAGGCCACCGTTCCCGCGCGGGCCGCCGCCTCCGGCCCGGTTCCGCCACGGCCCGCGCTCCCTGTCACCGCGGCCGCTACCGCCACGCCCGTTATCTCTGTTCACTTGGTGCCCTTCGCTGCTCACTGGCCGGTTCCGGCCATGCGTCATGGTCCCCGCCCACGGGGACCCTGCGCAGCCGATCGTGGAGCCGCCGGTTCCGGCCGAGCGCCGGAGTACCCGCTGAACGCCGTCGTCGTCTGCCCGGCTCGTGCTCCGCACCGAGCCCTGACGCTTCCGGTTCGACGCGATGAAGGCCACCCGTCCGCGGGTGGCCGACGGTTCAAGGGTAGCGCGCCGCGCGGCCGTGCCCGTCACCCGCGCGTCCGGCCGGGACGCGGGCGCGCCGGCGCCGGCCGGCCGCATCCGCACGCGGGACACGAGCCCGGAGCGGCCGGGCCCACGGCGCCGCGCGCGAGCGACGACGCAGGCCCGCCCGGCCGGCCGGGCGGGCACACGGCTCCGGCGGCCCCGCCGGAGGGCTCAGCCGACCTCGACGCCGCCGATCGTCTTCTTGCCCCGGCGGAGCACCAGGAACCGGCCGTGCAGCAGGTCGTCGGCGGTCGGCACGTAGTCCTCGTCCGTGACCTTCACGTTGTTGAGGTACGCGCCGCCCTCCCGGACCGCGCGCCGCGCCGCCGACTTCGACTCGACGATGCCGCTCGCCGCGAGCAGGTCCACGTACGGCGCGCCGAGCGCGGGCACCTTCGCCTTCGGCACCTCGTTGAGCGCGGCCTCGAGGGTCCGCTCGTCGAGCTCCTGGAGGGTGCCGTGCCCGAAGAGCGCCCGCGAGGCGGCGACGACCCGCTCCAGCTCCTCCCGGCCGTGCACCAGCGCGGTGACGTCCTCGGCGAGCGCGCGCTGCGCCTCACGCGCCGCGGGGCGCTCGGCCACGGCCTTCTCCAGCTCCTCGATCTCCTCGCGGGTGCGGAAGGTGAAGACCTTCAGCAGCCGCACCACGTCACGGTCGTCGGCGTTCAGCCAGAACTGGTAGAACGCGTACGGCGAGGTGAGCGCGGGGTCGAGCCAGATCGCCCCGCCGGCGGTCTTGCCGAACTTGGTGCCGTCGGCCTTGGTGATGAGCTTGCCGGTGAGGCCGTGGACGTGGGCGCCCTCCACCCGCCGGATCAGGTCGACCCCGGCCGTGATGTTGCCCCACTGGTCGCTCCCGCCGACCTGGAGCGTGCAGCCGTACCGCCGGTACAGCTCCAGGTAGTCGTTGGCCTGGAGGATCTGGTAGCTGAACTCGGTGTAGCTGAGCCCCTCCCCCTCCAGGCGGGCCGCGACCGACTCCCGGGCGAGCATCCGGTTGACCGGGAAGTGCTTGCCGATGTCCCGGAGGAAGTCGATCACTGACAGCTTCTCGGTCCACTCCAGGTTGCTGACGAGCAGCGCCGAGTTCGGCCCCTCGTCGAACGAGAGGAACTTCTCCACCTGCGCCCGGATCCGGGTCACCCACTCCGCGACCACCTCGACCGGGTTGAGCGCGCGCTCGGTGCTGCGGCCGCTGGGGTCCCCGATGAGGCCGGTGGCCCCGCCGACGAGCCCGATCGGCCGGTGCCCGGCCCGCTGGAACCGGGTCAGGATCAGCAGCGTGGCGAGGTTGCCGACGTGGAGCGAGGGTGCGGTCGGGTCGAAGCCCGCATAGACGGAGATCGGTCCCTCGGCAAGTGCCTTGCGCAGTGCGTTCGCATCGGTGGTCTGCGCGACGATGTCGCGCCAGTGGAGCTCATCGAGGATATCGGTCACGGTCCTGGCTCTCGCTTCGGTCAAGGAAGGTACGGCTTTGTCACGAACGTGCCTGATCAACAGACCCTATCGCGACTCGGCGGGCGCCGATGCCACCCGGCCCTCTGGCTGAATCTTTCACCGCGGGCACCGCTTCTGCCCGCCGTTTGCCCAGCTTACGGCGGGCCAAACCGGGCCCGGGCGTGCCCTCGGGCCGGCCGCTGGACGGGCCATACCGGGGTGACCTGCCATAGGGCGTATGCGTGGATTATCGAAGCGCCTGACCACGGCGGCCTGCGCCGGCGCGCTCACGCTGACCGGCGCGGCCGCGGTGACGGCGCCCGCGGCCGCCGCGGTGGGCTGCCGGGTGGACTACGCCGTCACCGCGCAGTGGCCGGGCGGGTTCACCGGCGACGTGACCGTGACCAACCTCGGCGATCCGATCAACGGGTGGCGGCTGACCTGGAGCTTCCCCGCGGGCCAGCAGATCACCCAGGCGTGGAACGCGACGGTGACGCAGAACGGGGCGCAGGTGACCGCCGCCGACGCGGGCTACAACGCCGCCATCCCCACCGGTGGGACCGTGTCGTTCGGCTTCAACGCCTCCTGGACCGGGAGCAACCCGGCGCCGTCGTCGTTCGCCCTCAACGGCACCACCTGCACCGGTTCGGCGAGCCCGACCACGAGCCCGACGGCCGGCCCGACCCCGACCGTCACCGCCACGCCCACTCCCCCGCCGGCCGCCGGGGCGCGGCAGATGGAGGACCTCGACCGGGGGCTGATCAGCGTCCGGGCGCCGGGCGGCAACCTGGTCTCCTGGCGGCTGCTCGGCACCGACCCGGCGGACGTGAGCTTCAACCTCTACCGGGGCTCGACCAGGATCGCCACGGTCACCGGCGCCACGAACTACCTCGACGCCGGCGCGCCGGCCGACGCCTCGTACACGGTGCGGCCGGTGGTGGGCGGGGTGGAGCAGGCCGCGTCCCGCCCGTCCATCCGGTTCACCGGCGGGAACTTCCTCGACGTGCCCATCCAGCCGCCGCCGGGCGGCACCACCCCGGACGGGGTCTCCTACACCTACACCGCCAACGACGCCTCGGTCGGCGACCTCGACGGCGACGGCCGGTACGAGTTCGTGCTCAAGTGGGAGCCGTCCAACGCCAAGGACAACGCCCAGTCCGGCTACACCGGCAACGTCTACATCGACGCCTACCGGCTCGACGGCACCCGGATGTGGCGGATCGACCTGGGGCGCAACATCCGGGCCGGGGCGCACTACACCCAGTTCCAGGTGTACGACTACGACGGGGACGGCAAGGCCGAGGTGGCGATGAAGACCGCCGACGGCACGGTCGACGGCACCGGGCGGGTGATCGGCAACGCCTGGGCCGACCACCGGAACTCGTCCGGGTACGTCCTCTCCGGCCCCGAGTACCTGACGATCTTCAACGGGCAGACCGGGGCGGCGATGGCCACGGTCGACTACGACCCGCCGCGCGGCTCGGTCTCCTCCTGGGGCGACTCGTACGGCAACCGCGTCGACCGGTTCCTCGCCGCCACCGCCTACCTGGACGGGCAGCGGCCATCGCTGATCATGAGCCGGGGCTACTACACCCGGACCGTGATCGTCGCGTGGGACTTCCGCAACGGCTCGCTCGTCCGGCGGTGGAAGTTCGACTCGGATGTGGCCGGCGGCCAGTACACCGGCCAGGGCAACCACAACCTGTCCATCGCCGACGTGGACGCCGACGGCAAGGACGAGATCATCTTCGGGGCGATGGCCATCGACGACGACGGCCGGCCGCTGTGGAACACCCGCAACGGGCACGGTGACGCCCTCCACGTGGGCGACCTCGACCCGAGCCGGCCCGGCCTGGAGGTGTTCAAGGTCAGCGAGGACGGGAGCAAGCCGGCCGCCTGGTTCGCCGACGCCCGGACCGGGCAGATCATCTGGAGCAACGCCCCCTGCGGGTGCGACAACGGCCGGGGCGTCTCCGGGGACGTCTGGGCCGGGAGCCCGGGCGCGGAGTCCTGGTCGTCCGCGGTCAGCGGCCTCTACGACACCCGGGGCCAGAACATCGGCCGCAAGCCCGGCTCGGCGAACTTCCTCGTCTGGTGGGACGGCGACCCGGTGCGCGAGCTGCTCGACGGCACCCACATCGACAAGTACGGCCCCGGCGGCGACACCCGGCTGCTGACCGCGTCGGGGGTGCAGTCCACCAACGGGACCAAGGCGACCCCCTCCCTCTCGGCCGACCTGTTCGGCGACTGGCGGGAGGAGGTGGTCTGGCCGACCACCGACAACCGGGCGCTGCGGATCTACGCCACCACGGACGTCACCGACCGGCGGATCCACACCCTGATGCACGACCCGCAGTACCGGGTGGCGATCGCCTGGCAGAACACGGCCTACAACCAGCCGCCGCACCCGAGCTTCTTCATCGGGGACGGCATGGCGACCCCGCCCAGGCCGAACATCTACGTGCGCTGACGGGGCACGTGCGGGCGGTACGGCGACACGGTCGGGTGGCCGTCCACCCAGAACCGCCAGGGGATCTCCCGCCCGGCCGAGACGCCGACGCGCGGCCCGCTCCGGATCAGCTCGGGGGAGACCGGCTCCCCGGTGAAGACCCGGACCGGCCCGGAGCCGCAGCAGTCGAGCCCGTTGTGCTCCCGGGTGAGCGCGAGGGCGACGGCGAGCCGGGCCGGCCCCCGGGCGAGGTCCCGGTCGGGGATGCTCCGCCCGCTGGGCGGGGCGTCCCCCTCCCCGGCTCCCCCGTCACCGGTGCCCCCGTTGACCGCGTTCCCGTTGCCCGCCGCGGCCCGGCGGGCCCGGGCCACCTCCGCGCCGCGGATCACCTCGCCAGCGCGGAGCAGCACCGCCGAGCCGGTGCCCTCCGGCAGGCACACGAGGTTGGCGCAGTGGTGCATGCCGTAGGTGAAGTACACGTACAGGTGGCCCGGCGCGCCGAACATCACCGCGTTCCGCTCGGTGCGCCCGCGGTACACGTGCGAGGCCGGGTCCTGCCCGGGCAGGCCGTACGCCTCGACCTCGGTGAGCCGGACCGCGACCGGCCCGTGCGCGATCACCCGGCCGAGCAGGTCCGGCGCGACCTCCTCGGCCGGCCGGTCGAAGAACTCACGGTCGAGCGGGTCCCCGATCAGCTCTCCGAATTCGCCCATGCCGCCTGCTCGTCGACGATCTCGCGCAGCGCGGCGACCTGCTCCCGCACCCGGTCGGGGGCGGTGCCGCCGTAGGCGCTGCGGGCCGCGAGCGCGCCGCGCACGCTGAGCACGTCCCGGACGCTCGGGGTCCCCTCGGGCAGGCCCGCCGCGTCCGCGGCGAAGTGCGGGGAGACCTTGGCCAGCTCCTCGTCGGTGAGGTCGCCGAAGTCCTTGTCGTTGACCTGGCAGTACACCACCAGGTGCCCGACCGCCTCGTGCGCCTCGCGGAACGGCACCCCGCGGCGCACCAGCAGCTCGGCGAGGTCGGTGGCGAGAGCGAACCCGTCGGGCGCGCTCGCCTCCAGCCGCGCGGTGTTCACCCGCATCGTGGCGACCATGCCGGCCATCGCGGGGAGCACGAGGAGGAGGGTGTCGACCGCGTCGAACACCGGCTCCTTGTCCTCCTGCAGGTCCCGGTTGTAGGTGAGCGGCAGGCCCTTGAGCGTGGTGAGCAGGGACATGAGCGAGCCGATGAGCCGGCCGCTCTTGCCCCGGGCGAGCTCGGCCACGTCGGGGTTCTTCTTCTGCGGCATGATCGAGGAGCCGGTGGCGTAGGCGTCGTCCACCTCGATCCACCGGAACTCCTGCGAGGCCCACAGCACGATCTCCTCGCCGAGCCGGGAGATGTGCACGCCGAGCATGGCCGCGCAGAACAGGAACTCGGCGGCGAAGTCGCGGTCGGCGACCGCGTCCATCGAGTTCGGCGCCGGAGCGTCGAACCCGAGCTCGGCGGCGACCGCGGCGGGATCCAGGGGGAGCGAGGAGCCGGCGAGCGCCCCGGAGCCGAGCGGGCAGACGGCGGCCCGCTTGTCCCAGTCCCGGAACCGGTCCACGTCCCTGGCGAGCGCGTGGACGTGCGCGAGGAGCTGGTGCCCGAAGGAGATCGGCTGCGCGTGCTGCAGGTGGGTCATGCCGGGGGCGGGCGTGTCCGCGTGCTGCTCCGCCTGGTTGATCAGCGCGGTCTCCAGCTCGACCACCCGGGAGACGATGGTGCGCACGTGGTCGCGCAGGTAGAGCCGCAGATCGGTGGCGATCTGGTCGTTCCGGCTGCGCCCGGCGCGGAGCTTGCCGCCGAGCGAGCCGAGCCGCTCCAGCAGGCCGCGCTCGAGCGCGGTGTGCACGTCCTCGTCGGCGACCGTGGGGCGGAACTCCCCGCTCCGGCACGCCCGGTCCAGGTCGTCGAGCGCGCGCAGCATGCGGTCGAGCTCGTCCTGGGTGAGCAGCCCGGCGCGATGGAGCACCCGGGCGTGCGCTCGTGACGCCAGCAGGTCGTAGGGGGCGAGGCGCCAGTCGAACTGCACGCTCACCGACAGGCGCGTGAGCGCGTCCGAGGGGGCGCCCTCGAACCTGCCGCCCCAGAGCCTCAACGGCTTGTTGTCCGCCACGGTCTTTCTCTCCCTCCGATCCGTTCAACCGGGACCTTAGCCGACGTACGCCCCGGCTCCGCGCACGGAACCGGGGCGTACGGCATCGCATGCGCCCGCGGTCACCGGCCTGTTCCGCGCTCCGCCGCGCCGGTGCGCGCGGCGGGGGCCTCAGGCCATGGCCGCGCCGCGGGCCTGCCGGGTCACGACCGGCGGGCGTCCCGGGCGGCCGCGATCTTGCTGGGCAGCGACCAGAGCTGGACGAAGCCCTTGGCCAGCGACTGGTCGAACGCGTCGCCGCTGTCGTAGGTGGCGAGCGAGTAGTCGTACAGCGAGTCCTCCGAGCGGCGGCCGGTCACCACGGCCCGCCCGCCGTGCAGGACCATCCGGATGTCCCCGGACACGTGCCGCTGGGTCTCGGCGATGAACGCGTCGAGGGCCCGCTTGAGCGGCGAGTACCACAGGCCGTCGTAGACCAGCTCGCCCCACCGCTGGTCGACGGTCCGCTTGAACCGGGCGAGGTCGCGCTCGACGGTGACGTTCTCCAGCTCCATGTGCGCGGTGATCAGCGCGATGGCGGCCGGCGCCTCGTACACCTCGCGCGACTTGATCCCGACGAGCCGGTCCTCGACCATGTCGAGCCGCCCGACGCCCTGCGCGCCCGCGCGCCGGTTGAGCTCGGCGATCAGCTCGTACGGCGACAGCTCCCGGCCGTCGAGCGCCACGGGGACGCCCTCGGAGAAGGTGATGACCACCTCGTCCGGCTCCCGCGGCACGGAGGGGTCGCTGGTGTAGGCGTACAGCTCCTCGGTGGGGGCGTTCCAGATGTCCTCCAGGAAGCCGGTCTCGACCGCGCGGCCCCAGAGGTTCTGGTCGATCGAGTACGGCGACTTCTTGGTGACGTCGATCGGGAGGCCCTTCTCCTCGGCGAAGGCGATGGCCTTGTCCCGGGTCCAGGCGAAGTCGCGGGCCGGGGCGACGACCTTGAGGTCGGGGTTGAGCGCGGCCAGGCCGGCCTCGAACCGCACCTGGTCGTTGCCCTTGCCGGTGCAGCCGTGCGCCACGTGGGTGCCCTTGTACTTCCGCGCGGCCTCGGCGAGGTGCTTGACGATCAGCGGCCGGGACAGGGCGCTGACCAGCGGGTAGCGGTCCATGTAGAGCGCGTTCGCCCGCAGGGCGGGGAAGCAGAAGTCCCGGGCGAACTCCTCCCGGGCGTCCACGACCACCGCCTCGACGGCGCCGCAGTCGAGGGCGCGCTTCCGGATGACCTCCATGTCCTCGCCGCCCTGGCCGACGTCGACGGCGACGGCGATGACCTCGGCCCCCATCTTCTCCGCGAGGTACGGGATGGCCACGGATGTGTCCAGACCGCCCGAGTAGGCGAGTACAACCCTGTCAGCCATTGTTCTCTTCTCCAATCGCACGATTACGTACGGCGTCGCCTGGGCGGCGGTTGGTGAGGTCGAGCAAGGCCTTGGCCAGGGCTTCGCCGCCCTGCGGATCCCTGCTGATGACGAGGATCGTGTCGTCCCCCGCCACGGTGCCGAGGATGGACTCCCAGTCGGCGTGGTCGATGGCGGACGCCAGGAACTGCGCGGCCCCCGGGGGCGTGCGCAGGATGACCAGGTTGGCGGAGGCCTCGGCCGAGACGAGGAGCTCCTCGGCGATCCGCCGGAGGCGCGCGTCCGGGTTCTCCGCCGTGCCGCTCCCCGTGCGGTAGAGCGGGATGCGGCCTCCGCCCTCCCCGGGGAGGGCGTACACCAGCGTGCCGTCGTCGGCCCGCAGCCGCAGCGCGCCCAGCTCGTCGAGGTCCCGGGAGAGCGTCGCCTGGGTGACCTCGACCCCCTGCTCCGCCAGGAGCCTGGCGAGCTCGGCCTGCGACCGGACCTTGTGCCGGGTCAGCAGTTCCACGATACGCGCCTGCCGGGCGGCCTTGGTGAGCGGGATGGTCACGTCTCCCCACCCCCGGTGAGCAGCCAGTGGAGCAGTGCCTTCTGCGCGTGCAGGCGGTTCTCCGCCTCGTCCCACACCACGCTCTGCGGCCCGTCGATCACCTCGGCGGTGATCTCCATGCCGCGGTAGGCGGGCAGGCAGTGCAGGACGATCGCGTCGGGCGCGGCGTGGCGGAGCAGCTCCGCGTTCACCTGGTACGGCCGGAACGCGGCGATCCGCTGCTCCTTGCCCTCCTGGCCCATGGAGACCCAGGTGTCGGTGGCGATCACCCCGGCCCCGGCCGCCGCGGCGACCGGGTCGTCGAGCACCGCGACCGACCCGCCGGTGGCCGCGGCGATCTCCTCGGCCCGGCGGAGGACCGCGGGGTCGGGCCGGTACCCGGCGGGCGCGGCGATCCGGACGTGCATCCCGGCCGTGGCCCCGCCGAGCAGGTAGGAGTGGGCCATGTTGTTGGCGCCGTCCCCGAGGTAGGTCAGGGTCTGCCCGGCGAGCGAGCCCCGGTGCTCCCGGATCGTGAGCAGGTCGGCGAGGACCTGGCAGGGGTGGAACTCGTCGGTGAGCGCGTTGATCACCGGCACGGTCGAGGCGGACGCCATCGCCTCGATCCGCTCCTGCCCCGCCGTGCGCCAGACGATCGCGGCGACCTGCCGGCACAGCACCCGGGCGGTGTCCTCGATCGGCTCGCCCCGGCCGAGCTGGGAGGTGCCCGCGTCGAGGATCAGGGGCGCCCCGCCGAGCTCGGTGATCGCGACGGCGAAGGAGACCCGGGTCCGGGTCGAGTGCTTGTCGAACAGCACGGCCACGGTCTTCGGGCCCTCCAGGGGGCGGTGGGTGAACCCCGCCCCGGCCGCGCGCTCCTTCTTCATCGCCGCGGCGAGGTCGAGCACGCGCGCCTGCTCCTGCGGGGTCAGGTCGTCGTCCCTGAGGAAGTGCCGCACCGGGCTCGCCCCGGTCCTACGCTCCATTGGCCGCCTCCAAGATGCCGGGAAGCGCGTCCAGGAAGGACGCCACCTCATCGCCGGTGATGACGAGCGGGGGCGCGAGCCGGATCGCGTCGGGCTGCACCGCGTTGACCAGGAAGCCCGCGTCCTGGGCCGCCGCCTGCACCCGGTCGGCGCACGGCCGGGCGAGCAGGACGGCCAGCCAGAGCCCTCTGCCCCGCACCCCCTTGAGCAGCGGATGCCGGATGGCCGCGATCCCGTCGGCGAGCCGGGCCCCGAGGGTCTTGGCCCGCTCGAGCAGGCCCTCCCGCTCGATCGTGTCGAGCACGGCGAGCGCGGCCGCGCAGGACACGGGGTTGCCGCCGAAGGTCGAGCCGTGGTCGCCCTTCGCGAAGACCGTCCCGGCCGGGCCGAGCCCGAGGCACGCGCCGATCGGGAGCCCGCCGCCGAGCCCCTTGGCGATGGTCACGATGTCCGGGACGACCCCCTCGGCCTGGTGGGCGAACCAGTGGCCGGTCCGGCCGATCCCCGACTGGATCTCGTCGACCACGAAGAGGGCGCCGGTCTCCGAGCAGATCCGCCGCGCCGCCGCGAAGTAGCCCTCGGGCGGGGGCACCACGCCGGCCTCGCCCTGCGTGGGCTCGAGGAAGACCGCGGCGCACCGGTCGGTCACCGCCTCGCGCAGCGCCGCGGCGTCGCCGTACGGGACGAACCTGACGTCGATGGGGAACGGCCCGAACTGGTCGCGGATCGACGGCTTGCCGGTGAGGGCGAGCGCGCCGAGCGTGCGCCCGTGGAAGCCCATCTCCGCGGCGACGACGTAGTCCCGGCCGTGCGCCTTGCCGTACTTGATGGCGATCTTCAGCGCCGCCTCGTTCGCCTCGGTGCCCGAGTTGGCGAGGAAGACCCGGCCGGGCGCGCCGAGCAGGCCGAGCAGCCGCTCGGCGAGCAGCACCTCGGGCTCGTGCAGGTAGAGGTTGGAGGTGTGGGCGAGCACGGCGACCTGGCGGGAGACCGCCTCGACCAGGGCGGGGTGCCCGTGGCCGAGCGAGCTGACCGCGATGCCGCCGATCAGGTCGAGGTAGCGCCGGCCGTCCACGTCCCAGACGGCGGTCCCCTCGCCCCGGGCGAGCGCCACGGGCGGCACGCCGTAGTTGGGCATGAACGCGGCCTCGTAGCGGGCGCGCAGGTCCTCGGTCCGCGTCGCGCTCATGGCCGCTCCCCCTCCCCGTCCGGGCCGTCATCGGGGACCACCATGGTCCCGATGCCCTCGTCGGTGAAGACCTCCAGCAGCAGCGCGTGCGGCACCCGGCCGTCGAGCACGTGCGCCTGGGGCACGCCGCCCTTCACCGCGGTGAGGCAGGCCTCCATC
The DNA here is from genome assembly GCF_000092645.1 of Thermobispora bispora DSM 43833. Classification (NCBI taxonomy): domain Bacteria; kingdom Bacillati; phylum Actinomycetota; class Actinomycetes; order Streptosporangiales; family Streptosporangiaceae; genus Thermobispora; species Thermobispora bispora. The sequence continues at coordinate 2,350,276 of NC_014165.1, forward strand.
TTCGGCACCATCCCGCTGGTCAGGGACGGCAGCAGCGAGGTCAGCTCGGACGCGGTGATCCGGCTGATCACCTCGTCGCTGTTCGGCCAGTCGGCATAGAGGCCCTCCACGTCGGTGAGGACGATCAGCTTGGAGGCGTTGAGCGCGACGGCGAGCGCCGCGGCCGCGGTGTCGGCGTTGACGTTGTAGACCTGGGTGGGGTCCTCCTCGGCGCGGGCGATCGACGACACCACCGGGATCCGCCCGTCGTCGAGGAGCGCCCGCACGGCCCCGGTGTCGACCTGGACGATCTCCCCGACCTGGCCGAGATCGATCTCGGCCCCGTCGACCACCACGCGCTTGCGCCGCGCGGTGAACAGGTGCGCGTCCTCCCCGGACAGGCCGACGGCGAACGGGCCGTGCCGGTTGATCAGCCCGACCACGCCGCGGTTGACCTGGCCGACGAGGACCATCCGCACCACCTCCATCGCCTCGGGCGTGGTCACCCGCAGGCCGGAGACGAAGTGGCTCTCGATCCCGAGCCGGTCGAGGTGCGCCTGGATCTGCGGGCCGCCGCCGTGCACGATCACCGGCTTGAGCCCGGCGTAGCGGAGGAAGACCACGTCGTCGGCGAAGGTGGCGCGCAGCCGGTCGTCGGTCATCGCGTGCCCGCCGTACTTGATGACGACCGTGGCCCCGTGGAAGCGGGCCAGCCAGGGCAGCGCCTCGGTCAGCGTGCGGGCCTTGTCCAATGCCCCGTTCAGCCGTGTGGTCATGTCGAGTACGCCGAGTTCTCGTGGACGTAGGCCGCGGTCAGGTCCGTGGTGTGGACGGTGGCCGTGTGCGGCCCGGCGGACAGGTCGATGGTGATGGTGACGTCCCTGGGGCGCAGGTCCACCTTGGACCGGTCGTCCCCCGGGGCGCCGCCGCGGCAGATCCACACGCCGTTGATGGCCACGTTGATCCGGTCCGGCTCGAAGACCGCGTCGGTGGTGCCGACCGCGGCGACGACCCGGCCCCAGTTCGGGTCCTCCCCGTGGATCGCGCACTTGAGCAGGTTCGACCGGGCCACGGCGCGGCCCACGGTCACCGCGTCCTCCTCGGAGGCGGCGCCGATCACCTCGATCGCGATCGCCTTGGTCGCGCCCTCGGCGTCGACGAGGAGCTGCCGGCACAGGTCGGCGCAGACCCCGGTGACCACCTTGCCGAACTCCTCCAGGTCCGGCCGCACCCCGGTCGCCCCGCTCGCCAGGAGGAGCACGGTGTCGTTGGTGGACATGCACCCGTCGGTGTCGAGCCGGTCGAACGTCACCGCGACCGCCCGGCGGAGCACCGCGTCGAGGTCGGCGGGCTCCACCGCGGCGTCGGTGGTGAGCACGCAGAGCATGGTGGCGAGCGACGGGGCGAGCATGCCCGCGCCCTTGGCCATGCCGCCGACCATGTAGCCGCCCTCACCCCGGCGGAAGGAGATCTTGCTGACCGTGTCGGTGGTGCGGATGGCGTCGGCGGCGGCGAGCCCGCCGTCCCGGGAGAGCTGCCCGGCCGCGGTCTCGACCCCGGCGAGCAGGGCGTCCATCGGCAGGCGCTCGCCGATCAGCCCGGTGGAGCAGACCGCCACCTCACCGGCGGGCACCCCGAGGAGCTCGGCGGCCTTCTCCGCGGTGGCCTGCGCGTCCTCGAGGCCGGGGGCGCCGGTGCAGGCGTTGGCGCCGCCCGAGTTGAGCACCACCGCCCTGACCCGGCCGCCGCTCAGCACCTTGGTGGACCAGAGCACCGGGGCGGCCTTCACCCGGTTGCGGGTGAACACGCCCGCGGCAGCGTAGGAGGGGCCGTCGTTGACCACGAGGGCGACGTCGCGCGCACCGCTGTCCTTGATGCCGGCGGCGACCCCGGCCGCGCGGAAGCCCAGCGGCGCGGTGACGCTCATCCGTTCCCCCGATTCCCCGGGCCGGCGGCCCGGATCTCGTCGTGTCCGTGCTGGCTCATGGGGCGACTCCGTTGGTGGGAAGACCGAGTTCCTCCGGGAGGCCGAGGGCGAGGTTGGCGCTCTGGACCGCACCGCCGGCGGTTCCCTTGGTGAGGTTGTCGATGGCGGCGATCGCGACGATCCGCCCGGCCCGCTCGTCGAGCGCCACCTGGACGACGGCCGTGTTGGAGCCGACCGTCATGGCCGTGGCCGGCCAGACGCCCTCGGGCAGCAGACGGAGGAACGGCTCGTCCTTGACCGCGGCCTGGTACGCCTCCCGGAGCGCCGCCGGGGTGGCGCCCGGCGCCGCGGGAGCCGTACAGGTGGCGAGGATGCCCCGGCTCATCGGGGCGAGGGTGGGGGTGAACGAGACCCGGACGGGCGTGCCGGCGACCGCGGAGAGGTTCTGCTCCATCTCCGGGGTGTGCCGGTGGACCCCGCCCACGCCGTAGGCGCTCACCGAGCCCATGACCTCGCTGCCGAGCAGGTGGGGCTTGGGCGCCCGCCCCGCGCCCGAGGTGCCGCTCGCCGCGACCACGACCACGTCGGGCTCGGCGAGGCCGGCGGCGAAGGCCGGGAAGAGCGCCAGGGTCACCGCCGTGGGGTAGCACCCGGGGACCGCGATGCGGCGCGCGGTGCGCAGCACCGCGCGCTGGCCGGGCAGCTCGGGCAGGCCGTAGGGCCAGGTACCCGGGTGCGGGCCGCCGTAGAAGCGGGTCCAGTCCTCGGCCCGCTTGAGCCGGAAGTCCGCGCCGCAGTCGACGATCAGCGTGTCCTCGCCCAGCTCGGCGGCGATGGCGGCCGACTGCCCGTGCGGGAGGGCGAGGAAGACGATGTCGTGGCCGCGGAGCGTCTCCGGGGTGGTCTCCTCGATCACCCGGTCGGCGAGTGCGGGCAGGTGGGGGTGGTGGTCACCGAGCCGGGTGCCCGCGCTGGACCCGGCGGTGAGCGCCCCGATCTCGATGGCGGGGTGGCCGAGCAGCAGCCGCAGGAGCTCGCCTCCCGCGTACCCGCTCGCCCCGGCGATCGCCGCCCTCATCACTCACCACTCCTACATCTCTATGCAGTCAAGCTCATGAATTTGCAATGCTCAAGAGTATGCAGGACACAGCATGAACATGCAAGAGACGACCGGTCGGCGAAAGGGATCTAGCCGCCAAACCTACTGGTCGGTATCGTGCGGGCAAACCCACGGACCCGGGGAGCGACACGCTCATGACGATCTCGCACGAACAGGTTCAGGCTCAGCTCACCGCACCCGGCCAGCTCTTCGAGATGGAGGAGGTCGAGGCCGGCGGCCACCGCATCCGCGCGTGGAAGCACGCTCCGGCCACGTTCCGCGACATGCTGGAGCTGACCCGCCTCCACGGCAACAAGGACTTCCTCGTCTACGAGGACGAGCGGATCACCTTCGAGGAGCACTACCGCCTCGCCGCGACCCTGGCCCACCGGCTCGTGACCGACTACGGGGTCCGCAAGGGCGACCGGGTGGCCATCGCAATGCGGAACTACCCCGAATGGGTCATCTCGTTCTCCGCCGCGCTCGCGGCCGGGGCGATCGTCGTCCCGCTCAACGCGTGGTGGACCGACCGGGAGCTCGCGTACGGCCTCAGCGACTCGGGGGCCAAGGTCGTGATCGCCGACGGCGAGCGCGCCGAGCGCATGGCGGGCAGCGGCCTCCCCATGATCGTGACCCGGGCGGAGGGCGCGAACTGGTCCGAGGTGCTCGGCGAGGTCCGCGCCGACGTGACCCTGCCGGACGTGGGGCTCCGCCCCGAGGACCCGGCCACGATCTTCTACACCTCCGGCACCACCGGCCTGCCCAAGGGCGCGCTCGGCAGCCACCGCAACCTCTGCCAGGCGCCGATGACCGTGGCCTACGCCCTGCTGCAGGCCGTCGCGCTCGCCGGCGGGGACCCGAACGAGTCGGTCGGCATCCGGCGGATCACCCTGCTCACCGTCCCGCTGTTCCACGTGACCGGGTGCATGGCCGTGCTCATGGGCACCATGCTGAGCGGCGGCGGCCTGGTGCTCATGTACAAGTGGGACCCGCAGCGCGCGCTCGAGCTGATCGAGCGGGAGAAGATCACCGTGCTCAGCGGCGTGCCGACCAACGCCTGGCAGCTGCTCTCCCACCCGCGGCTGCACGAGTACGACATCTCCTCGCTCACCTCGATCTCGTACGGCGGCGCCCCCGCCCCGCCCAAGCTGCTGGAGCGGATCACCGAGCTGCTGCCCAACCGCACCCCGGCGAACGGGTACGGCATGACCGAGACGAGCGCGCTCGCGATCTACAACAGCGGCGACGACTACCGCCGGAAGCCGGACAGCGTGGGCCGCCCGCTGCCCGTGATCGACGTGAAGGTCTGCGACCCGGCCGGCAACGAGCTGCCCCGCGGCGAGGTGGGCGAGCTCCACATCCGCGGCCCCATCGTGATCATGGGCTACTGGAACCGGCCGGACGCCACCGCGGAGACGTTCAGCGGCGGCTGGGTCCGCACCGGCGACCTCGCCCGCATCGACGAGGAGGGGTTCGTCTACATCGTCGACCGGGCCAAGGACATGGTGATCCGGGGCGGCGAGAACGTGTACTGCGCCGAGGTCGAGGCGGCGATCTTCGAGCACCCCGCGGTCGACGACGCCGCCGTGATCGGCATCCCCGACGAGGAGCTCGGCGAGCAGGTCGGCGCGGTGGTCCGGCTCAAGCCGGGCGCGACGGCCACCGCCGAGGAGCTCCAGGAGTTCCTCCGCGGCCGGCTCGCCGCCTTCAAGGTGCCGACCAAGATCTGGTTCCGCGACGCCGAGCTGCCCCGCAACGCGGCCGGCAAGATCCTGAAGACCCGGCTCAAGGAGGAGACCCTGGGCCGGTGACCCGCTCGCGGGCGCCGCCTGAGCGCGGCGCCCGCGGTTCACCCCATTCCGTACGGGCACTCCGTACGGGCAGTCCGCACGGACGCGCCGGCGGCCGGGCCGGCCGTGGATCCGGCCGGCCGCGCCCGAACCTCGGCCCGGTCAGGGAGCGCGCGGACCGGGCCCCGGAGCCGGCCGGTGCGCGGGCCGGCCCGGGGCGCGGGTCAGGCCGCCGGCGCGCCCTCCTCCCGGGGCAGCAGCCGGAGCAGCAGGGCGCGCAGTTCCGCCTCGCCCTCCGCGCCGAGCGCGTCCACCACCATGCCCCGCAGCCGTTCCACCGCCTCCCGCACCCGGGTGAGCCGCTCCCGGCCGAGCTCGGTGAGCTCCAGCGCGTACCGCCGCCGGTCGTCCGCGTCCTGGCCGCGCGCCACGAGCCCGGCCCGGACCAGCTCGTCGACCACCTCGGCCGCGGCCGGTTCCGTGATCGCGAGGTGCCGGGCGAGCCGCTGCTGCGGGCACGGGCCCAGCCGCTCGAGGGCCGAGAGCGGGCCGTAGTGCCGGATCCGCAGGCCCACGTCGGAGAGCATCGCGTCGCCGACCCGCCGCATCCGCAGGTGCGCCTGGGCGACCAGGTACTCGACGCTCCGGATGGCCGGCCGCTCCGGCTCCTGCAGCAGCCGGCTCAGCAGCTCGGCGAGGCGCCGCCGTTCCCCTGGTGTGAGCGCGGCCGTGAGCCGGGCGTCCCGTTCGGCGACCGCCTCGCGCATCCCGGCGAGCGCGGCACGGCCGGCCTCGGTGAGCGACAGCACGTGAGAGCGGCGGTTGGCCGGGTTGCGCATCCGCCGCACCAGGCCGGCCTCCTCCAGCCGGTCGATGAGCCGGACCATGATCGTCCGGTTGATGCCGAGCCGTTCCGCGAGGTCCCGCTGGGAGCGCGCGTCGTGCTCCGCGAGCGCGTCGAGCACGACGAACTCCCGCGCGGGCGGCCCTTCCGGGGCCTTCTCGGCGCTGAACCGCGCGTACACCCGGCGCAGCAGGTAGCCGGGGTACGCGCGCAGCTCCTCGGGCGGGGCCGCGTCGAGCACCTCGGCCGACCGCTCACGGCACCCCTCGTCCTCGTCCTCCCGCCGCCGCACCGGCCCACCTCCGAGCGCTCAGCGTAGCAAGCGGAGATGGTTAGGCGAGTAATCAGTTGGAATGTTGACACTTAAGCAAGTTGACAATAGCCTCGGAGGCCCGCGAAGCAGGACGGAAGCGAGGAACACCATGGGAAACCGGCCCCACCGGCTCGACATGACGATGATGTACGCGGTGCACGACGCGCTCCGGCGGGAGGCGGAGCACATCGCCCGGCTCAGCGCGCGGGCGGGCGACGACCCGTGGCGGGTGCTGCGCACGGCCGCCGGCTGGGAGATGTTCAAGGCGTACCTGCGGGTGCACCACACCACCGAGGACGACGTGCTCTGGCCGGCGATGCACGAGGCCCTCACCGAGCGGCCGGACGGCCTCGCCCTGCTCGAGGTGATGGAGGCCGAGCACGCCGCCATCGACCCCCTGCTCCGGGGCATCGACGCGGCGCTCGCCGACCGCGACCGCGGGCCCGAGCTGCTCGGCGGGCTCACCGACGCGCTCGCCACCCTGCTCCACCGGCACCTCAAGCACGAGGAGGACGAGGCGCTGCCGCTGATCGACGCCACCCTCACCGAGGGGCACTGGCGGCGCTTCGGCGACGAGCACCGGACCCGGATCGGCGCGGACGCCCGCCGCTACCTCCCCTGGGTCCTCGACGGCGCGAGCCCGGAGCGCGTGGCGGCCGTCCTCGGCCGGCTGCCGGAGGAGCTGCGCGCCGCCTACGCGGACGAGTGGCGGCCCGCCTACGCCCGGCTCGACCGCTGGGGCGCCGGGGTCTCCGCCTGAGGCCGCCTCCCCTGACCCGGCCGGGCAGGCGCGCGGGCGGCCGGAACGCTCCGGCCGCGGCCCGGACCGGCCGGCCCGGCCGCACACCGCTCCCGGTGCCCCGCAACGTGGCCCGCCGCGCTCACTGATCGACGACCGCGCGGCTCACCCATTGATCAACTGGCGGGCAGGGCGTATCGTCCGAAGTTGAGTGCAGCTCATGTTACGCGCGTGACATGTCCTCATCTCTCCCCCTGCACCCTCCGTTATCGCGAAGGGACGTTCTCCCATGCACGCGCGTCTTCGACGGCTGGTCACCGCCGTCGCGCTGCTGGGTCTCGCCTGCGCCGGGCTCCCGGCGCAGGCGGCCTCGGCGGCGCCTGCGGCGGTGGAGACCACGGCGGACACCTCGTACTATCCGCCGGACGACTTCTGCCTCGGGGTGTGCTTCGACATCCTGCCCCCGGGCCAGAACGGCAACGCCACCCTGGTCGACATCCTCGGCAACCAGACCCTCGGCACCTACCCGCGGCACAGCAGGGACCAGCTCGACCGGTACGCGAGCCTGATCTCCGGATACACCGGGCTCACCGAGGAGCAGGTCGCCAAGTTCTTCAACGACGCCAGCTTCGGCGTGCCCCCGGGGCAGGTCGAGAGCACCACCCGGCCGCGCTCCGACGTCACGATCGTCCGGGACAAGGAGACCGGGGTGCCGCACATCACCGGGACCACCCGGGAGGGCACCATGTTCGGCGCCGGGTACGCGGGAGCCCAGGACCGCCTCTGGCTCATGGACGTGCTCCGGCACCTCGGCCGGGGTGAGCTCACCTCGTTCGTCGGCGGCGCTCCCGGCAACCGGGCGCTGGAGCAGAGCGTGTGGCGCAACTCCCCCTACACGGAGGAGGACCTCGAGGCGCAGATCGAGCGGCTCAGGAACTCCGGCCCGCGCGGCGCCCAGCTCTACTCCGACGTGCAGAACTACGTCGCCGGGATCAACGCGTACATCGACCACTGCATGGCCCACCGCAACTGCCCCGGCGAGTACGTGCTCACCGGGCACCTGGACGCGATCACCAACAAGGGCGGCCCGAAGAAGTTCAAGCCGGCCGACCTCATCGCGATCGCCGGCGTGATCGGCGGGCTGTTCGGCGGCGGTGGCGGCGCGGAGATGCAGTCCGCCCTCGTCCGGGTGGCCGCCCGCGCCAAGTACGGCACCGCCGAGGGCGACCGGGTGTGGGAGGCCTTCCGCTCGCAGAACGACCCGGAGACCGTGCTCACCCTGCACGACGGGCAGAGCTTCCCGTTCGGCCAGGCCCCGGCCGGGGCCACCGGGGTCGTGCTGCCCGACCCCGGAACGGCGCGGCCGGTCGACGTCACCGAGAACGAGGAGGGCTCGGCCCGGACCATGGAGGCCGCAGGGGCGGACCCGCTCGCCGGCCTCACCGTGGAGCCCAACCGGCCCGGCATGTCGAACGCGGTCGTGGTATCGGCCGCCAAGTCGGCCACCGGCCACCCGATCGCGGTCTTCGGGCCGCAGACCGGGTACTTCGCGCCGCAGCTCCTCATGCTCCAGGAGCTGTCCGGGCCGGGGATCCGGGCCCGCGGGGCCGCGTTCGCCGGGCTCAGCTTCTACGTGCTGCTCGGCCGCAGCACCGACTACGCGTGGAGCGCCACCTCGGCGACGGTGGACATCACCGACACCTACGCGGTCACCCTCTGTGAGCCGGGCGGCGGCACGCCGACGCTCTCGTCCGACCACTACCTGTACCGCGGCCAGTGCATCCCCATGGAGACGCTGCGGAAGCGGAACTCCTGGAAGCCCAACACGGCCGACCCCACGCCCGCCGGGTCGTACGACCTGGTGATCAAGCGCACCAAGTACGGCCTGGTGACCTGGCGGGGCATGGTCAACGGGGTGCCGACCGCGTTCACCACCCTCCGCTCGACCTACCTCCACGAGGCCGACTCGGCGATCGGCTTCCAGATGTTCAACGACCCCGACGAGATGGGGTCGGCGAGCGGCTTCATGAACGCCGCCTCCAAGATCGGATTCGCGTTCAACTGGTTCTACGTGAACTCCCGCGAGGCGGCGTACTTCACCTCGGCGGACATCCCGGTGCGCTCCCCGGTCTCGGACCCGAACCTGCCGATGGTGGCCGACGAGGCGCACGAGTGGGAGGGGTTCGACCCGGAGACCAACACCGCGACCTACCTCCCGGCGAGCGCCCACCCCCAGGCGGTGGACCAGGACTACTTCGTCAGCTGGAACAACAAGCAGGCGAAGGACTTCAGCGCCGCCGACGGCAACTTCAGCTTCGGCGCCGTCCACCGGGGCGACCTGCTCGACGCCCCGCTCCGGGACGCGCTCGCCCGGGGCCCGGTCGGCACCAGCGACGTGGTGAAGATCATGGCGGAGGCGGCGGTGACCGACCTGCGCGGCTGGAAGGTGCTCCCGCTGCTGCTCCGGGTGATCCAGAGCGCGCCGGTGACCGATCCGTCGCTCGCCTCGGCCGTGAGCAAGCTCTCCGCCTGGGCGCAGTCCGGGGCCAAGCGCGTGGAGACCTCGCCCGGCAGCAAGACCTACGCGCACGCCGACGCGATCCGGATCTTCGACGCCTGGTGGCCGAAGCTGGTGCGCGCCATGTTCCGGCCCGAGCTCGGCGACGAGCTCTACCAGGCGCTGGTCGACGCGCTCCAGATCAACGAGTCGCCCTCCGGCCACCAGCAGGGCGACGTGTCCGCGCTGCCCACGTCGGCCCAGGGCGGGCAGACGCACAAGGGCTCGGCGTTCCAGTTCGGCTGGTGGGGCTACGTGCACAAGGACCTGCGGTCCGTGCTCGGGGACCCGGTGGAGGCGCCGCTGCCGCGCCGGTTCTGCGGGCAGACCGTGGCCGACTGCCGGACCGTGCTGCTGGACAGCCTCGCCCAGTCGGTGGCCGAGCCGGCCTCGGTCACCTACCCGGGCGACGACCGGTGCAAGGCCGGGGACCAGTGGTGCGCCGACGCGCTGCTGCAGGCACCGCTCGGCGGCATCAAGCACCCGCTGATCTCCTGGCAGAACCGGCCGACCTACCAGCAGGTCGTGTCGTTCCCGGCCCACCGGGGCGACGACATCGGCAACCTCGCCCTCGGCGGCACGGCCACCGCGTCGAGCCGGCAGAGCTCCACGTACGCCCCGGCCAAGGCGATCGACGGCGACCCGACGACCCGGTGGGCGAGCCACTGGACCGACAACCAGTACCTCCAGGTCGACCTCGGCTCGCCACAGGAGATCTCCCGGGTGATCCTGCGCTGGGAGACCGCGTACGGGAAGGCGTACCGGATCGAGACCTCCACCGACGGGTCGAACTGGACCACTGTCTACGCCACCCAGAACGGGGACGGCGGGGTGGACAACGTGACCTTCGCCCCGGTCACCGCGCGCTACGTGCGCATGCAGGGCGTCAAACGCGGCACCGTGTACGGCTACTCGCTCTACGAGCTGGAGGTGTACCGGCACTGAGAGATCGCTGAGCGGCGCCCTCCCGCGGCGCCCGCCCCACGTCGGACGCCACCGCACATGACGAGAGGCGGGTCCCGCCGATCCACGGCGGGACCCGCCTCGTCACGTCGTCAGATCCGGCCCGGCTCCGGGCGCGGGCTCAGGCGCCGCGCAGCCGCGCCCCGGTCCGCTCGGCGGCGAGGGCCACGGCCGCGTCCCGGGCCGCCGTGGTCTCCTCGACCGTGAGCGTCCGGTCGGGCGCCCGGAACCGCAGGGTGTAGGCGAGCGACTTATTGCCCTCCCCCACCTGCGGGCCGGTGTACACGTCGAACAGCCGGACGGACTCGAGCAGCTCGCCGGCGCCCTCACGGAGCGCCGCCTCCACCTCGGCGACCGGCGTGTCCGCCGGGACGACCAGCGCCACGTCCTGGGTGGCCACCGGGTAGGTGGAGATGGCGGGCGCCTGCACCGGCCCGGACGGGCGGAGCAGCGACAGCTCCAGCTCCATGGCGGCGGTCCGCGGCGGCAGGCCGAACGCCTCCACGACCCGCGGGTGCAGCTCGCCGGCGTGGCCGACCACCACCGGCTCGCCGGAGGCCTCCCCGGCGACGCTGAGCTCGGCGCAGCGGCCCGGGTGCCACGGCGCGTGCTCCACGGCGCGCACCCGGAGCTCAACCCCGTACTCGCGGGCGACCACCCGGGCGGCCTGGATGGCGTCGGCCCAGGAGGCGCCGCGGCCCTGGCCCCACCACCCGGAGCGCTCGGCCTCCCCGGCGAGGACCACGGCCACCCGGAGCGGCTGCCGCGGCAGCGCGGCCTCGAGCCGGGCGAGCTCCTCGTCCGTCGGCCGGCGATCGACCGCGAGCACCGGCGCGATCTCGGGAGCGCCCTCCTGCGGCAGGAAGACCCGGCCGATCTCGAAGAGCGCCACGTCGGAGAAGCCGCGGCCCACGTTGCGCGCGAGCGTGCGCAGCAGCCCGGGCAGCAGCGTGGTCCGCATGAACGGCTCGTCCTCGCTGAGCGGGTTGAGCAGCCGGGTCGCCCGGCGCCGCGGATCGTCCGCGGGCAGCATCAGCCCGTCGAAGTCCTTGAGGCCGACGAACGGGTAGGAGAGCACCTCCACGTACCCGGTGTACGCCAGCGCCCGGCCGACCCGGCGGAGCGCCCGCTGCTCCTCGGTGAGGCCCGCCCCGGCCGGCGCGGGCGGCAGGATCGAGGGCAGGTGCTCGTACCCCTCGAGCCGGATGACCTCCTCGGCGAGGTCGTTCGGGTCGGTCAGGTCGGGACGCCATGACGGCGGGGTCACGGTGATCATGTCGTCACCGCGCACCGCGAGCTTGTCCGCGAGATCGCCGGTGGAGACGGTCCCGGTCGCGGCGACGCCGTGCCCGGCCCGCGGCCCGGCGTCCTGGGCGGGCACGCCCTCGGTCACCGTGCAGCCGATCTGCTCCAGCCTGCGGATCACGGTCTCCCGGGGGTACGGCACGCCGGCCACCCGGCCGGGGTAGTCGGCCGGGATGCTGATCGTGACCGGGCTGACCTCGACCTCGGCGTGGGTCACCCCCGGGTCGATGGTGGCCCGGCCCAGCTCGGCGAGGAGCTGCACCGCCCGCCACGAGGCGACCAGCGGCAGCTCCCGGTCGACGCCCCGCTCGAACCGGCGGGAGGCCTCGCTCACCAGGCCGTGCCGGCGCGACATCCGGGCCACCCCGGTGGCGGAGAAGTGCGCCGCCTCGATGACGATGTCCGTGGAGGCGTCGGAGATCTCGGTGTGCAGGCCGCCCATGGTCCCGGCGAGGCCGATCGGGCCCGAGGAGTCCGTGATGAGGATGTCCTCCTCGTGGAGCTCGCGGACCACGTGGTCGAGGGTCTCCAGGGTCTCCCCGGGGCGGGCCCGCCGGACCACGATCTCCCCGTTGAGGCGGGAGCGGTCGAACGCGTGGAGCGGCTGGCCGAGCTCGAGCATGACGTAGTTGGTCACGTCGACGGCGAGCGAGATCGACCGCATGCCCGCGCGGAACAGCCGGATCCGCATCCACGGCGGGGTCTCGGCCGAGGTGTCGAGCCCGGAGACGGAGCGGAGCACGAACCGGTCGCAGGCGGTCGGGTCGGCGATCGACGCGGGCCACGACGAGCCGGAGGTCTCCGGCACCTCGATGGCGGCCGGGTCACGGAACGGCGCGTCGAACGCGATCGCCACCTCGCGCGCCACCCCGCGGATGGAGAGCGCGTACCCGCGGTCGGGGGTGACCTCCAGCTCCAGCACGTCGTCGCGGAGGCCGAGCAGCTCCACGACGTCGGCGCCGATCGGCGAGTCCGGCGGGAGGAGCATGATCCCCGGGGACTTCTCGGCGATGCCCAGCTCGGCCTCGGAGCAGATCATGCCGTCCGAGATCCGCCCGTACACCTTCCGGGAGCTGATCTCGAACCCCCCGGGCAGGATGGCCCCGGGCAGGGCGACCGGGACCACGGCGCCGACGCCGAAGTTGGTGGCGCCGCAGATGATCTCCCGGGGCGCGTCCTCCCCCACCTCGACCCGGCAGTACCGGATGGGCTTCTTGAAGCCGGTGAGCTCCTCGATGCCGACCACGCGCCCGACGACCACGTTCTTGATCTCGTGGCCGTGGGGGATGAGGGCCTCGACCTTGAAGCCTGCGGCGGTGAGCCTGTCGGCGATCTCGCGCGCGGTGACCGCGGGGAGGTCGACGTACTCCCGCAGCCAGGAAAGCGGGACCTTCATCAGACCTCCATTCCGAACGGCAGGGTGAACCGGATGTCGCCCTCGACCATGTCACGCATGTCCTCGGCGTTGTGGCGGAACATGAGGGTGCGCTCGATGCCCATGCCGAAGGCGAAGCCGGAGTAGACGGTGGGGTCCACGCCGCAGGCGATCAGCACCCGCGGGTTGACCATGCCGCAGCCGCCCCACTCGATCCACCCCTCCGACTTGCAGGTCCGGCACGGGGGATTGCCCGGCACGGCGGACGCGCCGCGGCAGACGAAGCAGCGCAGGTCCATCTCCGCGGACGGCTCGGTGAACGGGAAGTAGTTGGGCCGGAACCGGGTGTCGATCCCCGGGCCGAACATGACCTCGGCGAACCGGTCGAGCGTGCCCTTCAGGTGCGCCATGGTCAGGCCCTTGTCGACCGCGAGCCCTTCGACCTGGTGGAAGACCGGGGAGTGGGTCGCGTCCAGCTCGTCGGTCCGGAAGACCTTGCCCGGCGACACCACGTACACGGGCAGCGGGCGGGACAGCAGCGCGCGGATCTGCACCGGCGAGGTCTGGGTGCGCAGCACCTTGCCGGTGTGCGGGCCCTCGACGAAGAACGTGTCGTGCTCGGAGCGGGCCGGGTGGTCGGGGGCGATGTTCAGCGCGTCGAAGTTGAACCACTCGCCTTCGAGCTCCGGCCCCTCGGCCACCTCGTAACCCATCGCGACGAACGCGTCGGCGATGCGCTCCTGTAGCGTGGTGAGCGGGTGCCGTGCGCCGAGCGGCGTCCGGTCCCAGGGCAGGGTGACGTCGACCGCCTCCTCGGCGAGCACCCGGGCGTCGCGCTCGGCCTCGAGCTCGGCCTGCCGCGCGGCGAGCGCCTCATTGATCGCCTTCCGCGCCGCGCCGATGCGCTTGCCCGCCTCCGCCCGTTCCCCGGGCGGGAGCGTGCCGATCCGGCGGTTGGCGAGGGCTATCGGAGAGCGGTCTCCGGCATGCGCGATCCGTACCTGCTTCAGCTCGTCAAGGTCGCGGGCCGCGGCGATGGCGGCGAGCGCTTCGGTCTGCGCCTGCGCCACCTCCTCCGGTGTCAGCGGCGTCACCGCGACCGGGTCATGGGTGTTCGACAAGGGAGAACTCCGTATCCAGGGCTGGCGAGCGCAGTGGCGCTCGGCGGGGTCGAGTCTAATGCGATCAGCCCACCGGCCCGTCCTCCGTGCCCGGTGTCCGTGGCGCGCGCACCGGGTCACGAGCCGGGATTCCCGGTGGGCAGGATAAATCGGAACTCCGCCCCCCCACCTGGGGCGCGCTGCACACCGATCGTGCCGCCGTGGGCCTCGACGAGGCCCTTGACGATGAAGAGGCCGAGCCCGGTGCCGCCCCGCCGGCGCTTGTTGCCGCGCCAGAACTGCCGGAAGACGCGGTCCGCCAGCTCGGGGGCGATCCCCTCACCCTGGTCACGCACCGACACGGCGACTCCCGATTCGACAGGCTCGACCACTATGGTCACGGTACCGCGTCCGTGACGTACCGCGTTCTCGACCAGGTTGGCGAGAATTTGGTCGATCTTGTCTTGGTCGAGCCAGGTCTCCGGCAGCTCACCGCGGACCTCCAGGCGGTACCGGTCCTCGGGCTCGCCCGCGGCCACCCGGCCGGCGATGATCCGGCGGGCGCGCGCGGGGATGTCGACGATCTGCCGGTGGATCTCCAGCCGGCCGGACTCGATCCGCGAGACGTCGAGCAGCTCCGTGATCAGGCGGGTGACCCGGTCGGCGTCCGCGTTCACCGTCTCCAGCATGACGAGCTTCTGCGCGTCGGTGAACCGGTCCCACTTGGCGAGCAGCGTCGCGGTGAAGCCCTTCACGCTGGTCAGCGGGGACCTGAGCTCATGGGCGACCGTGGAGACCAGGTCCGCGCGGCTGCGCTCGGCCCGGGAGCGCGCCGACGCGTCCCGCAGCGTGATCACCACGCGGATCACCCGGCCGCCGCGCGCCGGCCTGCGGATGAACCGGGCGGCGACGAACAGGTCATGGCGGCCCGGCAGGTGCAGCAGGCGCTCCGGCTGGCGTGAGCGGGTGGGCAGGCCGCCGTGCGGGTCGAGCAGCTTCCACCAGTCGCGCCCATCGGCGTCCCGCAGCGGGAGGACGTCGGTGACGTGCCGCCCGATCGCGGCCGGCCGGGCCACCCCGGTGAGCCGTTCGGCCGCCAGGTTCATCTGGAGCACGACGCCGTCGCCGTCCACCACCACGAGCCCGTCGGGAAGCTCGTCCACGCCGATGAACGCACTCCCGCCGACCCCTGCTCCCGACGTGCCGCCGGGGGTGCCATCACCTCGCACGAGACCGCCTCCTCGACCGTCGGATAAGGGCGACAATAGCGGGTTTCCTGCGATCGTCAGCAGTCTCAGCCCAGCGAGGTGGAGGGATCTTCCACGGGGTGGAGGCTCCGCCGCTGCGCGCGGGCCGAGGCGTACAGGCAGACCGCCGCCGCGGTGGCGAGGTTGAGGCTCTCGGCCCGCCCGTAGATCGGGACCCGCACCACCTCGTCCGCCAGCTCGAGCAGCTCGGGCGGCAGCCCCCACGCCTCGTTGCCGAAGACCCACGCGGTGGGCCGGCTCAGGTCGACCTCGTCGAGCGTCCGGGCGCCCGACGCGTCCGCGGCGAGGATCCGCAGCCCCGCCTCCCGGGCCTGCCGTACCGTCTCGGGGAACCGGGCGTTGATCGAGACGGGGAGGTGGAAGAGGCTGCCGGCGCTGGCCCGGACGCACTTGCCGTTGTACGGGTCGACGGAGGCGTCGGTGAACACCACGGCGTCCGCCCCCGCGGCGTCGGCGGTGCGCAGGACCGTGCCCGCGTTGCCCGGGTCCCGGACGTGGGCGAGGACGGCCACCAGCCGGGCGCCGGGGCGCACCGCCTCCTCCAGCGGGACGTGGACGAACCGGCAGACCGCGACCAGGCCCTGGGGCGTGACGGTCTGGGTCAGCTCGGCCATGACCTCACCGCTCGTGCGGTGCACGGGGACGCCGGCGTCACGCGCCGCCGCCACGATGTCCGGGTGGCGGGCCTCCGCCTCGGTGGTCGCGTACAGCTCGACCGTGACCCCTGGCGTCCGCAGGGCCTCGCGGATGGCCTGCGGCCCCTCGGCGAGGAACGCGCGATCCCGGTCCCGGAAGGCACGCTTGGTGAGCCGGCGGACCGCCTTGACGCGTGGCGACTTGACGTTGGTGATCTCGGCCATGCCTTCCCATCCCGGAACGTGATGAGGGCCCACCGGACGGTGCACGGCGGGCCCTCATCCCTGAAGCGCTACGCGACCGAGGCGGCCGGTGCGTTGACGTCGGACGGCAGCGCCTTCTTGGCGGACTCGACCAGGGTGGCGAACGTCTTCGCGTCGTTCACCGCGAGATCGGCGAGGATCTTGCGGTCCACCTCGATGCCGGCGAGGCGCAGGCCCTGGATGAACCGGTTGTAGGTCATGCCGTTGGCCCGGGCCGCAGCGTTGATGCGCTGGATCCACAGACGCCGGAACGCGCCCTTCCTGTCCTTGCGATCCCGGTACGCGTAGGTCATCGAGTGGAGCACCTGCTCCTTGGCCTTGCGGTACAGGCGCGACCGCTGGCCTCGGTAGCCGCTCGCCTGCTCGAGGATGACCCTGCGCTTCTTCTTGGCGTTGAGCGCCCGCTTGACGCGTGTCATGATGATCTATCCCCTCGATTACTTCGCGAGCAGCTTCCTGACCTTCTTGGTGTCGGCGGCGGACACGACCACCACACCCTGGAGACGGCGCGTACGGGTCGACGGCTTGTGCTCGAACAGGTGCTGCCGGTTGGCACGGCGGCGAATGATCTTGCCGGAACCGGTGAGCCGGAACCGCTTCTTCGCACCGCTGTGCGTCTTCATCTTCGGCATCTCAGCCGTCTCTCCCTTTCGTCCGTGCCGGCGGACAGGGGTTTCCCCACGCCGACGTGTCTGACTCCGCGAGACCGTCGTCCCGGTCTCGGCTTACCGATTCGTGTTCCGATCCGTGATCGGTCGGCGGTCCGGAGTGCCGTGCCGGTGCTCAGACGGAACTCACCGCGGCCGTGCGGCGGACTCCGCCGCCTTCTGGCCCGCCCCGCGCTGTGCCCTGGCCGCCAGCTTCTCGGCCCTCGCCTCGGCCTTCTTCTTATGCGGCCCGATCACCATGATCATGTTGCGGCCGTCCTGCTTGGGCTGGGACTCGACGTAGCCCAGCTCGGCGACGTCCTCGGCGAGGCGCTGCAGCAGCCGGTAGCCCAGTTCGGGCCGGGACTGCTCACGCCCGCGGAACATGATCGTGACCTTGACCTTGTCGCCCCCGCGGAGGAAGCGCTCGACGTGACCCTTCTTCGTCTCGTAGTCGTGCGGGTCGATCTTCGGCCGGAGCTTGATCTCCTTGACGACCGTCTGCGCCTGGTTGCGACGGGCCTCCCGCGCCTTCATCGCGGACTCGTACTTCCACTTGCCGTAGTCCATGAGCTTGCAGACGGGCGGGCGCGCCGTCGCGGCCACCTCGACCAGGTCGAGGTCGGCCTCCTGCGCCAGTCTCAGCGCATCGGCGATCGGAACGATCCCGACCTGTTCGCCGTTCGGACCGACCAGGCGAACCTCAGGCACGCGGATCCGTTCGTTGATGCGGGGCTCGGTGCTGATGGGACCTCCAAGTGTCTGTCGTTACCGTCTGTTCCGCCTAGTGCTCGACCGTGTGGGGAAAAACCAAAAACCCCGCACGGTACGCATGCGGGGTCACTGAGCTCTCCTGCCGAAAACTCTGGTGTTCCGTGACCCGTCCACCTTCCGGTGGACCAGGTGGGAGGCGGACCTCCGCTTGCGTATACCGGCTGGCATACCAGACCGATCGAGCACTCACCATACCACAAACCTGAAGGAACGCCCAGGTATTCCCTGGGCCCACCGGACCCGGCGCGGCACGCGACCTCTTCGCCGGGCCCGGTCCCTCCCCGGCCGGGCGCTCAGGCCGACCGCCGGGCCAGCTCGGCCTCGCCGGCGGCCCGCATCGCCTCGACCGGCACGTCCGTCCGGCCGGTCATCAGCTCCACCTGCCGGACCGCCTGGTGGAGCAGCATGGCGAAGCCGCCCACCACGGTCCGGCCCGCCTCCTGCACGGCCCGCGCCAGCGGGGTCGGCCAGGGCGCGTAGACCACGTCGAAGAGCGCGCCCTTCTCCGGCATCGCCGCGGCGAGCCGGTCGGCCAGGTGGTCGGCCGCGCCCGGCGGCAGCGTGGAGACCAGCAGATCCCCCACGTCGAACCGGTCGTACCCGCGGACCGTCACCGCGACGCCGAGCCGCTCGGCCGCGCGCAGCGTCTCCGCGGCCCGCGCCGGGCTCCGCACCACCACGGTCACCTCGGAGAGCCCGAGCTCGCGGAGCGCGGCGATCGCCGAGGCCGCCGTGGCCCCGCCGCCGAGGATCGTGGCGGCCGACGGCGTGCCGACCCCGGCCTCGGTGAGCGCCTGGACGATGCCGTAGACGTCGGTGTTGTCCCCGTGGCGCCGGCCGTCCCGGAACACCACGGTGTTCGCGCCGCCCACCGCGGCGGCGAGGTCGGAGACCGTGTCGAGCAGGGGCAGCACCGCGCGCTTGAGCGGCATGGTGAGGGACAGGCCCGCCCACTCCGGGCCCAGCCCGTCGAGGAGGGCGGGGAGGTCCTCCTCGCGGCACTCGATCGCGTCGTACCGCCACCCCTCCAGGCCGAGCACCTGGTACGCGGTGCGGTGCAGCACCGGGGAGAGCGAGTGGGCGATCGGGGAGCCGAGCACCGCCGCCCGGCGGCCGGTCACCCGCGGTTCCGGTTGAACTCCTCGCGAAGCTTCCAAAACTCCGACTCCTTGTCGGTGAACTTGGTGATGCCGCGCTTCGGGTCCACGGTCACGAACCACAGCCAGTTGCCGTCGGCGGGATTGAGCGCGGCCTCGATCGCGTGGTCGCCGGGGTTGCAGATCGGGCCCGGGGGCAGGCCGTACCGCCGGTAGGTGTTGTACGGGCTGTCGCTTTTGAGGTCCTCGTTGGTGGCGGCGATGCCGTACTTGCCGAGCCCGTACATGAGGGTGCTGTCCATCTCCAGCTTCATCGGCGGGTTCCGGCTCAGCCGGTTGTAGATCACCCGGGCGACCTTCGGCATGTCCTCGAGCCGTCCGGACTCGGCCTGGACGATGCTCGCGATGATCATTATCTGCCGGGGCGTGTAGCCGAGCTCCTTGGCCCGCCGCTCGAGATCGAGGCGCTCCGCGGTCTGCACGAACCGCTCGACCATCCGGGAGAGGATCGTCTTGGGGGTGTCCTTGGGGCTGATGTCATAGGTCGCCGGGAAGGCGAAGCCCTCGAGCCGGCCCTTGGCGTACGACGGGAGGCCGATGTCCTCCTTGGCCGCCTTCTGGAACTCCTCGACCGGCCTGCCGGTGGCCGTGGAGAGCTCGGTGAAGATCTTGCTCAGCCGCAGCCCTTCCCGGATGGTGACCCGGTTGACCACCTTGTTGCCCGGGTCGAGCATCGCTTTGAGGGCCGCCTCGGCCGACATGCCCTTGCGCAGCGTGTACACGCCGGGCTGGAGCGAGGAGGTCTTGCCCGCGGCGCCGATCACGTTGAGGAACGTCCGGGCGCTCGCCACGACGCCCTCCTTCTCCAGGAGCTGCGCGACGTCGGTCGCGGTCGCCCCTTCCTTGACCTCGACCTCCACCTCGCCATGCCCCTCGCCGGTGAAGTCCTTGGGGGTCAGCACCTCGCGCGCCACGTTGACGCCGTAGTACACGCCACCGCCGAGGACGCCGACGATGACGAGCATGGCGAAGACGGTCGCGATGTACCCCTTCCGGCGCTGCCGCCTGCGCCGCTTGCGGCTCCGGCGCTGCTGTACCCGGCTCCCGGGGGGACGACGCCGGGACGGGCGTTCGTCCTCCGCATCCCCGAGGAGGAAGTCCAAGTCAACGTCGTTCATAGTGCGCTGGTCCATCTCCCGGTACGGCCGTCCCAGCGCCCGAGCCAGGCCGAGCCGGGCGATCCATACCTAGTTACCTCTGAGATACCGGTTCAGCTCTTCCCGATATTTCCGGAATTCCGTCTCCTTGTCAGTAAATTTGGTGATTTTCCGTTCAGGGTCCGTGGTGACGAACCAGTACCAGTCGCCATCGGCCGGATGGAGCATCGCCTCGAGGGCGCGCTCCCCTGGATTGCAGATCGGCCCGGGCGGCAGACCGGGGTGAAGGTACGTGTTGTACGGCGAAGCGACCTTGGTGTCCTGTTCGGAGACCTTGAGGGTGTGCCGGCCCAGCGCGTAGTTGACCGTGCTGTCCATCTCCAGCTTCGCGCCGCGGCCGAGGCGATTGTAGATGACCCTCGCGATCTTGGGAAAGTCCGGGTCACGGCCGCCCTCGGCCTGCACGATGCTCGCCGCGGTCACCACCTCGAAGGGGGTGAGGCCGTGCCGTCCGGCCAGCTCCGTGAGCCGGAGCCGCTCCGCCGTCCGCTTGAACTCGGCCACCATCCGCCGGAGCAGCTCCCGGGCCGGCATGGCGGGCTCCAGCTCGTACGTCGCCGGGAAGAGGAACCCCTCCACCGTGCCCTTGGCGTACCCGGGCAGGCCGAGGGCATCCGGCCTGGCCACCGCGTCGGTGAACTCCCGCAGCGGCAGGCCGGTCGCCGACGCCAGCAGCGTGAGCACCTCGGAGAGCCGCTTCCCCTCCGGCACGGTGACCGTGCGCACCACCCGGGATGCCGGGGAGAGCATGAGATCGAGGGCCGACGCGGCCGCCATCTCCCGCCGCATGCGGTACCAGCCGGGCTGCAGGCTGCCTTCCTTCGACCGGGCCACCACCTCGGCCACGAACGCCTCGGTGCTGCCGACCACCCCCGCCTTCGCGAGGATCTCCCCGATCTCCTGCGCGCTCGCGCCCCGGCGGACCTCGACCACGACCGTGCCGTGGCCCGGGCCCCGGTAGTCCCGGACCTCCGGGGCGTCCCGCCGGAGCGCCTGCACGCCGAACACGGCGGCGGCGACGACCGTCACCCCGCCGGCGATCAGAGCCGGCCGCCTCACGCCCCGGTCCCGCCGTTCGGCTCCGCGCGCCCCTCCGGCACGTCGAGGCACTCCCCGGGAGGACGGCCGGTGGCCCGCTCACCGTCGAGCGCGGCCTGGAGCAGCTCGACGGCGGCCGCCTGGTCGATGATGTCGCGCTGCTGCCGCGCCCGGATGCCGCTCGACCGCAACCGCCGCTGGGCGGTGACCGTGGTGAGCCGCTCGTCGACCAAGCGGACCGGGATCGGGGCGAGGCGGGCGGCGAGCCGGGCGGCGTACTCCCGCGCCGCCTTGGCCGCGTGGCTCTCCCGGCCGGAGAGCGAGGTGGGGAGGCCGACGACCACCTCGATCGCCTCGTGCTCGGCGGCGATCTCGGCGATCCGGTCGAGGTCGTCCCGGCCGCGCCGTACCGTCTCGACCGGTACGGCGAGCACACCGGAGGGGTCGCTGCGGGCCACGCCGATCCGGACGGAGCCCACGTCGACCCCGATCCTCACCCCGCTCCGCATCGCACGGTCCCCGGAGGGCGGGCGGTCAGGACTGCGCGGAGGCGACGGCCGCCTCCACCGCGCGGAGGGCGTCCTCGATCGCCTCGGGGCGGGAACCGCCGCCCTGCGCCACGTCGTCCCTGCCGCCACCACCACCTCCCAGCGCCTTGGCGGCCACGCCGACGAGCTGCCCCGCCTTCACGCCCCGCTCGCGCGCGGCTTCGTTGGCCGCGACGACGACGACCGGACGGTTGGCCGGGACACCGGCGACAACGACCACGGCGGCGCGGTCGGCGGGGAACCGGCCACGTACGTCGAGAGCGAGTTTACGCAGGTCATCGGCGGTGGTGCCATCAGGCGCGCGGTGCGTGACCAGGGAGACGCCGTGCACGTCCCGCGCCCCGGCGGCGAGCTCGCCGGCGACGGCGAGCACCTGGGCCGACCGGAGCCGCTCGAGCTCCTTCTCCGCGGCGCGCAGCCGGCTGACGATGCCCTCGATCCGCTCGGGCAGCTCCTCGCGGCGGGCCTTGAGCTGCTCGCTGAGCTGGGAGACGAGCACGCTCTCCTTGGCGAGGAACCGGAAGGCGTCGAGGCCGACGAGGGCCTCCACCCGGCGGACGCCGGCGCCCACCGAGGACTCGCCGAGGATCTTGATGAGGCCGAGCTGGCCGGAGGTGGCCACGTGGGTGCCACCGCACAGCTCCCGGGAGTAGTCGCCGACCTCGACCACCCGGACCTCGTCGCCGTACTTCTCCCCGAACAGGGCGAGCGCGCCCATGGCGCGGGCCTCCGCCTGGCTGGTGTAGAACGCGCGCACCGGGAGGTCGTTGATGAGGACCGCGTTCACCTCGTCCTCCACGTCGCGCAGCACGCTCGGCGGCACCGCCCCGGCCGAGGTGAAGTCGAAGCGGAACCGGCCGGGCGAGTTCTCCGAGCCGGCCTGGGCCGCGGACTCGCCGAGCGCGTTGCGGAAGCCGCGGTGGACCATGTGGGTCGCGGTGTGGCTGCGGGAGATGGCGCGGCGCCGCTCCACGTCGATCTCGGCGTGCGCCTGGTCGCCGACGAGCACCTCACCGCTGCGCACCTTGCCCCGGTGCACGATCAGCCCGTCGATGGGCGACTGGACGTCGAGCACCTCGATCTCGGCGCCGCTCGTCCGGATCACGCCCTGGTCGGCGAGCTGCCCACCGCCCTCGGCGTAGAACGGGGTGCGGTCGAGCACGATCTCGAGCGAGGTGCCCTCCCCGGCCGCGGGGACGCTCACCCCGTTGACGATCAGGCCCACCACGGTGGCCTCGGCGGTCGTCCGGTCGTACCCGACGAAGTCGATCTTGCCGGCCTTCTCGAGGATGCCGCTGAAGACCGAGATGTCGGCGTGCCCGGTCTTCTTCGCCTTGGCGTCGGCCTTGGCCCGCTCCCGCTGCTCCTGCATGAGCCGGCGGAAGCCCTCCTCGTCGACCTTGAGCCCCTGCTCGGCCGCCATCTCCAGGGTCAGGTCGATCGGGAAGCCGTAGGTGTCGTGGAGCTGGAAGGCCTGCTCACCGCTGAGCACGGTGCCGCCCTTCCGCTTGGTCTCCGCGACCGCCGCGTCGAAGATCGCGGTTCCGGTGCGCAGCGTGCCGAGGAACGACGCCTCCTCGGCCTCGATGACCGTGTGGATCCGCGCCTCCTCGGTCTTGAGCTCGGGGTAGAGCCCGCTCATCGCCTCGATGGTGGTGGCGGTGAGCTCGCGCATGTAGCGCTCCTCCCCCGCGCCGAGCAGGCGGAGGTTGCGGATCGTCCGGCGGAGCATCCGGCGGAGCACGTAGCCGCGGCCCTCGTTCGACGGGAGCACGCCGTCGCCGACGAGCATCACGCCCGCCCGCATGTGGTCGGCCACCACGCGCAGGCAGATGTCCGAGCGCTCGTCCCGGCCGTACCTGGTCTCGGTGAGCTCGGCCGCCCGCTTGATGATCTTGGATGTGGTGTCGATCTCGTAGATGTTGTCGACGCCCTGCAGGATCGCGGCCATGCGCTCCAGGCCCATGCCGGTGTCGATGTTCTTCGCCGGCAGCGGGCCCGCCACGTCGAAGTCCGTCTTGCTGCGGACCGCGCTGAGCTGCTCCTGCATGAAGACGAGGTTCCAGACCTCGAGGTAGCGGTTCTCGTCGGCGATCGGCCCGCCCTCGCGGCCGTACTGCGGCCCGCGGTCGTAGTAGATCTCGGAGCAGGGCCCGCCGGGGCCCGGCACCCCCATGTGCCAGTAGTTGTCGGCCAGGCCGCGGCGCTGGATCCGCTCGGCCGGCACGCCGACCTTCCGCCAGATCTCCTGCGCCTCGTCGTCGTCGAGGTAGACGGTGACCCAGAGCCGGTCCTCAGGGAAGCCGAAGCCGCCCTCGGAGACGGGCCGGGTCAGCAGCTCCCAGGCGAAGGGGATCGCCCCCTCCTTGAAGTAGTCGCCGAAGGAGAAGTTGCCCAGCATCTGGAAGAAGCTGGCGTGCCTGGGCGTCTTGCCGACCTCGTCGATGTCGAGCGTGCGCACGCACTTCTGGAGGCTCGTGGCACGCCTGAACGGCGGCTTCTGCTGGCCGAGGAAGTACGGTTTGAACGGGACCATGCCCGCGTTGACCAGCAGCAGCGTCGGGTCCTCGGCGACCAGGCTGGCCGAGGGCACCACCGTGTGCCCGTTCTCTTCGAAGAAGCGCAGGAAGCGGCGGGCGATCTCTGCCGACTCCATCTCAGCGGCCATCCTTCACGTCGTCGTCTCTGCTGGCACCGGTTGCGTCAACCTTGTCGAGCCCGAACCCGGTTCGCAACTCGCTTTCCCTGATCGCCGAATGGTGGCGCACCTCGTCGGCGAAGTCCCTGAGCCGGTCGGCGAATCGCACCGTGCGGTCCACCGCACGCCTCGCCACATGGTCGGGCCGCAATGATTGAAGCTTACGCATCGACCAGACCGCGAGGCACGCTCCCACGGCCATGTAGAAGAGCCGCCGGATCACCCGCGCCCCCTCCCGATGGCGCGCCGCTCCGGGGCCCGCTCGGCCGACCGAAGTGAGCGGCCGGTACGGCCGGCCACGATCCGGTGGCCGTTCATCCGCAGCGCACCGGCCCGGCGCTCGCGGCGGGCCATGGCGACCCGCAGCCCGTGGCCGAGCGCGGAGATCTTGATCATCGGGCCGGCGAGCAGCGTGGACGCGACTCCGGTGATCTTCACCATGTTGCCGCTCACCTCGCGGACGTTGTCGGTGATCGCCTCCATGTCGGCCAGGCGGCGGTTGGTCTCGGAGACGGCCTTGTTCACGTCGTCGAGCAGCGGTGTCAGGCGCTCGCTCAGCTCGGCCACGGACTTGGTCGTCTCGGTGAGCAGCCTGGACAGCTTGACGAGCGCGACGGCCATGAAGCAGACCAGGATCGCCCAGAAGACGGCGATGAGCAGGCCCGCCAGCTCTCCCGCGGTAAGCATGTGCCGAACTCCCTCGATCACCCGAGCCGGAATGGCAAGACCCTACCGCGAACGGCGCGCGTCATGATTCACCGCGCACGGTCTTGTGGATCGGCCGCGCCGGCCGGGGATTCGGCACCGCCCGGTGGACCGTGTCCCCGCGCCCCGGACCGTGCCCGCGCCGGGGTCGCGCCCGCGCCCCGCGGCCGGGACCGCGGCCGCGCCCGGGCGCCGGTCGGCCGCCGGGCCGGGTCAGCCGCCGCGGAGGAACTCGCGGATCCGCGCCCACCGCTCGGCGAAGGTGGCCTCGGCGCCCCGGGTGGTCGGCTCGTAGTACCGGCGGTCCCGCACCGCGTCGGGGGCGTACTGCTGGCGGACCAGGCCGTGCTCGTGGTCGTGGGGGTACAGGTAGCCGACGCCGTGGCCGAGCTTGCGCGCCCCCGGGTAGTGGGCGTCCCGCAGGTGCGCGGGGACCGGCCCGAGCAGGCCGCGGCGCACGTCCGCGGTGGCCGCGCCGATCGCCTTCACCACCGCGTTCGACTTGGGGGCGAGCGCGCAGTGGATCACCGCCTGGGCGAGGTTGAGCCGCGCCTCCGGCAGCCCGACGAGCTCCACCGCCTGGGCGGCCGCCACCGCCACCTGCAGGCAGGTGGGGTCGGCCATGCCCACGTCCTCGGAGGCGAAGATGACGATGCGGCGGGCGATGAACCGGGGGTCCTCCCCCGCCTCGATCATCCGGGCGAGGTAGTGCAGTGCCGCGTCCACGTCCGAGCCGCGCATGCTCTTGATGAACGCGCTCACCACGTCGTAGTGCTGGTCGCCCTGCCGGTCGTAGCGGACGGCCGCCTTGTCCACGGCGCGCTCCACCACGTCCACGGTGATGTCCTCGGCGAGCAGGGCCGCGGCCTCCAGGTAGGTGAGCGACCGGCGCGCGTCGCCGCCGGCGAGCCGGATGAGCTGCTCGAGCGCCTCGGGCCGGAGCGTGACCCGGCCGGCGAGGCCGCGCTCGTCGGCCACGGCCCGCTCCAGCACCGTCCGGATCTCGTCATCGCTCAGCGGCTCCAGGGTGAGCAGGAGCGACCTCGAGAGCAGCGGGCTGACCACGGAGAAGAACGGGTTCTCCGTGGTGGCCCCGATGAAGGTGACCCAGCGGTTCTCCACCGCAGGCAGCAGCGCGTCCTGCTGCGCCTTGTTGAACCGGTGGACCTCGTCGACGAAGAGGACCGTCTGCCTGCCGGTCATCCCGAGCTCGCGGCGCGCCTGCTCGATCGCGGCGCGCACCTCCTTCACGCCCGCGGAGACCGCGGAGATCTCGACGAACCGGCGGGCGGTGGTGTTGCTCACCACGTAGGCGAGGGTGGTCTTGCCGGTGCCGGGCGGCCCCCACAGGATCAGCGACATCGGGGCGTCGCTCTCGACCAGCCGCCGCAGCGGGGTGTCCGGGCCCAGCAAGTGCCGCTGGCCGACCACCTCGTCGAGGGTGCGCGGCCGCATCCGGACGGCGAGCGGCTCCCGGACCCGGCGGGCCCCCGGTTCGGCCGCCGAATCGAACAAGCTCTCCACAACGCCGACACTACCGTCAGGCGCCCCATACCGACGTCGCACCGCTGTGCCCGGTCCGCACCGCGTAGTAGCCCACGGCGAGCGCGAGCAGTACGGCCACGGCGGAGACGAGCGCGGTGGCCGCCCGCGCCGCCTTGGACGGGCCGGTGGCGCGGCCGGGCCGGGTGAGGAGCACGAGCGCGAGGGCGGCGGCGCCGAGCAGCACGGTGAGCGGGACCAGGACACCGGCGAGGGCCGAGTGCTCCTCCACCGGGGCGGGGTACGGCCCGCCCCCGGTCATCCGGCGGGCGAGCGCCTCGCCGCTGAGCTTGGCCGCCACCGCGGAGACGGGCGCCGCGAACGCGGAGAGCGCCACGGCCCAGCCGATGCGGTCCCGGAGGCGGGGCACGGCGGCGTACGCGATCACGAGCGCCGCCAGCAGCGGGGTGAACACCACGGTCGCATGCACGATCAGTGGGTGGGCGGGGAGGTCCGCGATGCGGTCGAACACGTGCACAGCTCCTCGGGGGTCGGATCGATCCGGGGTCATGACGCCAGGGGTGTGGCGTTCAGCCATGCATACGGTTCCAGCCGGCAGATGGTTAACTGCGGGACGGTTGATCCCAAATTTTCGGTTGATACCCATGGAGCGGGTGTTTTACCCGGAACAGACGGGATCGCGGCTAGAGTGACGGTTCGCAATCGTCAGCGAAGGCACAAGGGAAGGCAAAGCGGTGACGGACAACGATCGGCACAAGCAGCCGGCGGCGACGGCACGCCCGGCGAGGACCACGGCCCGGGCCGGCTGGCGCGGTCGCCTCGGCGCCGGGCTCGGCATCCTCGCGCTCCTCGGTGGCCTCGCCGCCTGCGGCGGGGACGCGTCCGAGCCCACGGCCCAGTCGAGCCGGTCCGCCCCGGCCGCCTCGGCGGGCCCGGTGGCCCCCGAGTCGGCGAGCCCATCGGCCGAGCCCTCCGAGCTGCCGGAGCCGTCGCCGAGCGCACCCCCCTCCGACCTGCGGAAGGTCACCTGCGAGTACCGCAAGGACACCACGGGCGCCCCGGCCAAGTTCGTCGGCTACCCGCCGAAGAAGCTGCCCCCTGATGTGATCAAGGCGAAGACGATGACGATCAAGACCAACCACGGCGACATCGTCATCGACCTCGCCACCGGGCAGGCCCCGTGCACGGTGAACTCGTTCGCGTTCCTCGCCAAGAAGGACTTCTTCGACAACACGGTCTGCCACCGGCTCGCCACCCTGGAGACGAACGGCGTCGGGGTGCTGCAGTGCGGCGACCCGCAGGCCAAGGGCGACGGCCGGAACCCGACCGACGGGCTGGGCGGCCCCGGCTACCTGTTCAACGACGAGAACCTGGGTCCGCAGTACCTGCGCGGCGTGGTGTTCATGGCCCAGGGCCCGGAGGAGGCGAACTCCAACGGCAGCCAGTTCGCCATCTCGTTCACCGACGAGAACGCCCAGCTCCCCCAGGTCTACACGCCCTTCGGCCAGGTGCGGAAGGGCATGGACATCATCGACAAGATCGCTAAGGGCGGGGTGATCCTCTTCCCCGACAACGGCGACATCACCGGTGACAGCGGCGGCTCCAACGCCCCCAAGATCCGCGTGGTGATCAAGGACCTGATCATCTCCTGAGCCGAGCGGAAGCGGCCGCCGCCCGGCTCCGGGCGGCGGCCGCTTCCGTCATGACGTCCTCTCACCCACGGCGTGCCGGACCGGGCCCATGCCGGCACCCGGCGGGAGCGGGCGCCGGCCGGGCGCGTCAGCGGGCGGGCTCCGCCTTGGGCCGGGCGTCCACCCCGGCTTCCTTGCGCTGCTCCGGCGTGATCGGCGTGGGCGCCCCGGTGAGCGGGTCGTACCCGGACGCCGTCTTCGGGAAGGCGATCACGTCGCGGATCGACTCCCCGCCGGCGAGGAGCATGCAGATCCGGTCCCAGCCGAAGGCGATGCCGCCGTGCGGCGGCGGGCCGTACTTGAACGCCTCGAGCAGGAAGCCGAACTTGGTCTCCGCCTCCTCCTTGGAGATGCCGAGCACGTCGAAGACGCGCTGCTGCATCTCGGCGCGGTGGATACGGATCGAGCCGCCGCCGATCTCCATCCCGTTGCAGATCATGTCGTAGGCGCAGGCGAGCGCCTCACCCGGGTGGTCCTGGAAGTTGTCGGCCCACTCCGGCTTCGGCGCGGTGAACGGGTGGTGCACCGAGGTCCAGCCGATCTGCTCGCCGCGGTCGTCGTAGAGCGGCTCGAACATGGGCGCGTCGACCACCCACAGGAACGACCACTTGGACTCGTCGATCAGCCCGCACCGGCGGCCGATCTCCAGCCGGGCGGCGCCGAGCAGCTCCCGGGCCGCGGCCGGCTCGCCCGCGCTGAAGAAGATCGCGTCCCCCACCTGGGCGCCGGTGGCCGCGGTCAGCCCGGACAGCTCCCGCTCGGAGAGGTTCTTCGCCACCGGGCCGGCGAGGCCGTCCTCCTTCACCAGCACGTAGGCCAGGCCCCGGGCGCCCCGCGACCTCGCCCACTCCTGCCAGCCGTCCAGCTCCCGGCGGGTCTGCGACGCGCCGCCCGGCATCACCACGGCGCCCACGTACGGCGCCTGGAACACCCGGAACTCCGTGCCCTTGAAGTACTCGGTGAGGTCGACCAGCTCGACCCCGAACCGCAGGTCGGGCTTGTCCGTGCCGTACCGGGCCATCGCCTCGGCGTAGCTCATCCGCGGCAGCGGGGTGGGCAGCTCGTAGCCGAGGATCTCCTTCCAGATCCGGCCGATCAGCGTCTCGGCGACCGCGATGACGTCGTCCTCGTCCACGAACGACATCTCGGCGTCGATCTGGGTGAACTCCGGCTGCCGGTCGGCCCGCAGGTCCTCGTCGCGGAAGCAGCGGGCGAGCTGGTAGTAGCGCTCCAGGCCGCCCACCATGAGGAGCTGCTTGAAGAGCTGCGGCGACTGCGGGAGCGCGTACCAGTTGCCCGGCTGGAGCCGCACCGGGACGAGGAAGTCCCGCGCGCCCTCCGGGGTGGACCGGGTGAGGTTCGGCGTCTCCACGTAGACGAAGCCGTGCTCCCGCATCACCTCGTGGGCCAGGTAGGTGGCCCGGGAGCGGATCTTCAGCGCCTCGGCCACCTGCTGCCGGCGGAGGTCGAGGTAGCGGTACTTCAGCCGCGCCTCCTCCGACACGTTGACGGAGCCCTCGATGGGGAACGGCAGCGGGGCCGATTCGCTCAGCACCTCCACCTCGGAGGC
The DNA here is from genome assembly GCF_000092645.1 of Thermobispora bispora DSM 43833. NCBI lineage: Bacteria > Bacillati > Actinomycetota > Actinomycetes > Streptosporangiales > Streptosporangiaceae > Thermobispora > Thermobispora bispora. Next base: position 2,379,922 of record NC_014165.1, read on the forward strand.
GGCGACCTCGATGTCACCGGTGGGCAATTCGGGGTTCTCGTTGCCCTCGGGCCGGCGGCGCACCTCGCCCGTGACCTTCACGCAGTACTCGGCGCGCAGGTCGTGGGCGTGCTCCTCCTCCCGGAAGACCACCTGAACCGTGCCCGAGGCGTCGCGCAGGTCGATGAAGACCACGCCGCCGTGGTCGCGGCGGCGCGCCACCCATCCGGCCAGCGTCACCCGCTGGCCCACATGGTCGATGCGGAGCGTCCCTGCCTCATGGGTACGGATCACGAAAGTCTTCCCTTCAGGACGTCGACGACCTCGGCGAGCGGCACCGCGGTCTGTTCTCCTGTGGTCATGTCCTTGATCTGCGCGGCCCCCGCCTCGAGGTCGCGTTCGCCGAGGATGACGGCGTACCTCGCCCCGCTGCGGTCGGCCGCCTTCATCGCGCCCTTCACGCTCCGGCCCCCGAACGCCATGTCGACGGCGAGACCCGCCCGGCGGAGCCCGGTGACCAGCGGGAAGATGCGCCGCCGCGCCTCGTCGCCCAGGGGCACGGCGAACACGTCCACCCGCGTGGGCCGCTCGCTCAGCAGGCCCTCCGCCTCCATGGCGAGCACGGTGCGGTCCACCCCGAGCGCCCAGCCGACACCGGGCAGCGGCGGGCCGCCGATCATCTCGCTGAGGCCGTCGTAGCGCCCGCCCCCGCCGACCGAGGACTGGGCGCCCAGGCCGTCGTGGACGAACTCGAAGGTCGTGCGGGTGTAGTAGTCCAGGCCGCGGACGAGCTTGGGCTCGTCGATGTAGCTCACCCCGGCGGCGGAGAGCAGCCCGCGGACCTCCTCGTGGAACGCCTTGCACGCGCCGCACAGGTGGTCGATCACCAGCGGGGCGTCGGTGAGCTGGGCGCGGACCTCCTCGCGCTTGTCGTCGAGCACGCGCAGCGGGTTGATCTCGACCCGGTGCCGGGTGGCCTCGTCGAGGTCGAGCCCGCGCAGGAACTCCTGGAGCGCGGCCCGGTAGCCGGGGCGGCACTCCCGGCAGCCGAGGGAGTTGAGCAGCAGCCGCACCCGGCGCAGGCCGAGCGAGGCGTAGCCGTCGAGCGCGAGCACGATCAGCTCGGCGTCGATCGCCGGATCCTGGGCGCCCAGCGCCTCGGCCCCGACCTGGGAGAAGTGACGGTACCGGCCGGCCTGGGGGCGCTCGTAGCGGAAGTAGCTGCCCGAGTACCAGAGCTTGATCGGGAGCGGCCCGCCGTACAGGCCGTGCTCGAGCACGGCCCGCATCACGCTCGCCGTTCCCTCCGGGCGGAGGGTGAGCGACTGCCCGCCCTTGCTCTGGAACGTGTACATCTCCTTGGTGACGATGTCGGTCGACTCACCGACACCGCGCTGGAACAGCCGCGTGTCCTCGAAGATCGGCGTCTCGATATAGCTGTAACCCGCCCGGCGCACCGGCGCGGCGAGCGCGTCGCGGATGGCGAGCACCGACTCGGAGCGCGGCGGCATCCAGTCGAAGGTGCCCTTGGGCGCCTGAAATATCATCACAACCCCCTGGTCGGGCCGTGGGGCGGCACGATCTCCCTGAGGAAGGGGTTGGTCGCCCGCTCACGGCCGATGGTCGTCTGCGGTCCATGGCCGGGCAGGACCACGGTGTCGTCCGGCAGCCTCATCGTCTTGGCGAGGCTGCGCAGCATCGTGGGGTAGTCACCGCCCGGCAGGTCGGTCCTGCCGATGGAGCCGGCGAAGAGCAGGTCGCCCGAGAACAGCAGGAGGGTGTCCCGCTCCTGGTCGGGCGTCCGGAACGTCACCGACCCCGGAGTATGGCCGGGGGTATGATCAACCGTTATGTCCAGACCGGCCAGCCGCAGGGTCACGCCGTCGGTGAGCTCCCTGACGTCGTCCGGTTCGGTGAACTCCAGCCCGCCGAACAACTGCCTGGTCGGGGGCGGGAACCCCTTGGCGGGATCCGACAGCAGGTCACGGTCCTCGGGGTGGATCCAGGCGGGCACGTCGCGTGCGCCGCACACCGGCACGACCGACCAGATGTGATCGATGTGGCCATGGGTGAGCAGCACTGCCACGGGCTTGAGACGGTGCTCGCGCAGCAGCTCGTCGAGGCCCTCGACAGCGCCCTGACCTGGATCTATGACAACACACTCCTCGCCAGCGGCGGGAGCGACCACGTAGCAGTTGGCCTGAAACGACCCTGCGGGAAACCCGGCGACGAGCACGGAAACGGCACCTGCGTCTCGTGAGGATGTACCAAGGATTACGCGTGCGAATGTAACCGAAGGGTACCGGTGTGAGCTGCCCGGCTGCGAATCAAACCCCGTCTCCGGATACGATTCGCCCACCTCAATAGTCATTCTTGGCACAGTCGAGCCGGACGCGATACGACGGGTCACGGCCGGGGAGCGATCCGTCCCGCGGTGCCCGGGGCAGGGCCGGGCGCCCGACCATGGAGAATCCGGACGAGTCTGGAGGTCGAAGGCAAAGTGGTCACCGGCAAGGACCGGCGGAGGCAGCTTGCCAGGGAGCACTACCAGCGGCAGCTCAAGGCCCGCGCCGAGCGGCAGCGCAGAGCGCGCCGCAGGGCCATCATCGGGACCACGGCCACGGTCGTGGTGGTGATCGGCGGCGTGGTGGCGGCCACGGCCTTCCTCGGCAAGCCGGACGGGACCGCGGCGGCGCCCACGCCGACCGACCTGTCGGCCCCCGAGCCTCCCAAGCCGTACGACCCGGCGACCGGCAAGTGCGGGTACGTGCCGGACACCAGCGGCGCGCCGTCGAAGTTCGTCGGCATGCCGCCCGAGGAGGCGAGCACGGCGCCGGCCACGATGACGATCCGGACGAACCACGGCGTCATCCGGGTGCGGCTCGACGCCGAGAAGGCCCCCTGCACGGTGAACTCGTTCAAGTTCCTCGCCGAGAAGGACTACTTCGACAACACCAAGTGCCACCGGATGGGCACGAGCTTCCCGATCCTCCAGTGCGGCGACCCGCTGGCGAAGGCCGACGGCAAGAACCCGACCGACGGCATGGGCGGCCCCGGCTACCGGATCGTCGACGAGAACCTCAACGGCGCCAAGTACACCCGGGGCGTGGTCGCGATGGCGAACAGCGGCCCCAACACCAACGGCAGCCAGTTCTTCATCGTCTACGGCGACGTCGAGCTTCCCCCGCAGTACACGCCGTTCGGTACCGTTACCAGAGGACTCGACATCCTGGACAAGGTGGCCAAGAAGGGCGTCATTCAAGGGCCGAGTGGTGACGGCACGGGAGCGCCTAAGGAGCCGGTCATCATCAAAGACGTGACAATCACCAGCAAGAGCTGACGTAATACACCAACGGGCACATCGGGCCCTGGAGGCTGATTAAAAGTGCGGGAGGACACGGTGAGCACCGACCCGTGGGGCCGGGTAGACGAGGACGGCACCGTCTACGTGCGAACGGCTGAGGGAGAACGGGCGGTCGGGTCCTGGAAGGCCGGTGAGCCGGAGGAGGCCCTGGCCTACTTCCGCCGCAAGTACGACGAGCTCGCCGGACAGGTCCAGCTCCTTGAGCAGCGGGTGCACGGCACAGACCTGCCTCCCGCACAGGCCGAGGCGAGCATCGCGCGGCTGCGGGAGGCGGTGGCCACGGCCAAGGCGGTCGGCGACCTCGACGCGCTCCAGCACCGCCTCACGGCGCTGAGCGAGGTCGTCGCCAAGCGCCGCGAGGAGCTCAAGGCCGCCCGCGAGCGGGCCCGTGCCCAGGCCCGGGAGACCAAGGAGCGGATCGTCGCCGAGGCCGAGCGGATCGCCGCGGAGGCCACCCACTGGAAGTCGGGCGGCGAGCGCCTCCGCCAGCTCGTCGAGGAGTGGAAGGCCGCCGACCGCGCCGACCGGGCCACCGAGGCCGCGCTCTGGAAGCGCCTCTCCGCGGCGCGCACCGCCTTCGCCAAGCGGCGCAAGGCCTACTTCTCCTCCCTCGACAAGCAGCGGCAGGCGGCGCGCGAGGCCAAGGAGCGCATCGTCCGCGAGGCCGAGGAGCTCTCCACCTCGACCGACTGGAACGGCACGGCCGCGGCCTACCGGGAGCTGATGCGCCAGTGGAAGGCCGCCGGGCGGGCCACCCCCGAGGCCGAGGAGGAGCTGTGGGCGCGGTTCAAGGCCGCCCAGGACCGGTTCTTCCAGGCGCGGCAGGCGGTGTTCGCCGAGCGGGACGCCTCGCTCGCCGCGAACGCGGAGGCCAAGGAGGCGCTGCTCGCCGAGGCCCAGCGGCTCCTCCCGGTCACCGACGCCCGCGCCGCCCGGCGGGCGCTGCGGGGCATCCTCGAGCGCTGGGAGGAGATCGGGCCGGTGCCGCGGGACAAGCGGGACCGGCTGGAGGGCGGTCTCCGCAAGGTCGAGGACGCCATCCGCAAGGCCGAGGAAGAGGAGTGGCGGCGCAACAACCCCGAGGCCCGCGCCCGCGCCCAGAGCACCGTGGAGCAGCTCCGCAAGTCGATCCAGCAGCTCGAGGCGCGGCTCGCCGCGGCCCAGGCCGCCGGCAAGGAGAAGGAGATCAAGGAGACGGAGGAGGCGCTCGCCGCCCGCCGCTCCTGGCTCGAAGAGGCCGAGCGTACGCTGGCCGAGTTCACCTCCTGAGCGCCTCCTGAGCACGGCCGGTCACCGCGGCCGGGCGCCCAGGGCGGCCCGGCCGCGGGCGGGCCCGTGCGCGGCCGCCGGACGCCCTCACCCCGGCCGAGGGCATCCGAGGTGTGACCCGGACGCCGAGGGCACACGCCGCGGCTCACCGTGGGCGCCGTGCCGCGCACACCCCGGCCGGCGGCACGCACGCCGCGAGCCCGCGCTCACGGTGAACGTGCGGTCGCAGACGGGCGCTCACCCCGGACCCGGCGCCGTGGACACCCAGATGGACGCCCGGCGGCGGACACGCCGCCGGGCGCTCGCGCGCGTGCACCGGAGCGCGGACCGGCGCACGATCCGGCGGGCCGTCGGGCGCTCCGCCGGGAGCCGACAGGCGCTCACCGCGCGCCGATCTCCGGACGGGGCGACGGCGCTTGCCACCGTGGCCCGGCGGGTGGCCGGCAGGCGGTACCGCCGCACATCGGCCCCGGCGAAGGGCGACGGCGGACGCCCGCCGTGGAACCGGCGGGCGCTCGGGACGGTCCCTCAGTCGTGGACCCGGTAGACGTCGTACACGCCCGGGACGTTCCGCACCGCCCGGAGCACGTGGCCGAGGTGCTTGGGGTCGCCCATCTCGAAGGTGAACCTGCTCACCGCCACCCGGTCCCGGGACGTGGTCACCGTCGCCGACAGGATGTTCACGTGCTGGTCGGACAGGGTCCGGGTGACGTCGGAGAGCAGCCGCGGCCGGTCGAGCGCCTCCACCTGGATCGCCACCAGGAACACCGTGTCCTCGCCCGGCGCCCACGTGACGTCCACCAGGCGGTCCGGCTGCGAGCTGAGCTGGGCGACGTTGGGGCACTTCGTCCGGTGCACCGAGACGCCCTTCCCCCGGGTGACGAACCCGATGATCTCGTCGCCCGGGACCGGGGTGCAGCACCGCGACAGCCGTACCCACACGTCGGGGTCGCCGGCCACGATCACGCCCGAAGTGGACTTGCCCCGGTCCCGCCCGGTGAGCCGGGTCGGCACCGCGGCCTCGGCGATGTCCTCCTGGGCGCCCTCCACCCCGCCGAGGGACTGGACCAGCTTCTGGACCACGGATTGGGCGGAGATGTGGCCTTCGCCGACCGCGGCGTAGAGGGCGGACACGTCCGGGTAGCGCAGGTCCCGGGCGAGCGCGAGCAGCGCCTCACCGGACATCAGGCGCTGCAGCGGCAGGCCCTGCTTGCGCATGGCCCGGCCGATCGCCTCCTTGCCCGCCTCGATCGCGGTCTCCCGGCGCTCCTTGGAGAACCACTGGCGGATCTTGTTCCGGGCGCGCCCGCTCTTGACGAACTTCAGCCAGTCCCGGGACGGCCCGGCGCTCGGCGACTTGGAGGTGAAGATCTCCACGGTGTCGCCGTTGTTGAGCCGGGACTCCAGCGGCACCAGCCGGCCGTTCACCCGCGCCCCGATGCAGCGGTGCCCCACCTCGGTGTGCACCGCGTAGGCGAAGTCCACCGGGGTCGCGCCCTCGGGCAGGGCGATCACCTGGCCGCGCGGGGTGAAGACGTAGACCTCGGAGACCGACAGGTCGAACCGGAGCGACTCGAGGAACTCGCCCGGGTCGGTGCTCTCCTTCTGCCAGTCGAGGATCTGCCGCAGCCAGGCCATGTCGGCCTGCTTGCCCTTCGTCCCCCCGGAGGCGGTCATCTCCTCCTTGTACTTCCAGTGGGCGGCCACGCCGTACTCCGCGCGCTTGTGCATCGCGTGCGTGCGGATCTGCAGCTCGATCGGCTTGCCCTCCGGGCCGATGACCGTCGTGTGGAGGGACTGGTACATGTTGAACTTGGGCATCGCGATGTAGTCCTTGAACCGCCCCGGCACCGGCTTCCACCGCGCGTGGATCGTGCCGAGCGCCGCGTAGCAGTCCCGGACCGTGTCGACCAGGACGCGGATGCCCACGAGGTCGTAGATGTCGTCGAAGGCCAGGCCCTTGGCGATCATCTTCTGGTAGATCGAGTAGTAGTGCTTGGGCCGGCCCATGACGGTGGCCTTGATCTTGGCCTCGCGCAGGTCGGCGGAGACCTTCTCGATGACCTGCTGCAGGTACAGGTCCCGCCGCGGTGCGCGCTCGAACACCATCCGGGCGATCTCGTCGTACCGCTTCGGGTAGAGCATGGAGAACGCGAGGTCCTCCAGCTCCCACTTGATGGTGTTCATGCCGAGCCGGTGGGCGAGCGGAGCGAAGATCTCGAGGGTCTCCCGTGACTTCTGCTTCCGCTTCTCCTCCGGCATGTAGCGCATGGTGCGCATGTTGTGCAGCCGGTCGGCGAGCTTGATCACCAGCACCCGGATGTCGCGCGACATCGCGACGATCATCTTCCGGACCGTCTCGGCCTGCGCCGCGTCACCGTACTTGACCTTGTCGAGCTTGGTGACGCCGTCGACGAGCCGCGCGATGTTCTCGCCGAAGTCCGCTCTTAACTGCTCGAGGCTGTACTCGGTGTCCTCGACGGTGTCGTGGAGGAGCGCCGCGCACAGGGTCTCATCGTCCGTGCCCAGCTCGGCGAGGATCGTGGCCACGGCGAGCGGGTGCGTGATGTACGGGTCGCCGCTCTTGCGCTTCTGGCCGCGGTGGTAGTAGGCGGCGGTCTCGTAGGCCCGCTCGATCAGCCGCAGATCGGCCTTGGGATGTGTGGCGCGGACTGTCTTGAACAGCGGCTCCAGCACCGGGTTCATGGCACCCCATTGCCCTCCGAATCGGGGGAGTCGCCGCCGTGCCGCCGACGCCGGTCGCTCCTCGGTGCCCGGCGAGGTGTCGCGCGCCGGAACCGGCTGCGCGCCGGCCGGCGTCGGGGACTCGCGCGGGACCGGATCGCCCCCGGCCCGCGCACCCTCGGGTGCGACTACATCACGGGGCACACAGACTCCTCGGGTCGAGTCCTGTTATCTGAGTGTATCCGGGGACCGGACCACGGCTCCCCGGCGCCGCCTCCCCCGGGTCCGGGGCGTCGCCCGGCCGCCCCTCCGTCACATGGTGACCAAGGTACGGACGTCCACGCCGGCCAGCCGGTCACGGCCGGAGAGGTGGGACAGCTCCAGAAGGAACGACACCGAAACGACCTCGGCGCCCGCCTGCCGGACCAGCTCCACGGCCGCGCTGGCCGTACCGCCCGTGGCGAGCACGTCGTCGACGATCAATACCCGCTCGCCCGGGGCGAACGCGTCGGCGTGCACCTCCATGGCCGCGGTTCCGTACTCCAAATCATAGGATCTTTCGATCGTGGTGAAGGGAAGTTTGCCCTTTTTGCGAAGAGGCACGAAACCCGCCCCATAGCGGTACGCCACCGGGGCGGCGAGGATGAACCCCCTCGCCTCGATGCCGGCCACCTTGTCGAAGTCCAGGCCGTCGGCGAGCTCCTCGATGGCGCGGGCGAAGGCCGTGCGGTCCGCGAGCAGCGGGGTGATGTCCTTGAAGACGATGCCCGGCTTGGGGTAGTCGGGAATGTCCCTGATGTAGGTGCTCCAGTCGGTCACGTGCTCACCTTAAACCGCGGTAAATGCATCTCCGGATGGTCGTAAAGCGATCGGGGGAAGCGGCGACTCCGTACGCCCCGGCCACCGGAGGATGCCACACCCCGCCATGCCACCCGGCCACCGGGGTTGCCACACCCGGGCCCGCCGGCTACCTCCGGGCGGCCCGGGCCCTGGCCGCGGACGCCCGGCCGGCCGTCCCTCGCGCCGGGACGCGCCACCGCGGCTCGCGCTCCTTGAGCGTGACCAGGATCGGCGTGGCCACGCACAGGGACGAGTAGGTGCCGACGATCATGCCGGTGAACAGGGCGAGCGCCAGCTCCCTCAGCGTGCCCGCGCCGAGCAGCGTGGTGCCGACGAACAGGACCGCGGCCACGGGCAGGATCGCCACGAACGAGGTGTTCAGCGACCGGACCAGCGTGCGATTGAGCGCCGCGTTCGCCGCCCGCGCGTAGGTCATCCGGGCGGACCGGCCGGGCCCCGCGGTCACTTCCTTGATCATGTCGAAGACGACCACGGCGTCGTACAGCGAGTAGCCGAGGATCGTGAGGAAGCCGAGCACGGTCGCCGGGGTCACCTCGAACCCGGACCAGGCGTACACGCCGGCCGTGATGACCAGGTCGTGGCCGAGCGCGACGACGGCGGCGAGGGCCATCCGCCACTCGAAGGCGACGGAGAGGTAGAGCGTGATCGCCGCCAGGAACACGGCGAGGCCGAGCAGGGCGCGCCGCGACACCTCCCCGCCCCAGGTGGCGCCGATCACCTGCGTGCTCACCCGGTGCTCCGGCACCCCGAACCGCTCGGCCACCGCGCGCCGCACCGCGGCGATCTCCAGGCCGTCCAGGCTCTCGGTGGTGACCCGCCAGCCGGACCCCGCCGTCTGCACGATCACCCGGCCGGGGCCGGCCGCCTGCACGGCCTCGCGCACCTGCGCCACGGTGGCGCCCGGGGTACGGGGGAAGGTGAAGACCGAACCGCCCTCGAACTCGACCCCGAGGTTGAGGCCCCTGCCCACCAGGCCGGCGAGCGAGACGGCCAGCAGCACCGCGGACAGCCCGTACCAGAGCCGCCGCCTGCCGATGAAGTCCACCTCCGTGCCGCCCCGGAGGCGGCGGCCGAGGAATCCCGCCATCAGGCCTCCCCCACCGCCCGGCCGGCGGCGCCCGGCACCGGGCCCAGCCGCCCGGGGTCGAGCCCGGAGAGCCGGTGCCCCCGGGCGAAGAACCCCAGCCGCGCCGCGAGCGAGGTGACCGGCTTGGTGAACAGGACCACGACGATGAGGTCGATGAGCGTGGTGAGGCCCATCGCGAACGCGAACCCGGCGACCCCGCCCACCGCGAGGACGTAGAGCACCACGGCGGCGATGAACATCACGGTGTCCGCGATCAGGATGGTGCGCCGGGCGCGCCGCCAGGCGACCTCCACCGCCGGGCGCAGCGCCCGGCGTCCCCTCCGGAGCTCGTCGCGGATGCGCTCGAAGAAGACGATGAACGAGTCCGCGGTGACGCCGATCGACACCACCAGGCCGATCAGGTGCGGCAGCGAGAGCCGGAACCCGGCGTTGTGGCTGAGCAGCGCCACGGCCAGGTAGGTGATCACCCCGGCCACGCCGAGGCTCGCCACGCCGATCAGCCCGAGGCCCCGGTAGTAGCCGAGCAGGTACGGCACGACCAGGAGCAGGCCGAGCGCGCCCGCGAGGAGCCCGCCGCGGAGCTGGTCCTGGCCGAGGGTGGACGAGACCGAGACCACCGAGGCCGTCCGGAACGTGAGCGGCAGCGCGCCGTACTTGAGCTGCTCGGCCAGCTCGGTCGCGCTCCGCTGGGTGAGGTCGCCGAAGATCCGGGCGGTCCCGCCGGGGATGGCCTCCTTGATCGCCGGTGCGACGATCACCACCCCGTCGAGCACGCTCGCGAGCCGGTTGCGCGGGGCGGGGAGCCCGGAGATCCGCCGGGTGACCTCGGCGAGCTGCGCGGCGCCCCGGGGCTTGAACGAGACCTGCACGGCCCACTCGCCGATGGTCCGGTCCGCGCCCGCCGTGGCCCCGGCGATCTCGGTGCCCTGGACCGCGGCCTTGTCGAGGATGTACCGCAGCGACCCGTCCGCGCTGCAGGCCACGATCTGCCGGTCCGGGTCGTCCTGCGTGCCCTGCCCGCGGTTCCGCGCGGTGCAGTCGAGCGTGCGGAACCGGTCGAGCAGGGCGGGGTCGATGCCGGTGAGGTCCTGACCGGCGAGCGGGTCCGCTCCGGTGGGGGTGGGCGACGGTGACGCCGCCGGGGATCCGCGTCCCGGCTCGGCGCGCTCCCGTGCCCCGGCCGCCTGCGCGGCGGGGGTGGGGGCCGCGGTCGGCAGCGGGCCCTGGCCGGCAGCGGCGGTGGGCGCCGGGGTCGGCAACGGGCCCGGCCCGGGCCGGGCGGGGGCCACCGCCAGCACCGGGCGCATGCGCAGCTCGGCGGTGGTGGAGATGAGCTTGATCGCTTCCGGCCGGCCGGCACCCGGGATCGAGACGACGATGGTGTCGTTCACCTTGGCGACCTCCGCGTCGGTGATCCCGGTGCCGTTCACCCGGGCGCGGATGATGGCCACGGCCCGGTCGAGGCTCTCCTGCGAGGGCGATCCGCCGTCCGGGGTCACCGGCGAGAGCGTCACGGTGGTGCCGCCGGCGAGGTCGAGGCCGAACGCGGGGACGAACGCCTTCTGGAGCACGGCCGTGACGCCCATGGCGAGCACGAGCACCGCGAGCAGGAGGAGCGCGCGCCGGGGCGCCTTATCGTCCACGGGCGCTGGGGTGCCGCGTCACGCGGGCGCGGACCGGCTCGGAACCGGGCGCGGACCGGCTCAGGACTCGCTCCCCGGCTTGTCCTCCTGGGCGTCTCCCGTGCCGCCGGCCGGGCCCGGCTGGGCCTCGCCCTCCTCCGGCGGGACGATGCGGGCGATGGCCGCCTTGACCCAGCGCGTCTCCACGCCCGGCGCGACCTCGAGGATGACGTCGTCGCCGCGGAGCGCCACGACGGTGGCGAAGAGGCCGGTGCTCGTCATCACCCGCATCCCGGGGGTGAGCGAGTTCTGCATCTGGATGAGCTCCTGCTGGCGCTTGCGCTGCGGCCTGAGCAGCAGGAAGTAGAAGATCAGCAGCAGGAGGATGAGCGGCAGAAAAGTCCCAAGGGGGTTGTTACCCACGGGAGTCACCTTCCGTCAGTCGATGAACCGGTCAGTGCACCGGAGATGCTGCGCGCACACGGCCGTGGCCGAGCCCAGCCCAAGCCGCCGACCAAGCCACGCAGTGTATGCGTCAGCGGGTAACCCGGCAATGAGCACACGATTTCGTCTCTGCGAAAGTTCCCATTCCCGGCATCCGGGCGATATTCCGATGATGCCGGATCTCCCGCGTCACTGATCGTCGAACAGGCCAGGCCCCGCCTCCGCGCCGTACGCGCCGGGCGGCGGGGTGAGGCCGAAGTGCTTCCAGGCGAGGGCGGTCGCCACCCGGCCGCGGGGGGTGCGGGCGAGCAGCCCCTGCCGCACCAGGAACGGCTCGGCCACGATCTCCACGGTCTCGGGCTCCTCCCCCACGGCGACCGCGAGCGTGGACAGCCCGACCGGCCCGCCGCCGAACTTGCGCAGCAGCGCCTCCAGCACCGCCCGGTCGAGCCGGTCCAGGCCCTCGGCGTCCACCTCGTAGAGGTCGAGCGCGGCCGCGGCCACCTCCCGGGTGATCACCCCCTGGGCCCGCACCTCGGCGTAGTCGCGCACCCGCCGCAGCAGCCGGTTGGCGATCCGGGGGGTGCCGCGCGACCGCTTGGCGATCTCGTGGGCGCCGTCCTCGCGCAGGTCGGCGCCGAGCAGCCGCGCCGAGCGGTGGAGCACCTGCTCCAGCTCGGCGACCTCGTAGAAGTCCATGTGCGCGGTGAAGCCGAACCGGTCGCGCAGCGGCGCCGGGAGCAGCCCGGCCCGGGTGGTCGCGCCGACCAGGGTGAACGGCGCGATCTCCAGCGGGATCGACGTCGCCCCCGGCCCCTTGCCGACCACGACGTCGATCCGGAAGTCCTCCATGGCCAGGTAGAGCATCTCCTCGGCCGGCCGGGCCATGCGGTGGATCTCGTCGATGAAGAGGACCTCGCCCTCGGTGAGCGTGGACAGGATCGCCGCGAGGTCGCCGGCCCGCTCCAGGGCCGGGCCCGAGGTCATCCGGATCGGCGCCCCGAGCTCCGCCGCGATGATCAACGCCAGGGTGGTCTTGCCGAGGCCGGGGCCGCCGCTCATCAGCACGTGGTCCGGCGGGCGCCGCCGGCGCCGCGCGCTCTCCAGGACCAGCGAGAGCTGCTCGCGTACCCGCTGCTGCCCGATGAACTCGCTCAGCCGCTTGGGACGCAGCGTCGCCTCGATCACCGGCTCGTCGCCGACCGGCTCGGGCGACACCAGATCCCGCTCAACGCTCACGCGAACTCCCGAAGAACGATCTCAGCGCCGGGTGGCCGGCCAGGGCGGGGTGCGGGCCGCTCATCGGACGCTCAGCACCCGCAGCGCGGACTTCAGCAGGGCGGCGATCTCGGGCTCGCGCCCGGCCGCCTCCGCGGCCTCGGCCTCGTGGGCGATCGCGGCGATCGCCTCATCCGCGTCCCGGGCCGAGTATCCGAGGCCGACCAGGCCGGCGTGCACCTGCTCCCGCCAGGGGGACGGTCCGCCCCGGCCGTCGGGCATCCCGGCGGCGGTGGCCCGCGCCGGGCCGAGCCGGTCCCGCAGCTCCAGCATGATCCGCTGGGCGCTCTTCGGCCCGATGCCCGGGACCATGGTGAGCGCCTTGACGTCCCCGCTCGCCACCGCCGTCCGCAGCGCGTTCGGCGAGTGCACGGCGAGCATGGCGAGCGCGAGGCGCGGCCCGACGCCGTTCACCGTGAGCAGGCTCTCGAAGATCGCGCGCTCGTCGTCGGAGGCGAAGCCGTACAGGGTGAGGGAGTCCTCCCGGACGACGAGCGCCGTGGCGAGCCGGGCGGGCTCGCCGACGCGCAGCCCGGCCAGCGTCGCGGGGGTGCAGTGGACCAGGACGCCGAACCCGCCCACCTCGATGACCGCGGTCTCGGGGCCGATGGCCGCCACCTTCCCCGCCACGGATGCGATCACCGCGCGCTCCCTCCCCCGTCCGGGTCACCCGCCCATGCGGGCGCGGCCGGGCGCCGCGCCCGGGCCAGCGCCTCCGCGAGGCGGTGCTGCGCCCCGCCCCGCCAGACGTGGCAGATGGCGAGCGCGAGCGCGTCCGCGGCGTCGGCCGGCTTGGGCATGGCGTCGAGCCGGAGCAGCCGGGTGACCATCGCGCCCACCTGGCGCTTGCCGGCGTCGCCGTTGCCGGTGATGGCCGCCTTGACCTCGCTGGGCGTGTGCAGCGCGACGGGAAGTCCCCGGCGGGCGGCGCACACGATCGCGATCGCGGCCGCCTGCGCCGTCCCCATCACGGTCCGGACGTTGTGCTGGGCGAAGACCCGCTCCACCGCCACCGTGGACGGCCGCACCTCGTCGAGCCACCGCTCGATCTCCCGCTCGATGGCGAGCAGGCGGGTGCCGATGTCGTCATCGGCCGAGGTGCGCACCACCCCGGCGGCCACCAGCCGGAGCGGCGCCCCGGGCCGGCCTTCCACGGCGCCGAGGCCGCACCGGGTCAGGCCCGGATCCACACCCAGCACCCGCGCCTCGGGTGATCTCACGCACGCCTCCCTGGCTCGCCGCCCGGCGGCATGGCACCGCCGAACACCTGTTCGGCACCGCACTCTACCGCGATCAGGGGCCCGCGGTCGCCCCCCGTGGGCGATCGATCGGCGCGCGGGACGGCGGGACGCGGTCCCGGGAGGAAGGCGGCGCATGCCGGAGGAGGGGCCACCGGCGCCGCCCGGCCGGTGCGGAACCCGCCGGCCGGGCACGGTGACCGGAGCGGGGCCCGCGGCACGGCCGGTCGCACCGATCCCCGGAGGCCGGGCGCGGGGCGCGGCCACGGCCCACGGGCCGGCGCCGCGGGCGAGCGGCACGGGCGCGCACGGACGTCAGACCGCGAGCTTCTCCATGATCTCGTCGCTGACGTCGTAGTTCGCGTAGACGTTCTGGACGTCGTCGCTGTCCTCGAGCGCCTCGATCAGGCGGAACACCTTGCGGGCGCTCTCCTCGTCGAGCGGGACGCTCACCGTCGGCAGGAAGCTCACCTCGGCCGACTCGTACTCGATCCCCGCGTCCTGCAGCGCCTGGCGCACCGCGATGAGGTCGGAGGGCTCGCAGATGACCTCGAAGTTCTCACCGAGGTCGTTGACCTCCTCGGCCCCGGCGTCGACCACGGCCATGAGCACGTCGTCCTCGGTGCGCGACCCCTTGGGAACGATCACCACGCCCTTGCGCTTGAACATGTACGACACCGAGCCGGGGTCGGCGAGGGACCCGCCGTTCCTGGTGAGGGCGACGCGGACCTCGGAGGCGGCGCGGTTGCGGTTGTCGGTGAGGCACTCGATGAGGATCGCGACGCCGCCGGGGCCGTACCCCTCGTACATGATGGTCTGCCAGTCGGCGCCGCCCGCCTCGAGCCCGCCGCCGCGCTTGCGCGCCCGCTCGATGTTCTCGAGCGGCACGGAGTTCTTCCGCGCCTTGAGGATCGCGTCGTACAGCGTCGGGTTGGCGTCCGGATCGGGCCCGCCGAGCCTGGCGGCGACCTCGATGTTCTTGATGAGCTTGGCGAACAGCTTGCCGCGCCGGGAGTCCAGCACGGCCTTCTTGTGCTTCGTCGTCGCCCATTTGGAGTGGCCGGCCATCGCCTAGTGCTCCCTCACCATTTCCACGAAGTACGAGTGGACCCGCGCGTCACCGGTCAGCTCCGGATGGAAGGATGTCGCGAGCAGAGATCCTTGGCGGACCGCGACGATCCTATCCTCAGGTCCGACCCTGCCCAGGACTTCCACGTCAGGGCCGACGGACTCGACCCACGGCGCCCGGATGAAGACGGCCCGGATGGTCCCCCGGCCGGCGAACTCGAGGTCGGTCTCGAAGGAGTCGACCTGGCGGCCGAAGGCGTTGCGCCGGACCAGCATGTCGATGCCGCCGAAGGTCTGCTGGCCTTCGATCCCACCCTCGATGCGGTCGGCGAGCATGATCATTCCTGCGCAGGAGCCGTACGCGGGCATGCCGTCCTTGATACGCAGCCGCAGCGGTTCGAACAGGTCGAACGCCACCGCCAGCTTCCAGATCGTGGTGGACTCGCCACCGGGGATGACCAGACCGTCGACCGCGTCGAGCTCCGCCTTCCGGCGCACGGGCACGGCGCGGGCCCCCGCGGCCTCCAATGCGCGGATGTGCTCGCGGACGTCGCCCTGCAGGGCGAGCACGCCGATCGTCGGCGCAGCGGTCACGGTGCACCCCTTCTGATGGATCCGTTCTGGCCGCTTAAGAGTACGGCGCATGCGGCGGTTGCCCCAAACCGCCGGGCGTTCAGCCGCGGCCCAGCTTGGCGAGGGCGGGGAGGGCGACGGCGATGGCCTGCCGTTCCTCCGGCGTGAGGGCCTCCAGGCACCGGGCGAGGTAGCCGATCCGGGCCCGGCGCACGGCGATCAGGCGGGCCCGGCCCTCACCGGTGAGCTCGACCGTGCGGACCCGGGCGTCCGCCGGGTCGAAGCCCCGGGCGACCAGGCCCGCCTCCTCGAGCCGGTTGATCTGCACGCTGATCGTGGGGAGCTGCACGCCGTGCTCCTCGGCGAGGTCGGTCATCCGGCGCGGGCCCGCTTCGAGGGAGCCGAGCACGGCGTACTGCTGGGCGGTCACCGGCTGCCCGGCGCTCGCCCGGCGCAGCAGCATGACGAGATGACGCAGCTCGCGCGAGAGTGCGGCGGCGAGCTCCTGGACGTCCCCTGTGCCGGTCACCAGCCCCGCTCGGCAAGGCGATGGGAGGCGGGAATCTCGCTCACGTTGATGCCGACCATGGCCTCGCCGAGGCCGCGCGACACCTTGGCGATCACGTCGGGGTCGTCGTAGTAGGTGACGGCCTTGACGATCGCGGCGGCGCGCTTGGCCGGGTCGCCGGACTTGAAGATGCCGGAGCCGACGAAGACGCCGTCGGCGCCGAGCTGCATCATCATCGCGGCGTCGGCGGGGGTGGCGATGCCGCCCGCGGTGAACAGCACGACGGGCAGCCTGCCGGTCCGGGCCACCTCGGCGACCAGCTCGTACGGCGCCCGCAGCTCCTTGGCGGCGACGTACAGCTCGTCCTCGGGGAGCGCGGAGAGCCGCTTGATCTCGCTGCGGATCTTGCGCATGTGGGTGACGGCGTTGGACACGTCGCCGGTGCCCGCCTCACCCTTGGAGCGGATCATCGCGGCGCCCTCGGCGATCCGGCGCAGCGCCTCCCCGAGGTTGGTCGCCCCGCAGACGAAGGGCACCGTGAACTTCCACTTGTCGATGTGGTTCTCGTAGTCGGCCGGGGTGAGGACCTCGGACTCGTCGATGTAGTCGACGCCGAGCGCCTGGAGGACCTGAGCCTCGACGAAGTGGCCGATCCGGACCTTGGCCATGACCGGGATCGACACCGCGTCCATGATCTTCTCGATCAGCTCGGGGTCGCTCATGCGGGCCACGCCGCCCTGTGCGCGGATGTCGGCCGGAACCCGCTCCAGCGCCATGACGGCGACCGCCCCGGCGTCCTCGGCGATCTTGGCCTGCTCCGGGGTGACGACGTCCATGATGACCCCACCCTTGAGCATCTCGGCCATCCCGCGCTTGACGCGGGGGGTGCCCACGGTGGTGGTCTCGTTGGCTTCGGGGGTGCTGCTGGACACGTTGCTCCCTACGACGGCGGGGCTGTGGACGATTTCGACTCCATGGTAGGCGCTCGCCGGAAGCGCTCCTCACGCGCCACGGTGTCGCGGTGACCGATGTGACTTGTCCACTCCGGAGTGGCGCCGTGCGGGCGGTCAGGCACCGTCCGCGCGGTCAGGCGCAGTGCGCGCGGCTCAGGGGACGACGGGCTTGCGCGAGGCGAGCACGATCCAGACCTGGCCTCGGGCGAACGGCATGGGCGTGCCGTCGGCGAGCGTGTAGACGGTGCCCTCCTCCTTGGAGGCGCGCGACCACCGCACCCGGTAGGCCTTGCCGTCGCGCAGCACGATCCCGGTGCCCTTGCCGACCGTGTGGAGGAGCGGGGTGTAGGCGCCGTTGACGTCGTGGAACTCCGAGCGGGTCGTCTTGACCCACTGGATCACGATGGTGGGCGCGCCCTGCTGGCCGCCCTCCGCGGCCATGTTCTTGGCCCCGTCCTGGGAGATGAGCCAGCGCTTCTGCCGCTCCGACCAGGTGAAGGTGAACCGGGCGGACGGGTAGCGCACGGTCACGGAGCGCCGCTCGGTGCCGCCGGGCGGCGGCTCGTCGGAGAAGACGAAGCCGATGTCCTTGGCCTTGCTCGCCTGGGGCGCCCGCGCGAGCAGCTTCCGCGGGCTGGCGAACAGGTTGTACGGCGCGACCCGGCCGGGCATCCGGCGGTACGCGTCGGGCGCCGCCGAGTCGGAGACGTCGTACAGCGGGGCCCGCTGGACGTACGGGATCATCTTGGTCTGCACGCCGGAGTAGGCGAGCGCGGGCTTGCCGAACATCGGCAGGAGGTACAGGTCGGAGATCCGGGCGCTCCGCACCGGCCCCACCTGGGCGGGGAGCTTCGACGAGAAGATCGCCATGAGCCGGGTCAGCCCGCCCTCGACCTGCTGGACGTAGACGATGTCCGCGCTGCGCAGGCCCATCTGCGGCTTGCCGGCCGGGGTGTTCTCGATCTTGACGGCGAGCACCGGGCGGAGGGTGGAGGCCGGCAGGCCGGTGAACGGGTGCTCGGGAGGCGGCTCGGGGGACGGTGAGGGTGATACCACGGCCTGGCCCGGCTGAGCCTGGGCCTTGGACCCGTCGCCGGAGCAGGCCGCTCCGGCGAGCACCACCGCCGTCGCCAGCGCGAAACGGATCACTGCCCGCACCGTGAGCTCCTCCCGTGGAAGCAGCGCGGACGGCGTGCGGCGTCCATGTCTCGTTCAGGATCCGCCGGTCCGTCCTCGAGAAACAGCACGAGCTTACCGGCGAATCCCAAAAAACGACCTAAAACGATTTACAAACCGTTGAGATCCCGGTCACCGGGGCGCCCGCTAGGAGCCGCCGCTGAGAGAGCGCGGCGGCTCGTCGTCGATCTCGAAGTACCGCGGCATCTCGGTGCGGCCGGCGAGCCGGAGGGTGCGGGCGAGCCAGCGCTGCCGGGCGGTCCGGGTCACCTCGACCGCGTTGTTGTAGAACCGGCGGGAGTAGACGACCTTGGCGACGGCCGTGTCGAGCTCCTCCAGCAGGGTGCGGCCCGCCGGGTGCTCGGCGAGCTTCTCCTTGAACCGCTCCTGGTCGACGACGGCGCGCAGCGTCTTGGAGAGGTCGCTCTCGGCGTGCTCCCGCTCCTCCGGCCCGGCGATCCGGGCCTCGTGCGCGGCCGCGGCGAGCACGAGCGAGGTGGCCGGGTCGAGGATCCGGGACCCGGCGAGCTCCAGGCAGACCGCGGCCCGGCGGAGCAGCGCGGCGTCGAGGGCCGCGTACGCGCCCTCGAGCCGGATGTGCAGCCGGTCGAGCCGGCCGGCCCGCCAGGAGATGTAGACCGCGGTGAGCACGAGCACGAGCAGCACGAGGACGACGGTCAGCCAGGTGGTCATCACACGTCCTCCACCACGCCGGTGGCCGCCTCGGTGACGGTCTCGTACACCCGGAGCACCTCACGGGCGACGATCGACCAGTCGTACTTGCGGACCGCCAGCCGCGCCTCCTCCGAGAGCTTGGCCCGCAGGTCCGGGTCGTCGAGCAGCCGCGCCGCCTCGGCCGCGAGCGCGGCCGGGTCGCCGGTGGTGAAGAGCGCCCCCGCCTGGCCCTCGCCGAGCACGTGCCGGAACGCCGGGATGTCGCTGGCGAGGATCGGGGCCCCGGCGGCCATGGCCTCGGCGAGGACGATCCCGAAGCTCTCCCCGCCCAGGTTGGGGGCGCAGAAGATGTCGACCGAGTGGTACGCGCGGATCTTGTCCTCCTCGCTCACCATGCCGAGCACGCCGACCCGGTCGTGGAACTCCGCGGGCACCCGGTCGAACACCTCGCCGGGGTCGCCGGGGCCGGCGATGAGCAGCCGCAGCGCGGGCCGTTCCGGGGCGAGCAGCGCGAACGCCTCCAGCAGGACGGGCAGCCCCTTGCGCGGCTCGTCCATCCGGCCGAGGAAGCCGATCACGTTGCCGTCCGGCCCCCAGCCGGGCAGCGGCTCGCCTTCGGCGTACCGGCTCACCGTCACCCCGTTGGGGATCAGCACCGCGTCGCCGCCGAAGTGCTCCACCAGCGTCTTGCGCGCCGCGTCGGAGACCGCGATCCGGCCGGTGATCTTCTCGAGGATGCTCTGCAGCACCGGCGCGGCCATGGCCATCGCCCGGGAGCGCTCCAGCGAGGCGTGGAACGTGGCGACGATCGGGCCGCGCGCCGCCCAGCAGGCGAGCATGCTCAGCGACGGCACGGCCGGCTCGTGCACGTGCAGCACGTCGAACCGGCCCTCCCGGATCCACTTGCGCACCCGGTTCGCCGAGAGGAAGCCGAACGCGAGCCGGGCCACCGACCCGTTGTACGGCACGGGCACGGCCCGGCCGGCCGAGGTCACGTACGGCGGCAGCTCGGCGTCGTCGGCCGCGGGGGCGATGACGGAGACGTGGCAGCCGTGGGCGATGAGCGCCTCGGCGAGGTCGCGGATGTGCGCCTGGACCCCGCCGGGGACCTCCCAGGTGTAGGGGCAGACGATGCCGACCCTCACGGCACTCCCCCGCGCGTGGGCTCGAAATCGTCGAGCCACACTCTCTGGAGCATGTGCCAGTCCTCCGGGTGCTCGGCGATGCCCTGCTCGAACGCCTCCGCCATGCGCTGGGTCATGATCGCGATCTTCTCCTTGCGGGTGCCCTCGGCGGGGACGGGGATCTCGTCGTAGACCCGGCCGCCCCACCCGTCGCCCTCGAACCAGAGCACGGCCGGCAGGAGCGCCGCGCCGGTCTGGACGGCGAGCGCCGCGGGGCCGGGGGCCATCCGGGTCTTCGCGCCGAAGAACACCACCTCGACGCCGGAGTCGGTCAGGTCGCGCTCGGCCGGCAGGCAGACCGGGCGTCCCTCGCGCAGCCGCCGGGCGAGGGTGGCGAAGGCCCGGGCGCTCCCCCCGTCCCGGTTGGTGAGCGGCAGCACCTCCATGCCGAGGCTCTCCCGGTAGGCGACGAACCGCTCGAAGAGCGACTCGGGGCGCAGCCGCTCGGCGACCGTGGTGAACGGGTGCCCCATGTGCACCAGCCAGGCGCCGGCCAGGTCGTAGTTGCCGGTGTGGGGCAAGGCCACCACGACCCCCCGGCCGGAGGCGAGCGTCTCGAAGATGGCCTCCACCCCGATGATGCGGGTGCCCGCGCGGATGCGCTCCGGGCTCATCGCGGGGAGGCGGAACATCTCCATCCAGTACCGGAAGTAGGAGCGCATGCCGGCGCGGCTGAGCTCCCGCACCGCGGGGTCGGCGGGGTCCTTGCCGACCACCCGGGCGAGGTTCGCCTCCAGGCGCCGCACCGAGGTGCCGCGCCGGCGCCAGAGCAGGTCGGCGAGGGTGCGGAAGAACCAGGCGGCGAGCCGCTCGGGCACCCGGCGCACCAGCGCCCAGCCCAGGGTTAAGCACGCCGCGATGATCCGGTCGGCGAGCGGGAGGCGTTCGGGCCGGTTGCGCGCGCCGGGCCTGCCGCTCATACGACCACCGCCTGACTCATTCGTCGACCACCGCCTGCCGGTACACGTGGACCATCCGCTGGACGACCGTGATCGCGCTCGCCACGGCGAGCAGCCAGAGCCCGATCGCCAGCACGTACGGCACGCCGAGGCCGGAGAGCCCGGCCGCCACGAGCACGATCACCAGGCGCTCGCCGCGCTCGGCGATGCCGACGTTCGCGGTCATGCCGAGGCCCTCGGCGCGGGCCTTGGCGTAGGACACCAATGCTCCCGCGACGAGGCAGAAGAGCGCGACGATCGCGAGGACGATCTCCGGCTGGTCCTTGAGGAGGAGGTACAGGATCAACCCGGAGAAGATCGCGGCGTCACCGACCCGGTCGAGCGTGGAGTCCAGGAACGCACCCCACTTGCTCTTCCTGCCGATCATCCGGGCGAGCACGCCGTCGAGGAGATCGGCGATCCCGAAGAACGCGATGATCATCGAGCCGAGGAAGAGCCGGCCGCTCGGGTAGCAGGTGAGCGCGGCGGTCACCACGCCGGCCGTGCCGACCGTGGTGATGACGTCCGGTGAAACTCCCATCCGGGCGAGGGTCCGGCCCACGGGGGCCAGGACCCGGGAGACGGCGGGGCGCAAGACGTTCAACATCGCCGTTGATGGTAGGCCATCCGTCCTGACCACATGATGGTCACCACATTGGGCAGATAGGTCTTGTGCGATCCGGCGCGTGGGTAAAGGGTGAAAACACACGCCTGCATCACAGCGGGCGGGAGATCATGCGGCCTCGCCGCCCGCTGGGCCAGCGCGGGCCCAGGCGTGGGACAGCGACGGCTTGAACGGCCGGCGCGGAGCGCGGCCACGTGCCCCTCGCCGGTCGTTCGGAGACCTCGGGAGGCGATGTGGCCGAGAGATCAACCGGGGCGACCCAAGGGGCCGCGGGCAGGGCACCCACGGCCGACCGGCCGGACATGGTGCGCAATGTCGTGCTGGTCGGCCATTCCGGATCCGGCAAGACGACACTGGTCGAGGCGCTGCTCGCCGAGACGGGGGTGATCCAGCGTCCCGGCCGGGTGGAGGACGGCACGACGGTCAGCGACTACGACGAGGTGGAGGTGCGCCAGAAGCGCTCCGTCAATCTCGCCGTCGCTCCCACCGTCTTCAACGGTATAAAGATCAACCTTCTCGACACTCCAGGATACGCGGACTTCATCGGTGACCTGCGCGCCGGGTTGCGGGCGGCCGACGCCGCGCTGTTCGTGATCTCGGCGGCCGACGGGGTGGACGGCCTCACCAAGATGCTCTGGGAGGAGTGCGCGCTCGTCGGCATGCCGCGGGCCGTGGTCATCTCCAAGATCGACCATCAGCGGGCCGACTTCGACGGGACCCTCGCCCAGTGCCGGGACGGGTTCGGGGAGGGCATCGCCCCCGTCTACCTGCCCGTCGACGGAACCGGCCTGCTCAGCCTGGTGTCCCGGCGGTTCATCGACTACTCCGGCGGGACCCGCACCGAGCGGGACCCCGACCCCGGCCAGCTCGACCTGATCGAGCGGTACCGCGGCGACCTGATCGAGCAGATCATCCAGGAGAGCGAGGACGAGTCCCTGATGGACCGCTACCTCGCCGGGGAGGAGATCGACGACGAGTCGCTCATCACCGACCTGGAGAAGGCGGTGGCCAGGGGCAGCTTCTACCCGGTGCTGGCGGCGGCGCCCGGTGTCGGCATGCAGGAGATCCTCGAGCTGATCACCAAGGGGTTCCCCTCGCCGCTCGAGCACCCGCTGCCGGAGATCACCACGATCGACGGCCGGCCGGTGGAGGGGCTCACCGCCGACCCCGAGGGCCCGCTGGTGGCCGAGGTCGTCAAGACCACGAGCGACCCGTACGTGGGACGGATCAGCCTGGTCCGCGTGTTCTCCGGCACGCTCCGGCCGGACATGACCGTGCACGTCTCCGGGCACGGCCTCGCCGACCGCGGGCACGAGGACCACGACGTGGACGAGCGGATCGGCACGCTGAGCTCGCCGCTGGGCAAGACGCAGCGGACGATCGGCAAGTGCGTGGCCGGCGACATCTGCGCGATCGCCAAGCTGTCCCGGGCGGAGACCGGTGACACGCTCTCCGCCAAGGACCGGCCGCTGCTCATGGCCCCGTGGCAGATGCCCGAGCCGCTGCTGCCGGTCGCGATCGAGCCGCGGTCCAAGGCGGACGAGGACAAGCTCGGCCAGGCGCTCTCCCGGCTCGTGGCGGAGGACCCGACGCTGCGGCTGGAGCACAACGCGGAGACCCACCAGCTCGTGCTGTGGTGCATGGGCGAGGCCCACTCCGACGTGCTGCTCGACCGGCTCTCCCGGCGGTACGGCGTGCAGGTCGACCGGACCGAGGTGCGGGTGCCGCTGCGGGAGACGTTCGCCGGCAAGGCCCAGGGCATGGGACGGAACGTCAAGCAGACCGGCGGCCACGGCCAGTACGCGATCTGCCACATCGAGGTCGAGCCGCTGCCGGCCGGGAGCGGGTTCGAGTTCATCGACAAGATCGTCGGCGGGGTGATCCCGCGGCAGTTCATCCCGTCCGTGGAGAAGGGCATCCGGGCGCAGATGGAGCGCGGCGTGCTCGCCGGGTACCCGATGGTCGACATCCAGGTGACCCTCTACGACGGCAAGTCGCACCCGGTCGACTCCTCGGACATGGCGTTCCAGATCGCCGGGCAGCTCGCGCTGAAGGACGCCGCGTCCAAGACCCAGGTGATCCTCCTGGAGCCGGTGGACGAGGTCTCCGTCCTCATCCCGGACGAGTACGTCGGCGCGATCATGTCCGACCTGTCGGCGCGGCGCGGCCGGGTGCTCGGCACCGAGCCGGTCGGGACCGGCCGCACGGTGGTGCGCGCCGAGGTGCCGCAGCTCGAGATCACCAGGTACGCGGTGGACCTGCGCTCGCTGTCGCAGGGCACGGGGACGTTCACCCGGTCCTTCCTGCGGTACGAGCCGCTCCCCGCCCACCTCGCGGCCAAGGTCACCCAGGCCGCCTGACCCGGGGCTCAGCCGCACCGGGCGCCGGCGCCGCCGGTGCCCGGTGCGCCGCGCCGCCGGCCGTACCGGGGCACGCGGCGAACCCGCGCCGGGAGGGTCACGGGATCGTGCCGGGCGGGCCATGCCGCGGCCTGCGCGCGGGCTCCCCTGCCCGCATGGGCCGGACCCCACGCGGTGAACTAGGCGTTCCCGCGCGGCGGAACCGGCCCTGGGCGAGCCCGGCCGGCTGCCCGCGCCGTGCCGTACCCGGCGTGCCGGGCGCGGCATGCCGGGCCGTACGCGGGGACGGCCCGGTTCCGCCCGGGCGGCCGGGTGCACGGCGGCGCGCGGGTGGGCCACGGCACACCGCGGGTACCGCGCGGCACACCCCGGGTAAGGGAAGATCTCCCTCCGCTTGGCCGGGCCATCCGGTTCCGATGCCAGACTGTGTGGCTGATGCCCATCGGAATCGGGGAGGACGCCACGTGTCCGGACGGGGCCAGACCGCTCGGCCGTTACTGATCAGCACCGCCATCGCCGTGCTCGCCACCGGGGCGGCCTACGCCTTCGGCCCGCAGGCGAGCGCGGACCGGTCCGCGGCCTCGGCGCAGCGGCAGGCGGCGGCCGAGGTCACGGTGCCCACCTCGGCCGCGTCGTGCCGGGTGGACGCGCGCTTCCCCAAGCGGGAGATGCGCGGGGTCTGGATCGCGGCGATCCACAACCTCGACTGGCCGTCGCGCGGGGCGCGCACCCCCGAGCGGCAGCGCGCCGAGTACCTGAAGATCCTCGACGCGGCGGTGCGGCACCGGCTCAACGCGGTGTTCGTGCAGGTCCGGCCGGCCTCGGACGCGCTCTACCGGTCGTCGCTGGAGCCGTGGTCACAGTGGCTGACCGGCACGGCGGGCAAGGACCCGGGCTGGGACCCGCTGCCGTTCCTGATCAAGGAGGCGCACAAGCGCGGCCTGGAGTTCCACGCCTGGTTCAACCCGTACCGGGCGGCGCTCACGGACGACGTGACCAAGCTCCCGGCCCGGCATCCCGCGCGGCTTCACCCGGAGTGGACGGTCAAGCACGAGGGCCGCCTCTACTACGACCCGGGCCTGCCGGAGGTGCGGGACTGGGTGACCAAGGTCGTGACCGACGTGGTGCGCCGCTACGACGTGGACGGCGTCCACTTCGACGACTACTTCTACCCGTACCCCGGGAAGGGGACGCCGTTCCGGGACACCGCGACCTACCGGAAGTACGGCCGCGGCAAGCCGCTCGCCGATTGGCGGCGGGAGAACGTCAACAAGCTGATCGCCCAGGTCCACGCGGCGGTGCGCAAGACCAAGCGGCACGTGAAGTTCGGGGTGAGCCCGTTCGGCATCTGGCGGAACAAGAAGCAGGACCCGGCCGGCTCGGCCACCTCGGGCATGTCGGCCTACGACGCGATCTACGCGGACGCGAAGGCGTGGATCAAGGCGGGCACGGTCGACTACGTGATCCCGCAGCTCTACTGGCCGCGCGGGTACGCCGCGGCCCGGTACGAGGTGCTCGCCCCGTGGTGGGCGGACGCGGTGAAGGGCACGGACGTCCACCTCTACATCGGCCAGGCGCTCTACCAGGTGGGCACCAAGGACGTCCCGGGCTGGCGCAAGCCCGGCGAGCTCCCCGCCCACCTCGCCATCAACCGGAAGTACCCGCAGATCCGCGGCGACGTGTACTTCAGCGCGTCCTCGCTGCTCCGCGACCCGCTCTCGGCGATGAGCACGATCACCAAGGAGTACTACCGCAGGCCGGCCCTGCTCCCGGTGCCGGAGCGGATGGCGGGCCGCCCGCCCGCGGCCCCGCAGGGCGTGCGGCGCAGCGGCGGCACGCTGGTGTGGCGGCACACGCCGGGTGCCCGCGCGTACGCCGTCTACCGGGTGAACGGCAAGGCGGACGCGTGCGCGTTCGCCGACGCCCGCAACCTGGTGGCGATCGTCCCGGCGAGCCGGAACCCGCGCCTGGCCGTCAAGGGCGATGGGAAGTACTACGTGAGCGCGCTCGACCGGCTCACCAACGAGAGCCCGGCCGTCCTCGCCCGGTGAGCGGCCGGGCCGGAGGGCTCAGGCGGGCCAGGCGTCGGCGAGCAGGTCCCGGGTGTCGCGCAGGAGCTGCGGGAGGACCTTGGTCCGCCCCACCACCGGCATGAAGTTCGTGTCACCGCCCCACCGGGGCACGACGTGCTGGTGCAGGTGGGCGGCGATGCCGGCGCCCGCGACCGCGCCGAGGTTCATGCCGACGTTGAACCCCTGGGCGCCGCTCGCCTTGCGCAGCGCCTGGATCGCCCGCTTGGTGAACTCGGCGAGCTCGGCGGTCTCCGCCTCGTCGAGGTCGACGTAGTCGGAGACGTGCCGGTAGGGGCAGACCATCAGGTGACCGGAGTTGTAGGGGTAGAGGTTGAGCACGGCGTAGACGGCCGAGCCGCGGGCCACGATCAGCCCCTCCGGGTCGGGCCGCTTGGGGATGTCGCAGAAGGGGCAGCCGTCGTCCGCCCCGGGGCCGCTGGGCTTGTTCTCGCCCTTGATGTAGGCCAT
The DNA here is from genome assembly GCF_000092645.1 of Thermobispora bispora DSM 43833. NCBI lineage: Bacteria > Bacillati > Actinomycetota > Actinomycetes > Streptosporangiales > Streptosporangiaceae > Thermobispora > Thermobispora bispora. Next base: position 2,406,349 of record NC_014165.1, read on the forward strand.
GCGGTGCGGGGACCAGAGGCGCTGGAACTGGTCGGGGATTCCGGCGCCGGCCTGCTCGATCGGCTCTGGATTCACGGTCGTGCTCTCCTCCACTCCGTCACTGCCCCGGTTCACCGGTTCCTACCGCACCCGAGCGGGGTTCCTGCCGCCCCCAAGCAGGATATGCCGCACTGATCGCCATCCGTCCGGGTGGTCGCGACAGTGCGGCCCTTGGGCGCGCGGCGGGCGGGGGCCTCGCCCATGCTCCCCGGCGGGGGCGGCCCCACGGCGGACGCCGGCCGCACCGCGTCCTCCCGGCCGCGGACGTGGGCCGGGCCACCGGAGCGCGGACCGGCCCCGGCGGACGGGCGGTTCCGCGGCCGGGGCGCGGACGGCCCGGCGGCACGGGGCGGCCGGCCTCGCGGCCGGGACGCGATCGGGCCGGCGGCCGGAGCGTACGGCTCCCGCCGCGCCGGGCGGGAGCCGTACCGGGGTCAGACCTGGATGCGGCGCTCGACCGCGCTGACGATCTCCTCGATCGCCTGGTCGATCGGCACCCCGTTCTTCTGCTCGCCGTTGCGGTAGCGGAACGACACGGCACCGGCCGCGACGTCCTTGTCCCCGGCGAGCAGCATGTACGGGACCTTGGCCTTCTGCGCGTTGCGGATCTTCTTCTGCATCCGGTCGTCCGAGGCGTCCACCTCGACCCGGATGCGCCGCTCGCGCAGGCGCTTGGCGACGTCCTGCAGGTACGGCACGTGCGCCTCGGTGATCGGGATGCCGACGACCTGGACCGGGGCGAGCCACGGCGGGAAGGCGCCGGCGTAGTGCTCGACCAGCACGCCGAAGAACCGCTCGATCGAGCCGAACAGCGCCCGGTGGATCATGACGGGGCGCTTGCGGGTGCCGTCGGCCGCCTGGTACTCGAGCTCGAACAGCTCGGGCAGGTTGAAGTCGAGCTGGATCGTCGACATCTGCCAGGTGCGGCCGATCGCGTCCCGCGCCTGCACCGAGATCTTGGGGCCGTAGAAGGCGGCGCCGCCCGGGTCGAGGACGAGCTCGAGGTTCTCCGCCTCGGCGACCTCGCGCAGGGTCCGGGTCGCCTCCTCCCACACCTCGTCGGAGCCGACGTACTTCTCCGGGTCCTTGGTGGACAGCTCCAGGTAGAAGTCGTTGAGGCCGAAGTCGCGCAGCAGGTCGAGCACGAACCGGAGCAGCGAGCGCAGCTCGTCGCGCATCTGCTCCTGGGTGCAGTAGATGTGCGCGTCGTCCTGGGTGAGGCCCCGCACCCGGGTCAGGCCGTGCACCACCCCGGACTTCTCGTACCGGTAGACCGTGCCGAACTCGAAGAGCCGCAGGGGCAGCTCCCGGTACGACCGCCCGCGCGCCCGGAAGATCAGGTTGTGCATCGGGCAGTTCATGGGCTTGAGGTAGTACCGGGCGCCCTCGAGCTCCATGGGCGGGAACATGGCGTCGGCGTACCAGTTGAGGTGGCCGGAGATCTGGTAGAGCTTCTCCTTCGTGATGTGCGGGGTGTTCACGAAGGAGTAGCCCGCCTCCTCGTGACGCCGGCGGGAGTAGTCCTCCATGATCCGCCGGATGGTGCCGCCCTTCGGGTGGAACACCGGGAGGCCGGAGCCGAGCTCCTCCGGGAAGGAGAACAGGTCCAGCTCGACGCCGAGCCTGCGGTGGTCGCGCTTCTCCGCCTCCTCCAGGAAGTGCAGGTACTCGTCCTGCTTCTCCTTGGACTCCCAGGCGGTGCCGTAGATCCGCTGGAGCTGCGGGTTCTTCTCGCTGCCGCGCCAGTAGGCGCCGCTCGACCGCATGAGGGCGAACGCCGGGATCGCCTTGGTGCTCGGCAGGTGCGGCCCCCGGCACAGGTCCTTCCAGCAGACCTCGCCGGTCTTCGGGTCGATGTTGTCGTAGATGGTGAGCTGGCCGGCGCCCACCTCGACGTTCGCGCCGTCCTCGGACCCGGCGGCGCCCTTCAGCTCGATCAGCTCCAGCTTGTACGGCTCGCCGGCGAGCTCCTCGCGGGCCTGCTCATCGGTCACCGGGCGCCGCCGGAAGAGCTGCCCCTGCTTGATGATCTCGCGCATCCGCTTCTCGATGCGCTTGAGATCCTCCGGGGTGAACGGCTCCCGCACGTCGAAGTCGTAGTAGAAGCCGTTCTCGATCGGCGGCCCGATGCCGAGCTTCGCCTCAGGGAATAGCTCCTGAACGGCCTGGGCCAGGACGTGAGCGGTGGAGTGACGGAGGATGGCCCGGCCGTCGCCGCTGTCGATGGTGACCGGCTCGATGACGTCGCCGTCGGCCACCTCGGTCGCGAGGTCACGCAGCTCGCCGTTGATCCGGGCGGCGATCACCGTCCTGCCGTCCGCCTCGAGCGCCTGCCCGGCCGTCGTCCCCGCCGCCACCACGCGCTCGGTCCCGGCGATGGTGATGCGGATCTCTTGGGCGGAGGACACGGCTGCTCCTTCGGTCATGGAAACGGAATCGCACGTGAGTGAACGCCCCTCGAGCCGGCAGGGGCCCGATTCGAGGCACACCATCCGATGCTACCGGTGCCGCCGCCCGGCGATTCGCATGATCGCTTGCGTGACGGCGGCCGGTGCCCGGCCTGCCGGCCCCGCGGTACGGCGCGGCCGCCCACGGCGCGGGCCCGGGACGGCGCCCGGTCCCGGGCCCGGCCGGCTCACCAGCGGTGGTGGACCTGCGGCCGGATCAGCTCGTCGTACACGGTGCGGACCGCCGCGTGCACCTCGGGGGACAAGCGCGGGAAACCCGCGGCCGCGGCGTTCGCCCGCGCCTGCTCCGGGTTGCGCGCCCCCGGGATCACCACGCTGACCCCGCTCTGGTCGAGGATCCAGCGCAGCGCGAACTGGGCCATGGTCATGCCCTCGGGCACCAGCGGGCGGAGCCGCTCCACCGCCTGGAGGCCGACGCCGTACTCCACGCCGGAGAACGTCTCCCCCACGTCGAACGCCTCACCGCGGCGGTTGAAGGTGCGGTGGTCGTCCTCGGCGAAGACCGACCGCGGGCCGAACTTGCCGGTGAGCAGCCCGCTGGCGAGCGGGACCCGCGCGATGATGCCGACCCCGGCCTTCTCCGCGGCGGGGAGCACCTCCTCCAGCGGCTTGAGCCGGAACATGTTGAGGATGATCTGCACGGTCGCCACCCCGGGCCGCTCGATCGCCCGGAGCGCCTCGGCGCAGGTCTCCACGCTCACCCCGTACGCCCGGATGGCGCCCTCCGCGACGAGCGTGTCGAGTGCGTCGAAGACCCGGTCGTCGTCGTAGACCGGGGACGGCGGGCAGTGGAGCTGCACCAGGTCGATCGTGTCCACCCCCAGGTTCGCCCGGGAGCGGTCGATCCAGGAGCGGAAGTTCTCCAGGGTGTAGACCTCCGGCGTCTGGGCGACCCGGCGGCCCATCTTCGTCGCCACGGTGAGCCCGGGCCGTTCCTTGAGCACCCGCCCGATCAGGCGCTCGCTGCGGCCGTCGCCGTACACGTCGGCGGTGTCGATGAAGTCGACCCCGGCGTCGATCGCGGCGTGGATCGTGGCGAGCGCGTCGGCCTCGCTCACCTCGCCCCAGTCCCCGCCGATCTGCCAGGCGCCGAGCCCGACCACGCCGACTCGCCTGCCCGTTCTGCCCAAGACGCGCTGTTCCATGAGGCCGATCGTATCGAGTGGGTCACGGGCGATTCTCATGCGCCGCTCCCCCGCCGGTCTCCCGGGCCGGATCGCCGGGAAGGCGGGGCCGGAAACAAGAAGGGGTGAACCGAGCGGTCCACCCCTCCGTTGCGATGCGCCGGCTCCCGATCACTCCTCGGGCTGGGACTCCGACGTCTGCTGATCGGCGTCGGTGAACTGCTGGCCGACCGCCTGCTTGGCGAGGTCCTCACCGGAGAGCTTCGCGTTGACCGGCTGGTTGCCCTGCGAGCCGAACAGGAAGTCCTGCCCGCCGTCCGGGCGGTTCCGCGTGACGACCGGCCCCGTGGCGCCCTGGCCCGCCGGCACGGTGAACCCGGGGACGCCGCGGACGTTGATCGGCTGCTTGCGCACGTTCCGGTCACCGGTGTTCCACACCGGGATGTCGAAGTCCTCCAGGAGCGGGAAGCTCATCTCCGGGAACTCCGGGAAGCTCACGTTGGCGATCTCCGGGGCCTGCCCCGAGCCGGATCCGGGGTTCGGGTTCCCCTCCTGGACGGCGGCGTTCTCCGCCGGACCGGCCTCGGCGCCGGTCTGGGCCTCCTCAGCCGCCGGGCGCTGCGGGCCGCTGGCCTCGGCCAGGTCCTCGAGGTCCATCAGCGGACCGGCCTTCACGGGCTTGCCGAGGATCTCCAGCGTCCGGTTGGCGATGAGGTCCGGGTTGTCCGGGTGCTGCAGGGCGACCGCGGCGATCTGCTTGCCCGGCGTGAGCACCCCGGGCGCGGCGGCCGGCCCGGGATCGGCGGGCGTCCCCGGAGCCGCGGCCAGGGCCGCGGCGATGATTGCGCTGCTCAACGGCATGACATTCCCCCCGAAGGTTGCTGTCGGTTACGGACCCGACGCTATGCGCCACATTCCGGCTGATCACGTATTTCACGTTCTGTGTCGGGTCAAAGATCGGGTGTGCCCTCGTGACCCACCGCCGCCCGCGTGATCGCGGCCCGCGAGATCGCGGTCCTCGTGATCGAGGGCCTCATCACCGCGGGTCTCATCACCATGGCCCGCGGCACCGCGGCACGGCGGGGCGGCGCGCCGCGCGGGCCGGCCCGCGCGACAGGACGCCGGGCCACCGGTCGAACCCAGCCGGGCTCGATGTCGCGAGGCGGCGGGCCGCCGGTCCAGCCCGGCCGGGCTCGGGTGCCGCAGGGCGGCGGGCCACCGGTGCGGGCCCGTTCCGGCACCCCGCCTACTTCGGCAGCAGCACCTTGTCGATCAGGTAGACGGTCGCGTTGCGCGTGCTCAGCTCGCCGCAGATCACCCGCGCGCCGTTCACCTTGGCCCGCTCGGGCGATCCCTTCACGACCAGCGTGTCCCCCTGCAGGTTGGTCAGCTTGCCCCGCAGCCCGGAGCGGGGCGTGCGCCCCTGCACCATGTGGTAGCCGAGCAGGCTGCCGACCGCCCGCTGGTCCTTCATCAGCTTCTTGATCTTCCCGTCCAGGGCCTTGTCGAAGGCCTTGTCGACGGGCGCGAACAGCGTGACGTCCTCGACCGTGTCGATCTTCTCCACCAGGCCGGTCCGCTTGGCCGCCTTGGCCAGCGTGGAGAGCTCGGGGATCTTGGCGAGGGCGGTGCCGACCGGTTCCCGCTCCAGCGAGGCCGGCACCCCGGCGCAGGCGGAGCCGGACCGGGGCGCCGCGGCCGGGGCGGACGGTGCCGCGGTGGCCGTGGCCGTCACCGCGCCGGAGGCGGCCACGCCGGTTTGGGGGTGTTCGGTGCCCGTGCCGCCGCAAGCCGTGGCGAGCCACGCCGCCGCGGCAGCGGGGAGGGCGAGTAGCCGGGTGTTCATGACGTCGTGCTCCCTCGTCGGGTCGCTGCTCGCCGGCGTGGCCGGGATGGTCACCGGAGTGCGCCCGGCCGCCGCGGTGGCGGCACGGCACGGTGGACGATCAGCGACGGGTCACATTTCGTACCTGCGGATGCGGCTTCGCATGGACGGTGCGGCGGGCGCTCCGGTCGCGGGCCGCGCAGGGCCCGCGCGGGCTCGCTCACCGTGGGCGGGCCGGCGCGCCGCGCCGGTGCCGGGCGCCGCGTCCCCGCCCATCGGTGCGGTGCCGTACGGGGTGCCGCACGGCCGCCGCCGTACGGCACCGCCCACCGGGAAGCGGCCGCGCCGCCGGCGGTGGGTCAGCGGTGGAACCGGCTGCCCTTGCGGCCGGCCTTGCCGGAGAACGAAGGCGTTCCCTTCGCAATCTGGATCTGGCGGCCCGTCAACTGCGGAAGGGTGAAGCTCTGCCCGCCGGTGCCGATCTTGTCGAGCGGCGGGTGGATGAAGACGTCGCCGGTCTCCGGGTCGACGATCGTGCCGGGCGGCAGCGACTTCGGCCCGGTCTTGTCGACCGCGGGCAGGGTGACGAACTTCTCGTCGTCCTCGCCCTGGGCGTCGTCGTCCTTGTCCAGCGCGTCGATGTCGGGCACCACGTTCGCGGGAATGAGGGACAGGGGCGATTCGTCGGAGTCCTCGTCCCCGGCCGCCTGCTTCTCCCCCGTCTCACGCGCGACCGCGTCGTTCGCCCTGGGCAGCAGGCCCGCCTCCTGCTGCCACCAGATCGGCGGGCCCCACCAGCCGGGCTGGTAGCCCGGGGCGAATCCGGGCACACCGGTCGTGCTCTGAGCGGGCCGGGACGCGGTGGTGTCCCCCGGAGCCGGATCGGCCGGCGCGGTCACAGGTCCGGCAAGCAGGACAGCGGTGAGCATGGCCGTACTGATCATGAGACTCCCCCGATGTCGTTGACGGTATGTGCAAGACGGTAAGCGCGGTTCGCCGGATGGTCTGAGCTCCGACGATCAATGTCCGGTCAACAATGGGGATGGGCCACTTCACCCGGATAGGTCCACCGGATCCGCGCTCCCCGCACACCCTCGGCAGGCTGCCGTTCCCGCGCGCTCCCCACGCGCCCTCTGATGGGTGGCGTTCCCGCGCGCTCCCCGCGCGCCCACGGCAGGCGACCGTCTCCACGCGCTCCCGCGCCGTCAGTGGGCGGGCATTCCCCACTCGCCCTCAGTGGGCGACCGTCTCCCCGCCCTTCGCCGCGCCCGCGGTGGGCGGGCGTTCCCACGCGCTCCCCGCGCCCATGGCGGACGAGCGTTCCCGTCAGCGAGCAGGCCGGGCGGGATGGCTCCACCGTGCGCCCGGCTCCCCGGCCACCACGTCACCGGGCGCCACTCCTGCGCCGGACCACGGTGACCTCCCCCGCCGGCGGTGCCCACCCGCCACCGCGATCCCGGCGCGCCGCCCCGCACCCCCGGGACACCACCGGAGACGGGCTCGCGCGGCACCGCGGCGGGTGCCCTCGCCCGCCCCGGCGCGCGTACGGCACGCGGATGCCCGATGGGCCGGCCACCGCGGCACCGGCCCATCGGGCATCGAGGGGTGATCAGGCGCTGCGGATCCGGGCGGCGTCGTGCAGGCCGAGGATCTCGATGGCCTGCTCCCGCATCTCCACCTTGCGGATCTTCCCGGTGACCGTCATGGGGAAGGAGTCCACGACGTGCACGTACCGGGGGATCTTGTAGTGGGCGAGGCGGCCCGCGCAGAACTCCCTGAGCCGCTCGGCCGTGAGCGGCTCGGCGCCCGGGCGCATGATGATCCAGGCCATGAGCTCCTCGCCGTACTTCTCATCGGGCACGCCGATCACCTGCACGTCGGCGATGTCCGGGTGCGTGTAGAGGAACTCCTCGATCTCGCGCGGGTAGATGTTCTCGCCGCCCCGGATCACCATGTCCTTGATCCGGCCGACGATGTTGACGTACCCCTCCTCGTCCATGGTCGCCAGGTCGCCGGTGTGCATCCACCGGGCGCGGTCGATCGCCTCGGCCGTGGCCTCGGGCTGCTCCCAGTAGCCGAGCATCACCGAGTAGCCGCGGGTGCACAGCTCACCGACCTGGCCGCGGGGCACGGTCCGGCCCGTCTCCGGGTCGACGATCTTCACCTCGATGTGCGGCATGACGCGGCCGACCGTCTCGGTACGGCGGGCCAGCCCATCGGTCCGCCGGGTCATCGTCGACACCGGCGAGGTCTCGGTCATGCCGTAGCAGATCGCCACCTCGGACATGTGCATGTCGGCGACCACGCGCTTCATCACCTCGACCGGGCAGGGCGATCCGGCCATGATCCCGGTGCGCAGGCTCGACAGGTCGAAGGACGCGAACTCCGGGTGGCCGAGCTCCGCGATGAACATGGTGGGCACGCCGTACAGGGACGTGCACCGCTCCCGCTCGACGGCGCGGAGCGTCGCCTCGGGGTCGAAGCCGGGCGCGGGGAGCACGACGCACGACCCGTGGGAGGCGGCGGCGAGGTTGCCCATGACCATGCCGAAGCAGTGGTAGAGCGGCACCGGCAGGCAGATCCGGTCCTGCTCGGTGTACCCGAGCAGCTCGCCCACGAAGAACCCGTTGTTGAGGATGTTGTGGTGCGAGAGGGTGGCGCCCTTGGGGAAGCCGGTGGTGCCCGACGTGTACTGGATGTTGATCGGGTCGTCGAAGGTCAGGGTGGCCGCCCGCTCCCGCAGCGCGGCCGCATCCAGGCTCCGCCCGTCCTCGATGAGCCGCTCCCAGCTCGGCTCGCCGATGTACACCACGTCGCGGAACCCGATCTGCTCGATCATCGCCCGGTAGTCGCTGGTGCGGTAGGCGACCGCGCTGATCAGCAGCCGCATGCCCGACTGCCGCACCACGTACTCGAGCTCATGGGCGCGGTAGGCGGGGTTGACGTTGACGAGGATCGCGCCGATCTTCGCGGTGGCGTACTGGACGAACACCCACTCCGCGCAGTTGGGCGACCAGATGCCCACCCGGTCGCCCTTCTTGATCCCGCGGGCCAGCAACCCGAGCGCCACCTCGTTCACCGCGGCGTCGAGCTCCGCGTACGTCCAGCGGCGCCCGGTCGCCGCCTCCACCAAGGCCTCGCGGGCGCCGAACCGCGCCACCGTGCGTTCGAAGTTCTCCCCGATCGTCTCACCGAGCAGGGGGACGTCGGAGACACCGGAGGAGTACGACAGCAACTCGGCCATGCCCGCAGTCTCCGGGCGGGTGCCGAGGCCGGCCACCCCCGTTCGGGGGTGGTTAACAGCAGGCAAAATGCGTGCCAATCTGTCCCTATGCCGGACACCCGCCCACCGGTCGCGACCGCGCAGCACGAGCGCGAGGTGGTGCGCGCCGCCCTGCGGAGGGTGGGGCTGGCGACCGGGCTCCCCGTCCTGTTCGGCGGGACGATCGGGCAGCGGGGCGTGCGGCTCACCGAGCTGCTGGGCACCCTCACCCCGCACCTGCACGGCCTGGTCATCCGCCCCGGGGCCGGGCTCGGCGGCCGGGTGATCGTCACCACGCGCCCGGGCAGCGTGGAGGACTACCTCGCCGATCCCCGGATCACCCACGAGTACGACGGGCCGGTGAGCGCCGAAGGGCTGCGGGCGATCGGGGCGGTGCCGGTCGTCGTGGACGGCTCGGTCGCCGCGCTCATGTACGGCGGCACGCGCGAGCCGGTGCCGCTCGGCACCCGGGTGCTGGACGCCATGGCCCAGGCCGCGGCCCGCGCCGGGATCGAGCTCACGGTACGGCGGGAGGTCGAGCGCCGGATGGCCGAGCTCGAGACGGCGGCGGTGATCCGCGCGGCGCGGGAGGCGCCGGCCGCCCCGGAGTGGGAGGAGATCCGGCAGGCCCACGCCGAGCTGCGGTCGATCGCCCGGGAGATCACCGACCCGGCCCTGCGCCGGCGCATCGACGAGGTCTGCGCCCGGCTGACACGCCCGGGCGGCCGGCCCGCCCGCCCGAACCCGCTCTCCCCGCGGGAGCTCGACGTGCTCGCCCTGGTCGCCGTGGGCTGCGGCAACGCCGAGGCGGCGCGCCGGCTCGGCATCGGGCCGGAGACGGTGAAGAGCTACCTCCGCAACGCCATGCGCAAGCTCGGCACGCACAGCAGGATGGAGACCGTGGTCGCCGCCCGGCGCGCCGGCTTCCTCCCGTAGCGCGAACCGGGATGTCCCGCGGCGGGTGCCTCACCGCCGCGGGTGCCGGAGTGGCCCTCCGGCGGCCGGGCCGCAGGCCGGCGGATGCGCACGCCCGGCGGCGGTGGCGGCCGGCGGCGATCGGCATGCGCACGCGCCGCCCACGAGAGTGGGCCGCCCGGCGCCTTGGAACCGCCGCTCCAGCCGGGCGCTTCACAGCGGGGGCAGCGGGGCCGGAGGAGCGGGCCGGGAGGCCCTCACACCCGGGCGAGGCCGGAGACGGGCCGAGCGCTCACACCCGGGCGGTGCCGGAGGCCCGGAAGCGCCGGACCAGCTCGACCCGGGAGCCGATGCCGAGCTTGGCGAAGATGTTCCGCACGTGGTAGTCGACCGTGCGCGGGCTGATGAACAGCCGGGCCGCCACCTCGCGGTTGGTCGCCCCCTCCGCGATGAACCGGGCGATCTGGAGCTGCTGCGCGGTGAGGGCGCCGGTCTCCTCGCCCTCCGGATCGGTGACCGTCTCCCCGGCGGCCCGCAGCTCGCCGCGCGCCCGCTCGGCCCACCGGGTGGCACCCAGCCGTTCGAAGATCTCCAGCGCCTCGCGCGTGTACCGCCTGGCCTGGGCCCGCCGGCGCTGCCGGCGCAGGTGGGCGCCGTACAGCAGGGCGGTGCGGGCCCGTTCGAAGTCCCGCGCGCTGACCGCGTGCAGCTCGAGCGCGCGCCGGTAGTGCCCGTCGGCGGCCGCGGGGTCGGCGAGCAGCGCGCGGCACCGCTCCACCAAGGCGAGCGCCCAGGCGGACTGCACGGCCTCCGCCCAGGAGCGGAACATCGCCAGGGCCCGGGCGGCCCGGTCGTGGTCGCCGCTGCGCACCGCCGCCTCCACGTAGTGCGGGGCCGACAGCACGGTGATCACCGGGTGGCCGTGCCCGGGGCCGGCCTCCGCCATCCGGGTGAGCCGGTCGGCCGCCTCGCCGTACCGGCCCAGCGAGAGATCGCTGAACGCGAGGGCCCAGGTCGCGACGGCGGAGACCAGCCCGAGGTCGTGCTCCCTGGCCCGGGCCAGCGCCTCCTGGGCGCGCTCCCGGCAGGTGCGCACGTCGCCTTCGATCGCCGCGTGCAGGGCGAGCAGCGCCCGCAGGTGGCCGGCGCAGTTGAGCTGCCCGGTCTGGGTGGCGAGCCGCAGGCCCTCCAGCGCGTTCGCCCTGGCGATGGCGAGCCGGCCGGTCCACAGCTCGCTGTGCACGAGCAGCTCGATGGCCTGCGGCACCTTGGTGACCGCGCCGCGGGCCCGGGCGATGTCGACGGCGCGCGCGGGGAGGGCGTGGGCGATCGTGTCGTCGCCGACCATCAAGGCGGCGGTCGCCGCCCACCGGAGCAGGTCCGGGTCGTCGATCCGCCCGGCGATCTCCAGGACCGTGCGGAACTGGCGGATCGACGCCGCGATCTCCCCCTCGGCGGCGTGGGCCATGCCGGCGAAGTACGCGCGGATGAGGGCGGCCCGCTCCCCCGGGACCGGGCCGAGCCGCCCGATCCGCGCCGCGGCGGCGGTGAACCGGAGCTGGTCGCCCGCGTAGAAGGCCGCCTCGGCCGCGGCGGTCAGGGCGTGCAGCGCCTCCTCCGGGCCGAGCCGGTCGGCCGCGGACACCAGGGACTGGTAGGCGTCCCGCGCCACCCCGCCGCGCAGGCCGATCATGCCGCGGAGCAGGTCGATCTCGCCGAGCGTGCCGGCCCGGCCGCCCGCCTCCGCGGCGCGCCGGGCCTGGTCGAGGAGGCCGACGGCGGCGTCGGCGTGCCCGCCGAGCCACCGGTCCCAGGCGGCGCGGACGAGGCGGCGCGCCCGCACCCCGTCGTCCGGGGTGAGCTCGGCCGCGCGTTCCATGGCGGCGGCCGCGGCCGTGTACCCGCTGCGGACCCGGGCCCGGCCGGCGCTCCGCTCCAGCTCGTCGGCGAGCCCGGCGTCGGGGTGGAGCGCGGCGGCCGCCCGGTGCCAGGCGCGCCGGTCGTCCCGGGCCGCGACCTCGCCGAGCACCTGGTGGGCCCACCGGCGGCGGGCGAGCCCCGCGCCCTGGTACACGGCGGAGCGGATGAGCGGGTGGCGGAAGCGCACCCGCGTCTCCGACACCCGGATCAGCCCGGCGGCCTCGGCCGCCTCGAGCGCGGACGCGTCGATCCCGGCGTGGGAGGCGGCCCGGAGCAGGGTGACGGCGTCGATCTCGTCGTCGGCCGCGGCGAGGAGCAGCAGCCGCTGAGCGGCCACCGGGAGCGCGGACACCCGCTCGAGGTACGCGCGCTCCAGGGCCGGGCCGACCGGCAGCGGGCGCGGCAGCGGGGCCCGGCCGGCGAGCTGGGCGGCGGAGAGCCGTTCGGCGATCTCCAGCAGGGCGAGCGGGTTCCCGCCGGTGTGGGTGATCAGCCGGTCGAGCACCGGTCCGGCGACCGGGCCGCCGGACCGGGCCCGGATGAGCTGTTCGCAGGCGGCGGGCTCCAGCCCGCCGATGGTCATGACCGGCGCCCAGGAGAACGGCTCGGGCGGCTCCGGCCGGGTGGCGGCGAGCAGGGCGATGCCCTCCGCTTGGAACCGCGCGGCGGCGAACGCGAGCGCGTCGAGCGACGGGGCGTCGAGCCAGTGGGCGTCGTCCACCACGACGAGCACCGGCCTCTTCTCGGCCAGCTCCGACAGGAGGCCGAGCACGGCCACGGAGACGAGGAACCGGTCGGGGGCCGGGCCGTCCTCCTGGCCCAGCGCGGCGCGGATCGCCGTGCGCTGCGGCGCGGGGAGCCCGCCGATGAGCTCGGTGACCGGGCGGAGCAGCCGGTGCAGCCCGGCGTAGGGCAGCCGCGCCTCGGACGGCGTGCCCCGGGCGCACAGCACGGCGAAGCCGTCGGCGTGCGCCGTGACGCTGTTGAGCAGCGCGGTCTTGCCGATTCCCGGCTCGCCGACCAGCACCCGCACACCGCTTTCCGACCGTGCCGCCGCCTCGATCACCGCGGTGAGCTCGGCGCATTCCTGCACACGGCCGTATAACACGGGCATTTCCGCCACATTTCGAAGTTACTTGTCAGTTAAGGCCGAGTGAATAGGCAACCGCCCACTCCCGGCCGCGCCCCGGGCCGGCCGGGAAGTGCGGCAGCCCAATCGGATCCTCCGTATTGCGCCCGGTCGCGCGCCGCATGAGAAGACCGGCGATTTCACCGGTGCGCGCGCAATGCGATCGGGCCGACTCTTTCGGCGGCACCGCCAATCCCCCTGCGGGCCGTACGAAGGAGGATCCCCCATGGCACGTGCGTTACGGCGCGTCGCCGCGGCAGTGATACTCGTGGCCGCGGCGATTCTCTCCCCCTTCACCACCCCGGCGAAAGCCGCGACCCCTGACCCCGTGATTTTCGTGCACGGCTGGTCCGGCGCGGACTGGAACTGGGCCGTGATGATCGCCGACTTCCAGCGCAACGGCTGGCCCAGCAACCGGCTTTTCGCCTGGAATTACGACTGGACGCAGTCGAACGCCGTCACGGCGCAGAAGCTCGCCGCCTACGTCGACCAGGTGCGCGCGCAGACCGGTGCCGCCAAGGTGGACATCGTCACGCACTCGATGGGCGGGCTGTCCTCGCGGTACTACCTGAAGTTCCTCGGCGGCACCGCGTACGTCGACGACTGGGTGTCGATCGGCGGCCCGAACCACGGCACCAACGCCTCGTACCTGTGCAACCTGCTGATGGTCTCGTGCGCGGAGATGAACTACAACTCCGCGTTCCTCACCCAGCTCAACGCGGGCGACGAGACCCCCGGGCCGGTCAACTACGGCACGTTCTGGTCGAACTGCGACGAGATCATCAACCCTGACTCGAGCGTGCTGCTCGACGGCGCGGTCAACACCTACGTCGGCTGCATCGGCCACATCTCGATGCTGGCCTCGCCGTCGGTCGCGCAGAAGGTCCGCAACTTCATCCGCTGACCTTCGGCCGATCCGCCTGTCACCCGGCCGCCTTCCACTACCGTCGCCACACCACCACGCGGCCGTCCGCGCGCCCTCACCGGCCCGCTCGCCGGTGAGGGCGCCGCCGTGCCGTACGGCACCGCCCAGGGCCGGCCCGGCGCGGCGGGCGGGCGCCATGAGCGGGCCGTCCATGCGGCCCCACGGCCAGGCCGGGCGGCGCGGCGAGCGCGCCAGGTGCCCGGGCATCGCCGGGCCGGCGGCGACCCGGCGGACGCTCGTCTCCCGGGCGCATTCCCAGATCCGCCGCGCGGTGCCGTCGCGGCTCCCCGTACGGCGGAGCGGAGGTCAGGCGGCGCGCAGGCCCTTGAGGGCCGGGGCGAGCCGGGCGAGCTCACTGAGCATCGCGTCGGCCGCCTGGTTCATCACGTCGTTGGGCCGCAACCGGCCGTCGTCGCCGAGGTACCGGTTCACGTACGGGATGGTCACCGCCTCGGCCACCGGCATCATCTTCAGCCCGGTGACGACCTGCTTGAGCATCTGCACCGCCCGGGTGCCGGCGGAGACGCCGCCGTAGCTGGCGAACCCGACCGGCTTGTACAGCCACTCCTGGTGCAGGTAGTCGATCGCGTTCTTCAGCACCGCGCTGAAGCCGTGGTTGTACTCGGGTGTGACGAAGACGAACGCGTCGGCCCGCTCGACGGTCGCGCTCCACTCCTTGGTGTGCGGGTGGACGTACTGCCGGAGCCGCGGGTGATTGGGCTCGTCCAGGAACGGCAGGTTCACCTCGGCGAGGTCGATCAGCTCCACCTGGAACGCCCCGTGGGCGACCGCCCGGTCACGCAGCCACCGGGCCACGGGCAGCGCCACCCGGCCGGGCCGCGTGCTTCCGATGATGATCTGCAGCGTTGGTTGCCCCAACGTCTCCCCCCACGAACACAAGCTGTGACTTGCTCAACAAAGCATAGCGACTAAGAATTCCGTAGTAGGAAGCGCGTGGGACCCACGCCCCTGAGCGGATCGGACGGTCGACGGAACATGTGCGAAGCGCGCCGCTGCTCGAAGTTCCACCAGGCGGTCGAGCTCATCGGCGCCCGCTGGTCGGGCGCGATCATCCACGCCATCTTCACCGGGCGGCATCGCTACGCCGAGCTCAAGGCGGCCATCGCCGGGGTGAGCGACACCATGCTCAGCCAGCGGCTGCGCCGGCTCGAGGGCGAGGGGATCATCGAGCGGCGGGTCATCCCCAGCACCCCCGTGCAGGTGGAGTACCACCTCACCGACAAAGGGAAGGAGCTGGAGCCGGTCATCGAGGCCCTGACCGCGTGGGCCGAGAAGTGGATCACCCTGGAGGAGCCCGGCGGCGGGCGGCAGGGCGAGGCCGCCCCGGCGCGGCCCGGCGACGCGGATCCCGGCTCCGCCCGCTGAGGACGGCCCGGCACCACCGCCGCGGCAACGCGCCTCGGCCGCACCGGCGCACTCAGCCGCACCGGCGCGCCTCGGCCGGTCATCCGGCCGGCCGTACGGCACGCCCGGGGGCGGCCGGTCACCCCGGTCCGGCTCAGCGGCCGGACCACTCCCGGAGGATCTCGTCGATATCGCTGGCCGTCTGCCCGATGGGGTTCACCCCGCCGCCGGCGGTGCGGGAGAACCGGGGCGCCACGCCCGCCTGGGTGACCCCGTCCACCGTCACCACCGAGCCCCGGGCGGCGATGTGCGGGTGGCGCGGCACCTCGGCGAGGCTCAGCACCGGGGTGACGCAGGCGTCGCTGTCCGCGAAGAGCTCCGCCCAGTGGTCGCGCGGGTGCTCCCCGAACCGCCGCTCGAAGATCTCGTGGAGCTTGGGCCACTGGGACGGGTCGTTCCGGTCGGGCAGCGTGGCGAGGTCGAGCCCGAGCTTCTCCACCATCTCGGCGTAGAACTGCGGCTCGATGCACCCGACCGCGACGAAGCCGCCGTCGGCGCACCGGTAGGTGCGGTAGTACGGCGCCCCGCCGTCGAGGAGGTTGCTCGCGCGCCGGTCCCGCCAGAGCCCGGCGCTGTACATGCCCCAGGCCATCTGCATGAGCGAGCTGACCCCGTCGACCATGGCGATGTCGACGACCTGGCCCTCGCCGGAGCGCTCCCGCTCCAGCAGCGCGGCGAGGATGCCGACCACCGCGAGCATGGAGCCGCCGCCGAAGTCGGCGACCAGGTTGAGCGGCGGGATCGGCCGCTCGGCCTCACCGATCGCGTGCAGGGCGCCGGTGAGCGAGATGTAGTTGATGTCGTGCCCGGCCCGCTGGGCGAGCGGACCGGTCTGCCCCCAGCCGGTCACCCGGGCGTAGACGAGGCGCTTGTTCCGGGCGGTGCACTCCTCCGGTCCCAGGCCGAGCCGCTCGGTCACCCCGGGGCGGAACCCCTCGAGCAGGACGTCGGCCCGGGCGATGAGGTCGAGGACCTTGGCCTTCCCCTCCGGCTGCTTGAGGTCGACGACGACCGTGCGCCGGCCCCGGGTGGCCGGGTCGCGCATGGCTCCGGGGATCCCGGCGGCGCCGGGACGCTCCACGCGCACGACGTCCGCCCCCAGGTCCGCGAGGATCATCGCCGCGTGCGGGCCGGGGCCGATGCCCGCGAGCTCCACCACACGCGTTCCGGTCAAGGGTGACGCCACTTGCTCCTCCGTGCCCGTTCCACCCGCCCGCCCGGGCGGCGAGGCTTGATCGATCTCGGATGCTTAGTCACGCTATCAAACGTGATATCCCCTGACCTTTACGGAAATCTCATCAGATTGTGGAAACGCACAATCGAAACCCGGCCGCGGACTCCGGGCCGGGATCGGAAACCGTGACATCCTGAGCGGACCGGCGGTGCGCCCACCGCCACGGCGCGGGCCCGGCGCCCGCCCACCCGAGACGCCTCGCCGATCGGCCGCGGGAGCCGTACCGCGGCCGGGGAGGCGGGACCGCACAGACCGAGCCATCGAGGAGCACCATGGGCGACCTGGTCCTGATCGACCGGCCCGCACCCGGCGTCGCGGTGGTGACGCTGAACCGGCCGGCGAAGTACAACGCGCTCTCCGCCGCGCTGCTGCAGGAGCTCACCGCGGCCCTGGAGCGGCTCGCCGGCGAGCCGGAGCTGCGCGCGCTGGTCCTCACCGGGGCCGGCCCCGCCTTCTGCGCCGGGCTCGACCTCCGCGAGCTGGAGGCGGGCGTCAAGATCGCCGGCCCGGAGAGCATCCGGCCGCTGCAGAACTTCCCCGTGCCCGTGATCGGCGCGATCAACGGGGTGGCGGTGACCGGAGGCCTCGAGCTCGCCCTCGCCTGCGACTTCCGGGTGGCGAGCGAGCGCGCCCGGTTCGCCGACACCCACGCCCGGGTGGGCATCGTCCCCGCCTGGGGGATGACCGCCCGGCTCAGCCAGGCGGTGGGCCAGGCCTGGGCGCGGCAGATGAGCTTCACCGGGGACTTCGTCGACGCCGCGCTCGCGCTGCGCATCGGCCTGGTCAACGAGGTCGTGCCGCACGACCGGCTGCTCCCCCGGGCCGTGGAGCTCGCGCAGAGCATCGCGACCACGGTGCCGGAGACCCTGCGCCGGATCCGCGAGATCTACGACATCATCCGGGACGGCACGGGCGCGGACGGGATCCGGGCCGAGCTGGAGACCGCCGGGCAGGGCCTCGCGCTCGCCGACCCCGCCGGGCTCGCCGAGCGCCGGCGCGCCCTCATGGACCGCGGCCGGGCGCAGACCCGGTGACACCCCGGGGCTCGCGCCGCTCCCCGGCCGTGCCCGCCTTGACGGAACAAAGTTCTGTATGCCCATGATCTGTGCGAGCCGCCGTACGCGCCCGCTCGCACGCCCCGGCCGGTGCGGCCGAGCGCGCCGGGGCACCGCAGAGCCGTCCGCGGAGGAGAGCCGTGACCCTGACCCCGGAGGAGCAGCAGATCGTCGACCTCGCCCGCGCGTTCGTGGACGAGCAGGTGCGCCCGCGGGTCCGCGAGTTCGAGCCGGACGACGTCTACCCGGCCCCGCTCATCGACCGGATGAAGGAGCTCGGGTTCTTCGGCATGCTCGTCCCGCCCGAGTACGGCGGCGCCGGCGTCAGCATGGCCTGCTTCGCCCGGGTGAGCGAGGAGCTCGCCCGCGGGTGGATGAGCCTCGCGGGCGCGATCGGCGGGCACTCGGTCATCGCCTACCTCGTCCGCGAGTACGGCACGCCGCGGCAGCGGGAGGAGCTGCTCCCCGGCATGGCCGACGGCAGCATCCGGGCCGCGATGGCGCTCACCGAGCCGGACGGCGGCAGCGACCTGCAGGCCATGCGCACCGTCGCCACCCTCACCCCCGACGGGACGGCCTACCGGGTGCGCGGGGTCAAGACGTGGATCTCCAACGCCCGGCACGCGTCGGTCATCGGCCTGCTCTGCAAGACCGACCCCCGGGCCGAACCCCGGCACAAGGGGATCAGCGTGCTGCTCGTCCACCGCGACCACGGGTACACGGTCTCCCGGAAGCTCCCCAAGCTCGGATACCGGGGCGTCGAGGCGTGCGAGGTGGTCTTCGACGACGTCACCGTGCCCGCGGACGCCGTGCTCGGCGGCGAGCCCGGGCGCGGGTGGGCGCAGATGATGCGCGGGCTGGAGGTCGGCCGGGTGCAGGTGGCCGCCCGCGCGGTCGGCGTCGCCCAGGCCGCCTTCGACGACGCGCTCGCCTACGCCCGGCAGCGGGAGACGTTCGGCAAGCCCATCTGGCAGCACCAGTCGGTCGGCAACCTGCTCGCCGACATGGCCACCAAGGTCCACGCCGCCCGGCTGCTCACCCTGGACGCCGCCCACCGGATCGACCAGGGCAAGCGCGCCGACCTGGAGGCGGGCATGGCCAAGCTCTTCGCCTCCGAGGCCGCCATGCAGGTCGCCCTCGACGCGATCCGCGTGCACGGCGGCAACGGCTACTCCCGGGAGTACGACGTGGAGCGGTACTTCCGCGACGCGCCGCTGATGATCGTCGGCGAGGGCACCAACGAGATCCAGCGCCAGGTCATCACCGGGCGGCTCATCGCCCGGGCCACCGGCCGCGAGTAGGCGGACCCCGGACGCCAGGGTCCCCGGGAAGGCGCAGGCCGACAGCGGGAGGATGCCGTGACACGGGAACCGGAGCAGACCACGCGGGCCACCGGGGCCGGGCCGGCCGTACCGGCCGGGACCGCGGCGGCCCCGCTGCGGGGCATGCGGATCGTCGAGCTGTCCGCCTTCGTGGCCGCGCCGCTGTGCGGCCTCACCCTCGCCCAGCTCGGCGCCGACGTCATCCGGGTCGAGCCCATCGGCGGGCAGGTGGACCGCACCCGGTGGCCGCTCGCTGCCTCCGGCACCAGCCTCTACTGGACCGGGCTGAACAAGGGCAAGCGCGCCATCGAGGTGGACCTCCGCTCCGCCGAGGGCCGGGCCCTGGTCACCGACCTCATCACCGGTGGCGGGCCGCGCGGCGGCATCGTGGTGACCAACGCGGAGCTCCCCGGCCTGGCGTACGAGGACCTGCGCGCGCACCGGCCCGACCTCGTCTACGTGCGGCTCACCGGGCGGTGGGACGGGCGGACCGCGGTCGACTACACCGTCAGCGCCGAGACCGGCATGCCCGCGATCACCGGGCCGGCCGGGGTGGACGGGCCGGTCAACCACGTGCTCCCCGCCTGGGACGTCGCCGCCGGGCTGTACCTGGCGGTCGGGCTGCTCGCCGCCGAGCGCCACCGGCTGCTCACCGGCGAGGGCCAGCAGGTGACCGTGGCCCTGCACGACGTGGCCCTCGCCACGGTCGCCACCCTCGGGTACCTGGCCGACGCCCAGCTCGGCGGCCGGCCGCGGGCCAAGGACGGCAACCACGTCTACGGCACCTACGGCCGGGACTTCCCCACCGCGGACGGGCACCGCGTCATGCTCGTCGTCCTCACCGCGCGGCACTGGCGGGACCTGCTCGACCTCACCGGCCTCGGCGAGGCGTTCGCCGCGGTCGAGCGGGCCCTCGGCGCGGACTTCACCCGCGAGGGCGACCGGTACGCCCACCGCGCGGTGATCGACGCCCTGCTCGAGCCGTGGTTCGCCGCCCGCCCGCTCGCCGAGATCGAGGCGGAGCTGTCCGCCCGCCGCCTGCTGCACGCGCCGTACCGGACCTTCGAGGAGCTCGCCGCCGACCCCGCCGCGCTGCTCGCCGCCAACCCCGTGCTCGCCCTGCTCGACCAGCCCGGGGTCGGCCCGCACCTGGCCTCCCGCTCCCCGCTGGTGATGAACGGCGAACGCGGGGACGCCCGCCCCGCGCCGTCGGTCGGGCAGCACACGGACGAGGTGCTCACCGAGGTGCTCGGCCGCTCCCCCGAGCACGTCGCCGCGCTGCGGGAGAAAGGGGTGGTCGGCCGGAACCGGCCCGCTTCGAAGGAGGACTGACATGGGTCGCCTTGCCCAGACCGATGGCCTCACCGACGTCCAGCGGGAGATCCTCGCCACGGTCCGGACCTTCGTCGACAAGGAGGTCATCCCGGTCGCCACCGAGCTGGAGCACCGGGACGAGTACCCCACGGAGATCGTCGAGCGGCTGAAGGAGATGGGCCTGTTCGGCCTGATGATCCCCCAGGAGTACGGCGGGCTCGGCGAGTCCCTGCTCACCTACGCCCTGGTGGTGGAGGAGCTCTCCCGGGGCTGGATGAGCATCTCCGGGATCATCAACACCCACTTCATCGTCGCCTACCTGATCCGGCGGCACGGCACACCGGAGCAGAAGCAGTACTTCCTGCCGCGGATGGCCGAGGGGCGGATCCGGGGCGCGTTCTCCATGTCCGAGCCGCACTGCGGCTCCGACGTCGCGGCGATCCGCACCACGGCCGTGCGGTCCGGCGACGAGTACGTGATCCACGGCCGGAAGATGTGGCTGACCAACGGCGCGTCGGCCAACCTGATCGCGCTGCTCGCCCGCACCGGCGAGGACGGCGGCAGGCCGCACGCGAACATGACCACGTTCCTGATCGAGAAGGAGCCCGGCTTCGGGGAGACCCGGCCCGGGCTCACCGTCCCCGGGAAGATCCAGAAGATGGGGTACAAGGGCGTCGACACCACCGAGCTCGTGCTCGACGGCGTCCGCGTGCCGGCCGACCGGGTGCTCGGCGGGGAGCCGGGCAAGGGCTTCTACCAGATGATGGACGGGGTCGAGGTCGGCCGGGTCAACGTGGCCGCCCGCGCCTGCGGCATGGCCCTGCGCGCCTTCGAGCTCGCCATCCGGTACGCCCAGCAGCGCGAGACCTTCGGCGAGCCGCTCCACCGGCACCAGGCGATCCGGTTCCGGCTCGCCGAGATGGCGACCAAGGTCGAGGCGGCCCACCAGATGATGGTGATGGCCGCGCGCCGCAAGGACACCGGGGAGCGGGGCGACCTCGAGGCCGGCATGGCCAAGTACCTCGCCGCCGAGTACTGCAAGGAGGTCGTGGAGGACGCCTTCCGGATCCACGGCGGGTACGGGTACTCCACGGAGTTCGAGATCGAGCGCCTCTACCGGGAGGCGCCGATGCTGCTCATCGGCGAGGGCACCTCGGAGATCCAGAAGATGATCATCGGGCGGCGGCTGCTCGGGGAGTACCGGCTGCCCGAGTGACCCGGGCCCCTGCCTACCACGCACTCGTGCCAGGCCGGGCTCGGCACGCTCGCCCGGCGGTACCAGGCACTCTCGCCGGCCGCTAGGCCACCCGGACCTTGACCTCGGAGAGCCCGCTCGCCTGGGCGACGTGCGCCGCCTCGGCCTCCAGGGCGTCCATCGGCGGGCGCTCCGCGTCGGGGAAGAGCGACACCGCGAGGGTGTCCTTGTCGAGCTCCCAGGTCCCGGCGACCCGGCCGCCCACGACGACGATCGGCGAGATCCACCCGGCCGTCCGGCTGACCTTCGCCCGGTGCTCGGCGGGCACCACCCAGGTGTCCTTGGTGCCCGGGCCGAGCACGTACTGGTCGAACGAGCCGAGGAGCCGCACGGAGGCGCTTGGCTCGCACCGGGCGAGCTCGTCGGCGTGCTCGGTGAGAACGTACCCGGTGGCGCCCTCCACATCGACCTCGGTGAGCCGGTCGCCCATGTCGGCGAACCACCGGCGCACCGTGGTCTTCCGGTGGCTGTGGCTCGCCAGCCACCCGTCGAACGTCTCCGGGGTCGCCGGGCCGTACGCGCCCAGGTAGGCGGAGATCACGATCGGGGCGGCCTCCTCCGGGTCGGGCAGGTCCCGCCAGCGCGGGCTGAGGCTCGCCGGCCGGGCGAAGGTGGCCTTGCCGCCCTGCTTCGGTCCGTGGCAGATGATCCCCTGCCAGGCGAGCGGTTTGAACAGCATGCCCCAGCTCGACCGGAGGTGCTCCTCCATGGCGGCGAACCGCCTGTCCTCCGCGAGCCGGCGGACGAGCTCGTCCCGGGTGAGCACGGCGCCGTCGAGCAGCGCGGACACGGCCTCGCCGAGTGCGTCGATCTCCTCCGGGCTCGCCCCGAAGGCGCGCTTCCACGCGGGCTTGACCCAGATGCGGGCCGCGGCGATCAGGGACAGGTAGGCCCCGGCCACCTCGGCGGGCAGCAGGTGCAGGGTGCCCCGCATCGCCCAGGTCTTCACCAGCGTGCCGTCGGCGAGCGCCCGGGTCACCGCATCGGCCTCGGGCGTGCGCTGCCGGAGCCCGACCGCCAGCTCCGCGGCGGAGGCGACCTGGGCCTGGACGCCGCAGAGCCTGCCGACGATCTCCCCGGCGCTCGCCTCACCACGCGGGTCGACGAACTGCCTGCGGAGCCGCCACGCCAGTACCTGTTCCCGCGTGATCTTCACGTTGCTTCCCCTCACCGGCTCGTGGGCGTACGAATCTGTGTTCGATTGTCACGGAGCGGGGCGCGTTCGGGAGGGGAAATCGTCGGATCGATACCGCGTTTTCAGCCGGTCGGGCGCGGGTCACGCTTCCGTGTGGCGCGGGATCCCGTCACCGCGGCCGGCACGCGCCCGCCGGTGGCGCGCCCGCCTTGTGGAGCCGGGCGAGTGCGGGACGAGGGCCCGAACCCGCCCGCCGACGGCTCCACAACACATTTGTCAACACCTCGCGAAACGTTCCCGGTCCGCCCGCCGTCCGGAGGCCGGGTGCCATAGCATCGTTCCATGCTCCGGCCGATCCGCCATGATCATCGGCGGGGAAGGTCGCCGTGAGAGGATGCCGCCGAGGCGGAAAGCAGGGGCAAAGCGATGCCTGGATTGCGATGTTTGAGCAGGTAGATGACGAATGTCAAGCTGTGC
Organism: Thermobispora bispora DSM 43833; assembly: GCF_000092645.1. Classification (NCBI taxonomy): domain Bacteria; kingdom Bacillati; phylum Actinomycetota; class Actinomycetes; order Streptosporangiales; family Streptosporangiaceae; genus Thermobispora; species Thermobispora bispora. Next base: position 2,429,173 of record NC_014165.1, read on the forward strand.
TGCGCGTTACAGGAGAGCCAGTAGGCGGAATCCTTATCCATGGGTCGCGTCGCTCGCCCACCGGTGGTGAGCGAGGCACCACCGAGCGCTGAGAGCCCCTGTGAGGGGACCCGACGACGAAAAGGTTTGGCTGAGGATGAACAGCATCACCGTCTCTGCCGAGCTAGGCCTTCGGCTTGTGGTCCCCGACCGCACCACCATCCCCCTCACCGCCAGCCTCACCTATACGGCTACCGATCCGTACGCCATCCGGATGGCCTTTCACGTGGGGAACGACGAACCGGTCGAGTGGATCTTCGCCCGTGAGCTGCTGACCATCGGGATGGTGCGGCGCGTGGGAGAGGGTGACGTGCAGGTCTGGCCGGCCCGGACCGAGGGCGAGCAGAGCTTGAACATCAGCCTGACTTCGCCGTTCGGGCAGGCACTCTTCGAGGTTCCGCTGGCACCGCTCACCGCGTTCCTGAATCGCACCTACGAGCTCGTTCCGGCCGGTCGCGAGTCGGACTTCATGGATCTCGATCAGGAGCTCAGCAACATGCTCTGGAGTTCGTAGCTCCGCGAGATCCGTCGCCTCCGCCGCTCCTCTTCTCGCCTGCTGTCCGTGGGAGCAGTCTGTCCTCTGCCGCCGGCAGTGCCTCGGCGAGGGTGGCGTCCTGCGGCACGGTGGAGGCCGATCATCCGCTACGCAGGCCCGCAGCACGCTCGACCGCCCGCGGCATGGTCACGCCGATGCGCAATCAGGCGCCGGCATCAGCCGTGCGTACGGCACGCCGCGCGGTCTCCGGCGTCCCCGCTTGCGGTGCACCCGTCTCAGTGAGCATGAGACCGAGTCGGCTCTAGTTGGGCTCGCCTCCGAGGGCCGGGCCGACGTCCGGAGGCGTCCGTGGACGACGCACCCGGGTCACCGCTCGGTCTCGATCGTCGTCAGGGAGACGTACGATCCGCCCTCCGACCGGCGAAGGCGCTGGTCAGCGGAGGTGGTCAAGATCCTGTGAAGAAGTTCCCGCTCTTGATTTCCACCTGAGCCGCAGGGTGCGGTATGGTTTCTGACGTCAGCCCCAACGGGGCAACGGGCGATTAGCTCAGCGGGAGAGCGCTTCGTTCACACCGAAGAGGTCACTGGTTCGATCCCAGTATCGCCCACCAACGAATCCGCAGGTCAAAGCCCGCACGGTCGCCTAACCCCGGGCTTTTCGCATATCCGTGCACTGTTCGTGCAGTGATCCGTCGTTGGATACCGCCGGAGCGCCGTCCTTGACCGGTCCTCTGCCTCCAGCTCTGCTGCGCTCCGCATCCGCTGGGACGACGAGCGTGGCCATCCCGTCTACGGTGACGGTCGGAGCGAGCGCCTGAGCGAGCACGGAGCGTGACCCGAAGCGGCAGTGGGTGGATGCGCTCGAGGTTGAGCGAAGCGCCGCCGATCGGCACCGCCGCGGCCGATCTCAACCACCTCGGGTAACCGTGATCATCACGATCACCAGCACGATGACGATGAGGACGCCGCCCGCGGTGATTCGTGTGCGGCGCGGCCTACGACGATAGTGGCTCCGTACCCAGGTGACCTTGCCGCTCTTCAAGCGCCTTAGATGACCCCGGACTCGCACCACACGCCAAAGGTAATTGCATTTTCATGGAGCGTTCCATAGCCGACGAAGTAATATCGGCGGAATCCATAAACGGCTGCGGAGTGAATATGACAACATGCGCCACATCCGTTACGCGGGCAACGAAATCACTGCGTTCGCGTCGCGACCGCTCCGCCCTCACACGGGATGAAAGGTGAGACAGGAGTGAAAGCGAATCGCCGTGGCTAGGACCGTCCGACGGGGTGCACGTATGGCGAGCGGTCGTGAGCGGAGTCAGCGGAATGGCGCACTTCCGGGACATCGCCGCCAATGACCTCGTCTCCCCGGGCCTTGCGGGCGCTCTTGGTCGGTCACGGCGGGTACGTCCCATACCCGGGTGGTGGCCGGCGACCAGGGTGCTTGTTACTCCAGAGGCTTACAAGAATACATTTTGGAACGTAGCAAGCACCCTTTTAGGCCATGAATTTGGGCCATGAATTCGGTGTGGCCTGAGCGAACGACCAGAAGGGATGACCAGGAATCCATAGACCGGCCCACTCTGCGACGTTCTGCGCCATGGACGGGCGGAGATCCTTGAACGACCGGGCGCCGACAGGTCCCGTGGTCACGGCCGTCGGCCATGAAGGGCGACCGTTACCAGTCCCATATCAAGCCGGTGCGACCGGCCGCCCGAGGGCCACGACCGGCTGTCCCAGAGCCGACGGCCTCGCCCAGGCCGCCCCGTCACGGGTCGGAATCGGCCGCAGAGCGCTCGGCGAAGATCTTCATGGCCTCCTTGGTGACCGGGCCGGGCGCCGACGGGAGCGGCTTGCCGTCCACCATCCGGATCGGCTGGATGTCCCGGGTGGTCGACGTCAGGAAGGCCTCCTCCGCCTCGTACAGCGCGGAGATCGGGACGTCCATCTCCTCGGCCCCGCACCATTCGAGCGTGAGCGCCCGGGTGACGCCGGCGAGGCAGCCGGAGGCGAGCGTCGGGGTGATGAGCCGGCCCTTGTGCACGAGGAAGACGTTGCTCCCCGTGCCCTCGCACAGGTTCCCGGCGAGGTTCGCGAAGATCGCCTCACCGCCGCCGCGTTCCTTGGCGTACGCGAGGGCCTTGGCGTTCTCCCCGTACGAGGTGCTCTTGACCCCGGCGAGGGCGCCGCGCTCGTTGCGCGGCCAGGGCACCACGGTGACGTCCACGGTCGGCGGGAACGGCTTCTGCTCCCCCACGATCACGATCGTGTTCGGCCCGGCCGTGCCGCGGTCCGAGCCGAGCGGCCCCGGCCCGCTCGTGTAGGTGATCCGCACCCGGGCCAGCGGCCACTTGGGCGCGCGCTCCAGACACTGCCGTACCCCATCGGCGATCGCGCCGAGGTCGGGTTCGGGCAGGCCCATCCGCTTGGCGGAGAGGGCGAGCCGGTCGAGGTGCCGGGTGAGCGCGAACGGCTGCCCGTGCACCGCCTTGACCGTTTCGAACACCCCGTCGCCGACCATGAGGCCGTGATCGAACACCGAGACCACCGCGGTGTCCGGGTCGCGGAGCTCCCCGTTGACCCAAATGGGTAACACCATCTGCCTCTCCTCCTATGGCCGCGGCTCGCTCCCCGATGCGAGCGCGGTGAGCCGGGCGGCCTTCAACTCGGTTTCCCGCCACTCCAGCCGAGGATCGGACCCCCAGGTGATCCCGGCCCCCGTACCGAAGCGGATCGTGTCCTGCTCGATCCAGAAGGTGCGGATCCCCACCGCCAGCGCGGCCTCGCGCCGGTCGGCGTCGACCCATCCCACTGCTCCACAGTACGGCCCCCGGGGCTCTGGTTCGAGCTCATCGATGATGCGCATCGCCGAGGACTTCGGCGCACCCGTGACCGAGCCCGGCGGGAAGGTGGCGGCGAACAGCTCCGGCCAGCCGGCCCCGTCGTCCAGCCGGGCCCGCACCGTGGACACGAGGTGGACCAGGCCGGGGTGCTCTTCGACGTCGAAGAGCGACGGCACGGTGACCGACCCGACCGCGGCCACCCGCCCGAGGTCGTTGCGCACCAGGTCGACGATCATCAGGTTCTCGGCGTAGTCCTTCTCGAGCAGGTCGCCGGCGGTGACCCCGGTGCCCTTGATCGGCCTGGACTCGATCACCTCACCCCGCCGGGACAGGTACAGCTCGGGCGAGGCGGAGACCACGGTCAGCCCGGGTACGGCGATCACCGCAGCGTACGGGGCCGGGTTGCCCTCGGCCAGCCGGTTCGCGAGCGCGAGCGGGTCGGCCGGCCCGGGCAGCGGCGCGGACAGGATCCGGCACAGGTTCGCCTGGTAGACCTCGCCCAGCTCGATGTAGTCCTTGATCCGCCGGACCCCTCGCTCGTAGGCGACCTGGTCGAGCGAGCTGCGCCACGCCCCGGGCTCCGGGCCGCGCCAGGGGCCCGCCGGTCCGGGCAGCGGCGCCCGCCGCACCTCCTTGAATCGGGCGCAGGTGACCTTGCCCTCGTAGCTCACCACGACCGCCCACCAGCCGGTGGTGTCCAGCGCGGCCAGATCGGTGGTGACATCGATCAGGCCGGTGGCGAGCCACCCGCCGATGTGGGCGAAGTCGGTGTGCACACCCTCATTGTCGCAACCGGCCGGCACCGAGCGAAACAGCAGGTCAGCGACCGATTCACGGCATTCCGGCCACGAGCGGGGCCGTCCGGGCGCCACCCCACCGCTCGCGCTCTGCAGCCGGCCACGCCCCGGCGCATCCACGGCCCCTGCGGGCCGGGCACCCCGCCTCGGGCGACCCGGGCACCTCGCCCACCCTCCGAACGGCGACGGCGCGTACGGCGTACGACAGCCCGGCGCGAGCCCAGGGCCGCGGCCCACACCGCCACCGCGGCACGGTGACCGGCACTCCCCCGCGTCACCCCGCCGCGGCGCCCGGCGAGGCCGGCGGGGCCGTCAGCCGCCGCGCCTCCTCCCGGAGCGGCGCCAGCAGCGCCATGGCGGCGGGCAGCGGGGCGGTCCGGGGCAGGGCGGCGTAGACCATGCGGCGCGGCGCGAGATCACCGATCGGCCGCAGGACCACGTCGGCCGGCACGGCGGGCGCGGCCATGACCGGGACCAGGGTCACGCCCAGGCCGGCCGCGACGTATCCCAGCTTGCCGATCCAGGCGGTGATGCGGATGTCGACCCGGGGCGTGAAGCCCGCCCGCGCGCAGGCCTGGCCGAGCGGGGTGATGTCGTCGGGCGGCGGGCCGGCGATCCAGCTCTCCTCCCGCAGGTCCCGCAGGTGGACGACGTCGGCACCGGCCAGCCGGTGCCCGGCGGGCAGGGCGATCAGCAGCTCGTCCTCCAGCAGCGGGACGACCTGCACGTCGTCGGCGGGGTGCGGCAGGTGCGGCCCGGCGAAGTAGTCGCTCACCACCGCGATGTCGATCGCGGCGTTCCGCAGCGCGTCGATGAGGTCCGCGCTGAACCCCTCCACCAGGCGCACGGCCACCCCCGGGTGGGTCCTCCGGAACGCCCGCAGCGCGTGCGGCACCAGCACGGCGTTGGCGGTGGCGAACGCCCCCACCCGGAGCCGCCCACCGGTGCCGGCGTGCAGGGCGGCCAGCTCCTCCCCCGCCCGGTCGAGGCGTTCCAGCACCTCACGGGCGTACCGGTGCAGCACCTCGCCGGCGGGCGTGAGCCGTACGCCGCGGGGAAGCCGCTCGAACAGCGGGCCTCCCGCCTCGGCCTCCAGCGCGGCGATGCGGCGGGAGACCGCGGACTGGGTGTAGTTGAGCTCCGCCGCGGCCGCGGTGAACGACCCGGTCCGGGCGGCGACGTCGAACAGCCGCAGCGCTTCCGTGTCGAACATCTTCCCCTGATCTATGACGAAACCGCATGGGTGACATGCAATCTAATCGCTGGTGGCATGGGAAGCGCTCCCCTAGCGTGCGGCATGTGATTGCGTTTCTCGGATTGGGGCGCATGGGCGCCCGGATGGCACAACGGCTCGTGGCCGCGGGGCGCGCGGTCACGGTGTGGAACCGGACCCCGCGCGAGATCCCCGGCGCGGCGACGGCCTCCTCCCCGGCCGAGGCCGTGGCCGGCGCGGACGTCGTGGTGACGATGCTCAGCGACCCGGACGCGGTCCTCGAGGTGGTACGGGCCGCGCTGCCGGGTCTGCGCCCGGGGACGACGCTGATCGAGATGTCCACGATCGGCCCGGACGCGGTCGTGCGGGTGCGCGCCCTGCTGCCCGCGGGCGTGGCGCTCGTGGACGCCCCCGTGCTGGGCAGCGTGCAGCCCGCGGCGGAGGGGACGCTGCAGATCCTCGCCGGCGGATCGCCGGAGGACCTGGACCGGGTCGAGGACGTGCTGGCGGTGTTCGGGCGGGTCCGCCGGGTGGGCGGCCCGGGCGCCGGCGCGGCGATGAAACTCGCCGTGATGAGCGCGCTGGTGCCGGCCCAGGTGATGCTCGCGGAGAACCTCGCCTACGCGGCGGCGCTCGGCGTCGACCGGGCGGCGTACCTCGACGTGCTGGCCACGACCCCGCTCGGCCCGCTGGTGGAGCGGCTGCGGCCGGTCGTCGAGTCGGGCCCGCCGGAGACCCGGTACGCCCTGGGACTCGCCGCCAAGGACCTGCGGCTGGCCACCGAGCACCCGGGACGGATGCAGACCATCGCCGCCGCCGCCCGGGACCGGTTGACGGCGGCGAGCGCGGCGGGCCTCGCCGACCGGGATCTCACCGCGATCATCGGCGCGGTCGGCGGCTCCGGCCCCGGCACGCCGGTGCTGAAGATCAACCCGCCCTCGGTGCCGCCCACGAACGGCCGCTACTGCCACGCGGTGCGGTACGGTGACCTGCTGTTCGTGTCCGGGCAGGTGGCGCTCGACGAGAACGGGGAGGTCGTCGGCCCGGGCGACATGACCCGGCAGTCCGAGTACGTCATGGAGAACCTCGGGCGCATCCTGGCCGATCAGGGCTCCTCGTACGACCGGATCCTGCACATCAGGACGTTCCTGACGGACATGGACCGGCTGCCGGAGTACGCGGCCGTGCGGGCCCGCCACATCCCCAAGGACCCGCCGGCGAGCACCACGGTGGAGGTGCCCCGGCTGTTCCGGCCCGGGCTGCTCATCGAGGTCGAGGTGATGGCGGCGGTCTCCTGATCATCGCTCGACGCGGGTGCCCTGATCACCCGCTCGGCGCCGGTGCCTTGATCATCCCCGAAGTGCCGGTGTCTTGATCAGCCCTGCGGTGGCGGTGGCTTGATCATCCGCGCGGTGGCGCCCCTCAGCCGAGCGGGCCGACCGCGGACTCGGCCGCGGCGACCACGGAGCCGTCCCGGATGAGCTGCACGGCGGCCTCGATCTCCGGGGCGAGGAACCGGTCCTGGCCGGGCCCGCCGACCGACTCCCTGAGCAGGGCGACCACCGCGCCGGTGCCCGGGGCCGGCCGGAGCGGCCGGCGCAGGTCGATCGCCCGGGCCGCGGTGATCAGCTCGATGGCGAGCACCCGGGTGAGGCCGTCGACCGCCCGGCGCAGCTTGCGCGCGGCGGACCAGCCCATGGAGACGTGGTCCTCCTGCATGGCCGAGCTGGGGATCGAGTCGACGCTCGCGGGCGCGGCGAGCCGCTTGAGCTCGCCGACGATGGCGGCCTGCGTGTACTGGGCGATCATGTGCCCGGAGTCCACGCCGGGGTCGTCGGCGAGGAACGGCGGCAGGCCCTGGCTGCGCGCCACGTCGAGCATCCGGTCGGTGCGCCGCTCCGCCATGGAGGCGAGGTCGGCGACCGGGATGGCGAGGAAGTCCAGCACGTACGCCAGGGGCGCGCCGTGGAAGTTGCCGTTGGACTCCACCCGGCCGTCGTCGAGGACGACGGGGTTGTCGATGGCGCTGGCGAGCTCCCGTTCGGCCACCGCGGCCGCGTGGGCGACCGTGTCGCGGGCGGCCCCGGCGACCTGGGGGGCGCAGCGCAGCGAGTAGGCGTCCTGCACCCGGGTGCACGAGCCGTCCCGGTGCGAGGCCATGATCCCGGAGCCGGCGAGCAGGGCGCGCATGTTCGCCGCGGCCACGGCCTGCCCGGGGTGCGGGCGCAGGGCCTGCAGGTCGGCGGCGAAGACCCGGTCGGTGCCGAGCAGGGCCTCCACGCTCATCGCCGCGGTGATGTCGGCGGTCTTGAGCAGCCGGGTGAGGTCGTGGATGGCGAGCACGAGCATGCCGAGCATGCCCTCGGTGCCGTTGATGAGCGCGAGGCCCTCCTTGGCGGCGAGCTCGACCGGCTTGATGCCGCACTCCTTGAGCGCCTCGGCGGCGGGCTTGAGCGTGCCCGCGGCATCCCGGACCACGCCCTCGCCCATGATGGTCAGGGCGACGTGGGCGAGCGGGGCGAGGTCGCCGGAGCAGCCGAGGCTGCCGTACTCGTGGACGACCGGGGTGATGCCGGCGTTGAGCAGCGCCTCCAGCACCTTGGCGGTCCGGGGCCGGATGCCGGTGTGCCCGCTGGCGAGGGTGCGCAGCCGGAGCAGCATCATGGCCCGGGTGACCTCGGTCTCCACCTCGGGGCCGGATCCGGCGGCGTGCGAGCGGATCAGGCTCTGCTGGAGCTTGGCCCGGAGCTCCGGCGGGATGTGCCGGGTGGCGAGGGCGCCGAACCCGGTGGACACGCCGTACGCGGGCACGTCGGCCCGGGCGAGCTCCTCGACCCGGCAGCGGGAGGCGGCCATCCTGGCCATCGCGTCGTCGGTGAGCCGTACGGCCGCGCCGTACCTGGCGACCCGGACGACGTCGTCGAAGCCGAGCCGTTCCGGTCCGACCGCCACGACCTCGCGCATCATCCCACCCTACTCGCCGGCCAGCCACGAACGGGTAACCAGCGTAACTCAGGTTCGCTCATTACAAAGATTGGCGCCCGGCCTCCCCCTGGCCTCAGAGGTCACACGGTTTCTGACCGGATCCGGGATCGTGATTTGGGGAGTCGGCGGGAATTGGATACAGTGCTCTGCGTGAGTCCGGCCAACGGACGCACGCGGAAGTGGCTCAGTTGGTAGAGCATCACCTTGCCAAGGTGAGGGTCGCGGGTTCGAGTCCCGTCTTCCGCTCGAGGCTTCGCCTGGTGGAGTGGCCGAGAGGCGAGGCAGCGGCCTGCAAAGCCGCGTACACGGGTTCAAATCCCGTCTCCACCTCTGCGTCAACGGGCGATTAGCTCAGAGGGAGAGCGCTTCCCTGACACGGAAGAGGCCACTGGTTCAATTCCAGTATCGCCCACCAGCGGCCCCGGGCCTGTGGCCCGGGGTTTTGCGTTTCCCAGCGTTCTCCCCCCGGCACGCCCGGCACCGCCGTACCCGTGGAGAGCCCGATCGCGGCCCTGGCGGAACGCGTCCACCCCGCTCATCCGCGCCCGTACGGAGAAGCCCGGCCGCGTCGCACGGACTCATCCACCCGCTCGCCCGCACCGCCGCACCGGGCGGATCCCGGCCGCGGCTCGCAGAACGCGCCCGCACCCCCGCGCCGCCGTACCGGACAACGCAGCGGCCGGCGAACCGGCGCCCCGGCACTGCGCGGCCCGCCGAACGGCCCATGCCCTGCGGGAACGCGCCGACACCAGGCACAGAAGGACATTCGGTCACCGGGCAGAGCACCGGTTTGGGCCCACACCGCTCCGGCCTTCTGGAATGATCTCGGAAAAACCCCCTGATCACCACGAGACTTGAAACGGACATGAACTCGCTTGACGAGATCTCAGCGTTCGCAGCCCAGAACCCGCTCATAGCGGTCCTCGGCTGTGTGCTCGGTCTGGCCCTGCTGGTACTGCTCTGCCTCATCCTCCGCACGGCGTTCACCGCCAGCGCCCGGGTGATCAGCCGCTGGGCCGAAGGCCGGCCGGCGGAGGACATCCTCACCATCGTCGCGGCGAGCATCGCCACCGCGGTCTCCGCGCAGGGCATGTGGCGCTTCTTCGGCGACGTGCTCGGCTTCGACGGGCCGCTGCGCCTGCTGCTCTTCGCCTTCATCGAGGTCGCCGTGATCACCAGCGCCGTGCGGGCCCGGCGCAACATGCGGGAGAACTACTCGGCCGGCATCGACGGCGTGGCCGTGTGGGTGCTCACCTGCCTCTCCGCGGTCCTGGCGAGCATGGACGCGCGGAGCGCCCCCGAGGTCATCTTCCGGCTCGCCGCCCCGCTGGTGGCCGCGTGGCTCTGGGAGCGCGGCATGGCGATCGAGCGGCGCAAGCTCACCGGGCGCGGCCGGATCAACTGGCGCTTCACCCCGGAGCGGATCCTGGTCCGGATCGGCCTCGCCGAGGCGACCGACCGCACCGCCAGCGAGGTGGACGCGCACCGCAGGCTCACCCGGGTGGCCCTCGCAGCCAAGCGGGCCCGTGCGCTGCGCGAGGCCGGCGCGTCCGAGCGGAAGATGCGCGCCGCGCTCGCCAAGCTCGACCGGGCGATGGACCGGGCCGTGGAGTACGCGGGCCTCGCCGTGGACGAGGAGCGGCAGAAGGCGCTGCTCGCCCAGATCGGCGCGCTCTACAACACGGCCGCGCTCATCGACCTGGACCCTCCGGTGCCGTGGGAGCACAAGGACAACAAGCAGCAGTCCCCCGCCGCCGCGCCCGCCGCGGCGCTGCCCGCCGGCAGCTCCCAGCCTGCGCAGCAGCAGGCCCAGGCCTCCCCGGCTCCGCCGATCGTCGATGAGGACGAGGAAGAGGACGTGCCCGCCGAGGAGCTGCCGGCGTTCGACACGGCTCAGCGCGCCGCGATGATCCGGGCCGCCCGCCGGTACTGGGACGAGCAGATCGAGCGCAAGTACGTGCCCCGGGCGGCGGACATCGCCAAGGAGGTCGGGATCCCGCTCGGCCTCGCCCGGGAGTTCCGCGCGCTGTGGAAGCTGGAGCCCAAGGCGCACGCGCTCCTCGAGGCGGCGTACAAGGAGCACGGCATCCCCGACACCGGGACCTTCCCGGCCATCGAGGTGCCCGAGCCGATCATGAGTGTGAACGGCTCCGCGAAGAGCGCCTGATCACGAGTGCGCTCCAGGGTGCTCTAGGCTTCGCCGGGGCGGGTTTCCCGGCCCGGCGAAGCCGCCCCGCCTCCGGGCGCACGGCCGTGCGGCGGTGTGGCCGGTTTCGTGAAGTGTCACCGAGATCCCTGGGGGCGGTATATGACTAAACCCATGGACAAAGCAGACATCGGCGTCACCGGGCTTGCGACGATGGGTCGCAACCTGGCCAGGAACTTCGCCCATCACGGTTACACCGTCGCGGTGCACAACCGGACCGTGAGCCGCACCAAGGAGTTCATGGCCGAACACGGCGGCGAGGGCGCGTTCCTGCCCGCCGATTCGATCGAAGAGTTCGTCGCCTCCCTGAAGCGGCCGCGCAAGGCGATCATCATGGTCATGGCCGGGAGCGCGACCGACGCGGTGATCGAGCAGCTCGCCGCCCATATGGAGCCCGGCGACATGATCGTGGACGGGGGTAACGCCCACTTCGCGGACACCCGGCGCAGGGAGGCGGCGCTCCGGGAGCGGGGCATCCACTTCGTCGGCACCGGGATCTCCGGGGGCGAGGAGGGCGCGCTGCGCGGCCCGAGCATCATGCCCGGCGGCTCCCCGGAGGCGTACCTCGAGCTCGGCCCGATGCTCGAGGACATCGCGGCGAAGGTGGACGGCACCCCGTGCTGCGTGCACGTCGGGCCGGACGGGGCCGGCCACTTCGTCAAGATGGTGCACAACGGCATCGAGTACGCCGACATGCAGCTCATCGCCGAGGCGTACGACCTGCTCCGGCAGGGGCTCGGCGCGACCCCGGCCGAGCTCGCCGAGATCTTCCGCGAGTGGAACCGGGGCGACCTGGAGTCGTACCTGATCGAGATCACCGCCGAGGTGCTCGGGCACACCGACCCGGCCACCGGCTCCCCGTTCGTGGACATCGTGCTCGACCGCGCCGAGCAGAAGGGCACCGGCCGCTGGACCGTGCAGAGCGCGCTCGACCTGGGGGTGCCGGTCACCGGCATCGCGGAGGCGGTCTTCGCCCGCGCGCTGTCGGCCCACCCGGAGAAGCGGAAGGCCGCGGCAACGCTCGCCGGCCCGCGCGGCGGCAGGGCGGCCGGCGGTGACACGCTCGTGGAGGACGTGCGGAAGGCCCTGTACGCGTCGAAGATCATCGCGTACGCCCAGGGCTTCGATCAGATCGCCGCGGCGAGCCGGGAGTACGGCTGGGACGTGAACCTCGGGTCGCTCGCCACGATCTGGCGCGGCGGGTGCATCATCCGGGCCCGGTTCCTCGACCGCATCCGGGCGGCGTACGACGCGGACCCGAGCCTGCCGACCCTGCTCGTCGACCCGGCCTTCGCCGAGGCCCTCGCCGACGCGCAGGACGCGTGGCGGCGGGTGGTGTCGACCGCGGTGACGATCGGCGTGCCGACCCCGGGCTTCTCCTCCGCGCTCGCCTACTACGACGCGCTCCGGCGCGACCGGCTCCCCGCCGCGCTCATCCAGGGCATGCGGGACTACTTCGGCGCCCACACCTACCGCCGGGTCGACCGGGAGGGCGCTTTCCACACCGACTGGTCCGGCGACCGCGCCGAACGGCCGGCCTGACCCGGTACGGCCCGCGCTCCGGCGGGCCGTACGGGCCGCGGGTGCGGGCCGTACGGGGTGCGATCCCCCTATCCCGGATCCGGACCCGGGCCGCGCGACCGGACGCGTGGCCCGGGGGATCACGGGGAGCTGCGACGGCCCACCCCGCCGGTGAGGCTCACTCCGCGGCGGCGGGGACCTTCTCCGGCTCCGCTGCTCCGCCGTGGCCGAGGCCGGTGCGCAGCGGGACGTGCTTGACGAAGGCGGAGGCCAGCGGGACCACGACCGCGAACAGCAGCGACCAGGCGAAGACCGAGGCGATCGCGTCCGCGAGGGACTCCACGAAGCCGGCCTTGACCTGGGCGGGGATGCTCCCGGCCGAGGCCGAGCGCATGTGCAGGGTGCTGCTCTGGCCGAGCATCTCCGCGGCCTGGGGCCCGAACCGCTCGGTGAGGTTGGCGGTGAGCCGGCTGTTGAAGATCGCCCCGAAGATCGAGATGCCGAACGAGCCGCCGATCGACCGGAAGAACGTCGCGGTGCTGCTCGCCACGCCCATGTCCTTCGGGTCGACGCTGTTCTGGGCGATCACCACGGTGGTCTGCATGAGGAAGCCGATGCCGGCGCCGAGCACGGCGATGAACACGCCGGTCTGCCACTTGGGCGTGGCGGCGTCCTGCAGCGAGAGCAGCCACAGGCCGGCCATCATCACCAGGCCGCCGATGATCGGGTAGCGGCGGTACCGGCCGGTCTTGGTGACCGCGAGGCCCACGACGACGGACACCACGGTCGAGGAGAGCATCATCGGGAGCAGGAGCAGCCCGGAGTTGGTGGCCGTGGCGCCCTGGACGAGCTGCTGGTAGATCGGCACGAAGGCGATGGCGCCGAACAGCGCGAAGCCGAGGAAGACGCCGACCACCGACATCAGGGTGAAGTTGCGGTCGGCGAACACGTGGAGCGGCAGGATCGGCTCGGCCGCGCGCCGCTCGATCGGGATGAACACCGCGAGCGACACGACCGCGAGCGCGGCGAGGGAGAGGATCTGCCACGAGCCCCAGGGTAGCCGTGCTCCTGGCCGCCCCAGGTGGCGATCAGCACGAGCGCGGTGATGCCGATGGTGATGACGATGGCGCCGGGCCAGTCGATCCGGTGGTCGGTGCGGTGCTTGGGCAGGCGCAGCCGCAGGTAGCACCAGATCAGCGACGCGCCGCCGAGCGGCAGGTTGATGTAGAAGGCCCAGCGCCAGTCGGCGTTGTCGGTGATGAAGCCGCCGACCAGCGGCCCGGCGATCATGCTGAGCGACATGACCCCGGCCATGATGCCCTGGTACTGCCCGCGCTGCCGGGGCGGGACCAGGTCCCCGATGATCGCCACCACGCCGACGAGGAGGCCACCGCCGCCGATACCCTGCACCGCGCGGAAGGCGATGAGCTGGGCCATGCCGCCCTCCGGGCCGCCGAGCAGGTCGGAGCCGGCCATGCCGCAGAGCGCGGACCCGACGATGAAGATCAGGATCGAGGTGAGGAAGACGCCCTTACGGCCGTACAGGTCGCCGAGCTTGCCCCAGATCGGCGTGGAGACCGTGGTGCCGAGGACGTAGGAGGTGGTCACCCAGGTGAAATATTCCAGCCCGCCGAGCTCGCTCACGATCCGCGGCATGGCGGTGCCGACGATCATGTTGTCGAGCATGGCGAGCGTCATCGCCAGCAGCAGGCCGGGCAGGACCTGCACGACCTCTTTGGACCGGCCCGGCACGGTTTGCGTCATGTGAGGTTCTCCTTCGTCTACTTACCTGCCGACCGGCAAGTAACCCGGCACACGGTAGAGTCCCTACCTGCCGGCCGTCAAATCCACGAGGACACCGAGGGATGCGCGCACAGACCGACACCAGGAGCCGAATTCAGGACATCGCCGTCCGGCTCTTCAGCGAGAAGGGGTACGAGGCCACCTCACTGCGGGAGATCGCCGAAGCCCTGGGCATGACCAAGGCCGCGCTCTACTACCACTTCCGCACCAAAGAGGACATCATCAGCAGCCTCGTCCAGGATCGGATCACGTACCTCGACGAGCTGATCGCCTGGGCGCGCCGGCAGCCGCAGACCCCCGAGACCAGGCGGGAGGTCATCCGGCGGTACGCCGAGGGCCTCCGGCAGGGGCGCCACAAGGACGTGATGCGCCTGATGGACTCCAACCAGGCCTCCCTCGCCCGGCACCCGAAGATCGTGGAGGTCCACGGCAAGATCTTCGAGCTCATCGACGTGCTCTGCGGGCCCGACGCGACCCTCGCGGACCGGCTCCGGGGCATGCTGGCGCTCGTCTCGCTGCACACCGTGTGGTTCCTCCCGGACGGCGCCGCGCCGCAGGAGCGCGTCGCGGCCGCGCTCGAGGTCGCCGATGAGCTGATCGAGCGGGCCGCCCTCCCCTCCCCCGGCGACGCCCGCTGAGCGGCGGCGCACCCTCACCGGCGCCCGGCCCGGCGGTTCCGCTTGGCCGGTCCGCCCATGTCCTTCCCGCGTGTCCTCCCCGATCGCGGCCGCCCGCGCGACGGTCGCCGGCCGCGGCGCTCCCGGCCGGACCTGCCGATCCGCTTCGGCTCGGCCACGTACGAGGGGTTCGTGGCCGCACCGGACGCCCGGAACCCGGCGCGGGCGCATCCCCGGAATCGTCGGCCGCCCTCGTTATCGTCGCGCCATGGACCACCCGAGGCCGGTGAGCGGCACGGTGCTCGCGTCCGGCGGAGGCCCGGCGCTCCCGTCCCACGGCGCACCGGCGGGCGCTCGCCCCGGATGGACGCCGGTGGCCGGGCAGGGACGAGAGGGAAGGCTTCGCCGCAGGGAGGGAGCGCTGACATGGCCGAGTCGATGGCGACGTTTCTGATGTTCCAGGACGGCCGCGCCGAGGAGGCGATGCGCTGGTACGTGTCGCTGTTCGGCGGCACCATCGAGCGCATCGACCGCTGGGGCGAGGACGAGCCGGGTGAGACCGGCAGGGTGAAGTACGCGTCGTTCACCCTCGCCGGGCACGCGCTGCGGTGCATGGACAGCCCGCCGGTGCACGCGTTCGGCTTCACGCCCTCGGTCTCGCTCTTCGTCGACTGCGCGGACGAGGCCGAGGTCGACCGGCTGTTCACGGCGCTGTCCGAGGGCGGCCAGGTGCTGATGCCGCTGGGCGAGTACGAGTTCAGCCGCCGCTTCGGCTGGTGCAACGACCGGTACGGGGTGTCGTGGCAGATCGGCCTCGTCTGAGGCCGCCGGGGGCCGGGGACGACGCCGGTCCGGTCTCCGCGTGCCGCCGTCCGGATTTCGGAGATCATGCGTCAGCCCGGGCGCGTCGCCCTTGGCACCCACCGGAACATGCCGGAGGATGCGCCCAAAGCGACCATCCGCGGCGACATGGCAGGTGAGCACATGACCCAGGCCGAGGAACGGAAGCCCGGCGCCGGTGTGCTGTTCGGGCAGGAGCACGTCCGGCGGTACCTGGAGACCGGGGGCGAGGAGGGCCACGACTGGCAGGGCACGACCGTCCTGATCCTCACCACCACCGGGCGCAAGACGGGGCGGAAGCACAGCACCCCGCTGATCTATCAGCCGTACGGCGACGCCTACCTCGTCGTCGCGTCCAAGGGCGGCAGTGACACCCCGCCGGACTGGTACCTGAACCTCGTGGCCAACCCCGAGGTCGAGGTCCAGATCAAACGCGACCGGTTCCGGGCCAGGGCGCGGACCGCAACCCCGGAGGAGAAGCCGGACATGTGGCGGGTGATGACCCGGGCGTGGCCGGCGTACGACGAGTACCAGCGGAAGACGAGCCGGGAGATCCCGGTCGTCGTGCTGGAACGGATCTGAGCCCACGGCCGAGGCACCGCCCCTACCGAGACCACCATGTCATCCACCCCGTGGCGGTGGCGGGGGCGCGCGGTTCACGCCGTCGCCTTAGGGCCGGAGGAAGGGCTGTCCCGGCTCTCCCCCGGAGGCGTGAGCGGGAGCCGGGCGGCGAGCGCGAAGCCGCCGTCGGCGGTCGGCCCGGCCATGAGCCGGCCGCCGAGGATGGCCACCCGCTCCCGCAGGCCGGCGATGCCGTACCCCCCGCTCACCTCCGAGGCCTCCTTGATCGCCCCGCGTGGGGGCCCGGACACCCGGGTGAGCTCCTCCATCGCCGCCTCCGCGTCCGTGCACGCCTCGGCGGTGGAGGTGTTGATCACGCCGACGTAGACGAGTTCGTCCCCTCTGACCTCGACGGCGATCCGGACCTTGGAGCCCGGGGCGTGCTTGCGGACGTTGTTGAGCCCTTCCTGGACGATGCGGTAGCAGGCGTGGGCGACCTTCTGCGGCAGGCGGCCCTGCGGGACGTCGATGTGCGTGGTGACCTCGAGGCCCGTGGCCTTGGCCTCCTCCGCCAGGCGCATGATCCCCTCGAGCCCTCCGGGCGAGGGCACCTCGTCCCGGCGGAGCACGGTGAGCAGCTGGCGCAGCTCGCTCAGCGCCTGGACGCCCTTCTCCTCGATGTTGCCGGCGAGCTCGTAGACCTCGCGGAGGTCCTTGGTCTCGCGGATGATCCCCGCGCTGAGCACCATGACGGTGACCGCGTGCGTCACCGTGTCGTGCAGCTCCCGCGCGATCCAGCGGCGCTCCCGGGACGCGGCGATCTCCTCCCGTTCGAGCGCCGTGGCGCGGGCCTCCTCGATCGCGTGGCGGTAGTGGCGCACCCAGGTGCCGACGAGGGCCGGCAGGTAGACGAGGGTGAAGGCGCGCACGAGGCTGAAGAACGGCAGCCGGTCGGTGTACGGGCACGCGTGGTCGACCACGAGGTACACGGCGGTGAGGCCCAGCGCCACGAAGGTCCACCGGGGCAGCCGGTGCACCGCGGTCATCGAGTAGGCGGCGAGGAGCATCGGTACGACCTGGCCGGTGAGCAGCGCGCACACCGCCGACATGATGATCATCGGCCAGGGCGTGCGACGCCGGAGCAGCATGGCCGCAGCGGTCAGCCCGCCCACCAGGTACTCGGCCCAGGCCAGCTGCGGCCCCCAGACCGAGAAGCTGAGGCCCGTGGCCGTCGCCG
This sequence comes from Thermobispora bispora DSM 43833, assembly GCF_000092645.1. Taxonomy (NCBI): domain Bacteria; kingdom Bacillati; phylum Actinomycetota; class Actinomycetes; order Streptosporangiales; family Streptosporangiaceae; genus Thermobispora; species Thermobispora bispora. The sequence continues at coordinate 2,446,337 of NC_014165.1, forward strand.
GTAGGGTGAACGCCAGGACGGCCACGGCGAGCACCACGTCGACGATGGCGCCGCGGTGCCGCATGACCAGCTCGGCCAGCTTCGTTCTCACACGGTGAGAGTGCCCGTTGACCTGCGGGTTCTCTCCACGGCACGCGCCTTTGGCGCCAACTTTACGGTGGGTCGCCGGGCTTGCGGCGGACCGAACGGTGCCTTGGTTTCGGCAGGATAGGACTCGTGAGCGAGAACCAGAGCCTCATCCAGCGTTTGCCGCGTGACCCGGATCCTGACTCGGTGTTCGACGCGTTCGTGAGATGGAACGCCGACCGGGGCATCACGCTCTACCCGGCGCAGGAGGAGGCGCTGATCGAGGTCGTCTCCGGCCACAACGTGATCGTCGCCACGCCCACCGGCTCCGGGAAGAGCCTGGTGGCCGCCGGAGCCCACTTCGCCGCCCTCGCCCGGGACGAGGTGAGCTTCTACACCGCGCCCATCAAGGCGCTGGTGTCGGAGAAGTTCTTCGACCTGTGCGCGCTCTTCGGCAGCGAGAACGTGGGCATGATGACCGGCGACGCCTCGGTGAACATCGACGCCCCGATCATCTGCTGCACGGCGGAGATTCTCGCGCAGATCGCGCTGCGGGACGGCGCGGACGCCGACGTCGGCACCGTGATCATGGACGAGTTCCACTTCTACTCGGAGCCGGACCGCGGCTGGGCCTGGCAGGTGCCGCTGCTGGAGCTGCCCCAGGCGCAGTTCGTGCTGATGTCGGCGACGCTCGGCGACATGTCCCGGTTCGAGAAGGACCTCACCCGCCGGACCGGCCGCCCCACGACGGTGGTCAAGAGCGCCGAGCGCCCGGTCCCCCTGGTGTACTCGTACCGGAAGACGCCGCTGCACGAGACGATCGAGGAGCTGCTCGCCAACGACCAGGCCCCGATCTACGTGGTGCACTTCACCCAGGCCGCGGCGATGGAGCGCGCCCAGGCCCTCACCAGCATCAACGTGTGCACCAAGGCGGAGAAGGAGGCCATCGCCAAGGAGATCGGCAACTTCCGGTTCACCACCCGCTTCGGCCGCACCCTCTCCAGGCTGGTACGGCACGGCATCGGCGTGCACCACGCGGGCATGCTCCCGAAGTACCGCCGCCTGGTGGAGCGGCTCGCCCAGGCGGGCCTGCTGAAGGTGATCTGCGGCACCGACACCCTGGGCGTCGGCGTCAACATCCCGATCCGCACGGTGCTCTTCACCGCCCTGTCGAAGTTCGACGGCAGCCGGGTGCGCCGGCTGCGGGCCCGGGAGTTCCACCAGATCGCCGGGCGGGCGGGCCGCGCCGGCTTCGACACGGTCGGCTACGTGGTCTGCCAGGCGCCCGAGTACGTCATCGAGAACGAGCGGGCCCTCGCCAAGATCGGCGACGACCCGAAGAAGCGGCGCAACTTCGTGCGGAAGAAGCCGCCCGAGGGGTTCGTCGGGTGGAGCGAGGAGACCTTCCAGAAGCTCCAGGAGTCCGAGCCCGAGCCGCTGGTCTCCCGGTTCAAGGTCACCAACGCCATGCTGCTCGCGGTGATCAACCGGCCGGGCGACTGCTTCCAGGCGATGAAGCGGCTGCTCACCGACAACCACGAGGACCGCAAGGCCCAGCGGCGGCACATCAGCCACGCCATCGCGATCTACCGCTCGCTGCTGGCCGGCGGGATCGTGGAGACCCTGCCCGAGCCGGACGAGTACGGCCGGCGGGCACGGCTCACCGTGGACCTGGGCGAGGATTTCGCCCTCAACCAGGCGCTCGCCACGTTCGCCGTGTCCACGTTCCGGCTGCTCGACCCCGAGTCCCCGACGTACGCGCTGGACATCGTCTCGGTCGTGGAGTCGACGCTCGACGACCCGCGGTCGATCCTCCAGGCCCAGCTCAACAAGGAGCGGGCCGACGCGGTCGCGCGGATGAAGGCCGAAGGGCTCGACTACGAGGAGCGGATGGAGCGCCTCGCGGAGATCACCTACCCCATGCCGCTCGCCGACCTGCTCTTCGGCGCGTACGAGGAGTACCGGCGCGGTCACCCGTGGGTGGCCGACCACGCGGTGAGCCCCAAGTCGATCGTGCGCGACATGTACGAGCGGGCGATGACCTTCACCGAGTACGTCCAGTACTACGAGATCGCCCGCTCGGAGGGGACGCTCCTGCGCTACCTCACCGACGCCTACCGGACCCTCTCCCGGACGGTTCCCACGCAGTACCGCAACGACGAGCTCGTCGACCTGATCGAGTGGCTCGGCGAGATGGTCCGCCAGGTCGACTCGAGCCTCATCGACGAGTGGGAGAAGCTCGCCAACCCCGAGGCCGCGGCCCAGGAGGAGGAGACCGAGGCCCCGGCCCGGCCGGTCACCGGCAACCCGCGGGCCTTCCGGGTCATGGTCCGCAACGCGATGTTCCGCCTGGTCGAGCTCGCCGCGCTCGACAAGGAGGAGGAGCTCACCGAGCTCCACCCCGAGATCGACTGGGGGGCCGCGCTCGACGCGTACTACGACGAGCACGACGAGATCCTCACCGGCCCGGACGCCCGCGGGCCGCACCTCCTCATGATCGAGGAGGGCAAGGACGTGTGGCGGGTGCGCCAGATCATCGACGACCCCGCCGGCGACCACGACTGGGGCATCAGCGCCGAGGTGGACCTCGCCGCCTCGGACGCCGAGGGGCAGGCCGTCATCCGGGTGACCGCGTTCGACCGGCTGTGACGGGGACGGCCGCCCCTCCCCCGGGGTTCCCGGCGTGTTGCACACCACTCACGGGAATTCGCTACCATAATCACGTCGCCGCAAGGCGGACGCGGAAGTGGCTCAGTTGGTAGAGCATCACCTTGCCAAGGTGAGGGTCGCGGGTTCGAGTCCCGTCTTCCGCTCTAAGAGAGGTCTTCACACCCGGGCCTCGCTCGGTGGAGTGGCCGAGAGGCGAGGCAGCGGCCTGCAAAGCCGCGTACACGGGTTCAAATCCCGTCTCCACCTCTATTCCGGTCTGCCGCATTCTCGCGCGGCGCAGGTCGCCCCTTCTCATCGATCTTCCGCAGGCGCACACTGGAATCGAGGCTGAAGCGATTCCGGTGGAGCGGCCATGCCCGGTGACACGTTGCACGGAGTGCCGCTGCTCTCCCGCGGCAGGCACCGCAATCCGGCGAAGGGCGCGTGCTTCATGGAGCTCGCGTCCTACCTCGCGGGGGAACGGTGGAGCGACCATCCCTCATGCACGCATCCGCTGCTCGCCGGGCTCGCCCGCATGGTCAACGACCTCATCTCCGATGAGGCCCGGCCCGGGCTCGCCGTGCTCATCCCGTCGGTGATCGGCCTGGTCGGCGACGACCCCCGGCTCGACGCGCGGATCGCGCTCCGCTGCGCCACGACCGCGCTGCCCGTCGCCGCGCACGAGCGGCAGCTCGCGCTCGCCGTCTCGATCCTGGCGGCCGAGCGGGTGCTGGCGCGGCTCGAAGACCGGCCGTACGGCACGCTCGAGGAGCGGAGCCGGGAGGCCCTGCTCCGGGCGCCGGACGCGTGGCGCTGGGCGCGGGACTTCAGGCTCGGCAGCAAGGTCTCGCCGAAGCGGTTCCGCAAGTACGCGGCGCCGAGCACGGTGCAGCTCGCCGTGGTGTCGGTCGCCGAGGCCTGCATCCCGGACCCGGACGCGCTGCTCAAGGAGATGCTCGCCGGCGCGATCGACGACTGCTGGGCCCTGCTGCGGGCCACCTCGGGCCGGGGACCCGCCACGGTCGACCCTCAGCGCTGGGCCGAGGCCACCCGCCTCACCCGCCGCCCGGCCGCGGCGTCGGCCCGCTGAGCGCGGCGCGCGCCGGCGCAGGGATCGACGGCGCGCGTGCGTGAGACCGGCGCGGGCTCGCGCATCCCGGCACGGCCGGTCGGCACCACGCAACGGCACCGCCGCCGGCGCACCCGGCCGCGTGGCTCCATGAGGGCGCGCGGGACGGGTCAGGGGCCCAGCCGTACGGGGAGCCGGGCCAGGCGCCAGAACATGGGCACCGGCTGGCGGTCGAGCCTCTCGGGCGGGACCGCGAGCCGGAGCCCGGGGAACCGGCGGAGCAGCGTCCCGATCGCCACCTCGGCCTCCTGCCGGGCCAGCGCGGCGCCGAGGCAGTAGTGCGGGCCGTGCCCGAACCCGAGGTGCGTCTCCCGGCGCGGATCCGGCTGGCGGGTGATGTCGAACCGCTCCGGGTCGGCGAAGTGACGCGGGTCGTGGTTGGCCGCGACCAGCACGGCCATCACCGCCTCGCCGCGCCGGATGGTCACCCCGCCGACCTCGATGTCCTCGGTCGCGTACCGGAGCCGGGTGCCGTGGATGGGGCTGCACCGGCGGACGAACTCGTGGACCGCGCCCGGCAGCAGCCCCGGGTCGGCGCGCAGCCTGGCGAGCTGGTCGGGGTGGGCGAGCAGGGCGGCGACGGTGTTGCCGATCAGGTGGGCGGTGGTCTCGTGCCCGGCGAAGACCAGGGTCACCACCATCGTGATCATCTCGGCGTCGGTGAGCCGGTCCCCCTGCTCGTCGTGGGCGCGGATCAGCCCGGTGAGCAGGTCGTCGGCCGGATGCCCGCGCCGGTGCGCGATCAGGTCCGAGATGTGGCCGACCATCTCCCGCACGGGCTCGGCCAGGGCCCCGGGCCGCATCCCGGCCAGGGAGGTGAGCGCCCGCCCCCACGCGCGCCAGCGCGGCCGGTCCGCCTCGGGGATGCCGACGAGCTCGGAGATGACCGTGATCGGCAGCGGGTAGGCGAAGTGCTCCATGAGGTCGGCCACGCCGTGCTCGGCGGTCCCGGGGAGCCGGTCGCACAGCTCCTCGGTGATCTTCTCGACCCGGGGCCGGAGGGCCTGGACGTGCCGCGGGGTGAACGCGCGGGAGACGAGCCGCCGCAGCCGGAGGTGGTCGGCGCCGTCGGCGTCGAGGACGCCCTCGAACAGGTACCGGGCGTACTCGCGCGGGATGCCGCGGGCCTCGAGCATCCGCTCGCGGATCGCGGCCGCGTCCACGCCGGGGACGTTCGCCGGGTCGTTGACGAACCGCTGGTCGCTCAGCACCGCCGCCACGTCCTCGTACCGCGTGGCGAGCCAGATCGGCGCGTCCCGGCCGGCGAGCAGGGCGCGCGTCATCGGGGACTCCTCGCGGATCCGGGAGAACCCGCGGATCGGGTCGGCCAGCAGCCCGGGATCCCGCAGGTCGATGGGGCACGTGGTGCTCGGTCCGCTCATGATCCCCCCTGACCGGCCGTCCCGGTGGGCGGTTCCCCACCCGGGCGGGCGGCGCAGCAAGATGCTTCCCGTTCCGCGCGGGCTGATGCCGGAAATGTCCCCTGGCCCCGCCGGGAGCGGCTCCGGGGCCGGGTCCCGCCAGTTGGGCGCCACGCCTCGTCAGGCCCCACGCCTCGTCCGCATGCCACCGGACGGGCCGCGGCAGCGCCGGCTTCGCGCGCCGGCGGTCGGCGGCGTGGCGCGGGCGCGCCCGCCCGCCGCTGGGAGAGCCGCACGTGGGGGTGAGCCGCCGCTCGGCCAATGGGCGCACCCACCCGCCACGGGGAGAGCCTCACCCTGGCCCGTGTGGCACCGGATCGTGAGCGGGTCCGGGAGCGAAGCCCGGCCTGAGCCGGGACGGCCGGGGTGATCCGTACGGCCGTGGGCCGGCCTCGGGCGCCGCCGCTCAGCCGGCCAGCCACACGTACCCGGCGAACCGGCCGGTCACCCGCTCCCGCCGGTACGAGTACAGGTCGGGCGTCTCGATCGTGCAGCGGTCGTCGTGCCGGATGTCGGTCACCCCGGCGGCGCGGAGCTGGGCCTCGATCCCGGCGCGCAGGTCGAGGGAGGGCGTGCCGCGCCGGGTGGTGGCCCACGCCTCCGGGACCCGGGCGGCGACCCGCTCGCGCATCTCGGCGGGGACCTCGTAGCACCGGCCGCAGGCGGCGGGCCCGATCACGGCGACCATCCGCGCCGGGTCGGCGCCCCGGGCCGCCATGGCCTCGATCAGCGCCGGGACGACCCCCGCCTCGGTGCCCGGCCGCCCCGAGTGCGCTCCCCCGGTCAGGCCCGCCACCGGGTCGGCGACGAGCACCGGGGCGCAGTCGGCGACCAGGACCGCGAGCCCGAGGCCCGGCTGGTCGGTGAAGACGGCGTCGAGACCGGGCGGGTCGGCGCCGAACGGCGCGGTGACGTAGGCGACGTCGGCGCCGTGCACCTGGCGCATGTAGACGACCCGGTCCAGGCCGAGCTCGGCCGCGGTCCGCGCCCGGTTCTCCGCGACGGCCGCCGGGTCGTCCCCCACCGCGCCGCCGAGGTTGCGGGTGCCGTACGGCCCGGTGCTCACCCCGCCGTGCCGGTCGGTGAACGCCATCCGCACCGGGCCCACCTCGATCACCTTCACCGCCGCCCCGCCTCCGCCACCTCGGCGTACAGGTCGCGCGTCCGCTCCGCCACCCGCCGCCAGGAGAAGTGCTCGATCGCGCGGCGGCGGCCCGCCTTGCCCATGGCGGCCGCCCGCGCCGGGTCGCGGAGCAGCGCGTTCACCCGGTCGGCGAGGGCCGCGGCGAACGCGCCGGGGTCGGCCGGCTCACCGTCCGGGCCCTGGTCGATCGGCACGAGCAGCCCGGTCACCCCGTCCTCGACCACCTCGGGGATGCCGCCGGTGGCGGTCGCCACGACCGCGGTCTCGCAGGCCATCGCCTCGAGGTTGACGATGCCCATGGGCTCGTACACCGAGGGGCAGACGAAGACCGTGGCGTGGGTGAGGATCTCGATCAGCTCGTCCCGGGGCAGCATCTTCGTGATCCACACGACCCGCTCCCGGGTGGCGGACAGCTCGCGCACCAGGCCGGTGACCTCCTCGGCGATCTCGGGCGTGTCCGGTTCGCCGGCGCAGAGCACGAGCTGGGCGCCCGGCTCCAGCGACCGGGCGGCCCGCAGCAGGTGGGGCAGCCCCTTCTGCCGGGTGACGCGGCCCACGAAGACCGCGTACGGCACGGCCGGGTCGATGCCGTACCGCCGCAGCGCGCCGATCCCGGGCGACGGGGCGTACTCGCCGGTGTCGATCCCGTTGTGGATCACCCGCACCCGGTCGGGCGGTATCTCGGGGTACACCCTGAGCACGTCCCGGCGCATCGCCTCCGAGACCGCGATGATCGCGTCGGCGCCGAGCAGGGCGGTCCGCTCCGCCCACGAGGAGAGGGCGTACCCGCCGCCGAGCTGCTCGGCCTTCCACGGCCGCAGCGGCTCGAGGCTGTGGGTGGTGGCCACGTGCGGCACGCCGTACAGCAGCTTGGCGAGGTGCCCGGCGAAGTTGGCGTACCAGGTGTGGCTGTGCACCAGGTCGGCGTCCGCGCACCCCGCGGCCATCTCCACGTCCACCCCGAGGACCTGGAGCGCGGCGTTCGCCTGCCGCAGCCCGTCCGGCACCCGGTAGGCGCGCACCCCGGGCTCGGCGCGGGGCTCGCCGAAGCAGCGCACGCGCACCTCCACCAGGTCGCGCAGCTCCCGGGCCAGGTAGGCGACGTGGACACCGGCCCCGCCGTACACATCGGGGGGATATTCGCGGGTGAGCAGATCGACGCGCATACCTGGACAGCTTACGGCCCGGGCCCCGTCCCGGGCCGGGGCGGCGATGACGCCCGGGGTGCGGGAGACCGGACCGGCTCCGGTGCCCGGCGCGTCCCGGAGCGGCACCGCGAGCACCCCGGTAGACGGCGCGTTCCGGACCCCAGGCAGCCGACGTGTTCTGGCACTGCACCGCGAGCGCCCCTGGCCCGGCGGGCGGCGGCATCGCGCCGCACGGGCGGGCCGCCGCGGTCGCGCGGCCCCGATGCCGGCGATCGTCTGCGGGGACCCTGGCCCGGCCCGGCGATGTGACATACCGCTTTTTCCGGTCACTGTGCTGCTCGCCGGTGTTCTGGACGTTAGTGTCCTCTTATGAGGGTCCTGGCGATCGTGCTCGCCGGTGGCGCGGGCAAGCGGCTGATGCCGCTGACCGCGGACCGCGCCAAGCCGGCGGTTCCCTTCGGCGGCGTCTACCGCCTGATCGACTTCGTGCTGTCGAACCTGGCGAACGCGCACTTCCTGCGCATCGTCGTGCTGACGCAGTACAAGAACCACAGCCTGGACCGGCACATCTCCCGCACCTGGCGGCTCTCCGCGATGCTCGGCAACTACGTGACGCCGGTCCCGGCGCAGCAGCGGCTGGGCCCGCGCTGGTTCGCCGGCTCGGCCGACGCGATCTTCCAGAACCTCAACCTCATCTACGACGAGCGGCCGGAGCACGTGCTCGTGTTCGGCGCGGACCACATCTACCGGATGGACCCCCGGCAGATGCTCGATCAGCACGTCGCCACCGGCGCCGACGTGACGGTCGCCGCGATCCGGCAGCCGCTGTCGCTCGCCGACCAGTTCGGGGTGATCGAGACCGATCCGACCGGCCGGCGGATCACGTCGTTCCGGGAGAAGCCCACCAACGCCACCGGCCTGCCGGACGCCCCCGACCAGATCTTTGCGTCGATGGGCAACTACATCTTCCGGACCCAGGCCCTGATCGAGGCGCTGCGCGAGGACGCGGTCAACCCGGACAGCCGGCACGACATCGGCGGCGACATCATCCCGATGTTCGTCAAGAGCGGCACCGCGTACGTCTACGACTTCGCCACCAACGTGGTCCCGGGGGCGACCGAGCGGGACCGGGGGTACTGGCGCGACGTCGGGACCCTGGACGCCTACTACGAGGCCAACATGGACCTGGTCTCGGTCCACCCGGTCTTCAACCTGTACAACGACGAATGGCCGATCTACACCGGCCACGACCCGCTGCCGCCGGCCAAGTTCGTGCACAACGAGGGCGACCGGATCGGGCGGGCGCTCGACTCCCTGGTGTCGCCCGGGGTCATCGTCTCCGGCGGGATGGCGGTGCGCTCCATCCTCTCGCCCCGGGTCGTGCTGCACTCGCAGTCACTGGTCGAGGACTCGGTGCTCATGGACTCGGTGACGGTGGGCCGGGGTGCGATCGTCCGCCGGGCGATCATCGACAAGAACGTGGTCGTCCCCGACGGCGCCCGGATCGGGCTCGACCTGGAGTACGACCGTCAGCGCTTCACCGTCACCGCGAACGGGATCGTGGTGATCGGGAAGAACGAGATCATCGACCGTTGATCCGCCACATCGGTTCGACGATCGTCCACTGCGCCTCCCACATGCGCCGGGCGCGCCGCTGGTTGATCGCGCGAACCGACACGGTCAGGGTGCCGAGCACGGCGGCCGCGAGCACGGGGATCCCGCCGCCCACGGTGACCGCGCGCACCACCGTGGCGTCCCGGTCCTGCGGGCGGGTGGTGGGCGCGCCCCGCTCGTCGACCCAGAGCCGCACCGTGTCGCCCGCCCGCTTGGTGGGCGCGACGGTGAGGGTGTCCTGCCACACCGTCCCGTTGGGGGCCGTCCACCGCGCCTTGGCCTGCCCGACCGGGGCGCCGGCCGGCGAGAACCGGGCCATGGCGACGTCCTCGATCAGGGTGGCGCTCACCTCGTGCCGGGCCCGCTGCTGCTCCGCCTCCACGCGCAGGCCCTTCTCGTACTCCCGGATGCCGAGCATGATCCCGGCCACCATCGCGACGAGCACGCCGATGACCGCGAGCAGCCGGACGGCGGCCTCGAACCGGTCGCACGGGCGGCGGAGCGGGTTCCGGTCGAAGCCCAGCCATCGGGCCAATCGTGCGATGGGACTCTGCGACGGGACCGAACTCTTCGACATCTCACACCTCACAGGGTGATTACCACTGCGAGTCCCGTTTATGCCTATATTGCATCCCAAGAGAATCGTGGGGAACGACCTTCCTGAAATGCCCGGACGCCTTCGGCCAATTCCCCGCTCTCCCGGGCCACGCGCTGCCAGCGGCGAAAGGCCTCCTCGTCCGCCCGGCCGTCGATGATCTCCTTCATCGCGGCGAGCGTCAGCCGGGAGCGGGTGGCGATCGTCGCGGCCATGCCGTACGCCCGGCCGGCGAGCTCCTCCGGCGGGACGACCTCGTCGACGAGGCCGATCCGCAGCGCGTGACCTGCGTCGATGAGCTCGGCCGTGTAGATCAGGTACTTCGCCCGCGCCGGCCCGACGGTCTCCACCAGCCGCCGCGCCGAGCTCATCGGATAGACGATGCCCAGCTTCGCCGGGGTGATACCGAACCGCGCGCGGGACGAGGCGATCCGCAGATCGCACGCGAGCGCGAGCTGGCAGCCGCCGCCGACGCAGTAACCATCGATCACCGCGATAACGGGTTTCGGAAACTCGATCAGCGCGCGTTCGGCCGCGACGGTAAGCGCCGTGTCATCTCCGTTCTCGCCGAGTTTGGCGATTTCTGAAATATCAGCACCGGCGCAGAAAGTCTCCCCCGCTCCGGTGAGGAGCAGCACGCGGACCGCGGGATCGGTGGCGAGGCCGGAGAGGATCCCTGGGAGCTCCTGCCACATCTGCGCCGTCATGGCGTTCCGCTTCTCCGGCCGGTTCAGGGTGAGCGTGGCGATGTGCCCGGCGATCGTCAGGGTGAGGTGTCCGGAACTGGTCACCCCTCGATTCTGCGGATGATCGCCGAGCCGGTCCGCACCGGGGCCGGGCCACGCGCGAAGGCCGTGCGGCCGGCAGCGGGCTCCCGGCCGGGCCACACCCGCAACGGCCGCACGGGCATCCGCGATCTCCCGGAGCATCTCGGCGAGCGGTATTCCGGCCGGGCCACACCGCCGGGCTCTGGATCCCTGCGCGCTCCGCCCGGTGGGCGGCTCCGGGCCGGAGCGCGGCCGTCGCCCATCAGGTCACCCTGAGCCCGGGGGTGACGTCCCGGGCAGCGGTTCGGCGGTCAGCGCAGGCCGAGGTCCCGCAGCAGTTCGCCGGTCCGGCGTGCCTCGTCCACCAGCCACTCGCCGAACTCGTCCCCGGCGAGGTACATGCACGCCCACCCGTTGCGGTCGCACGCCCGCTGCCAGGCGGGCGATCCGGCGATCGCGGCGCACAGGTCGAGCAGCGCCTGACGCTCCCGGTCGGGCAGGGTCCGCGGGCCGACCAGCCCGGTCCAGTCGGCGTACACCAGCCGGACCCCCGACTCCAGGAGGGTGGGCGCGTCCACCCCGGCCAGGCGCTCCGAGGAGGAGACGGCGAGCGGCCGGAGCCGCCCGGCCCGGATGTACGGGAAGAGGTCGCTCCTGGTGCCGAAGGCGAGCGGCGCCTGCCCGTCGAGCACCGCGGCGATCAGATCGGCGGGGTCGGGGAAGGCCGCGTAGTTGAGCCTGCGCAGGTCGGCCCCGAGGCCCTTGGCGGTCAGCCCGTAGAGCAGGTGCTCGGGCCCGCCGGTGGCGCCCCCGGCCACCCGCGGGCCGGCGGGATTCCGCCGCAGCGCGGCGGCGAACTCGTCGAACGTGCGGAATCCGGAGTCGGGCGAGGTGACCAGGACCTCCCACTCGCCCACCAGGCGCGCGAGCGGTACGGCACGGCCGGCCACCGGGGCGCACTCCCCCAGCGCCGCGGAGGTGAGCAGCCTGGTGTCGGTCACCAGCAGGTCGCCGGCGCGGCCGTCCTCGACGAATCGCGCGAGCCCGCCCATGCCGCCGCCGTCGTCGGCGCCGGAGCCGGCGCCGTCCAGCCGCACGCGCGCGGCCCAGCGGCCCTCGATGAGCGCGGTCAGCTCCCGTGCGACGCGCTCCGCCTTCCGGCCGGCCTCCTCCGGGACCACCAGCAGGAGCTCCTGCCGCCTGGGCGGGTCCGGCACCCCGCACGCGCCCGCGAGGGCGAGCACCCCGAGCGCGAGGACGGTACGGCGTCGCACGTCGGCACCCTCCCCCGAGTAGTCCTCACCCTCAGAATAGGACTAATTACTCGTTGTATCCATATATCGGGCATATGGGATCAAAAGGTGGATGCCGGACGCCGTCCGGGCCGGGGCGGTGAAGTACGCCCGGACATGAGAGAAGGCGGTGCGGCCGGGCCGCACCGCCTCTCCCGGGTCCCGTCCCGGCTCAGACCGCGGTCGCGCTCACTCCACGGTGACGCTCTTGGCGAGGTTGCGCGGCTTGTCCACGTCGCGGCCGAGGGCCACGGCGGCGTGGTAGGCGAAGAGCTGCAGCGGGATGGTGAGCAGGATCGGGTCGAGCTCGTTCTCGTTCTTCGGCACCACGATGCAGTCGTCGGCCGCGTCCGTGGCCCGGTGGCCGACCATCACGATGCGCCCGTTGCGCGCCCGGATCTCCTCGAGGGTGGTGAGGTTCTTGTCGAGCAGCTCGTCGTCCGGGACGATCGCGACGGTCGGCAGCTCGGGGCTGATCAGCGCGAGCGGGCCGTGCTTGAGCTCGCTCGCCGGGTAGGCCTCGGCGTGGATGTAGGAGACCTCCTTGAGCTTCTGCGCGCCCTCGCGCGCCACCGGGAAGCCGCGCACCCTGCCGACGAACATCATCCCCGGGGCGTCGGAGTACTTGATCGCGAGCTCCCGGATCTGCTCCTCGAGCGTGAGGATCTCCTTGATCTGCTCGGGGAGCCGGCGCAGCCCGTCGCAGATCCGCTTGCCCTCGGCCGGCGACAGGTCGCGGACCCGGCCGAGGTGGAGGGCGAGGAGCGCGAACACGACCGCGGTCGAGGTGAAGGCCTTGGTCGAGGCGACCGACACCTCGGGGCCGGCGTGGAGGTACACGCCACCGTCGCACTCCCGGGCGATGGCGCTGCCCACCGTGTTCACGATGCCGAGCACCCGGGCCCCCTTGCGCTTGAGCTCCTGGACCGCGGCGAGGGTGTCATAGGTCTCGCCCGACTGGCTGACCGCCACGTAGAGGGTGTCGCCCTCCACGACCGGGTTGCGGTACCGGAACTCCGAGGCCGGCTCCGCGTCCGCGGGGATCCGGGCGAGCTCCTCGATGAGCTGCGCGCCCATCTGCCCGGAGTAGTACGCCGACCCGCAGCCGATGATCTTGACGCGGCGGAACGAGCGCAGCTCCCGCGCGTCCATGTTGAGCCCGCCGAGGTGGGCGATGTGGAACCGGTCGTCGATGCGGCCGCGCAGCGCCCGGGCGACCGTGTCCGGCTGCTCGCAGATCTCCTTGAGCAGGTAGTGCTCGTAACCGCCGGTGTCGTAGTGGCCCGCGTCCCAGTCCACGGTGAGCGGCTCCTTGGCCGTCTCCGTGGCGTCGCTGGTGAACGTGCTGAACCCGTCGGCCTTGATCACGGCGAGCTCGCCGTCCTCCAGGTGCACGACCTGCCGCGTGTAGCGGATGAGCGCGGCGACGTCGGAGGCGGCGAACATCTCCTTCTCGCCGATGCCGAGCACGATCGGGCTGCCGTTGCGGGCGACCACGATCTCACCGGGCCGCTCGGCGTCGAGGACGGCGATGCCGTACGTGCCGACCACGCCCTTGAGGGCCCGCCGGACCGCCTCGGCGAGGGTCTCCGTCTCCTTGACCGCCCGGCCGATGAGGTGGGCGAGCACCTCGGTGTCGGTCTCGCTGACGAAGGCCACGCCGTCGGCCTCGAGGCGGCGGCGCAGGTCGTCGGCGTTCTCGATGATGCCGTTGTGCACCACCGCGATCCGCTCCCCGGCGTCCAGGTGCGGGTGTGCGTTCACGTCGCTCGGCGCACCATGGGTCGCCCAGCGGGTGTGCCCGATGCCGGTCGTCCCCTTGAACCGGGCGGGCACGGCCGCCGCCAGGTCGGCCACCCTGCCCTTCACCTTGCGGGTCTTCAGCCGCTTGTTGCTGACCACGGCGAGACCCGCCGAGTCATACCCGCGGTACTCCAGCCGCTGGAGGCCTTCGAGCAGGATGGGTGCCGCGTCCTTCCGCCCGACGTAGGCGACGATTCCGCACATATCACTTCCTTATCCGTAGACGATCCGGCGGAGCTGGCGCAGGGACAGCTCCGGTGCCGCGACCCGCCGAGCGGAGAGCTCGGCGGCGATCATCGGGAAGATCTGGTCGTTGGTGAGCCCTTTGGCCTTGAGCTCGGCGTGGCGCCGCCGCACGAAGGCTTCGGCGGTCTCGCCGAAGTACGCCAGCACGTCGGCCACCACCCGGGCGGCCTCCGCCGGCTTGAGCGACGTGGTCCGGGTGAGATGGCCGATCAGATCCTCGAAGGGGTGCCGCGTCGTGGACACAGCGCAGGACCTTAACGCACGAACGCTACTTTTTAGCAAGTTACTTGCCCGTTTTCGGGCAGACTCACCGTATCACCACGAATTGCCGCGCTTCGTTCGGGGTCCCGATGGCCACTGAAGGGGTTCGTACCGCCTGGTCCCCGGCGTCCGGCCGGGCCGGGATGGGGCGGCCGAGGACGGGATGTCGCCTCGCTCGGGAGATTGATGGCAGTGAGAGCGCCAGATATCCGCTAAAGTTGAACCGCGAGCGCGGACCACATCGCGCCGGATGCGGAAGTGGCTCAGTTGGTAGAGCATCACCTTGCCAAGGTGAGGGTCGCGGGTTCGAGTCCCGTCTTCCGCTCTAAGCCCGGCGTACGCCGGGGCACGGGCGATTAGCTCAGGGGCAGAGCGCTTCCTTGACACGGAAGAGGCCAGTGGTTCAAATCCACTATCGCCCACCAGGAGATTACGCCGATGGCTCCGCGGTTCGCGGAGCCATCGGCGTTTTCGCGACCGCCTCATGCCCCAGAGAACAGGTCGAGACCTGCCCTGGGAAGCACGGCGGTCCTCCCGGGGACCGGTCCGGAGCGATGCGCGGCCCTCGATTTCCGAACGGCTGCGGTGGAGAACTCCGGCGTCGGCACGCCCGGCGGCCGTGCCGAGCAGCCGGCGGACCGCACCCGGCGGCGGGGCATGCCCGGCCGCGTGCCCCGGAATCGGTGACGCACGCGGGCGTCGGCACCTGAGTCACCGATCCGTGCGCCTCCGCCCGTTACCCGGGCCGCAGCGGGGTGATGCTGAGAGAGCGGACCAACCCGGGGCCCGGGAAGCCGGTGATGGGCATGGGCGATCTCCTCGTCATCCTCCTCGCGGCGCTCTCGCTCGCCCTGCTCGCCTGGTTCTTCTTCGGGCCGCGGCGCGCCGGCCGTGCCGTGCCGCGCGACGGCGGGCAGGAGGCGGAGATCACCGTCAAGGGCGGTTATTCGCCGGACGTGATCCGGGTACGGCAGGGCGTGCCGCTGCGGCTGACCTTCGACCGCCGGGAGTCCGGGGACTGCACCGCACGCGTGGTGTTCCCGGACTTCGGGGTGAACCGGCCGCTGCCCGCCTTCCGGCGGACCACCGTCGAGCTGACCCCGGACCGCGCGGGCGAGTTCCGTTTCGCCTGCGGCATGAACATGGTGCACGGCCGGCTGATCGTGGAACCGGCCGGTGGGCCGGGGCCCGCCGAGGGGAGCCCTACCGCCGGCGGACCGGTGCCGGGCCGTATCGAGCCAGTGAACCTCCGGGCCGAGCACGTGCCGGGCCGCACCGCATCACCGGATCGGACCGGGCCGGGTCCACGCCCGTCCGGGCACGAGGACCCGGGCGACGAGCTCGAGGCGGCGGAGCGGCGGGCGGAGATCCGGGACCTGTCCCGGCGGGTCGCCGTGGGCGCGGTGCTCACCGCCCCGGTGGCCCTGGCGGTCATGGCCCATGAGCTCTTCCACGCGGCCTGGGTGCCGGAGCTCCTGCTCGACCGCCGGGTTCAGCTCGCGCTGATCACGCCGGTCATGTTCGTCACCGGTCTGCCGATCCACCGGACCGGCTGGCTGAGCCTCCGCCACCGGACCGCGGAGATGAACAGCCTGATCACGCTGGGCACCACCGCCGCGTACGGCTACAGCCTGCTCGTGACCGTGCTGCCCGGGCTCTTCCCCGCGGACCTGCGCGACGTCTACTTCGAGGCGGTCGGGGTCATCCTCACCCTGATCCTGCTCGGCCGGCTGCTCGAGGCGCGCGCCAAGGCGGGGACCGGGGAGGCGATCCGCCGGCTCATCGGGCTGCGCGCCGAGACGGCCCGGGTACGGCGGGACGGGGCCGAGGTGGAGATCCCGGTCGAGCAGGTGGTGCCGGGCGACCTCGTCAGCGTCCGGCCGGGCGAGAAGATCCCCGTGGACGGCTCGATCGTGGCGGGCCGGTCGGCGGTGGACGAGTCGATGGTGACCGGCGAGCCGATCCCGGTGGAGAAGGGGCCGGGCGACCCCGTGGTCGGCGCGACCGTCAACCAGACCGGGGCGTTCACCTTCCGCGCCGAGAAGGTGGGGAGCGAGACCGCGCTCGCCCAGATCATCCGGCTGGTGCGGGCCGCGCAGGCCTCCACGGCGCCGATCCAGCGGGTCGCCGACCGGGTCTCGGGCTACTTCGTGCCCGCGGTCATGGGCGTCGCCATCGTGACGTTCGCGGTGTGGTTCACCACCGGCCCGGCCCCGGCGCTCACCCACGCGCTGGTCGCCGCGGTCTCCGTGCTGATCATCGCCTGCCCTTGCGCGCTCGGGCTCGCCGCGCCCTTGTCGGTCATGGTGGCCGCCGGCAAGGGGGCGGAGGCCGGCATCCTGATCCGCGACGCGGAGGCGCTCGAGACCGCGCGGCGGCTCGACGCGATCGTCCTCGACAAGACCGGCACCGTCACCCGCGGCCGGCCCGAGCTCACCGACGTGGTCCCGGCCGGCGGCCTGGCCGCCGGTGAGCTGCTCCGCCTCGCGGCCTCGGCCGAACGCTCCTCCGAGCACCCGCTCGGCCGGGCGGTGGTGGCCGGGGCGCTCGGCCGCGGCCTCCGGCTCGCCGAGCCGTCCGGGTTCGGCTCGGTGACGGGTGAGGGGGTGAACGCGGTCGTCGAGGGACGCCGGGTGCACGTGGGCGGCCGCCGCCTGCTCTCCGGGGCCGGGGTGGACCCCTCGCCCTTGACGGGGCTCGCCGACCGGCTCGCCCAGGCCGGCCGTACCCCGATCATGGTGGCGGTGGACGGCGAGCCCGCCGGGGTGGTGGGGGTCGCCGACACCGTCAAGGACGGCTCCCGGGACGCGATCGCCGCCCTCCACGATCTCGGCCTCCGGGTGCTGATGCTCACCGGGGACGACCGGCGCGCCGCGGAGGCGATCGCCCGGCAGGTCGGCATCACCCGGGTGCTGGCCGAGGTGCTGCCCGGCCAGAAGGCGTCCGCGATCGCGCGGCTGCAGCGCGACGGCCTGCGGGTGGGCATGGCCGGCGACGGCATCAACGACGCCCCCGCGCTCGCCCGGGCCGACGTCGGGTTCGGCATCGGCACCGGCACCGACGTCGCGATCGAGGCCTCCGACGTGACGCTCGTCTCCGGGGCGCTCAGCGGGATCGTCACCGCGGTACGGCTGTCGCGGGCGGCCATGCGCAACATCACGCAGAACCTGTTCCTCGCCTTCGGGTACAACGCGGTGGGCATCCCGATCGCCGCCGGCGTGCTCTACCCGGTCCTGGGGATCCGGCTCAGCCCCATGATCGCCGCGGCCGCGATGGCCCTGTCGTCGCTCTCCGTGGTGGGGAACGCCAACCGGCTCCGCCGCTTCACCCCGGCGGCCGTCCCGCCCGCGCCACCGGTCCCGGCGGGCCTGGCGGTCACCGTGGAGACGGTCGCGCCGCCGGACCCGGCGGACCGGGGCACCGCCGAGGCAGCGCCGCGGGCGGACCCGCCCGGCGGGTCGCGGACCGCGCCATCGGTCAGGCGACCACCAGGGCCTGGGGAGCGGCCTCGCTGATCCTCGACCGCAGCCACAGCAGGTGGCGGGCGGACTCCTCACCGCAGTACCGGACGAGGTCGAGCAGCTCGGCGTCGCGCACGCCCTGGGCCGCCTGCCCGACGATCCGCCACGACAGGTCGCAGTCGGCGGCGAGCAGGTACAGGTCGTGCAGGTCGCGCAGCAGCCCCAGAGTGCCGGACCGCTCCGTCGGGTCCGGGGCCGGCCGGTCCAGGGGGTCCGGCGGTGCGCCGGACGCGTACCTGCGGATGAACGGCTCCAGGCGCACCGCGTGGTCCCCGCACTGCGCGGCGAGCCGCTCGCACACCGTGCACAGGTCCACCTCGCGCGGATGCCGCCGCCGGAAGGCGTGGTAGGCGTCGGCGAGCTCCCGCTGGGAGCGCTGCAGCCGCCCCAGGTAGCGGGCCAGGTGCATGGCTCACACCCCCTCGAGTCGCTCGGACGCCTCGGCCACCGGGCCGCCCGCCGCGGCCGGCACCCCGGCCCCGGCGATGGGCACCGGGTCCGGGGAGAGCGCGACCTCGGCGCGCTCGCCGCCGCGAACGCCCTCCCCGGCGACCTTGGTCATCCGTACCGCGATCGCCGTGCTGATCGGCTGCCTGGCGATCGGATCCCAGGCGGGTGCGGTGAGGCTCGCCACGGCCGGGGCGTGCGCGCTCCCGGCGAGCAGCACCACCACGCCGGGGCGCGTCCCGGTCGGGCGCGCCCGCGCGCGGAGCCCGCCGCGCCGGGACTCGATCCAGACCGGGTCGCCCTCCCCCAGCCCGAGGGCCTCCGCGTCCCGGGGGTGCACCTCCGCCCATGGCTCGCCGGGCGTCGCCGGCACGCCGGGACCGCAGACCGTGGTGAGCAGCAGCGGATGGTCGTCCCCGGTCACCTCGGGCGAGGTCTCGTAGTGCGCGGCGTGCAGGAAGGCGCGCCCGTCCGGGTCGATCTCCCGGTACCGCTCCGGGCCGTGCTCGGCGCCGGTGACGAGGTCGAACCCGTACGTCTGGCAGTGGTCGCGGCCGGTCGGGAAACGGCCCCCGGCGTACAGCCGCTCCGTGCCGTGCGGCTCGCCCGGCGTGCACGGGCTCGGGACCGCGCCGCGGCGCAGCCGCTCGTAGCTGAGGCCCGAGTAGTCGCACGGCCGGCCCTTGGAGCACGCCTTCCACGCCTCGAAGGCGGACTCCGGGTCGGACCAGCCGATCAGCGGCGCCCCGTCCCGGGTGCGGAAGCCCATCCGCCGCGCGTAGTCCAGGAAGATGTCGAGGTCGGGACGGGCCTCGCCGGGCGGGTCAACGGCCTTGCCGCAGAGGTGCACCGTCCGGTCGGCACCGGTCACCACCCCGAGCTTCTCCCCCCACCCGGCCGCGGGGAGGACCACGTCGGCGTGGCGGGCGGTCTCGGTGAGGCACAGGTCCTGCACGACCACGAACACGTCGTCCCGGTCGAGGATCTCCCCGAGACCGGGGTGCCACCGGGCCGGGTCCGAGGCCGTGATCCACAGCAGGCCGATCGAGCCCTCCTCCGCGTACCGGAAGAGACGCAGGGTGTGGGTGGGCGGCCCGAGACACGGGATGACCGCAGGGTCCACCCCCCACAGGTCGGCGAGCTCACGGACGTGGCGGGGGTTCGCCCAGTTGCGCAGGCCCGGCAGCCCGCCGGTGGCCCCGGTCTCCAGCGCGTTGCGGGCGGAGAACCCCCCGCCGAGGTGGAGCACCCCCGCCCCGGGGCGGCCGATCATGCCGCGGAGCAGGTGGAGGTTGTGCACCTGGCAGGCGGCGATCGTGGCCTGGTTCGACCGGTGGAAGCCCGGGCCCACCGCGGACAGCAGCCGCTCGGCCCGGCCGATGATCTCCACGGCGCGTTCGATGAGCTCCTCGGGCACGCCGCAGATCTCGGCCACCCGCTTGCCCGGGTACGCGTCCACCACCCGGCGCAGCTCGTCCAGCCCCACGGTGTGCCGCTCGACGTAGGCCGGGTCGTACCGGTGGCGGGCGAGCAGCTCGTGAAGGAGGCCGTTCATCAGGGCGACGTTCGTGCCCGGGCGGATGGCGAGGCGGACGTCGGCCTCGAGCGCGGCCTGGGTCTCCTGCGGGTCGACGACGATCAAGGCGGGCGGGTCGGGCCCGAGCCGCCGGTCGAGGATCCGCTCCCAGAGCACCGGGTGGGTCCCGGCCGGGTCCAGGCCCCAGAGCGCGATCGCGTCGCAGTGGTCCACGTCGGCGTACGAGCCGGGCGGCGCGTCCACGCCGAAACTCGCCGCGAGCGCGGCCGAGGCCGAGGCGGTCAGCCGGGTGTCGCCGTCCATGTGGGGCGTGCCGATCCCGGCCTTCGCGATCACGGCGAGGGTGTAGTACTCCTCCAGGAACAGCCGGGAGCCGGTGTGAAAGCCGAACCGGCCCCAGCCGCCCGGGCGGCTCAGCAGCTCCCTCGACCGGTCGACGATCCGGGCCATGGCGGCGTCCCAGGTCGTCTCGACCAGCTCCCCGCCCTCCCGGACGAGCGGGCGGGTCAGCCGTCCGGTGTGGCGTCCCGGCTGCGGCCTGCCGTGCCGTTCCCGCGGGTCGAGCCTGCCGTGGTTGACCCGGTCGGCGGCCCGGCCGCGCACCCCCACCACGCGGTTCCCGCACACCGCGATGTCGAGACCGTCGCCCCCCGAGCCCAGCGCCGAGACGGCCGGCACCCAGGCGTCGACGTCGTCCTCGCCGAACCCGTCCTCCAGGTAGGTGTCCACCCGAACCGGCCAGGGGCTTCCTCTGCCGATCTCGGTGGGGAGCACATCGCGCATGCACCCGGGCAGGGCGGCCGCCAGCCGTTCCACCGCGCCCGGGGATCCGTACGGCGTGCGCGCTCCCCAGTCGGCGGTCCGGTCCAGCACCTGACACCTCCGCGGTGACGACGCTTGAACGACGTTCGCCGTACCCCGCAGCCTGTACGGTTTATCCCTGATTCGACCTAATTGAACGGTTTCTTAGCTAATACTTCCCCGGCCATGTGCCCCGGCCTCGGGCACCTCGCACCCGGTCGCGATCCCGGCCGGGAGCAGCCCCGGCCGGGCGCGGCCCCGCATCGCCCGGGCGCCGCACCGTGCCGCCGATGCGCACCGTCAGCGACAGCCACGGCCCCGCATCGCCCGGGCGCCGCCGCCCGCGTCGTGCGCCGCCGCGGCCGGAGCTCACCACGAGCCGGTGAGGTAGCGCTCGGCGAGCTCGCAGCTCCCCTCGGTGTATCCGGCGCCGAGCTCGCGGGCGATGTCCGCGGCGGAGTGGGTGCCGATCCAGGCGACCAGCAGCAGCCGCCGGAACAGGATGAACGTCCAGACCTCGTCCTCGTCCTCCTTGGGCAGGTCGAGCACCGAGCGGTACCCGCGGAGCCAGGAGTCGACCATGAGGGGCACGTCGGGGTGGTGCTCGATGAAGCTCAGGGCGGCGCCGAGGTCGTAGAGGTACCAGCCGAACCCGCAGTCGTCGAAGTCGATCACGCTGATGCCGGTGGCGTCGTCCACCAGGAGGTTCGCCAGCCGGAGATCGGCGTGGATCAGGCCGTAGCGGTCCGGGCCCGTGCCGTACCGCGCCAGCCGGCGGCGCAGCTCGGCCTCGAGCCGGGCGAGGACGGCGCGCGCCTCGCGGTCCACGCCCACGCCGTCCTGCCACCTGCCCCACCGGGCCTCGGGGCCGAACGCGGCGTCGAGATCCCAGTGGAACCGGGTGAACGACGGCGGCCTCGCCCACTCGCGCGCGTGCCGGTGCATGCGCGCGGTGATCGCGCCGAGCTGCTCGAACCGCTCCACCAGCCGGTCCTCCCGCGGCTCGGTCCCCGGGAGGAACTCGAACATGACGCAGTGGCGCGGCTGCGCGCCCGGATCCGCTACGGTGATCACCCGCGAGCCGTCGCGGGCGGGGATGACCTCCGGGGTCCGGATCCCCGCCTCGGCGCGGAGCGCGTCGAGCCAGGCGAGCTCCGAGGCGATCGCCTCCCGCGAGTGGTAGCCGAGCCGGTGGACCCGCAGGACCGAGCGGCGGCCGGAGTCCTCGACGAGGAAGACCGCGTTCTCCGAGACGCTGAGCAGCGACAGATCGGCCTCCGGGGAGAGGCCGTAGCGCGGCAGGGCCCGCCGGGCGACCCCTGCGACGCGGGCGAGCACGCCGCCTCCCGCGGAGAGGTCGTGCAGCCGCCCCTGCCACGGGCCGGCCGTACCCGGGGCGGCCCATCCGTCCCGGCCGCGCTGATCACGGGCGTGCCCCGGTCCGCGGGCCGGGCCCTCCCCGGCGGAACCGTGCGGCGAGCCCTGCCGATCTAGATCACCCATCGGCAACAAGAATCGCATCGGTTCATCCGATCCACCAATTTCGCCCTAGAATCCGCGAATGTGAGCGAAGGTCCCGAAGACCCTCCGAAGCTGCCTGTCCGGGAACGGCCCACCCGGTACAAGGGAGGCCGGCACCGGCGGCCACTGCCGGCGATCCTGCCCCCGGACGCCCCGGCACTGGTGATCGCGGTGCCCGGCAAGACCGGGGACGGCGGTGAGGGCACGGATCACCGCGTGGCCGAGGAGATCGCCTCGATCATCCGGATCGACAACCCCCAGCTCGACCTTCGTCTCGTCTCCCTCGCCGACGGCGGTGCCGAGCTGGTCAAGCAGTTCGCCGCCATCGCCGCCGAGCGGGCACTCGCCGACGGCAAGCCGGCCGCGGTCGTCGTCCCCCTGGTGACCGCGCCGCACCCCCGGCTGATGCGCGCGATCCGGGACGCCGTCGGCCAGAGCGAGATCCCCGTCAAGATCACCGAGCCGCTGGGTCCGCATCCCCTGCTCGCCGAGGCCCTGCACGTCCGGCTCTCCGAGGCCGGGCTGGCCCGGGCCGACCGGATGCGGCTGTTCAACGTCTCCTCACCGGTCGACGGGATCATCGTCGCCACGGCGGGAGGGGACGAGGCGGCCCGGGGCGCCGACGCGACCGCGGTGCTCCTCGCCGCCCGGCTGACCCTGCCGGTGGTGCCCGCCGCGATCGACGGGGTGCCGACGATCCAGGACGCGGCCGATCGGCTCCGCAAGATCGGCGCCAACCGGCTCGCCGTCGCCCCGTTCATCGTCGGCCCGGAGGCGGACCTGGAGCGCGTCGCCTCGGCCGCCGAGGCGATCGGAGCCGGGTGCGCGGCCCCGCTCGGCGCCCACGAGTCCGTCGCCCGCATGATCTGCGTCCGGTACGGCGCCACGCTCGACGATCTCGCCGAGTACGACGACCTGAGCGAGTGACGGCCCGCGCGCACCGGGGCCGATGACCGGATCCCGGTGCTCAGCCCCGCTGAGCCGGCCGACGGCCCGCGCGCGCCGATGAGCGACCGGGCGATGGGTGGCGACCGCCGCCGTGCGGCGGCACCGGCACCGCATGCCGTACCACGCCGCGGTGCCGGTCCGAGGCCGGATCGGCTCAGATGAGGCCGAGCGCGATCATCGCGTCGGCGACCCGGATGAAGCCGTCGATGTTGGCGCCGGCAACGTAGTCACCCGGCATGCCGTACTCCTCGGCGGTCTGCAGGCAGCGGTCGTGGATGTCCTGCATGATCTCCCGCAGCCTGCGCTCGGAGTACTCGAACGTCCACCGGTCGCGGCTCGCGTTCTGCTGCATCTCCAGGGCGCTGGTGGCCACGCCGCCCGCGTTCGCGGCCTTGCCCGGGCCGAAGGACACGCCGGCCCGCTGGAACACCCGGATGCCCTCCGGGGTGGTCGGCATGTTGGCGCCCTCGCCCACGGCGATGCAGCCGTTGCGCACCATCCGCTCGGCGTCCTTGCCGGTGATCTCGTTCTGCGTGGCCGACGGCATCGCCACCTCGCACGGCACCTCCCAGACCGTACGGCCCGGCACGAAGGTGGCCGCACCGCCCCGGCGCTCCGCGTACTCGTTCAGGCGGCGCCGCTCGACCAGCTTGACCTGCTTGAGCAGCTCGACGTCGATGCCCTTCTCGTCCACCACGTAACCGGTGGAGTCCGAGCACGCCACGACCACGGCGCCGAGCTGCTGGGCCTTCTCGATCGCGTAGATCGCGACGTTCCCGGCGCCGGAGACCACCACGCGCTTGCCCTCGAAGGTGGTCCCGCGCGCCTTCAGCATCTCCTCCACGAAGAAGGCGCAGCCGTACCCGGTGGCCTCGGTACGGACCTGCGCACCGCCGTAGCTGAGCCCCTTGCCGGTGATCACACCGGACTCGTAGCGGTTGGTGATCCGCTTGTACTGGCCGAACAGGTAGCCGATCTCGCGCTGCCCGACGCCGATGTCCCCGGCCGGCACGTCGGTGTACTCGCCCAGGTGGCGGTAGAGCTCGGTCATGAAGCTCTGGCAGAACCGCATGATCTCCCGGTCCGACTTGCCCTTCGGGTCGAAGTCGGAGCCGCCCTTACCGCCGCCGATCGGCATGCCGGTGAGGCTGTTCTTGAAGATCTGCTCGAAGCTGAGGAACTTGATGATGCCGAGGTAGACCGAGGGATGGAAGCGGAGCCCGCCCTTGTACGGCCCGAGGGCGCTGTTGAACTCGACCCGGAAGCCTCGGTTGATGTGGATTTCGCCGTTATCGTCCTCCCACGGGACGCGGAAGATGATCTGGCGCTCCGGCTCACAGATCCGCTCGATGATCTTCTGGTCGGCGTATTCCGGGTGCTTGGCGAGCACGGGTCCGATGCTCTCCAGCACCTCCCGTACCGCCTGGTGGAATTCAACCTCGCCCGGGTTCCGGCGCAGGACGTTGTTGTAGACCGCTTCCAGCCTCTCGTGCAGCATCGACCTTCCCGATTTCTGCAGGTAAGGGGAACTCCGCTCACTTTATGACTGGCCTCTGGGCAGGCGTCACCCTGCCCCGGCCGTTTCTCGGGTGACGCCGGTGGCACCCGTGAGCGGTCCGGTGACCGTATTTCCGCTATTTCGCTCGCCGGTCACGCAGATACCGGACATTTCCGGCGAATCACCTGCGCGCCGACGTCAACACCCGGGCCATCGCCGTTGATGGAGCCGGGCTGCCTGCCACAAGGTCAGGACAACCGTGATGACGTGGACATTCTCCACATTAGGCGGTATTCATCGCGCAGGCGAATGGGACACCCCCGTCACCCCGGCAACCCCGCCGGTCGCCCCCATCCCCGGAAGCACGCAATGCACCTAGGGAGATCCCATCCGGGGTTTCGGGCGACCTGGGCTTCGGAGCGCATCCGGAAACTCGCCGCGCCTCAGGTGAAAATTACACGCTCCGGCGGCGCACCCGCGCCTATGGCTGCGGCGTGCCCTCATCCCGGCCGGGGGATCTCCCCCATGCGCCCGGGTGTTCACCATGTACGGCGAGGCGCGCCGCCGGTACAGGCCGTCACCCACCGGAACGGGGAGCACGCCCGCGACCGCGCGCGGCACCCGCCCACGGCCGGGCCGTCCCCGGGAGGCGGAGTGCGCGCGCGGGACGGCGTGCACCGTGCGGAGCGGGCCGGAGATGGCCGGGTACGCGCGCCGGCGGAGCACGCCTCGCCGCCACCGGCCGTACCGGTGTGGCGGTCGCCGGATGCGGTGTGCGGTGGGGGCCTCCACCCGCGGACCCCCGGCGCCCGGCGCGATTGGCGCCGGGCCTCGAGCACGTGACCGCGCCGCCGGCCCGGCGAACCGGGGAATCGTCACCCTGACCACCTAGGCTGAACCCATGGGACGGGTGAACGAGGACGTGGCGGCGGCGCTCCAGGAGTACGCGGACCTGTTCGCGCTCACCGGTGGCGACCCATTCCGGGTGCGCAGCTACCAGAAGGCCGCCAAGTCCATCGCCGGGTACCCCGAGGACCTGCGGCACACCGACATCCGGAAGATCCCCCACGTGGGGGAGGCGATCGGCAAGAAGGTCGAGGAGTTCCTGCGACGGGGGAGCTTCCGCCAGCTCGACGAGCTGCGCGCCCGCATCCCCGCGGGGGTGCGCGCGCTGACGCGGATCCCCTCGCTCGGGCCGAAGCGCGCCCTCCTCCTCTATAACGAGCTGGGGATCGACTCCCCGGCCGCGCTCGCGGAGGCGATCAAGGCAGGGCGGCTCGCCGGGGTGCGCGGATTCGGCCCCAAGGCCGAGGAGAACCTGCTCCGGGGCATCGAGCAGCTCGAGCTCGCGGGCAAGCGGTTCCACCTCGGCATCGCCATCGACCTGGCGGAACGCATCATGGCCGCCCTGCCCGCGGAGCGGATCGCGTACGCCGGGTCGGTCCGCCGGATGAAGGAGACCGTGGGCGACATCGACATCCTCGCGGTCGGCCCGCCCACGCTGATGGACGCCCTCGCCCGCCTGCCGTACGTGACCGAGGTGATCGCGCGCGGCGACCGGAAGACCTCGGTGCGGACCGACCGCGGGGTGCAGGTGGACCTGCGCCTGGTGCCCGCCGAGTCCTGGGGCGCCGCCCTGGTCTACTTCACCGGCAGCAAGGAGCACAACGTCCACATCAGGGAGCTCGCGGTCAAGAAGGGCTGGAAGCTCTCCGAGTACGGGCTGTTCGACGCCGACGACCGGGTGATCGCCGCGGCGACCGAGGAGGACGTGTACCGCGCCCTCGGCATGGAGT
The DNA here is from genome assembly GCF_000092645.1 of Thermobispora bispora DSM 43833. Taxonomy (NCBI): domain Bacteria; kingdom Bacillati; phylum Actinomycetota; class Actinomycetes; order Streptosporangiales; family Streptosporangiaceae; genus Thermobispora; species Thermobispora bispora. The sequence continues at coordinate 2,472,541 of NC_014165.1, forward strand.
GGGTGCCACCGCCGCTGCGCGAGGACCGCGGCGAGGTCGAGGCCGCGCTGCGGGGCGAGCTGCCCCGGCTGGTCGAGCTCTCCGACATCAAGGGCGACCTGCACACGCACACCGACCTGACCGACGGCGTGGCCCCGCTGGAGGAGATGGTCGCCGCGGCCGCGCGGCGCGGCTACGCCTACTACGCGGTCACCGACCACGCGCCGAACCTGGTCATGCAGCGGATGACCCTGGAGAAGGCGCTGGACCAGCGCGCCAGGCTCGCCGAGCTGCAGGCCCGCCATCCGGGGATGCGGCTGCTCCACGGCACCGAGCTCAACATCGGGCCGGACGGCTCGGTGGACTGGCCGGCCGAGGTGCTCGCCGGGTTCGACATCCGGGTCGCCTCGGTGCACTCGCACTTCACCCAGCCGCGCGACGAGATGACCCGGCGCCTCATCGCGGTCTGCGAGAACCCGCACGTCGACATCGTCGGCCACCCCACCGCGAGGCGGCTCGGGTCGCGGGCGCCGGTGGACGCCGACTGGGAGGCGGTCTTCCGCGCCGCCGCCCGCACCCACACGATCATGGAGATCGATTCCTACCCGGACCGGGCCGACCTCGACTCCGATCTGGTACGGCTCGCACGCCACCACGGGGTGAAGTTCTCCATCGACAGCGACGCGCACGCCATCCCGCACCTGGACCACCTGCGGTTCGGGGTCGGCATCGCCCAGCGGGCCTGGCTCACCCCCGACGACGTGGTGAACACCTGGCCGCTCGACCGGCTGCTCGCCTACCTGGGCCGCTCGTGAGCCGGCCCCGGCGGCCGTGCCGGTGTACCGGCCAGGGCTCCGGCCGGGTGGGGCGCAGCAGGGGTCGTGCCACCGAGCCGAGACGCCCGATCGGCACGCCCGTGAGCGTCTCGCCCGGCGCGCCCCGTGGGCACGTGGCCCCGGCGCGCCCGAGCGCCGGGGGCATCTTTGGGCCGGCCGGCCGAGCCCGGCCCGGCACGGCAAGGCCACCCGGCGAGCAGGGCTATCCCTGCCACCGGTGGTGGCCGCGCGGCGCGGACGGGCGGTGATCCTTTGGGCACGTCTTACACCGACTTGAGCCGTCCGTTCGGCACCATCGCCGAAGATCCCGTTATGGTCGTGGCCCAAGCGGGGGTCGCGCCGGGAGCGGCCCGGGTGAACCGGGTCGCGTACGGCGAGGTTCCCGGACGGGGGCCGGGCCCACGGCCGCCGTGGGGAGCGAGCAGGGAGGATCGGGCATGCGCCAGCTCACGCCACTCGACGCGCAGTTCCTCAGCCTGGAGTCGGCCACGACCACGGCCCACGTCGGGACGGTATCGATCTTCGACGCCTCGTCCGCGCCGCCGGGCGCGGTGACGCGGAAGAGCCTGGTCGCCCTGCTGCGGGAACGCCTGCCGCTCGCGCCGCCGCTGCGCATGCGCCTCGCCGACGTCCCCCTCTGGCTCGACCGGCCGTACTGGGTGGACGCCGAGGACTTCGATCCCGCCGACCACGTGCACGAGGCCGAGCTGCCGGCGCCGGGGGACGACCACCAGCTCGCGGCCTACGTGGCCGGCGTCCACGCGCGGCGGCTCGACCGGAGCCGCCCGCTGTGGGAGGCCCACCTCATCCACGGCCTCTCCGGCGACCGGGTCGCCCTCTACACCAAGATCCACCATTGCGCGATCGACGGCGTCACCGGGTCGGAGATCCTCGCCGCGGTGCTCGACCCGTCCCCCGACCCCCGGCTGGTGGAGCCTCCGCCGCCGGTGGAGCCGGAGCGCGGGCCCGGGCTGGTGGGCATGCTCGCGGGCGCGGTGGCGAGGTCGGCGCTCCAGCCGGTGGAGACGCTCTGCTCGCTCGGCCGCACCCTCGGCGACCTGGACACGCTCCCGGTGCTCTCCACCCTGCCCGACGCCCGCCGGATCGCCCGGGCGGCGCGGGCGCTGGCCGGGGACACCCGTGCGGTCCCCGAGACGCCTCCCCTGGTGGTGCCGCGGACCCCGTTCAACGGCCGGATCACCGGCGCGCGGGCGGTCTCGTTCGGCTCGGTGCCGATGGGCGAGGTACGGCGGGTGGCCCGGGTGTTCGGGATGAGCCCCAACGACGTGGTGATGACGCTGTGCGCGTCGGTGCTGCGCCGGTGGCTGCTCGCCCACGGCGCGCTACCGGACCGGCCCCTGGTCGCCGCGGTCCCCGTGGCGCTCCGCACCGCCGGCGGCGACCTGGGCAACAGGATCTCGGCGATGGTGATGCCGCTCGCCACCGAGGTGGCCGACCCGGCGGAGCGGCTGGCCGCGGTCCGGTCGGCCATGGCGGCCGCGAAGCGGCGGTTCGTGCTCTCCAAGCGCAGCTGGCTGAACGACGTGTGCGCGATGTTCCCGGCCGCGTTCGCCAAGCTCGCCACGCCGATCGTCTTCCGGATGCTCGGCGTCGCCGGCACCGGGGTGAACGTGATCATCTCGCATGTGCCGGGGCCGCGCCGTCCGCTCTACCTCTGCGGGGCCCGGATGCTCGCCTGCCACCCGCTCTCCGTGGTGACCGACGCAACCGGCGGCCTCAGCATCACCTGCATCTCCTACGACGGCCGGCTGGACTTCGGCTTCGTCGTCTGCCCCGATCTGGTCCCCGACGTGTGGAGCCTCACCGGGCACCTCGGCGACGCGCTGGACGAGCTGCTCCGCCTGGCGGGAGAGACGGATCGGCCCGAGGGGACGGCCCCGGAGGAGGACAAGGTTCCGGCCTGACGCGGACCCGGACCGGCCGGGCGTGGGCGGCTAACCCAGGGCGTGGGCGATCAGCTCGGCCACGGCGTCGGGATCGATGTGGTGGCCGGTGAGCTGGCAGAGGTTCTCCTGGTAGAGGAGTACGGCGGCGAAGGTGGCCGCCGCGGCCTCGAGCCGTGCCGCGTCGCCGCGGCTGCCGGGGAGGGCGAGCTCGAGGGCGAACTTCGCGCGCCGGATGATCTCCGCGTTGAGCGAGCCGAGCCGCTCCCGTACGGAGCGGTGGGTGTCGGCCTCCCGGAACAGGATGCGCCGCATCGCCGGGGAGGCGCGGAGCGGCAGGCGGCGGGCGAGCCGGGAGAGCGTCCCGGCGGGGTCGCCCGGAACGGCCTCGACCTCGTCCTCGGTCACCGCCGTCCGTTCCTGGACGAGCGAGATGAGCACGTCGATCTTGCGCGGGAAGTAGTGGAAGACCAGCCCTTTGGGCACGCCGGCGACCTCGGCGATCCGCGCGGTGGGGGTCGCCTCGTAGCCGTCACCGGCGAAGAGCTGCTCGGCCGCGTCAAGGATCCGGGTCCGGGCGTCGGCTTCCGCCGCTTTCCTCTTTCTTTCGGCCCGGGAACGCGACCACGCCCGCGCGGTCTCGAGAGGGTTTTCCACAGGCCAGACGATAACCAGAGTGGGGGTTCCAACGCCATGCCCAGGGCAGGGCTATGGCCCGGCCGGGGCGGCAGCCCCGGCCGGGCCCGACGGCGCCGGGGAAAAGGGGGGACAGAATCGGCAGGAGGCGCCGACGATCAGTGGGTGGACGCCTTCTCCGCGCCGAGCCCGGTGAGCGCCCGGACCTCGATCTCGGCGAACTTCTGGGCGTTGTACTCCTTGCTGAGCACGGTGCCGAGGTAGCCGCAGAGGAAGCCGATGGGGATCGAGAAGATGCCCGGGTTGGAGATCGGGACCACCGCGAAGTCGACGTTCGGGAACATCGCCGAGGGCGAGCCCGAGACCACCGGCGAGAAGACCACCAGGAGCACGGCGGAGATCAGGCCGCCGTAGATGGCGGAGACCGCGCCCGCGGTGTTGAACCTCTTCCAGAACAGGCTGTAGAGGATCGCCGGCAGGTTGCCCGAGGCGGCGACGGCGAACGCCAGGGCGACGAGGAAGGCCACGTTCAGCGACTGGGCGAAGATGCCGAGCACGATCGAGATGGCACCGACCACGAAGGCGGCGATCCGGGCGGCGTTCACCTCCTCCTTCTCGGTGATGTTCCCGCGCTTGAACACGTGGGCGTACAGGTCGTGCGCGAAGCTCGACGAGGAGGCGAGGGTGAGGCCGGCGACCACGGCGAGGATCGTGGCGAACGCGACCGCCGCGATGACCGCGAGCAGCACGGTGCCGCCCACGTCACCGAAGAAGTCCCGCCCGACCGCCTCGGCGAGCTGCGGCGCGGCCGTGTTGCCCGCCGCGTTCGCCTCGGCGATGGTCTGCGAGCCGACCAGGGCGGCGGCGCCGAAGCCGAGCACCAGGGTGAAGAGGTAGAACACGCCGATGATGCCGATGCCCCACATCACCGACTTACGGGCGTCCTGCGCGGTCGGGACCGTGTAGAAGCGGATCAGGATGTGGGGCAGGCCCGCGGTGCCGAGGACGAGCGCCAGGCCGAGGCTGATCAGGTCGATCTTGCCCCAGATGCCCTGATCGTCGGTGCCGTACTTGAGGCCCGGGTTGAGGAACGCGTCGCCCTTTCCGCTCTGCGCGGCCGCGTCACCGAGCAGCGCGGAGAGGTTGAAGCCGTACTTGGCGAGCACGAGCAGGGTGACGAGCCCGGCACCGGCCATCAGGAAGACCGCCTTGACGATCTGGACCCACGTGGTGCCCTTCATGCCGCCGAACACCACGTAGATGATCATCAGCAGGCCGACACCGACGATGGTCCACATCTTCCCCGCTTCGGAGGAGATGCCGAGCAGCAGGCCGACGAGGGCACCGGCACCGACCATCTGCGCGATCAGGTAGAAGATGCTCACCGTGATGGTGGACACGCCGGCGGCCGTGCGCACCGGGCGCGGGGACATCCGGAACGCCAGGACGTCGGCCATGGTGTACTTGCCGGAGTTGCGCATGAGCTCCGCGACGAGGAGCAGCGCCACCAGCCAGGCCACCAGGAAGCCGATCGAGTAGAGGAACCCGTCGTACCCGGAGAGCGCGATCATGCCGGCGATGCCGAGGAAGGACGCCGCCGACATGTAGTCGCCACCGATCGCGAGACCGTTCTGCAGGCCGCTGAACGAGCGGCCACCGGCGTAGAAGTCCGCGGCACTCTTGGTGTTCCGGCTCGCCCAGAACGTGATCGCCAGCGTGGCCGCCACGAACAGGACGAACAGGATGGTCGATAGGACCTGGTGGCTGCTCACTTGACCGCCCCCTCGAGCTCGGCCTTACGGCGGAGGTCCTCGGCAAGCGGGTCGAGCTTGCTCGAGGCGTGCCTGGAGTACGCCCAGGTGATCAGGAACGTCGATGCGAACTGCAGCAACCCGAAGATCAGGGCGACGTTGATGTTGCCGATCAGCTTCGTGCCCATGAAGTCACGGGCGAAGCCGGAGAGCACCACGTAGAGCAGGTACCAGGCAAGGAAGGCCACGGTCATGGGGAAGGCCCACGACCGGTACCTGCGGCGCAGCTCACCGAACTGCTGGCTGGCCTGTATCCGCTCGTAGACCGAGGAGTCGTGCTGAACGGTCATGCCCTCCTCCAAACGAGTGATCTGGATCACTTCACGCTAGGTTCGGAGGGCCGCTTGTTTCGAGACCTTTACGGTCACGTGTCGCCCAGCCGTCGCAGTACGTCGTTCACCTGGTGGGTGGCTGCGGTGAATGGTCGAATGCGTGCGCCGAACGGCACGGCGGCCATCCCGGCCGGAGCGCCGGCCGCCGCCGCCGGGCTCGACGACCCCCGGGAAGCGGCCGCGGTGAACGGCCGGATGCGTGCGCTCGACGGCACGCCGAGCACCCCATCCGGCCCCTCGCCCGCGCGGCCGACCGCAAGGGCCTCCGGATCAGGCGGTTGCGCTGGCCGGCCGGCATGCTCCCACCGGCACCACGCTCAACCGGTCCCGGTCCGGCTGCCCCCGAGGGGTCCCGGGGCAGGCGGCCGAGGTGGACTGCTGAATTCCTGCGCCGTACGGCACGGCGGTCATCCCGTCCGGGGGCGCCAGCTCCCGCGGTCGACGTCGAGGGTCTCCGGGGCGTGCAGCCGCACCATGGTCCGGGCCACCCCCGGCGGGATCCGCGAGGGGGTGAGCAGCGAGACCACGATCATCACGAGGAAGGACACGGGCACCGTCCACGCGGCCGGCTCGGCGAGCAGCACGCCGATCCAGCCGTCGTGCGGCCCGCCCACCATGGTCGCGAGCACGGCGGTGGCGGCGAGCCCGCCGCCGACCAGGAGCCCGGCCATCGCGCCGACCGTGGTGAGCCTCCGCCACCAGATGCCGAGCACGAGGAGCGGGCAGAACGAGGAGGCCGCCACGGCGAACGCCAGGCCCACCACGTTGGCGACCGGCAGCGACCGCACGGTGAGCGCCAGCGCGAACGGCACGATGAGCGCCAGCGCGGTCGCCATCCGGAAGGCGCGCACCCCGCCGGCCCCGAGGATGTCCTGCGCGATCACCCCGGCCACGGAGACCGTGAGCCCCGAGGAGGTGGAGAGGAACGCGGCGAACGCGCCCGCGCTCACCAGCGCGGTGAGCAGCTCGCCCAGGGTCCCGCCGATCAGCCTGCTCGGCAGGGAGATCACCACGGTGTCGGTCGCGGGCAGGCCGTACACCCGGCCGAGGAACCCGTAGCACGCGGGCATCAGGTAGAACATGCCGAGCAGGGCGAGGACGACGAGGGTGGTCCGGCGGGCCGCCCGGCCGTCGGGGTTGGTGTAGAACCGGACGAGCACGTGGGGCAGGCCCATCGTGCCGAGGAACGTGGCGAGGATGAGCGAGTACGTCTCGTAGACCGCGTACTCCGAGCGGTGCAAGGGCTGCAGCCACGGGTCGTCCGGCGGGACCGCCGGCATGCCGTCGGAGCGCCACGCCCCGAGCATGAGCACGAGCGGCACCCCGAGCGCGGTGAGCTTGAGCCAGTACTGGAACGCCTGGACGAAGGTGATCGACCGCATCCCGCCGGAGAGCACGTTCACCACGACCACGCAGGCCACGACGAACGCGCCCACCCAGGCCGGCGCCCCGGTCACCGTGCGCAGCACCAGCCCCGCGCTCTGGAGCTGCGGCATCAGGTAGAGCCACCCGATGAGCACCACCAGCACGCTGGAGACCCGCCGGACCGCCATCGACTCCAGGCGGGCCTCGGCGAAGTCGGGCAGCGTGTAGGCCCCCGACCGGCGCAGCGGGGCCGACACGAGCACGAGCAGCACCAGGTACCCGCCGGTCCAGCCGACCGGGAGCCAGAGCAGGTCCGTGCCGTACGTGAGGATGAGCCCGGCCACCCCGAGGAACGAGGCGGCCGAGAGGTACTCCCCGCCGATCGCCGAGGCGTTCCACAGCGGGGAGACCGTGCGCGAGGCGACGTAGAAGTCCGAGGTGGTGCGCGAGATACGGATGCCGAACGCGCCGATCAGGATGGTCGCCACGACCACCAGGACGACGGCGACGAAGCTGCTCATCCGCGTCTCACCCGCGATACCCGCGTTCCGCCCGGGCGGCTCAGCGCCGCTCCACCAGGTCGGCGAAGTCCCGCTCGTTCCGCTCGGCCTGCCGTACGTAGAACCAGCCGACCGCGACGAAGGCAGGGTAGATCAGCACGGCGAGCACCGCCCACGGGAGCGGGATGCCGAGCAGCCGCACCGAGGAGATCTGGGGCACGAGGAGGAAGAGCAGCGGCAGCCCGCCGACCACGAGGCCGAGCAGGCTGCACACGAACAACGCCAGGCGGAGCTGCGTCCTGATCAAGGAGCGCATGTAGATCTCGCCCAGCTTCGTCTGCTCGTCGATCTCGCGGGTGAGCGGGTAGCGCGGCCGGCGCGCCGCCGACGTCCGTGGGCTGGTGACGACCACCCGGCGCGGCTTGGCGTTCACGGCTCAGCTGTCCCGCTTCCCTTTCCGCGCCCGCCGGACCAGGAGGTCGCGCAGCTCGCGGGTGTGACGGCGGCTCACCGGGATCTCCGTGCCGCCCACCCGCACCGTGCACTTGCCGGAGTCGATGTGCATCTCGTCGATGTGCTTCACCGAGACCAGGTGACTGCGGTGCACCCGCATGAACCCGGCGGAGGCCCACCGCTGCTCGAGGGTGGCGAGGGGGATGCGGACGAGATGGCTGCCCGTCGCGGTGTGCAGGCGGGCGTAGTCACCCTGGGCCTCGACGTACCTCACCTCCGAGCTCGCCACGAACTTGGTGACCCCGCCCAGCTCGACCGGGATCGTGTCGACCTGGGGCTCGGGCTCGGCACGGCCTTCGCACACCCGCCGGACCGCCTCGGCGAGGCGCTCCGGCCGGACCGGCTTGAGCAGGTAGTCCTCGGCCTTCAGCTCGAAAGCGTCGACCGCGTGCTCCTCGTAGGCCGTCACGAACACCACCTTCGGCGGCCGGGAGAAGCGGGTGAGCAGCCGGCCGAGCACCACCCCGTCCAGACCGCGCATGCGGATGTCGAGGAAGACCGCGTCGACGGGTCTCTTCTCCGCGATCGCCCGGTCCAGGAGCTTCAACGCGGCCGCTCCGTCACGCGCGGTGAGCACGTCCCCGATTCGGGGGTCCGCCCGGAGCAGGTAGGCGAGATCCTCCAGGGCGGGCTGCTCGTCATCGACCGCGAGGACGCGCAGACCGGTCACCGAAACACCCCTTTCACCGGAAGAATCTTTTTGAGAGTGAAGAACGGGATGCCGGAAAGTCAACGGTTACGCCATCACGACCGGGTTACGGTGCAGAAATAGATCAATCATCCGATGATCGGTAGATCCGCTAAACGGATTTCCTCCGCTATCACCCGAAAAATCAGGATTTGCCCGGAGAGATGGCCTGGAACCCGGCCGTCACGCTCCGTGACGATCAGCTCGCCGAGACCCCCGGGTGGTACTTGGGCACCCGCACGGTGACCTTGGTGCCGGCGTCGGGCCCGGTCTCCACCACGAGGCCGTACTCGTCTCCATAGACCTGCCGGAGCCGTTCGTCCACGTTGGCGAGGCCGATCCCGCTCCCGCTCGAGTTCGAGGGGTGCTCGCCGGCGAGGATCCGGCGCAGCTGCTCGGGGTCCATGCCGACCCCGTCGTCCTCCACGGTGATCCGGCACTCGGACCCGGCGTCCTCGGCGATGATCGTGATCCGGCCGACCCCCGCCTTCGGCTCCAGGCCGTGCCGGAGCGCGTTCTCCACGAGCGGCTGCAGGCACAGGAACGGCACCGCGACCGGGAGCACCTCCGGGGCGATGCGCAGGGTCACCCGGAGCTGGTCGCCGAACCGCGCCCGCTCGATCGTGAGGTACCGGTCGATCGACCGGAGCTCCTCGGCGAGGGTGGTGAAGTCGCCGTGCCGCCGGAACGAGTACCGGGTGAAGTCGGCGAAGTCCAGCAGCAGCTCACGGGCCCGCTCCGGGTCGGTGCGGACGAAGGACGCGATCGTGGTGAGCGAGTTGTAGATGAAGTGCGGGGAGATCTGGGCCCGCAGGGCCCGCACCTCCGCCTCCATCAGCATGGTGCGGGATCGGTCCAGCTCGGCGAGCTCGAGCTGCGCGTCCACCCACCGGGCCACCTCCTCGGTGGCCCGCACCAGGGCGGCCGAGGCGTGGTCGCCGTATGCGGCGAGCGTGCCGACCACCCGGTCCTCGGTGGTGAGGGGGACCACCACGGCGGATCTGATCGGGCACTCCGGCTCGTGGCAGTTGAGGGTGAGCACCTGGGTGCGGCCGTCTTTCAGGGTCCCGGCCGCGTGCTCGAAGGCCTCGCTCGCGTGGTGCTCTCCGGCACCGTCGTAGACGAGGAGCTCCTCGCTGTCGGTGATCGCGATGGCCGGCGAGCCCAGCAGCTTGCGCAGGTGCCGGGAGGCCTTCTCCGCGCCCGCTTTGGTGAGCCCGCTCCGCAGCGCCGGAGCGGCCAGCGACGCGGTGTGCAGGGTCTCGAAGGTCGCCCGCTCGGCCGGGCTTCCGCCGAGATCACGGCGATGGCGGAAGATCCGCCAGAGAACGGCGGGCACCCCGACGAGGGTCGCGGCGATCAATGCGGCGACGAGGCATTCCACGTCGCGGAGCCTACCGGGACATCGCCTCCCGGATACGGGCGGCATACGCCGACATTTCCTCCTTGTCGGCATATTTCGTGCGCGGCCAGAAGAAGCCGCGCAGCCCGTCCTTGCGGTTGCGCGGCACGACGTGGACGTGGAGGTGCGGCACGCTCTGGCTGATCCGGTTGTTCATCGCCACGAACGTGCCGGCCGCGCCGGTGCCCAGCTCGACCGCGCGGGCGACCGACTGCACCCGGATGAAGAAGGGCCCCACCAGATCGGCGGGGAGATCGCCCAGGGTCTCGGCGTGGGCGCGCGGGACCACCAGGACGTGGCCCTTGAAGACCGGCCGCCGGTCGAGGAAGGCCACGGCCACCTCGTCGGCGAGCACCACATGCCCGGGCCGCTCCCCGGTGGCGATCTCACAGAACAGGCACTCCGGCCGGGCGGCCGCCCCGGCCTCCGCCGCCGTCAACGGCCGCGCCGGCGCCCCGTGGCCGGGCGCCTGCCGGCCCCCTGCGGTGCCGCGTGCAGCGTCCCCTGGAGCGCCGCCAGCGCCCCGGCCGCCGCCACCACGGCCCCGGCCCCGATGACCGCGAGCGCCGCGGGCCTCCCGCGCGCTTCCCGCGCGACCGCGGCCGCCGCCTCCCGGACCGGCCGGGCGGCGCCGGCGATCCGCTGCGCCGTACCGCTCCGGGCCTGCCGCAGGCCGCGCCGCACCCGCTCCTTGATGTCCGCCTTGGCGGCGAGCGCCTGGAGCGTCTCGCCGAGCTCTTCGCGGGTCTGCTCGATGTCCCGGCGCAGCTCGGCGACGGCCAGCCGCCGGGGCGGCGGGCCCACGACCGGATCCTCCCTGCTGATCGGCACGGGGGCGTTCCGCGACTCCGGCTCGGTGAGCTCGGTGTCGGGGCCCTCCCGGTGCACCCCGATGGGCGGGTGGACGTGCACGGGCTCGTACTCGGTCATCGCCGCGCCTTCTCCTTCATCAGCTCCACGTCGGTCCGCATGCCCCGGATCGCCTCCTCAGGGGTCGGCGGCACCGCGTGGGTCACCTGCACCTTCCCGAGCATGCCGAGCACGGCGGCCACCACCAGCAGCGCGCCGCCGATGATCAGGGCGCTCGCCCAGGCGGGCAGCACGAGCGCGAGCAGCATGATGAGGCCGGCCACGATCGCGGCCGCGCCGAGCAGGGCCACGAACCCGGCGCCGCCGAGCAGCCCGGCGCCGACCCCGGCCCGCTTGCCCTTCTCGGCGATCTCCAGCCGCGCCAGCCGCAGCTCGTCCCGGATCAGGCGGGAGACGTTCTCGGAGAGCCGCCGGACGAGCATGCCGGTGGACATCTCTTCCGTCTGGTTCGTCGTCATGAGAGCCGCCTCCTCTCGCCAGACCGCCTACCCCGAGCCCGGGCTCCTAACCCCGGCGCGGGCCGGCCGGCCGGGCAGGCCGCGGCCGGAAGGGTCCGGAGCTGAAATTTTCACCGCCCGGCGGCTCCGCTCCGCCGGGCGGATCGCCGTGCCGTACCGGCGCAATCGGGCGGGATCACCAGGCAGGAGCGGGGTGCGCGGCGGACGGCGCCCGCCGGAGCGGGACCGCGCTCGCGGATCATCGTTGACACGCCTCCCCCGCGCACCTTCAATCTCGGGGTGGGAGCGCTCCCAATCCCCCGAGCATCGGCTGTAGAAGCCGCCGGAAACCTTCTCCTCCGATGCCTCTCCCCTTTCCCGTCCCCAAAGTGCCTCTGGAGATCCAGCGGAAATGCGAATGAGAGCTCCTCGAGCACACGCGGTCCCGCGACCGCGGAAACGGCTCGCCCTGGCGGCAGCGGCGACCGTCGGCGCCGGGATGCTGAGCGCGATCCACTCCTTCCCCGCGTCCGCCGCCGTGGCCTGCGACGTCACCTACACCACCAACGACTGGTCCACCGGGTCCGGGCAAGGCGGCTTCACGGCCAACATCACCATCAAGAACCTCGGTGACCCGCTGAACGGCTGGACGCTCACCTTCACCTTCCCCGCCGGCCAGCAGATCACCCAGGGGTGGTCGGCCGAGTGGAGCCAGTCCGGCGCCAACGTCACCGCGCGGAACATGCCGTGGAACGGCAACCTCGCCACGGGCGCCACCGCGGACATCGGCTTCAACGGCACCTGGACCGGGAGCAACCCCAAGCCCAGCGACTTCGCGGTCAACGGGGTGCCCTGCACCGGCGCCACCCCGCCGTCGCCGTCGCCGTCGACGGAGCCGCCGCAGTCCCCGTCTCCGTCCCCGTCGGAGAGCCCCACCGTCTCGCCGAGCCCGATCCCGACCACCGACAACGAGTACGTCCAGGCCTTCCTCGACCTGTACGAGAAGATCCACGACCCGGACAACGGGTACTTCTCGCCGGAGGGCGTGCCGTACCACGCGGTGGAGACGCTGCTCGTCGAGGCGCCGGACCACGGGCACGAGACCACCTCGGAGGCGCTGAGCTACTACCTGTGGCTCGAGGCGGTCTACGGCAAGGTCACCGGCGACTGGTCGAAGTTCAACAAGGCCTGGGAGGTGCTGGAGAAGTACGGCATCCCCTCCAACCAGGACCAGCCGACGAACGGCTTTTACGACCCGAACAAGCCGGCCACGTACGCCGCCGAGCACGACGACCCCTCCCAGTACCCGAGCCAGCTCGACAGCGGGGTCAGCGTCGGCGCCGACCCGATCGCCAACGAGCTGCGGAGCACCTACGGCACCGCCGACATCTACGGCATGCACTGGCTGATCGACGTGGACAACGTCTACGGCTTCGGCCGGTGCGGCGACGGCACCACCAAGCCGAACTTCATCAACACCTTCCAGCGCGGGCCGGAGGAGTCGGTCTGGGAGACCGTCCCGCACCCGTCGTGTGAGACCTTCCAGCACGGCGGTCCCAACGGGTTCCTCGACCTGTTCACCAAGGACAGCCAGTACGCCCAGCAGTGGCGGTACACCAACGCGCCGGACGCCGACGCCCGCGCCGTCCAGGTCGCCTACTGGGCGCTGACCTGGGCGAAGGAGCAGGGCCGCGAGTCGCAGATCTCCGCATCCGTGGCCAAGGCCGCGAAGATGGGCGACTACCTGCGCTACGCGATGTACGACAAGTACTTCAAGCAGCAGGGGTGCACCAGCCCGTCCTGCCCGCCCGGCAGCGGTAAGAACAGCGCGGCCTACCTGCTCTCCTGGTACTACGCCTGGGGCGGCGCGCTCAACAGCTCGGCCGGCTGGGCCTGGCGGATCGGCTCCAGCCACAACCACTCGGGTTACCAGAACCCGATGGCCGCCTGGGCCCTGTCGAACGTCAACGAGCTCAAGCCGAAGAGCCCGACCGCGGCGACCGACTGGTCGACCAGCCTCCGCCGGCAGCTGCAGTTCTACAAGTGGCTGCAGTCGGCCGAAGGGGCGATCGCCGGTGGCGCGACCAACAGCTGGAAGGGCCGGTACGACAACCCGCCGTCGAACCTGCCGAAGTTCTACGGCATGGCCTACGACTGGCAGCCGGTCTACCACGACCCGCCGTCCAACCAGTGGTTCGGCTTCCAGGCCTGGACCATGGAGCGGGTCGCCGAGTACTACTACGTGACCGGCGACAGCGACGCCAAGTCGATCCTCGACAAGTGGGTGGCCTGGGCGCTGTCCGAGACCACGATCAACTCCGACGGCACCTTCCAGTTCCCGTCGACGCTGCGGTGGAGCGGCGCGCCGGACGCCGACTTCAACGGCCAGACCCAGATGCCGCCGGACAACCAGAACCTGCACGTCGAGGTCGTCGACTACACCAACGACCTCGGTGTCGCCGGCGCCTACGCCAAGACCCTGATGTTCTACGCGGCCAAGGCCAACCACAGCCAGGCCAAGGCCACGGCCAAGGCGATCCTCGACGGCATCCTCAAGAACCACCAGGACGCCAAGGGCGTCTCGGTCCCCGAGACCCGCGAGGACTACGAGCGCTTCGACGACCCGGTCTACGTCCCGTCCGGGTGGACCGGCCGGATGCCGAACGGCGACGTGATCAACAGTAACTCGACCTTCATCTCCATCCGGTCGTTCTACCGGAACGACCCGGACTGGCCCAAGGTCCAGGCCTACCTGAACGGCGGCTCCGCGCCGACCTTCAGGTACCACCGGTTCTGGGCCCAGGTCGACGTGGCCACCGCCCTGGCTCAGTACGGGGTCCTCTTCCCGCAGGGCTGAGCCGGGCGGCCTAGGCCCCACAGGCCTGGGGCGCGGTCCCGCCCGCCGCGCCCCGGACGACCTGGGTGTGGCGGCCTGCCCGACCCAGGCCGCCACACCCAGCCCCAGCCGGCCCCGCCTCCCGCCTCGTCCACCCGTCCCGCTCCCCGGCGACCGGGCGGGGGCGGGGGACCCGGTGCCCGCCTTCCCCGGAAGCGCCCGGGGAAGGCCGGGCATTCCCTTATGCACCCCTCCGAAAGTTTCGGGAGAGTTCCCGAAACATTTGATGACGAGGGAGGACCCATGTCCGTTCGATCACCTAGACGCCACGCCTGGAAGATCGGACTGGCGCTGCTGATCGGCGTGATCCCGGCGGTCGCCACCGCCACCACCGCCGACGCGGCCGCGCCGCTCCGCCAGCTCGCCGAGGCCAAGGGCATCTACTTCGGCACGGCGGTCGCGGCCAACCGGCTCGGCGAGAGCCAGTACGTCCAGGTCCTCGACCGCGAGTTCAACTCCGTCACCCCTGAGAACGAGATGAAGTGGGACGCCACCGAGCCGTCCCGCAACTCGTTCAACTTCGGCAGCGCGGACCAGATCGTCAACCACGCCCAGGCCAACGGGCAGATCATCCGCGGCCACACCCTCGTCTGGCACAGCCAGCTCCCGTCGTGGGTGAGCAACGGCAACTGGACCGCCAGTGAGCTCACCCAGGTCATGGAGAACCACATCTCCAACGTGGCCGGCCGCTACCGCGGCAAGCTCTACGCCTGGGACGTCGTCAACGAGGCCTTCAACGAGGACGGCACCCGCCGCCAGACCGTCTTCCAGCGGGTGCTCGGCGACGGCTACATCGCCACGGCGTTCCGGGCCGCCCGGGCCGCCGACCCCACGGCCAAGCTGTACTACAACGACTACAACATCGAGGGGATCAACGCGAAGAGCAACGCCGTCTACAACATGGTGCGCCAGTTCAAGCAGCAGGGCGTGCCCATCGACGGCGTGGGCTTCCAGGGCCACTTCATCCTCGGCCAGGTCCCCAATGACCTGCAGCAGAACCTGCAGCGCTTCGCCGACCTCGGCGTGGAGGTCGCGCTGACCGAGGTCGACATCCGGATTCCGCTGCCGGTCACCTCCGCCAAGCTCGCCCAGCAGCGGGCCGACTACGAGAAGGTGGTCCGGGCCTGCCTCGCCGTCTCCAAGTGCGTGGGCGTCACCGTCTGGGGCGTCACGGACAAGTACTCCTGGGTGCCGGACGTCTTCCCGGGCGAGGGCGCGGCGCTGCTGTTCGACGACAACTACAACCCCAAGCCCGCCTACGACGGCGTGGTCACCGCCCTCGGCGGTGACTCGAGCCCGAGCCCGACCCCGACTCTGACGCCCTCGCCGATCCCCGACTCTCCGCCCAGCCCGCCGCCGAGCAGCGGATGCACCGCCACCTACCGGCTCGTCAACGAATGGCCCGGCGGCTTCCAGGCCGAGGTGACGGTCAGCAACAACGGCACGTCACCGATCAACGGGTGGACCGTGTCCTGGTCGTTCCCGAGCGGCCAGACCATCACCCAGCTCTGGAACGGCGAGCACACCCAGTCGGGCGCCAACGTGACCGTGCGGAACGTCTACTACAACGGCAACGTCGCGCCCGGTGCCTCCACCTCGTTCGGGTTCCTCGGCAGCTTCTCCGGCAGCAACGGCGCCCCGTCGTCGGTGAGCTGCACGGCATCCTGAGCGACGCCTAGGTGACGCCGCGGTGCCGCCGCGACCACGGCGTCCGCACGGCGCGGGCCCGGCAGTGGGCGTTCCCTGGCGCCCGTGCCGGGCCGATCCCCATCCCGCGATTCCCCTGGCCGCCTTCGGAGTCCCCGGCCACCCTGGAACTCCGGAGGCGGCCCTTGCTCTCACCAGGCCTCGGGCGGAACGTTGACGTTCGCCACCGGGTCGTACAGCACCGTGTTGTCGGTCAGCCGTATCACCACGACCCGGCGGGCCAGCCCGATCCGCTCCAGCGCCCGCGCAGCCTCCATCGCGTTCTTCGCGAAGTGGTACCGGTCCCGGCTCTCCGGGAACGGGGCGATCCGCTCGCACAGGACCTCATAGCGGTCGGGCGGCCACGCATGGGTGAACCCGTCGCCGTAGTGGGTCTCGGCAACGGTCGCGGACATATCACACCTCTCTCAACGCGGGAGTCACTCCCGCAGCCTCACGTTGACTTCTTGCTCATCCGGTCGTGCATATGTTCCCATCCCAGAATCTTGATCACGTCGCCGCCCTCCCAGCGGGCGTTCAGCTGTCCACGAAATCCCGCGGCACCATCACCCGGACGCCGTTGGGGATCACCTTGATGCGCAGCGGCGTGCGCAGCGCCACCTCCCCGTCGACGTCCGCCGCCATCGGCGGATCGGTCTCGAGCAGGATCTCCGAGGCGACGAGGAACGGCCCGCCGGCGAGGCTGCGCCACCGGCCGGTGGCCGCCCGCACGAGCGTCTCGGCCACCAGGCGCAGCCGCTTGCCCGAGCCGAGCTGGTAGGCGACGAAGAGCCGGTCGTCGATGCCGGCGTCCCTGGCGATCCGCCAGCCCCCGTGGAAGGCCCCGTTGGCGATGTTGAGCTGGTGGGTGAGCACCTCGTGCCGCTCGCCGTCCACGGTGAGGTAGGCGCGGAAGGGCCGGTGCCCGGGGAGGATGGTGAGCGCGGTCAGCGGGTACGCGGCCCGGCCGAGCAGCCGCTTGAGCCAGGGCCGCACCGTGGCGGCGACCTCGACCGAGACCCCGAAGCTCACCAGGTTGGCGAACGCCCGGTCGCCGCAGAGGCCCAGGTCGATGTCGGCCACCTTGCCCTCGGCGAGCACGCGGACCGCGCCCTCGACCGAGAGCGGCACGCCGAGGCTGCGCGCGAAGTTGTTGGTGGTGCCGAGGGGTAAGACGCCGAGCGCGACGTCCGCCCCGGCGACGTGCTTGACGGAGCTGCTCAGCGTGCCGTCGCCCCCGCCGACGATCAGCAGGTCGGGGGCGGCGGAGAGCGCCCGGTCGAGGGTCTCGGCCAGCAGCGCGGGGTCGCGGACCGGGTGAACGCCGGTGAGCCGGAACCCGTGCGCCTGCAGGGCCTGCAGCACCTCGGGGAGCCGGCGGCCGCGGCGGGATCGGACGTTGACGACGAGCGCGGCTTTCCGGTGCTCGCGGATGGCCGCCGTGTGCTCCGCCTTGCTCCGCATGATCGTCATGCTAAGCGGCCGGGGCCAAGGAGCGCGTGAGACGAAGATCGGCCGGCCGGGCCGCGGCGGCGTGCCGGGGCCCGGCCGGCCAGGGGCGGCCGGACCGCTCCGGCCGCTCCGTTACTTCTTCTTCGCCGGGGTGACCTGGACGACCGCCCCCACGTTCCCGGGCAGCGGGGTGAGCAGCCTGATCACCACGCCGAGCTGCTTGCCCTCATCGCCCGGGTTCCCGGTACCGAGGACGCTGCCCCCGACGTCGACGCCGTACAGCTCCTTGGCCGGGGTGCCGTCCGGGTGGACGACGCGCGTCGTGTACGGCGCGTCGCCCTTGGACGGGATGACCACGGAGGCGTCGCGGTGCCGGTAGTAGAGCGTGCCGTCCCGCACCTCGACGCCGGGGTACCAGCCCTTGGCGTCGGTGAACGTGGTCACCGCGGGCTGCTTGCCGAACGAGGTGCAGTACTCGGTGAACGGCTCGCCCTCCAGGCACTCCCGGAACGGGTAGGTGCCGAAGAAGTTGAACGCCGCGTTCGACGACTGCGGGCGCGACGGCAGGTTCTTCAGCGTGGTCGGGTCCTGCTGCGCCGCCTCACCGGTGCGGCGGAGCGGCTCGAAGTGCGAGTCCACGATGAGGAGCTGGCCCTTCGGCCCGATGGACGGCGGATCGAACAGGGCGTTCGCCACGTGGTTGGCGCTGCGGGCGGTGTCGCGGTACCAGACCAGCAGGCCCGGCGCGTTGTACTTGATCCGCTCGACCTTCCAGGCGCCGTCCCGGCTGTAGGTCGTGTCATAGGTGTACTGCAGGCCGTTGTCGAAGCCGTCGAAGTTGCGCCACTCGGCGAGGTAGTAGTGGGCGGCCCGGTACTGGCCGGAGTGGATCACGAACCCCGCGCCCGTGGTGTCGGTGAAGGTGCCCGAGGTCGCGGTCCAGCCGTTCGGCCCGCTCTCCACGTCGTCGCTCCAGACGGTGGTGGCGCCGTCGGTGAGCTCGAAGTCGTCGTTGAACCAGCCCTCCTCGAGCGCCGCGGCGTCCGTCGCGTACCTGAGGCGGAGCTGCACGGTCCGCCCGGCGAACGGCGTCAGGTCGACGTGGAGCCGGACCCAGCCGCCGCTGTCCCCGGTGAGGCCGTACTTCTTGCCGCCGTAGTCCCGCAGCCGGCCGTTGGGGTCGGGGTAGTCGTCGCCGGTGGAGGCGAGGGCGCCGTCGTCCCGGTAGATCTTCTGCTCGGCCCAGGTGGCGCCGCCGTCGGTGGAGACCTCGACGAACCCGAAGTCCCAGTCCTGCTCGATCTTCCAGTGGCTCCACCACCGGAACTTCACGTCGGACCCGGCCGGGACCTCGATGGTCCGGGTGAGCCTGGAGTCCGCCCAGTTCTGGTCGTTGCCGGACCACCACAGGTTCGCGCCGCTGTGCGGGGTGGTCATCACCACCTCCTTGTCCGGGAGGTTGATCCGGATCCCGTCCGCGGTGCCCGTGGGCGTGCGCGAGGTCTGGCCGACGCGCACGGTGCGCTTTCCGTTACCCGGCTCGATGACCACGGGGTCGGCCCAGCCGAGCACCCACTTGCCCCACAGGCCCATGTGGGTCGGGATCGCCTGGAAGACCGGCCCGGCGTGGGAGCCGCTCGCCATGAGGTCCCAGAAGTCTACGTCGGACTCGCCCAGCCCTGAGGTGTCGTACAGGTCGGGCAGGCCGAGGTCGTGGCCGTACTCGTGGGCGAAGACGCCGACCCCGGCGTCCTCCGGCTGGAGGATGTAGTTGTAGACCTTCAGGTTCGTCCCCGGGATCGTGTGGCCGCCGGGGACGGCACTGGAGTGCGCCCAGAGCGCGAACGTCCCCTCGGCGCCGCCGCCCGCGGACTTGTCGACGCCCGCGTGGATCAGCACGAGGTGGTCGATGACGCCGTCCGGCTCGTCGACGTTGCCGTCACCGTCGGCGTCGGCGGGGTCCTCACGGTCGTAGTCGGCCCAGGGGAAGGAGGGGTTCTGGGCGGCGAACGCGTTGACCGCGTCGATCGCGAGCTGCGCGGGGCCGAGCGGGTTGTCCGGGTGGCCCGCCATGTCCTGCGGGTAAGTGCCGCACCGGCCCGCGCCGTACCACGCCTCGGAGTGCGGGACCTTGATCCAGCCGACGACCTGCCCGGTGACGGTGTAGGCGCCCTTGGACAGCTCCTCGTACATGTTCTTCAGCGTGTAGCCGGAGATGTCGATCCCCGGCTTGCCGTCCCGGGGGTCCCGGAGGTCGGTGCGGACCCGCTGGGTGATCCCGGTGGAGCTGTAGAGCAGCGCGTGGTAGTGGGCCGGGCTGAAGTCCGGCACCCACATCGAGTTGTTGTCCTTGCCGCCGCCCGCGACGTGGGCCGGGTTGGGGATCTGGTTGTGCAGCGGGCCGTTGAGCTTGGTGCCCGGCGGCTCGGTCACGCAGTCATCGACGTCGTAGATGGTCTTCGGGTGGGACCAGCCGGAGAAGTCGTCGTTTGCCTGATCGTTGAACTCGACCAGCAGGGTGAGAAGCTTGGCGGTCTTGGTGGTCTTCGCCCGCTTGTAGAGGAAGTCGGACGGGTTCCGCCCGGTGGCGACCGCCTGCCGTTCCCGCTCGGCGAGCGCCTTGGCGGCGAGGGGGTTGCCGCCGGAGAACTTGCGGTCGATCTGCCGGGTCAGCAGGGCGGTCCGCCGCATTCCCGGCGGGGAGACCTTCTCGTCGGTGAGGGAGACGTCGCTCTGCACGCGCGGTGGCGCGTAGTTGATGTAGTGCTCCTGCAGCGACGGCGTGCGGCCGCCGGCGGGGGCGGCCTGCGACGGCTGGACGGCGGCCGTGGGAGCCGCACCGGTCAGGGCGAGCCCGCCCACGGCCAGGGCTAACGCCGGCACGGTCGCGGCGATGCGCCGGAATCTCTTGGTCACCCAGTTCCCTTCCCGTCCGGGGTCCCGGACGCTCGTGGCTCGACGTGGCGCGCCGGATGGCGCGCAATCGCAAGCTATGCCTTTTGGTAAAGGGGTAGTAAAGATGCGGAAGTTAGATATTCATCAAATCGTGATCTTTTCTGATATGGCTGGTGAATATGGGCTAATGAGGCTTGGCTGACATTCCAGACAGAAGGGCTGAGGTCAATGGCCGGAAACGGCCCGCCGGATATGCCGTAAAGTCCAGGTGTGAAGGAACTCGCCGCAGCGCTGCCGCACGGGCGGCTGCTCACCGACCCCGACGTCACCGCCTCCTACGCCAGGGACCGCACGTTCGCCCGCCCGGGGATCCCGCGGGGCGTCGTCCTCGCCGAGTCGGTGGACGACGTGGTCGCCACCCTGCGCTGGGCGAGCGCGCACCGGGTGCCGGTCGTCCCCCGGGGAGCGGGGACCGGCCTCGCCGGCGGCGCCACCGCCGTCGACGGCTGCGTCGTGCTGTCGCTCGCCCGGATGACGCGGATCCGCGAGCTGTCTCCCGAGGACGAGATCGCCGTGGCCGAGGCGGGGGTCATCACCGCCGACCTCGACCGGGCGGCCCGCGAGCACGGGCTGATGTACGCCCCCGACCCCTCGTCCGCCGGCATCTCCACCATCGGCGGCAACCTCGCCACCAACGCGGGCGGGCTCCGCTGCGTCAAGTACGGCGTGACCCGGGACTCCGCCCTCGGGCTGGAGGTGGTGCTCGCCGACGGGCAGGTGCTCACCACCGGGCGCCGCACCGTCAAGGGCGTGACCGGCTACGACCTCACCGGCCTGTTCATCGGCTCGGAGGGCACCCTCGGGGTGATCACCGCGGCGACCCTGCGGCTGCAGCGGCTCCCCGGCCCGCTCTCGACCGTGGCGGCCGAGTTCGCCTCGCTCCGCGACGCGGCCGCCGCGGCCTCGGCGATCATCGCGGCCGGGTGCCGCCCCTCCCTGCTCGAGCTGATGGACCGCACCACCCTGCAGTCGATCGACGAGTGGAAGAACATCGGGCTCGAGCCCGGCACCCAGGCCATGCTCATCGCCCAGGCCGAGGGGCCGCCGGACGAGATGGCCGCGCTCTGCCGGGCCGCCACGTTCGTCGCCACCTCATCGAGCGAGCAGGAGGCGGCCGAGCTCATCGGCATCCGGCGGCTGGCCTACCCGGCGACCGAGCGCCTCGGCCAATGCCTGGTCGAGGACGTGTGCGTGCCCAGGTCCGTGCTGCCCGACATGATCTCCCGGATCGAGGAGGCGGCCGCACGGCACGGCGTGATGATCGCGACGATCGCGCACGCCGGGGACGGCAACCTCCACCCGGTCTTCGTGTTCGAACGCGGCCTCGACGAGCCGCCCCCGGAGGTCTGGGCGGCCGCGGACGAGGTGTTCACGGCCGCGCTCGAGCTCGGCGGGACCCTCACCGGGGAGCACGGGGTGGGCCTGCTGAAGAAGCGCTGGCTGGAGCTGGAGACCGGCCCGGTGGTCACCGAGCTCCACCACGGCATCAAGCGGCTCTTCGACCCGTTGAACATCCTCAACCCCGGCAAGGCCATCTGACCGGGCCCCGGCGACCACCGGCCGCCCGGCCCCATCGAGCCCGCCGCCCGCGGCAGGGCTCGCGTTCGCCGCCCCGCCCCGGGCCGGGTAGGGTCCTGCGCGTCGAGAGGATCGAGGAGTGGTGATGGAGCCGCTGGTCCACCGCACCGAGTCGTCCGGGGTCGCGACGATCACGCTGGACTCGCCGCACAACCGGAACGCGCTCTCATCGAGGCTGCTCGCGGAGCTCGGCGAGGCGATCTCCTGGGCGCTCGCCTCGCCGTCGGCGCGGGTGATCGTGCTGACCGCGACCGGGCACGTGTTCTGCTCGGGTGCCGATCTGAAGGAACAGGGCGGTGGGGCCGCACCGGTCACCGAGGCCCTTCCCGGGATCATGAAGGCGCTCTGGGAGAGCCCCAAGCCCGTCATCTGCCGGCTCAACGGCACCGCCCGGGCCGGCGGCCTCGGCCTGGTCGCGGCCTGCGACTTCGCCATCGCCCCGGAGAGCGCGTCGTTCGCCTTCACCGAGGTGCGGCTGGGCGTGGTGCCGGCGATGATCGCGGTGACCGTGCTGCGCCGGCTCGATCCGCGGGCGGCGGGCGAGTACCTCCTCACCGGCGAGACCTTCTCCGCCCGGCGGGCCGTGGAGATCGGGCTGCTCACCCGGGCCGTGCCGGAGGAGGAGCTCGACGCCGAGGTGGCGCGGTACACCGACATGCTGCTGCGCGGCGCGCCCGAGGCGCTCGCCATCACCAAGCGGCTCGTGCGCGAGGTGCCGCTGATGCCGTTCGACGAGGGCCTGCGCCGGATGGCCGAGCTGTCGGCCGAGCGGTTCGCCTCCGCGGAGGCGCGGGAGGGCATCAGCGCCTTCCGGGAGAAGCGCCCGGCCGCGTGGGTGCCCCGGTGAGACCCGGCGCCGGCGGCCGGCGGACGGGCCCGGGGCGCCGGTTCCGGACGTGACCGCATGCCCGGGGCGGAGCCGTACCGTATTCCCGGGGTGATGATCATGAATTTCCGTGGGTCACGTACGATGACCAGCACGACCGTCGGCGCACTCGCTTGAATCCCGGGTGAGCCCCGTGCGATCCTTGGCGCTTGAGCGAGAGGGGGATTTTTTGGTCGATTCCGTGGCCGGCATCAACGAATTCGCCTCCGCTGCCAGCCGACACATCGACCTCTCCGTCCGGGTGCTCGGCAGCCTGCCGCCCCGGGTCCGGGTCCGCAACCGGTTCAGCGAGACCCTCTGCGAAACGGTGACCTGCACCGAGGAGGGCGTCTTCCTCACCTCGTGGGGCTACCGCCTCGGCACGGTGGAGAACGTCGAGGACGCCGCCGCCCGCCTCGCCTACCTGCTCGCCGCGCTCCCCTCCCCGCAGACCTCGGCACAGCCCGGCCGGCACCGGCACGCCTGACGGCACGCGCGGCCGCGCGCCGGTCCGGGGCGCGGTGCCCGCAGGCCGGCGACCGTGGGCGGCCCGGCTCGCCGGCGGACCGCCCGGCGCCCGGATCCGGACCCGGCTCGGCAGACCAGGAGGCACGGGGCCCGAGATGCCCTTCACCAGCCGGGAGCACCGGCGCCCGGCACCGCTCGGCCGGTGCACGACGCCGGCGTGCGCTGCGCCCGGTCAGCCGAGGACCGCCATCGCGGCGTTGTGGCCGGGGATCCCGCTCACACCGCCGCCGCGCTTGGCGCCCGCCCCGCAGAGCAGGATGCGGGGGTGCTCGGTCTCCACACCCCACGGCCCCAGGTCGCCCGGCTCGGCGTACGGCCAGGCCAGGTCCTCGTGGAAGATGTGGCCGCCGGGCAGGCCCACCTCCTGCTCCAGGTCGGCCGGGGTCTTCGCCTCCAGGCACGGCTCGCCGTCCGGGGTGCGCAGCAGGCAGTCCTCGATCGGCTCGGCGAGCACGGAGTTCAGCGAGGCGATCGTCCGGCGCACCGCCTCCTCCTTCGCCTCCGGTCCGGTGAAGAGCCGCGCGGGCATGTGCAGCCCGAACAGGGTCATGGTGTGCGCCCCGGAGGTGCGCAGCGACGGGCCGAGGATCGACGGGTCGCTGATCGAGTGGCAGTAGACCTCGGCCGGGGGCACCTCCGGGATCCGGCCCTCGGACGCCTGGGCGTGGGCCGCGGCGAGCCGGTCACGGCCCTCGTTGATGTGGAAGGTGCCGCTGAACGCCTCGGCGGGGTCGACCGCGGGGTCCTTGAGCCGCGGCAGCCGGGCCAGCACCATGTTGATCTTGATCTGGGACCCCTCCGGCGCCCGCCGCTCCTCGCCGAGCAGCCGGGCGAGCCGGGCGGGCGGCAGGTTGGCCAGGACCTTCTCCGCGGTGACGGTGTGCTCTGCCCCGTCCCGGAAGGTGACCTCCCCGGTGTCCGGGTCGATGGCGACCACCTCGCGCCCGGTGCGGATCTCCGCGCCGGCGCGCCGGGCGGCGTCGGCGAGCGCGCCGGTGACCGCGCCCATGCCGCCGACGGGCACCTTCCACAGGCCGGTGCCGTCGCCGATCACGTGGTAGAGGAAGCACCGGTTGGCGCGCAGGTCGGTGGCCGGGTCGGCGAACGTGCCGATCAGCGCGTCGGTGAGCACCACCCCGCGCACGGTGTCGTCGCCGAACCGCTCGGCCACCTCCTCGCCGATCGGCCGCTCGAACAGGTCCCGCCAGGCCTCGTCGTCGCCGACCACGGCGCGCAGCCCGGCCCGGTCCCGGAGCGGCTCCAGCAGGGTCGGCGCCACCCGGCGGGCGACCTCCGCGACCATGCCGTAGAACCGCTCCCAGGCCTCGAAGTCCCGATGCCCGCCGGTGACCGCGGCGAACGACGCGGCGGTACGGCCGGCGTCCGAGGTGTCGACGAGCAGGCCGGTGCCGCCCACCGGGGTGTAGGAGGCGAAGCGGCGGTGGCGCAGCTCGATCCCCAGGCCCAGGTCGTCGATGATCTTCCTGGGCAGGAGGCTGACCAGGTACGCGTAGCGGGAGAGCCGGACGTCCACCCCAGGGAAGACCGGGGCGGAGATGGCGAGCCCGCCGACGTGGCCGAGGCGTTCGAGGACGAGCACCCGGCGCCCGGCCTTGGCGAGGTAGGCGGCGGCCACGAGCCCGTTGTGCCCGGCGCCGACGATGACGGCATCGAAGTGCGCCTGCTGCATGGGATCACCCGGCGAGACGTGCGAAGAGTCTGGAGAGATCGGGGATGAGACGTGCGGAGAGTCTGGGAGAGATCGGGGAAAGGAACGGCCTGAGATCAGGGGGAAAAAGGCCGGTGACGCAGGGCGCCGGGTCACAGGCCCGTGGGCCAGTGGGGCTCGGGCCGGGAGACCGCCCGCACCTCGGCTGCTGACATGTCCCGCACAATAGCCCGAGGCATCTACATTCCGTCAATATCCCAAATATCGGACAGGAGAGTCATGCGCGTATCCGCTGAGGTCGCCGACGCGCTCGCCGCCGGCCGTCCGGTCGTGGCCCTCGAGTCCACGATCATCTCCCACGGCCTCCCCCGGCCGCGCAACCTCGAGGTGGCCGTGGAGCTCGAGGACATCGTCAGGCAGGCCGGTGCCGTACCGGCGACGATCGCGGTGGTGGACGGCGTCCCCTCGGTGGGGCTCGACCGGGCGCACCTCGAGCGGATCGCCACCGAACCCGGCGTGCGCAAGCTGGGCTTCCGGGACCTCGCCCCGGCCGCGGCGCTCGGCGTGACCGGGGCCACCACGGTCTCCGCCACCGCGATCCTCGCCGCGCGGGCGGGCATCCGGGTGTTCGGCACCGGCGGGCTCGGCGGGGTGCACCGGGAGTGGACCGTGGCGCAGGACGAGTCGGCCGACCTCGACGCGCTCGGCCGGACCAGGATCACGGTGGTCTGCGCCGGGGTGAAGTCGATCCTCGACGTGCCGGCCACCCTGCAGCGCCTGGAGACCCGCCAGGTCACCGTGGTCGGGTACCGCACCGACCACTTCCCCGGCTTCTACCTGCACAGCTCCGGGGAGCCGATCGAGTGGCGCATCGAGACCCCGGAGGACGCGGCGCGGATCATGCGCGCCCAGGACGCCCTGGGCGGCCCGGAGACCGCGCTGGTCGTGGCGAACCCGGTCCCGGTCGAGCAGCAGCTCGACCCCGAGCTGCACGACCGGGTGCTCGCCGAGGCGCTCCGCGCCGCCGCCGAGCAGGGCATCACCGGCCAGGCGGTCACCCCCTTCCTCCTCGACTACCTGGTCAAGGGCACCGATGGCGCGTCGCTGGAGGCGAACCTCGCTGCGGTGCGCGGCAACGTCCGGCTCGCCGCGGAGATCGCGGCGGCCTGGGCCAGGGGCGCGTGATGGCCGGCCTGCTCGTCATCGGCGACGTGGTCACCGACATCGTGGCGATCTGCGCGGAGCCGATCGCCACCGGGACCGACACCCCCGCCGACATCGTGCTCCGGCCCGGCGGCTCGGGCGCGAACACCGCGTGCTGGGCCGCCCACCTCGGCGCGGACGTCCGGATCCTCGCCCGCGCCGGGTACGACACGGCCGACTGGCACATCGCGCAGCTCACCTCGGCCGGGGTCACACCGCACGTCCGGGTGGACCGGGAGCGGCCCACCGCGGTCGTGATCGCGATGGTGGACCCGAGCGGGGAGCGGACCATGCTCACCAACCGGGGCGCCGGCCGCCACCTCGGGGTGGCCGACTGGGCGGCCTCGCTCCTCGACGGGGTGGCGCTGCTGCACGTCTCCGGGTACACGCTCTTCGCCGAGCCCGGGCTGGAGCTCGCCCGGCTCGCCATGCGGCAGGCCGCCGAGCGCGGCGTTCAGATCAGTGTGGATCCGTCGTCCACGCGCTTCCTCGGCGAGTTCGGCGTGGAGCGCTTCCTCGAGGAGACCGCCCCGGCCCGGATCGTCTTCCCCAATCTGGAGGAGGCGCTGCTGCTCACCGGGGCCGCCGATGCCACGGCCGCGGCCGAGGCGCTCAGCGCCCGGTACGGCACGGCGGTGGTGAAGCTCGGAGCCGGCGGGGCGCTGCTGGCCGAGGGCGGCCGGGTGGCCGCGCGGGCGCCCGCGCCCCCGGCCGAGGTGGTGGACTCCACCGGCGCGGGCGACGCGTTCGCGGCCGGATTCCTCGCCGCGCTGCTCGTCGGAGGGTCTCCGGAGACCGCGCTTCAGGCCGGTTGCGCGGCCGGTGCGGCGGCTGTTTCCCAGGTCGGCGGAAGGCCGACAAATAGCGGTTTTACCCTATTGACACCAATTGCTGAATTGGGGCGTAAGCTGCACCATTAGCAACATGCATCACTCGCGGGAGGGTGCGGTCGAACCCATGGACGCCGAGTCGACGATCTGCCTGAGCGACCTCGTACCGGCCCTTCGCTGGAGCCGTCCTCAGCAAGTGGCGGAGGTGTTGGCCGACCCTCGCCTGCCCGGTGGGTGGTGGTCGTCCGTCTCGCTCGAGCGGGCCGTCAAGACGACCGGGGTGGAGTGGCTCTGCGAGCGGCTCGCCCGGCTCGCGCTCGGCCGCCTCGACCACCTCCCGCTCACCGAGCTGCTGCCCGCGCTGCAGGTGCACACCCTCGACCCGGCGCTGCCCGGGTGGCCGGAGCCGGTCCGCTCGCTGGTCAACGGGCTCGGCGGCTGGTACCGGCTGCGCCGCCTCACCCCGTGCGACCTGCAGGTGCCGTCGGCCCCCGTCTCCCCCGAGGCGCTGCTCATCACCGTCTTCCGCGAGATCTTCCACCACATCGCCCCGGCCGCGCCCGCGGAGACGGCACCCGCCGAGGCGCAGCCCGCCGCCGCGGAGCCGGCCGCCGGGCAGCAGGCGCCCGCCACCGGGCCGGTGCCGCCGGACGTCCCCGCGCCGGCCCCGGTCACCGGCGGTCCCGTGCAGGTGGCCGCCGCACCGGCCGTGGCCCCGCCGCAGCCCGTCACCGGGCCGCAGCCGGTTCCGGCCCAGCCCACCGGGCCGCACCCGATCCCCGCGGAGATCACCGGGCCTCAGCCGCTCGCGGCCCCGGTGGCCGCCCCCCAGCCGGCCACCGCCCAGCCGGCCGCCGCCCAGCCGGTGGCCGCCCCGGCCGCCGCGCCGCAGCCGGTTGCGGCGCAGCCCGCCGCACCACAGACCACCGCACCGCAGCCCGCTCCGGCCCAGGCCCCGGGCGCGCCCGCCGAGGCGCAGCCCGCCGCCGCGGAGCCGGCCGCCGGGCAGCAGGCGCCCGCCGCCGGACCGGCCACTCCGCCGCCCGCCCCCGCGGCCGCGGCGCAAGCCCCGGAGGCGGCGCCGTCGGCTCCGGCCGACCACCCCATCGTGGCCCTGGTCGACTCCCTGTTCCGCGACTGGGACCCGCTGTCGAAGGCCGTGGCCGCCAAGCGGCTCTTCGCCGAGGAGCCGGTCAGCCTGCGCGCCCTCGCCCACCAGCTCAACGTCGACCGGTCCATCCTCTCCCAGGCGCAGCGCGCCGCCGAGGAGCGGGTGCTCCAGTGGCTCCGCTCCCCTGACTCGGCGCCGCTCACCGGCCACCTGTTCGGCCTGTCCGAGTGGCTCGGCGCCGCCGCAACCGAGGAGCAGCTCATCGCGGCCGACCCGTCCCACCCGGTCGAGGTGCCCGCCCTGGGCGTGCCGCTCTGGCGGGTGCTCGTCGCGCTCATGCCCGATCGCCGGCTCCAGGACGGCTGGCTGGTCGTCGGCGACGTGGCCACCCTGCGGGAGCGGACCCGCCGGCTCCTCGCCGACCTGCCGGAGGGCGCAGACGTGGTCGAGTCCCTGGGCCAGCTCGGCATCCGGCCGCACTCCGCCCAGGCGTGGCTGGACTCGCTCGGGGACGCCCCGGCGGAGGCGCAGCCCGCCCGGCCGCGCGACGCTGCGGCCGCCCCGCAAACCGAGCCCGCCCCGCTCCCCCGCCGCACTCCTGGGGCGAACAGCCACCATCGCGGGGGTGTCCCCGTGCCGTCGCAGGCGAACAACGGGCCCGATCCGGCCACCGCGCTCGCCACGCTCAACGCGCTCGCGAGCAACGGCGCGGCGCCCCGGCCGCACCTCGTCCCGCCCGAGCCGCGGCAGCAGTCCGCGCCCGCCCCGGCGCAGCGGCAGCGCCGCTGGCAGCGCATCGACGTGACCAGCGAGCACCTGCGGGGCGAGCCCGTGGCCGTGCCCGAGCGGTACGCCGCCGAGCTCGGCATGCGGCCGGGCACCCTGCTCTCGGTCACCGGGCCCGGGGACAACGCGGTCGTCCTGGTATGGCGGGACGACCAGCCGGTCTTCGACTCCCTCCAGCCGGTCCTCATGCGGCTCAACGCCCGGCCGGGCGACTCGCTCTACGTCTCGGTCGACGGCTACCGGCTCGACGCGCAGCTCACCCCCGCGGGCGCGAGCTGAGCCCACCGGCGGGCGGCCCGGCCCCGAGACCGCGGCGGCACCCGGCCCGCCCGGCCCGGCACGGTCGCATGCCCGGTGCCACGGCCTGACACGGTCACAGGAGATGCGGTCTGGCCCGGCACGATCGCATGCCCGGTGCCCCTACCCGACGCGGTCACAGGAAAGGCGGTCTGGCCCGGCACGGTCGCAGAACCGATGGCATGGCCGGGCACGATCGCAAGCCCGGCGGCACGGCCCGGCGCCGTCACGGGCTCCGGCCGCCCGGGACGGGGCGCACAGGGCCGCGCGTTGTGCGGACCGTCGTCGCCACGGCGCGCCGCCCGGGCACGAGGCGCACCCGGGCGGCGGTCACTTGAGCAGCTTGCGGTAGTAGGTGCCCGACACCTCGTACCCGAGCGCGTGGAAGAACTCGGCCGCCCGGCGGGTGGCGATCGACACGTACCCCGCCCCGCGCGACCGCGCCCACGCCTCGAACTCCTCCAGCAGCCGCCGCCCGATGCCGTGCCGGCGGAAGCCGTGCTCGATGATGGCCTCTTCCACGTACGCCACCGGCCCGTTCGCGAAGAGCGTGAGGTGGACGAAGCCGAGCAGGTAGCCACGGATCACGCCGTCCACCGTGGCCACCGTCAGGAACGCGTCCTCGTCCTCCAGCAGCCGCGGCAGCGCGGCGTCGAACGCCTCTCGCTCGGGCCGGAAGGTGATCCCGAACTCCCGGGCGAGCGCGAATATCTCGTTCGCATCCGACTTTTCGGCCCTCCGGAGCCGGAGGTCCCCAGACTTCATGAAGTGGACTCTAGATTCGCTCGCGGCGATACGTCCAATCAGCTCGGCAAGCCGAGCTCACGCGCGATGAGCATCCGCTGGATCTCGCTGGTGCCCTCCCCGATCTCCAGGATCTTCGCGTCCCGGTAGAAGCGGCCGACCGGGTACTCGTTCATGAACCCGTAGCCGCCGAAGATCTGGGTGGCGTCCCGGGCGTTGTCCATGGCCGCGTTCGACGCGACCAGCTTGGCGATCGCTGCCTCCTTCTTGAACGGCTCGCCGGCGAGCATCCGCTCGGCCGCGTGGTAGTAGGCGAGCCGGGCGGTGTGCACCCGGGCCTCCATGTCCGCGATCTTGAACTGGATGGCCTGATGGCGGGCGAGCTCCCGGCCGAAGGCCGTCCGCTCCTTGGCGTACTTGATCGACTCGTCCACGCACCCCTGGGCGAGCCCCACGGAGAGCGCGGCGATCGCGATCCGCCCCTCGTCCAAGGTCTGCAGGAACTGGGCGTAGCCGCGCCCCCGGACGCCGAGGAGGTTCTCCTCCGGCACCCGGCAGTCGGTGAACGACAGCTCACGGGTGTCCGAGGCGGACCACCCGACCTTGGAGTACTTCTTCGACACGGTCAGGCCCGGGGTGCCGGCGGGCACCAGGATCGTGGAGATCTCGGGCCTGCCGTCCTCCCGGCGGCCGGTGACCGCCGCCACCGCGATCACCCCGGTGATGTCGGTCCCCGAGTTCGTGATGAACGCCTTGGTGCCGTTGATCACCCATTCGCCGTTCTCGAGGACGGCCGTGGTCCGCATGGCGCCGGGAACGTCGCTGCCGCCGCCCGGCTCGGTCAGGCCGAACGCGCCGAGGATCTCGCCCCGCGCCATCCCCGGCAGCCAGCGCCGCTTCTGCTCGGGCGTGCCGAACCGGAGGATCGGCATGGCACCGAGGGAGACCGCCGCCTCGAGGGTGATCGCCACCGACGAGTCGACCCGGGCCAGCTCCTCCAGGGCGAGGCAGAGCGCGAAGTAGTCCCCGCCCATGCCGCCGTACTCCTCCGGGATGGGCAGGCCGAACAGCCCCATCGCGCCCATCTTGGCGACGATCTCGTAGGGGAACTCGCACCGCTCGTAGTACTCCCCGATCACCGGGGCGACCACCTCGCGGGCGAACGCCGCCACGGTGTCGCGGAGCTGGCGGTGTTCCTCGCTGAGCCGCATTTACCTCATCTCCTTCGCGAGAGCCTGAACGACCCGGGACGGGCTCGGGCGGCCGAGCCGCTCCGCGAGCCAGAGGCTGGTGGCGACGAGCGCCTTGAGGTCCACCCCGGTCTCGACGCCCATGCCGTGGAGCATCCACACCAGGTCCTCGGTGGCGAGGTTGCCCGTGGCGCTCTTGGCGTACGGGCAGCCGCCGATGCCGCCGGCCGAGGCGTCCACCACGGTCACCCCGCGGCGGAGCGCGGTGAGCGTGTTGGCGAGCGCCTGCCCGTAGGTGTCGTGGAAGTGCACGGCGAGCCGGTCCATGCCGACCCCGGCCTCGGCGAACGCGTCGAGCAGCCGCTCCACGTGGCCGGGCGTGCCGACCCCGATCGTGTCGCCGAGCGACAGCTCGTAGCAGCCGAGGTCGAGCAGCCGCCGCCCGATCCGCACCACCTGCTCCGGCGGGGTCGGCCCCTCCCACGGGTCGGCGAAGACCATCGACAGGTACGCCCGGACGCGCAGGCCGTGGGCGAGCGCCCGCTCGACGACCGGGGCGAACATGTCGAACTGGGAGTCCAGGGTGCGGTTGAGGTTGCGCCGGGCGAACGACTCCGTGGCGCTGCCGAAGATCGCGATGTCGGTGACCCCGCGGGCGAGCGCCCGGTCCAGGCCGCGCTCGTTCGGCACGAGCACCGGGTAGCGGACCCCGGGCCGGCGGGGCAGGTCCGCGAGGAGCTCGTCGGCGTCCGCGAGCTGGGGCACCCACTTCGGGTGGACGAAGCTGGTGGCCTCGATCGTGGTGAGCCCGGCGTCGGCGAGCCGCCGGATGAACTCCCGCTTCACCTCGACGGGGATGGTCACCGGCTCGTTCTGCAGGCCGTCCCGCGGGCCGACCTCGTAGATCGTCACTCGCATGGCGCCACCCTCGCCAGCACCGCGTCGAGCGCCACGGCCTGCCCGGGGCGCGCCCGGAGCTCGGCCACCACGCCGTCGATCGGCGCGACCAGCGTGTGCTCCATCTTCATCGCCTCCAGCACCAGCAACGGCTGACCGGCGTGCACCCGGTCGCCCTCCGCCGCCTTGACCACGAGCACGGTGCCCGGCATGGGGCTGCGCACCACCCCGTCCCCGCCGTGGCCCGCCGCGTCGCGCTCCGCGCCCGCCGCCACCGGGGTGAACGGCCACGCCCGGCCGCCGGCGCCGAGCCAGAGCCGGTCGCCCTCCCAGGCGACCGCGTAGCGCCGGGTGATGCCGCCGATCGTGACCAGCGCCTCGCCGTCGCCCGGCACTACCCGCGCCCGCCCGAGTGAACGGCCGTTAACCTCGACCTCGGCGTCCCCGGCCGGGCCCCGCACCCGCACCTGGGCGCCGGCGAACCGGTAGACCGTCCACGCGTGCCCGCCGATCCGCCAGCCGTCGGCGATGTCCCACGGGTCGCCGGTCTCCCGGGTCGCCGCGGCGTGGCGGACGAGCCCGGCCGCGGCGTACGCCTCCTCCGGCACCTCGTCCCCGGTGAGCTCCGCGGCGTGCCGCTCGACCAGCCCGGTGTCGAGCCGGCCCGCGGCGACCTCCGGGTGGGCGATGAGCCGCCGCAGGAAGCCGACGTTGGTGGTGACGCCGAGGATCACGGTCTCCGCGAGGGCGCGGTCGAGCGCGGCGAGCGCCCCGGCCCGGTCCGGGGCCCAGGCGATCACCTTCGCCAGCATCGGGTCGTAGTCGCCGCCGATCACCGCCCCCTCGGCGAGCCCGGAGTCGACCCGCACCCCGGACGGTTCCCGCAGCCGGAGCACCCGGCCGCCGGACGGCAGGAAGCCCCGGGCCGGGTCCTCCGCGTAGATCCGGGCCTCGACCGCGTGGCCGCGGAGCCGTACCTCGTCCTGGCCGAACGGGAGCCGCTCCCCCGCGGCGATCCGGAGCTGCAGCTCCACCAGGTCGAGCCCGGTCACCAGCTCGGTCACCGGATGCTCCACCTGGAGCCGGGTGTTCATCTCCATGAAGGCGAAGTCGAGCGGCCCCTCCCGGCCGGACACGATGAACTCGACCGTCCCGGCCCCGGCGTACCCGACCGCCCGCGCCACCTCCACGGCGGCCGCCCCGATCCGCTCCCGGGCCTCCGCGTCGAGCAGCGGGGACGGCGCCTCCTCGATGATCTTCTGGTGGCGCCGCTGCAGGCTGCACTCGCGCTCGCCGAGGTGCACCACGTTGCCGTGGCGGTCGGCGAGGATCTGCACCTCGATGTGCCTGGGGCTCGGCACGAACCGCTCGACCATGAGCGTGCCGTCCCCGAAGGCGGCGATGGCGGTGCGCCGGGCCGACTCGAGCGCCGCGGGCAGCTCGGCCGCGGAGCGGACCAGCACCATGCCCTTGCCGCCGCCACCGGCCGACGGTTTGACCAGCACGGGGAAGCCGATCCGGTCCGCCACCTCGGTGAGGTCGTCGCCGGGCTCGGCGCCGCCGGGGACCACCGGCACCCCGGCCCGGGCCACGGTCGCCTTCGCGCGGATCTTGTCCCCCATGGCCTCGATCGCCTCCGGCGGCGGGCCGACGAAGACCAGGCCCGCCGCGGCGCAGGCCCGGGCGAACTCCGCGTTCTCGGCGAGGAACCCGTACCCGGGGTGGATCGCCTCCGCCCCGGTGGCGCGGGCGGCCTCGATGATCCCCTCGATGTCCAGGTAGCCGCGCGGCAGCCGTACCGCGGCGTCGGCCTCGCGCACGTGGCGGGCGTCCCGGTCGGCGTCGCTGAACACGGCCACCGAGCCCACGCCCATGGCCCGCAGCGTCCGGATGATCCGGACCGCGATCTCTCCCCGGTTGGCGATCAGAACTCTCGCGAACATGGCTCGCTCACATCCGGAAGACGCCGTAGCCGACGGGCCCGAGCGGGGCGTTCGCCGCCGCGCTCAGCGCCAGGCCGAGCACGGTCCTGGTGTCGACCGGGTCGATCACCCCGTCGTCCCAGAGCCGGGCCGTCGAGTAGTACGGGTTGCCCTGCTCCTCGTACTGCGCCCGGATCCGCTCCGCCTCGGCGGCGCGCCGCTCCGGGTCGCCGACCATGGACAGCACGGTGGCCGCCTGCTCCCCGCCCATGACCGAGATCCGGGCGTTCGGCCACATCCACAGGAACCGCGGGGAGTACGCCCGGCCGGCCATGGCGTAGTTCCCGGCGCCGAACGAGCCGCCGATGATCACCGTGAACTTCGGCACCCGGGCGCAGGCCACGGCGGTGACCATCTTCGCGCCGTGCTTGGCGATCCCCCCGTGCTCGTAGGCCTTGCCGACCATGAACCCGCTGATGTTCTGCAGGAACACCAGGGGGATCCCGCGGCGGTCGCACAGCTCGATGAAGTGGGCGCCCTTCAGGGCCGACTCGCTGAACAGGATGCCGTTGTTGGCGAGGATCCCGACCGGGTGCCCGTGGATGTGGGCGTACCCGGTGACGAGGGTGGGGCCGTACTCGGCCTTGAACTCCAGGAAGCGGCTCCCGTCGACGATCCGGGCGATCACCTCGCGCACGTCGTACGGTGTGCGGTTGTCCGGCGGCACGATGCCGTACAGCTCCCGCGGGTCGTAGGCGGGCGGCTCCGGCGGCACGGTCTCCCACGGCCGCGGCGGGGGCGGGCCGAGGGTGGCGACGATGTCCCGCACGATCCGCAGGGCGTGCGCGTCGTCCTCGGCGAGATGGTCGGTGACCCCGCTGATCCGGGCGTGGACCTCCCCGCCGCCGAGCTCCTCGGCGGTGACGGTCTCCCCGGTCGCCGCCTTCACCAGGGGCGGCCCGCCCAGGAAGATCGTGCCCTGGTTCCGGACGATGACCGCCTCGTCGGCCATCGCAGGGACGTAGGCGCCGCCGGCCGTGCACGACCCGAGCACCGCGGCGATCTGCGGGATGCCGCGGGCCGACATGGTGGCCTGGTTGTAGAAGATCCGGCCGAAGTGGTCCCGGTCCGGGAAGACCTCGTCCTGCATCGGCAGGAAGGCCCCGCCGGAGTCGACCAGGTAGATGCAGGGCAGGTTGTTGTGGAGCGCGACCTCCTGGGCGCGCAGGTGCTTCTTCACGGTCATCGGGAAGTAGGTCCCGCCCTTGACCGTGGCGTCATTGGCGATGACCACGCACTCCCGGCCGGAGACCCGCCCGATGCCGGTGATGATCCCGGCCGCCGGCGCCTCGTCGTCGTAGAGGCCGTTGGCGGCGAGCGGGGAGAGCTCCAGGAAGCGGGAGCCGGGGTCGAGCAGCGTGTCCACCCGGTCCCGGGGCAGAAGTTTGCCGCGATTCACATGGCGCTGGCGCGCCCGCTCCGGACCGCCCTGGGCCGCGGCGGCGAGCCGCTCACGCAGCTCGGCGGCGAGCCGCTCGTTGACCTCGGCATTGCGCTTGAACTGCTCGGTGTGCGGATCACACCGGCTCTGCAGTGCCGGCCAGCCACTCGTGGTCATGCTTGGATGTTAATCACGATTAACTCAGTCCGTCTACCATGGGGACATGTCCGTTGTGAGGCCTCCTACCCGCAACCGGCGCGCCGAGATCCTGCAGGCGGCCGCGGTCCTCTTCGCCGAGCGCGGGTTCCACAAGGTGTCGATCGAGGACATCGGCGCCGCCGTGGGCGTGTCCGGGCCCGCCCTCTACCGGCACTTCAGCGGCAAGGAGGCGCTGCTCGCCGAGATGCTGCTCGACATCAGCGAGCGGCTGCGCGCCCAGGGAGAGCGCCTCGCGGCCAACGCGAACCCGGAGGCCGCGCTGGACGCGCTGCTCGACGGGCACATCGACTTCGCGCTGCGCCACCCGGAGCTCATCCGGGTTCACGAGCGGGAGCTCGACAACGTGCCCGAGCCGTCCCGGCGGGCGATCCGGCGGCTCCAGCGGCTCTACGTCGAGGAGTGGGTGACCGTGCTCGCCGAGCTGTACCCGGGCTGCCCCTCCGCCCGGCTGCGCGCGGCCACCCACGCGGTCTTCGGGCTGCTCAACTCCACGCCCCGCACGCTCGGGGAGCTCGCGCCCGAGGCCATGAAGGAGTTGCTCCACGGGATGGCCAAGGCCGCCTTCGCCTCCCTGGGGGACGCGAAGCCCTGAGGGCCCGCGTCACCCGCCCGCCCCGAGGTCCGCGCCCTGGGCCGCCGGAGCGGCCCGCAGGCCGCCCTCCCCCGCCCGGCCCGCATAGACGGCGCGGACGCCGGTGAGCTCGGCGTTCCCCTCGTCCCGGCCATATGGGGCGGGCCCCGTCCCGGCCCGCGTGCGGCCTGGTCCCGGTCCGCCGAGGTCCGCGCACGACGCCCGCGCCCGGGCCCGCGCGGGGCGACCCGGGCCCGCGGCCGCTAGCCCGCGAGGAGGCGCCGCGCCGCCTGTTCGATGTCGTCCTCGGAGAGCAGCACGGCGTACGCGGCGTCGCCGAGCGGGACGAAGCTGTCGCAGGAGGCGACCCGGGCGATCCGGCCGGAGAACCCGTTGTCGATCAGCGCCGTGATCACGCCCTCGGAGACGCCGCCGGTCCGGCGGGTCTCATCGGCGATCAGCACCCGTCCGGTGAGCTCGGCGGACTCCAGCAGGTCCTCCACGGGCAGCGGGGAGAGCCAGCGCAGGTCGAGCACCCGGCAGCCCACGCCCTCCGCGGCCAGCCGGGCCGCCACGCGCAGGCTCATCCGCACGCCGTTGGCGAAGGTGACGATGGTCAGGTCCCGGCCGTCGCCGTACGTGCGGGCGCGGCCGATCGGCACATGGGTCTCCGCCCAGCGCTCCGGCGGCGCGTACGGGGCGAGCCAGCCGCCGTCGCCCTCCTCGAGCAGGTCACGGGTGTGGTAGAGGGCGATCGGCTCGAGGAACACGCACACCGAGCCGTCGGCGCGGGCCGCGGCGAGGCAGGTGCGGAGCATGGCGGCCGCGTCGTCCGGGCGCGCGGGCGAGGCGATCACCACGCCGGGGATGTCGCGGAGCGCGGCCACCGAGTTGTCGTTGTGGAAGTGCCCGCCGAAGCCCTTCTGGTACGCGTAGCCCGCCACCCGCACCACCATCGGGTTGCGGTACGCGCCGGTGGAGAAGAACCCCAGGGTGGAGGCCTCGCCCCGGATCTGGTCGAGGGCGTTGTGGATGTAGGCGAGGTACTGGATCTCCGGCACCGGGAGCAGCCCGGAGACCCCGGCGCCGAGCGCCAGCCCGAGGATCGCCTGCTCGTCGAGGAGCGTGTCGAAGACCCGCTCGGCCCCGAACTTGCGGAGCAGGCCGCGGGTCACCCCGTACACGCCGCCCTTGCGGGCCACGTCCTCCCCGAACACGAGGATGCCCGGGTCGTGCGCCATGGCGTCGGCGAGGGCCCGGTTCACCGCCTGGGCGAGGGTGAGCCCGCCCTCCCGCTCGGGGAGCGTGCCGAACACCCGCTCCCGCACGTCGTCCGGGGCCGAGCGCGCCGCCACCGCGGCCACCCGGTCGGGGTGGCGGGGGGCGAGCGGCGCCATCACCTCCTCCGCCGTGGTGAGCCGCGGCCGGCGGGCGCACTCCATGGCGAGCGCGAGCACGTGCTCCCGCTCGGCCTCGTAGCGCTTGACCAGCTCGTCGGGCTGGGCGAGCCCGGCCGCCACGAGCAGCCGCGCCGTGCCGACCAGCGGGTCGCGCTCCAGGTCGGCGGCGATCTCCTTGCGGGTCCGGTAGGCGATCTCCACGTCCGAGCCGGCGTGGCCCATCAGGCGGACCGTGCGCAGGTGCAGGAAGGCCGGGGCGCGGGTGGACCGGACGTACTCGGCGGCCCGGCACGCCGCGTCGTAGGCCTCGGCCAGGTCGCAGCCGTCGGCGGCGAAGTACTCGAGCCCGCGGTGCCGGGCCTGCTCCACCCAGCCGGGCGGGGTCTTCACGCTGATCCCGATGCCGTTGT
The DNA here is from genome assembly GCF_000092645.1 of Thermobispora bispora DSM 43833. Taxonomy (NCBI): domain Bacteria; kingdom Bacillati; phylum Actinomycetota; class Actinomycetes; order Streptosporangiales; family Streptosporangiaceae; genus Thermobispora; species Thermobispora bispora. The sequence goes on from NC_014165.1 coordinate 2,510,464, forward strand.
CCTCGCAGACGAACAGCACGGGCAGGCGCAGCCCGCGGAAGCGCGTGTAGGCGGCGGTGTTGAACCCGGTCAGCGCCGAGGCGTGGTTGACCGAGGCGTCGCCGAAGCTGCACACCACGATCGCGTCCTCCGGCCACCGGGTGGACAGGCCGAGCGCCCGCGCCCGCTCGATCGCGAAGGCGACCCCGACGGCCCGCGGCAGGTGGCTGGCGATCGTGGAGGTCTGCGGGATCACTGCGAGGCCGGGGTGGCCGAACACCTTGTGGCGGCCCCCGGCGATCGGCTCCTCCGCCGAGGCGCAGAGCCCGAGGAGCACGTCCCGCAGCCCCTCCTCGGGCGCCCGCCCGGCCTGGGCCGAGCGCGCCAGGTAGAACGCGCCCGACCGGTAGTGGAGCAGGGCCGGGTCGGTCGGGCGGAGCGCCGCGGCGACCGCCGCGTTGCCCTCGTGCCCGGACGATCCGATCGTGTAGAAGCCCTGGCCCTTCTCCCGCAGCACGCGGGCGGCGATGTCGAGCAGCCGGCTGCCGAGCTGGGCCGCGAAGAGCTCCCGGCAGAGCGCGCCGGTCAGCGTCGTGCCCGGCCGTACCGGGCGATCCGGGTCGCCCGGGGCGCCCGGCGCGAGGGAACCGACGACCTCGGCGAAATTCGTTTCAACAGCGTCCCGCACCACAAGGCCGCAGTCTAAGCCCAGCGGCCCGCGCCCCTCGGGGCGCGGGCGGGCGGCAGGGGCGGCCGGTCTCGCCCACCGGGGCGGCCCCATGCCCTCGCGCGCGTCGCGGGCGGGGACCCCGGACCCTGACCGGCGTCCCCGGGGCGTCCGCCGCATCGCGCGCGTCGCGGGCGGGGCCCCGGGGTGCTCCCAGGTGCGAACCCGGTGCCCATGCCCGCGGCGCGCGAGCGGGCGGGTCCGCGCCGAGCGCCTTGAACGAGGCCCGGGAGTCATGCCCGCGGCGCGCGAGCGGGCGGGTCACTCGGTCTTGCGGAACTGGGCCACCGCGCCGGCGAGCATGGCCAGGCCGATCAGCGCGACCATGGCGACCTCCAGCCCCACGGGGAGCTGCCAGCCGAACCAGGTCACGCCCGGGTTGAGCACCGCGTTCACCTGCGGGGGCACGTCGAGGTGGGCGAACACCGCCTGGCGCATCGGGTCGACCGTGTAGGTCAGCGGGTTGATCGTGGTCAGCCAGTGCAGCCACGACGGCAGGTTCGACAGCGGGAACATCGCGCCGGACAGGAACATCATCGGCATGATCGCCATCTGCATCAGGCCGAAGAAGGACTGCATGTTCCGCATCCGCGCGGCGAAGAGCAGGCCGAACGCCGTGATGGTGAACGCGGCGATGAACATCTCGGCCAGCAGGGTGAGCATGAGCGGCGGCGAGTACGGCACGCCGACGAACCCGGCGAGGGCGAGGATGATCACGCCCTGCGCGCAGGCGACCGCGGCCCCGCCGAGGCACTTGCCGATCACGATCGCCCCGCGGCTCACGGGCGCGACCAGCATCTCCCGGAGGAAGCCGAACTCGCGGTCCCACACGATCGACCCGGCGGAGAACATCGCGGTCATGATGACCGTCATCGAGATCATCCCCGGGAACATGAACGTGCGGAAGTCGACCCCGGGGATCGAGTCGCGCACGAGCGTCCCGAACCCGGTGCCCATGATGAACAGCCACAGCACGGGCTGGACCAGCATCGAGACCATCCGCGGCCGATCGTTGACGAACCGCAGCATCTCACGGTGGAGCACCACCTTGATCGCGCGCAGATCGTGGCGCCCGCCCCGTGGCGCCACGCCCACCCGGGCCACCTCGGCCGTCATCGTCACCTCCGTGCCATCCGCCGCATGAACTCCGCGCGCCCCTCGCCGGCCTCGGCGTCCCGGATCGTCGTGCCGGTGTAGGCCATGAACACGTCGTCGAGCGAGGGCCGCGACACGCTCACCGACCGGATCGCCACGCCGAGCTCGGCGAAGAGGCGGGGCACGAACCGCTCGCCCGCCTCCACGGCGAACGTCACCTGGCCCTCACGGACGGCCGCGTCGATGCCGAAGCGCTCCTTGAGCAGCACAATGGCCTGCTCGTCGTCCTCGGTCCTGAGCTGCACCCGGTCCTTGCCCACGCTCGCCTTGAGCGCCTCCGGAGAGTCGATCACCACGATCCGGCCGTGATCGATGATCGCGATCCGGTCGCAGTACTCGGCCTCCTCCATGTAGTGGGTGGTCATGAAGATCGTGATGTCCTCGGCGTGGCGCAGCTTCTCGATGTAGCCCCAGATGGCGGCGCGGGTCTGCGGGTCGAGACCGACCGTGGGCTCGTCGAGGAAGAGCACCCGGGGCGAGTGCAGCAGGCCGCGGGCGATCTCCAGGCGGCGCTTCATGCCGCCGGAGAACGTCATGACCTTCGCGTCCCTGCGGTCCCACAGCCCCACCATGTCGAGCACCTGCCGCATGCGCTCGCGGAACACCTGCCGCGGCATGCCGTACAGCTCGGCGTGGAAGCGCAGGTTCTGCTCGGCGGTGAGGTACCCGTCGAGCGTGGGGTCCTGGAAGACCAGGCCGATGTTGCGGCGCACCTGGTCCCGCTCGGTCACCACGTCGTAGCCGGCGACCTTGGCCGTGCCCGACGTCGGGGTGACCAGGGTGCAGAGCATGTTGATGGTCGTGCTCTTGCCCGCGCCGTTCGGCCCGAGGAAGCCGAACACCTCCCCGGGCGCCACTTCGAAGTCGATGCCCTTGACGGCCTCGACCTTGTCATATCGCTTCGTCAGGCCGTGTACGGCCACGGCCGGGGTCTGGCTCACCGATCCTCCGCGAGATTCCGGAACATCGCCTGCCGCGTGCTCGTGGGCGGGTCCTCTCCCCGGCGATCCGCCGGTACGTCCGCCGCGCGGAGCACGTGCCATCCGGCTCGCCGGGCCGGCCCCACGGCCCGGCGCGGCCACGCCGTTCCCCGGGCGGGCCGTGCGCCGTACCCGTCCAGGGCTCGGGCCGCGGGAAAGCCGGTCAACGATATATCTAGACAGTCAGGATGCCAAGCAAATTTCCTCACTCTCCACGGCAAGGCCGTACGATTCCGGCCGAGGTGACCTTTCATCGAGCCGAGGTGACCCCCTGAACGAGCTCTGGAACGAGCTGACCGCTCCGCTGCCCGCGCCCCAGCCGTGGCTGGTCGCCCTCACCGGGGTGGCCGCGTTCCTCTTCGTCGCCCACCCGGTCCCGTGGCGGTCGGCCCGGGCGCTCATCACCATCGCCCACGAGGGCGGGCACGCCCTCACCGCCCTGCTGACCCGGCGCACGTTGAAGGGCATCCGCCTCCACTCGGACACCTCGGGGATCACCCTCACCAAGGGCCGCCCCACCGGACCGGGCATGGTGGCGACCGCCGCGGCCGGCTACCTCGCCCCCTCGCTGCTCGGGCTGGGCGCCGCCTGGCTCGTCTCGTCCGGGTACGTCGCCCTGCTGTTATGGGCGATGCTCGCCCTGCTGACCGGCATGCTGCTCATGGTCCGGAACCTGTTCGGCCTGGTGGCGCTCTTCGCGGTGGCGATGGCGGTGTTCGCCCTCTCCTGGTTCGCCGACGCCGGGGTGCAGGTGTTCTTCGCCCACCTGGCGGCCTGGTTCCTGCTCTTCGGCGGGGTGCGGCCGATCATCGAGCTGTGGTCGAAGCGGCGGCGCGGCCGGGCCCCGTACTCCGACGCCGACCAGCTCGCCCGGATCACCCCGCTGCCCGCCGGATTCTGGCTGCTGCTCTTCCTCGCCGTGTCCGTGGCCGCCGTGCTCGGCGGCGGCTACCTCCTCACCAGCCGCTGGCTGCCCCTTCCTTCCTGTACAGCGGGGCGGGCGGTCCGGTAGCTCAGGGGCCGGTCTGTCAGCGGTCGCGGCGCAAGAACACGGGAATTGGCACCTTTCCGCCGTTGCAGGAGACGGGTGTTCTGGCGGGATTGACTCATTGCCGGTGCCATCAAACTGGATTCGGACATTCGGGGTCGCAGGGTCGGTGGAGTATCGGTAGAGAAAAAGCATGCCCGGATGCGACAGTAGATGTACAGTATGTACATTCGTACATAAGGACGGAAATATGGCATTACAGCCAACCTCAAGCATCGAACGTCCAAGGCGTCTCGGAATTAGGTCAATCATGATCATCTAGCCAGAGCATGATCCATGAATCATCATGGTCGAGGCTGGTTCATTCCAGTATGATCGGAGCCCTTCATGGACGACAGGACCCCCACCCGCTCTGATCCCCCCGGCGATTCCAACCGGTCCGCTCAGCAGAAGACCTGGTCGACGGCGTTCACCACACTCTGTTCTATCATCGGGCTCCTTTCGTGGTTCCTGCCGGATATCAGCCTCGATCGCAAGATACTTCTCACAATCGTCCTCTTGGCCGCCATCGTGGCGGTGGAATCCCGTATGGCGTTCATCAGGGAGCGGGGGAAACAAGTCATCAAGAAAATCTGGGACCGTAGATATCTCCGTGTTGGTGTCATCGGATTCGCCGTCACAGCCATCGTGGCCATCGCGCTCATATTCCAATTGACGGCCACGCCCGGTGGACCGAGATCACTCTCTCCATCCGGGCCGCGCAAGGCGGCCCCGAACGTGACCTACGCCTGGAACGCCTTCTGCGCCCACCGTTACCTGTCCCGGCCGGCCGACCTGGTCGATCCCAAGGAGGTGGCGGAGACCGATCCGGCCGTGGACGACCCGGTCCTCGCTGACGACGTCTGGCTGGACATCTCGGTCCGGCGGGAGTCCGAGGCCGAGCTCGAGCTCACCGGGATCCGCATCGAGGAGGTCGGCCGGAACGCCACACCGCAGACGGGCGTGCTGGTCCGCCCGGCCACCGGAGGATGCGCGGAGGGAACCGCGCAGTACGCCTGGAGAGTGGAGCTGGACGAACACCCGCCGGCGTTCTCACCCGTGGACCTCAACACCCGTCCGGGCGAGCCGGTGACCCGGATCCTGCTCCCCTACACCATCAAAGCTGAGCACGAGACCTTCCGGCTGTACTTCAGCAGCCATGGCTGCGCGTGCCGGTTCCGCGTCGTGCTCACCTGGCGTCACGGTGGGCAGGAGACCGTGCCGACCGCGCTGCCGGAGGACGGGAGGCGGTTCTTCGTCGTCCCGCGCGGGAGTCTCCCCGCGTACCGGGTGGAGCAGCCATCGGACGGGCGCTACTCCATGATTCAGGAGACCTCCACCCCCTCTCCTCCCTCCGGTCCGGCGCGGGATGCCGCTCCCGATCGAGCGAGGTGAACCGCTCATGACCGGCCGGATGTCGCGGGAGGGCCGGCCGCTTGATCCGCCTGCCAGGCTCCCCGGTTGACCGGCGATCCGGCGTCGACGTCCGCCGGCCCGGCCATGCGCCGTACCGGCCCGCGCCCATCCGGCCCCGTACGCCATGGGCCGGCCGGACAGCGAGACCGTCAGATGCCCTCGGCGTCGCGGATCAGCTCGAGGGCGTCCTCGTCGGCGGTGCGCCCGTTATCCGCGGCGGCCTGGATGACGAGCAGCTCCCCGGTGTGGGTGACGTGCACGCGCATCGCCTCGGCGGCCGCGCCCGGGTCCCGGGCCTCGATCGCGGCGAGGATCGGCTCGTGCTCGGCGGCGATGTCGGCGAGCGAGCGGGACCGGTCCACGGTGGAGGCGCCGAGCATGATCGTGGAGTCCCGGAGCCGGCCGACCGTGTCGACGAGCTTCCGGTTGCCTCCGGCGGCGAGCAGGATCTCGTGGAACGCGCGGTCATGCCGCATGAAGAGCGGCTCGTCGTGCGCCTCGGCCGCGGCGCGCATCGCGGCCAGCTCCTCCTTGAGCCGGATGATCAGCGCTTCGTCGGCGTGCCGGGCGGCCCGCCGGGTCGCGGGCACCTCGAGCAGCAGCCGGAGCTGGAAGATCTCGGCGATCTCCCGGGGGTCGCGGCGGAGCACGCGGAAGCCCTTGCTGCGCTCGAACCGGACCATGCCGGCCTCGGCGAGCCGGAGCATCGCCTCCCGGACCGGGGTCCGGGACACGTTGAGCTGCGCGGCGAGCTGGTACACCGAGTACAGCTCCCCCGCCTTGAGCTCACCGGAGTGAATGGCCTCACGGACCGACTCGAGCACCTGCTCGGTGAGGCTGGACGTACCGTCGACCGCTCGCACCGCCAGACGACCTCTCGGATCTTCGTTTGCCGTTGTGGTGGAGCCTAGCGAGGAAATTCTCCCCGGGATATTGACACGTAGCATGCTACATGCCACATTCCAGTCACCTACCGGTTAGCCCAACCACCAGGGGAGCGGCGATGAAACTGCACGTGCTCGACTGCGGGGCGATGAGCTGTGACCTCACCTGGCTGCTGCTCAAGCCAGGCCGCACCATCCGGCCCCGCTCGGAGCGGGACAAGCCGGTCGAGTGGTACCCCTGCACCACCCACGCCGTCCTCGTAGAGACGGGCGAGGGCACCCTCCTGTGGGACACGAGCTGCCCGCGTGACTGGGAGACCCGGTGGGAGCCGACCGGGCTGCAGGAGTACTTCCCCTACGACCAGGTCACCGAGGAGCAGTACCTCGACGCCCAGCTCGGCCGGCTCGGCTTCGCCCCGGAGAACATCGACTACGTGGTCCTCTCCCACCTGCACTTCGACCACGCCGGCAACGTGCGGCTGTTCGCCAACACCGGGGCCAAGCTGATCTGCCACCAGAAGGAGAAGGAGTTCGCCTTCGGCTTCGAGGGCCCGTTCACCGGGGCGCACCTCAAGGCCGACTACGAGGGCCTCGAGTTCGAGACCGTCTCCGGCGACACCGAGATCCTCCCCGGGGTGACGCTGATCGAGGCGCCCGGCCACACCCCCGGCACCATGGCGATGCGCGTCGACCTCCCCGAGACCGGCACCATGATCTTCACGTCCGACGCCGTCTACATGGGCGACTCGTACGGCCCGCCGGCCGTGCCCGCGGCGATCGTCAACGACCTGAGCGCCTGGTACGCCTCGGTGGAGAAGATCCGCTCGATCGCCGAGCAGAGCAACGCCATGGTCGTCTTCGGGCACGACGCCGAGCAGCTCCGCTCCATGCGCACCGCCCCCCACGGCTACTACAGCTGAGAGGCCGACGTGTACGCGCCCAGCAATCCTGAGTCGATCTTCACCTACGGCGCGCCGGCGCTGAAGTTCGGTCCCGGCGCCTCCGCCGAGATCGGGTTCGATCTCAGCCAGTCCGGCGTACGCCGCGTGCTCGTCATCACCGACCCCGGTGTGGCGGCGACCGGCGCCCCGCAGCGGATCGCCGAGCAGATCGGCAAGTACGGCATCGCCGCGGAGGTCTACGACGGGGTCCACGTCGAGCCCACCGACGAGAGCCTGCTCGCCGCGATCGAGCACGCCCGCGCCACCGGGCCGTGGGACGCCTACGTCGCGGTCGGCGGCGGGTCGAGCATCGACACGGCGAAGGCCGTCAACCTGCTCACCACCAACCCGGGCGAGCTGATGGACTACGTCAACGCCCCGGTGGGCGGGGGCCGCGCCCCGTCCGAGCCGCTCAAGCCGCTGATCGCGGTGCCCACCACCACGGGGACCGGGTCGGAGAGCACCACGATCTGCGTGCTCGACGTGCTCGCCCTGAAGGTGAAGACCGGGATCAGCCATCCGCGGCTCCGCCCGGTGCTCGCCGTGGTCGACCCGGACCTGACCCTCACCCAGCCGGCCGGGGTGACCGCCTCGGCGGGGATGGACATCCTCTGCCACGCGCTGGAGAGCTACACCGCCCGGCCGTACACCTCCTACGAGCACAAGCGGCCCGAGGAGCGCGTGCCGTACTGCGGCGCGAACCCGATCTCCGACATGTGGTCCGAGCAGGCGATGCGCCTCCTCGCCGAGTCGTTCCGTGCCGCGGTGCGCGACGGGAACGACACCGAGGCGCGGGCGAAGATGGCCCTCGCCGCGACCTTCGCCGGGCTCGGGTTCGGCAACGCCGGCGTGCACATCCCGCACGCCAACGCCTACCCGATCGCCGGCCGGGTGAAGGACTTCCACCCCGACGGCTACCCGGACGCCGAGCCGCTGGTGCCGCACGGCATGGCCGTGGCGCTCACCGCGCCCGAGGCGTTCCGGTTCACCTTCGAGGCGAACCCGGAGCGGCACCTGCGCGCCGCCGAGCTGCTCGACCCGGGGGCGGAGCGGCCGGACGACCCGGCGGAGTTCCTGCCCCGGGTGCTGCTCCGGCTCATGCAGGACATCGGCATGCCGAACGGCATCGGCGGTGTCGGCTACGACAGCGGTGACGTCCCCGCCCTGGTCGAGGGGGCGATGAAGCAGCAGCGGCTGCTCGCCACCGCGCCCAAGCCGGTGACCGAGGAGGACCTCGCCGGCATCCTGACCCGCTCCATTACGCTGTGGTGACGCCATGCCGATCTACGACCTGCGCTGCGGTGAGGGACACCGGTTCGAGGTGATCCAGTCCTTCACCGCACCGCTCCCGGACTGCCCCTACTGCGGCGCGGCCACGACCAAGGTCCCCAGCCGGGTCGCGGTGACCGGCCTGGCGAGCGCCCCGCCGCCGCCCGAGCGGATGCCGCAGACCTGGCGCGGCACCTACGGGGCGAACCGGGAGTACGTCGCCGAGCTGCGCAGGACCGCCGACGCCCGGCGCAGGCTCGAGGAGAAGTACCCCGAGCTCGCCGGGGACCGGCGGCCCATCCTCGCGCACGAAGGCCGGTTCGAGCGCGCCCCGCTGCGCGCCGGGGACCCGCTGCCGGGCGCCGCCCCGAGCCATGCCCACGCCCACGGGCACGGGCATGGTCACGGGCACGGCCACGGGCATGGGCATGGCCACGGGCGGGCCACCGGCGAGCGGAGCCGACCCTCGGAGGTCGCGCCCTGAAGCCGTCCCAGCTCGCCGAGGTGCTGCGCAAGGCCGGGGTGCGCGACGTCGACGCGTCGTCACGCCGCCGGGCGGAGTACTCTTCCGACGCCTCCCTCTACCGGGTGCTCCCGTCGGTCGTGGTCTTCCCCCGCGACGCCGATGACGTCGCCGCCGCGCTCTCGGTCTGCCGCGCCGAAGGGGTGCCCATCACCGCGCGCGGTGCCGGCACCTCGATCGCGGGCAACGCCGTCGGCCCCGGGGTGATCCTCGACTTCAGCCGCCACATGCGGCGGGTGAGGTCCCTCGACCCGGAGTCCCGCACCGCCGTGGTCGAGCCCGGGGCCGTACTCGGCACCCTGCAACGCCTGGCCGCGCCGTACGGCCTGCGGTTCGGGCCGGACCCGTCGACGCACAGCCGGTGCACGATCGGCGGCATGATCGGCAACAACGCGTGCGGGTCGCGGGCGCTCGCCTACGGCCGCACCGCCGACAACGTGCTCGCCCTCGACGTGCTGACCGGGGGCGGGGAACGGCTCTCCACCAGGTCGGAGATCTCCCCCACGCTCACCACGCTCCGCCGGGTGGTCCGGGACCACCTCGCGGTGATCCGCACCGAGCTCGGCCGGTTCCCCCGGCAGATCTCCGGCTACTCCCTCGAGCACCTCCTGCCCGAACGCGGGTTCGACGTGGCCAAGGCCATGGTCGGCTCCGAGGGCACCTGGGCGCTGGTGCTCGAGGCCGAGCTCAGGCTGGTGGCCACGCCCGCCCGGACCGTGCTCGTCGTGCTCGGGTACCCGGACATGGCGGCGGCCGCCGACGCGGTGCCCGCGCTCCTGCCGCACCGGCCGGTCGCCCTGGAGGGCTTCGACGCGCGCCTCATCGACCTGGTGCGCGACCGGCGGGGCCCGTCCCGGGTGCCGCCGCTCCCCGGCGGGCGGGGCTGGCTCCTCGTCGAGCTCGGCGGCGAGCACGAGGCCGAGCTGCGCGCCGCGGCCCGCGCGCTCATCGCCGACGCGGGCGCGGCCGACAGCATGGTGATCGAGGACACGGGGCACGCGGCGGCGGTCTGGCGGATCCGGGAGGACGGCGCCGGGCTCGCCGCGCGCACCCCCGCCGGCGCGCCGGCGCACGCCGGGTGGGAGGACGCCGCCGTGCCGCCGGAGCGGCTCGGCGCGTACCTGCGGGACTTCGAGGAGCTGCTCGCCGCGCACGGGCTCACCGGCCTGCCGTACGGCCACTTCGGCGACGGCTGCGTGCACGTGCGGATCGACTTCCCGTTCCACCGCCCCGACGGCGCCGCCGCGTTCCGGGCGTTCCTGCTCGACGCCGCCCGCCTGGTCGCCGGGTACGGCGGCTCGATGTCCGGGGAGCACGGCGACGGCCGGGCCCGCAGCGAGCTGCTGCCGCTCATGTACTCCCCCGCCGCGCTCGCCGCGTTCGCCGCGGTGAAGGACGTCTTCGACCCCGGCGGCGTGCTCAACCCGGGGGTGATCGTCCGGCCGGCCCGGGCCGACGCGGACCTCCGGCTCCAGCCGCCACCCCCGCCGGTGCGCGGCACCGTGTTCCGCTACCCGCACGACCGCGGGGACCTGGCCACCGCGGTGCACCGGTGCACCGGGGTCGGCCGGTGCCGGGCCGAGACGGTGACCGGGGACACGGTGATGTGCCCGTCCTACCAGGCCACCCGGGACGAGAAGGACTCCACCCGGGGCCGGGCCCGGGTGCTGCAGGAGGCGGTGAGCGGCGCCCTCCCCGGCGGGCTGCGCGCGCCCGAGGTCCGCGAGGTGCTCGACCTGTGCCTCGCCTGCAAGGGCTGCCTGTCGGACTGCCCGACCGGGGTGGACATGGCCACCTACAAGGCCGAGGCGCTGCACGCCGCCTACCGGCGCCGGCTGCGCCCCGCCTCGCACTACACCCTGGGGTGGCTGCCGCGCTGGGCCGCGCTCGCCGGCCTCGCCCCCGGGGCGGCCAACGCGCTGCTCCACGCCGGTCCGCTCACCGGGCTGATCAAACGGCTCGGCGGGATCGACCCCCGGCGGGAGCTGCCGTACTTCGCTCCGAAGCGGTTCCGGCGGCACCGGCCGCCGCGATCGGAATCCCGGCCCGGACGTCCCGGCGAAGGCCCGGGGCGGACCGCGCCCGGCCGCACCGCGCTGCTGTGGGTGGACACGTTCACCGACCATTTCGCCCCGGAGATCGCGCTCGCCGCGATCGAGGTGCTGGGCCGGGCCGGCGTGGCCGTGGCCGTGCCCCGGGCCTCGCTCTGCTGCGGCCTCACCTGGATCTCCACCGGGCAGCTCACCACCGCCCGCCGCAGGCTCCGCCGTACCGTCGACGCCCTGGCCCGGCACGCGCGGGCGGGGATGCCGATCATCGCGCTCGAGCCGTCCTGCGCCGCGGTGCTGCGGTCGGACGCGCTCGACCTGCTCGGCCCGGACGACCCGGCCGCGCGGGCCGTCTCCGGGTCGGTGCGCACCCTCGCCGAGTTCCTGAGCGGCCTGCCGGGCTGGACCCCGCCCGACCTGACCGGGGTGGAGATCCTCGCCCAGCCGCACTGCCACCACCACGCCGTGCTGGGCTGGGACACCGACCGGGAGCTGCTCTCGCGCGCGGGCGCCTCGGTCACCTCGGTCGGCGGGTGCTGCGGGCTCGCCGGCAACTTCGGCGCCGAGCGCGGCCACTTCGAGATCTCGGTCGCGGTGGCGGAGACCCGGCTGCTCCCCGCGGTACGGCAGGCCGCGGAGGGCACGATCCTGCTCGCCGACGGGTTCTCCTGCCGCACGCAGCTCGCCCAGCTCGCCGGCGCCCGGGCCTACCACCTCGCCGAGCTGCTCGCCGGGCGGGCCGCCCCCTCAGGCGTGCACCAGCCGTGAGCCCGACCGGCCCTTGACCACCTGGAGCCGCGCCGGGATCCGCAGGCGCAGCTCGGCGACGTGGCTGACGATCCCCACGGTCCGGCCGCCCTCCCGCAGGCCGTCGAGGATGTCGAGCACGTCGTCGAGGGTCTCCTCGTCGAGCGTGCCGAACCCCTCGTCCACGAAGAGCGTGCCGATCTCGGGCCCGCCCGCCTCGGCGGCGACCACGTCGGCGAGGCCGAGCGCCAGGGCGAGCGAGGCAATGAAGCTCTCCCCGCCGGAGAGGGTCGCCGGGTCGCGCGCGGCCCCGGTCCAGCCGTCGAGCACGCGGAGCGCCAGACCCCCGCCGGACCGTCCCCGGTCCCCCGCGACCCGGCCCAGGTCGTGCTCGAGCAGGTAGCGGCCGCCCGACATGCGGTCGAGCCGGTCGTTGGCCGCGTCGACCACCTGGCGGAGCCGCTCGCCGAGCACGTAGGAGGAGAGCCGCATGTGGTAGCGGTTGTCCGGCGAGGTGCCGCCGGTGAGCTCGGCCATCCGCCTGGCGAGGCGGTGCCGTTCCGCGGCGGGCAGGTAGCGCCGGTGGGCGGCCTCCAGCTCGGCGGCGAGGTCGGTGAGCTGGTCGAGCCGGCTCCGCGCCCGGTCCCGGGCGGAGACCCGCTCCGCGTGCTCGCGCTCGGCCCGCTCGTGCTCCTGCTCGAGCGCGGCCAGGTCCGGGGCCGGGCCGGCCGCGGCCGCGGCGAGCTCGGGGTCGGCCAGCTCGGCCTCGATCGCGGCCTGCTCGGCGTCGAACCGCCGCAGGCGTTCGGCCATCTCCTCGCGTTCCGCTTCGGTGCGGATCGCGGCCTTGGCGTCGGCCACCCCGCGGAAGCCCGCCTCGGCTGCCGCCGCCTCCGCCTCGGCGGCCGCGCGCTCCCGCTCCTGCTCGGCGAGGCGCGCCCGCTCCACCGCCTCCGCGGCGTCGCGGAGCAGCGCCGTCTCCGCGGTGATCCGCTCCAGCCGTGCGGCGAGCGAGGGGTCCTCGCCGCGGTGCTCGTCGAGGAGCCCGGTGAGCCGCGCCTCCTCCTCGGTGAGCCGCTCCAGGCGGGTGCGGGTCTCTGCCGTCTCGATCGCCAGCCGCCTGGCCCGCTCCTCCACGGTGGCGAGCTCCTCGGCGAGCCGCCGCCGCTCCTCGGCGAGCGCGGACTCCTCGGCCGCGAGCGTGTTCGCGGACTCGAGCGCCTTGTCGGCCTCCTCCAGGGCCCGGCGGGCGGCCTCCTCCTCGGCGCCCTCCGGCACCGCGGCGCGCGCCTGCCGGTAGGCCTCTTCCGCGGCGCGCGCGGCGGCGACCGCGTCCGCGGCGGCGGTGAGCAGCCCGAGCTCCCGCTCGAGCCGCTCCCTCCTCGCCCGCACGTCCCGGTCCTCGCCGAGCGCCTCGGCGAGGCGGGCGGCGAGGCGGGCGTGCTCGGCCGCCAGGTCGCGCTCCTGGGCGCGGTGCTCCGCGAGCCGGCGGCCGAGCACCTCGGCCGTGGCGCGGAGCCGGTCGAGCCGGGCGGCCAGCTCGGTGGCCTCGGCGGCCAGCTCCGGCTCGGCGGCCGCCGCCTCCCGTTCGGCGGCCATCGCCTCCTCGGCGGCGGCGAGCAGCGCGGCCGCCTCGGCGGTGCCGCGTCCCTCCGCGCGCCGGGTCACCTCGTCGAGCCGGGCCCGCATGCTCGCGACCCGCCGCTCGGCCTCCTCTCGGGCCCGCCGGGCCGCCTCGAACTCGTCCTGGGCGCGCTGCTCGTCCTCGGCCGTCGGCGCGGCGTCCGCCGGGGCGGCCGGCGCCGGGTGGTCGGGCGACCCGCACACCGGGCAGGGCTCCCCGGGGGTGAGCTCCCTGGCGAGCTCGCCCGCCATGCCCTCGATCCGGGCCTGCCGGATCTCCTGGAACCGGTCCCGCGCCTCCTGGGCCCGGTCCACGGCCGCCTGGCGGGCCCGCTCCGCCTCGGCGAGCTCGGCGGCCAGCCGGTCCCGGTCCTGCGCGGCGGCGAGCCGTTCGGCGGCCCGCCGGCACTCCGCCTCCAGGCCGGGGAGCCGGGCGGCGGCCGCGCGGGCCCGGGCGAGCCGCTCCTCGGCCCGTTTCAGCTCGTCCGGCAGGCCGGTGAGGTCGGCGCGGACCGCGGCCTCCTCCTCGGCGGCCTCCGCGATCTCCCGGCGGAGCCCGGCCAGCCGTGCGGTGATCTCCGCGAGCCGCGCCTCCTCGGCGGCCCGCTCCTCGAGCTTGACCAGCTCGTCCCGGCGGGCCCGCTCCAGCTCGGCCAGGGACCGCCCGGGGTCCGGCCCCGCAGGCTCGGGCAGCGCGGCGAGCGCGTCCGCCTCGGCACGGCGCGCCTCGGCGAGCGCGGCGGCGAGCTCGTCCCGGCGGCGGACCGCGGCGAGCGCGGCGGCCGCGGCGTCCCGGTTCGCGGCGAGGCCCGGGATCCGGGCCGCGGCGAGCCGGGATTCGGCGAGCCGTTCCTCGGCCCGCGCCAGCTCATCAGGCAGCTCGGCACGGCGCTCGGCGAGCCGGGCCTCCTCGGCGGCGAGCTCGGTGAGGCGCTCGCGCGCCGCGGCGAGGTCGCCGCGCACCGCGGTCAGGCGCGCCTCCTCGGGGAGGAGCTGCTCCAGCCGGGCCGCCTCGGCGCGGCGCTCCCGCTCCAGCCGCTCCAGGTCGGCCGCGCCGGCCGCCGGGCCGATGAGAGGGCCGGCCCGGCCGATCGCGTCGCCGGCGAGCTGCCGCGCCTTCGCCGCCGCCTCCGCCCGCTGCTCGGCCAGCCGGATCAGCGGGCTCACCCGGTCGGCCCGGGCCGCCTCGTCGAGCATCGACTCCAGGTCGGACCGCTCCTCGGCCGCCAGGGCGAGCTCGTCCCGGCGGGCGAGGGCCGCCTCGTACCGGCGCCGCCGCTCGGCCACCTCCCGGCCCGCCTCCAGCGCGGCGCGCGCGGACGCCAGGGCGTCCGCGCTCCGCTGCTCCTCCGCGCCGGTGGCCGCGACCGCCTCGGCCGCCGCGGCGAGCAGCGCGGCCGACCAGCCGAGCGGGTCCCCCGCCGGGTCGGCGGTCTCGGGGAGGGCGGCGAGGAGCTCGGGACCGGCCGCCCCGCGCATCCGGTCGATGACCGACTCGACCTCGCGCCACGCCTCCTGCTGCTCGCGCCCGGTCTCGGTCCGCCTTTCCGCGAGCCACCGCTCCACCTCGGTGTAGATCCGCACCGAGAAGAGCCGCTCGAGCAGCCTCCGCCGTTCCTCGCCGTCGGCGCGGAGGAACCGCGCGAACTCGCCCTGGGGCAGCATCGCGACCTGGCAGAACTGGTCGGCGTTCATGCCGAGCAGCTCACCGATCAGGTGGCCGGCCTCGTCGCTGCGGGTGGTGCGGGCGGTCCACCCCGCCGGGGTGAGCTCCTCGACGCGGGTCTTGGCCTTCTCCTCGACCAGGCCGGTGCCGCGCTGCTTCGGCCGCAGCCAGGCGGGCGACCGGGTGATCCGGAACCGGCGGTCCCGGATCGTGACCTCCAGCTCGACCACCGGTCCCCGGCCGGGCGGCGCGTGGTCGCAGCGGAGGCTCCGCGCCTTGTCCCGCTGCCCGGGCACCCGGCCGTACAGGGCGAAGCAGACCGCGTCGAGCACCGTGGTCTTGCCCGCCCCCGTCGGCCCGTGGATGAGGAACAGGCCCGCCTCGCTGAGCGCGTCGAAGTCGACCTCCTCGGTCCCGGGGAAGGAGCCGAACGCGGTCAACCGGAGCAGGTGCAGCCTCATCGGGCCTCCTCCAGGCGGCACGCCTCCACGGCCTGGGCGGCCAGCCGCGCCTCCGCCTCGTCGGCCGGCTCCCCGCGGACCTCGCGGACGAAGTCGAGCACCACGTCGATCTCGGCCCGCCCGGCGATCCGCGGCCGGTGGGCCTGCGCCCGGCCGCCGCCCTCGGGGTCGAAGTTGAGCACGAGGGTGTGCGGGAAACGGCGGCGGAGCCGCTCCATCGCCTCCTTCGGCCGGACCGGGTCGGTCAGCGTCACCTGAAGCCAGTGGTCCTCGTAGCCGGCGTACCGCGGGTCGGTGAGCAGGTCGTCGAGGCGGCCGCGGAGCACGCCGACCGGCCGGGGCACCGGCGCCGGGACGAACTCCACGCTCCCGGCGTCGAGGTCGACCAGCCAGGACCCCTTCACCTGGCCCGCCTCGGAGAAGGAGTACGCGATCGGGGAACCGCTGTAGCGGACGGTCTCGCTCATCACCTGCCGCCCGTGCAGGTGGCCGAGGGCGACGTAGTCGACCCCGTCGAACACGCTCAGCGGCACGTGGGCGACGCCGCCGACGCTGATGTCCCGCTCGCTGTCGCTCGCCCGCCCACCGGTGACGAAGGCGTGGGCGAGCACGACCTTCCGCTCCGCCGGGTGGGCGCGGATCCGGTCCATCACATAGGAGAGCGCGGCGGTGTGGCTGCGCTCGGCCAGCTCCCACCGGGCCTTCACCAGGTCGGGCTCGAGGTAGGGGATGCCGAAGAAGGCGACCCCGCCGATCATCACGGGCTCCCAGGCCCGGTCCGGGACGGTGCGCAGGTGCACCCGCTCCATCAGGTCGGCCCCGAAGCCCAGCCGCACGGCCGAGTCGTGGTTGCCGCTGATCACCACGGTGTCGACGCCGAGCGCCTTCAGCCGGGCCAGGGCCTCGTCGAACAGCGCCACCGCGTCGACCGGCGGCAGCGCCCGGTCGTAGACATCGCCCGAGACCAGCACGACGTCCACCCGCGCGTCCCGCACGGTCTCCACGAGGTGATCGATGAACGCGGCCTGGGCGCCGAGCAGGCTCTCCCGGTGGAAGGACCTGCCCAAGTGCCAGTCGGAGCTGTGCAAGACCCGCATGTCGCAGGAAGCTAACAGGTCACGGCGACAAGCGCCGCCCAATCCGTCACATATGTGACCTGCGCCCCGCCGGTCCGCGCCGGTCTCGGCACACGCCCGGACGCCCTGATGGACGCCGTGATCTGGCGGCCCGCGCCTAGATCGACTAATGACGTAGCCTGGAGTCGGCATCGAGGTCGGTAGGGAGCCGTATGACCGTCGGCCGCCGTACGCTGGCGTTGCTCACGGGACTGCTGATCGTCGTGCTGGCCGTCATCGGCCATCTGCTCTCACCGCCGGCCTTCGACCCCCCGCTGCTCGCCGCCTCCCCGGAGTTCCGGTCCGTACCGCCGCAGCCCGCCAAGGAGCTGCAGGAGGTGGCGGCCACCGCCCCGATCCGGACGGAGACCGTGCGCGTCCCGGTGCGGAACGAGACGCTGCGGGCCACCATCCGCAGCCCGCTCACCCCGGGGCGGCACCCCGCGATGGTCTTCGTCCAGGGGTCCGGGTCCGGCGAGGCGTCGGAGTTCGAGGAGCAGGCCGAGTGGCTGGCACGGGCCGGGATCGTCACCCTCGCCTACAACAAGCGCACGGTCGGGTACTCCTTCCGGGAGCGGGACTTCTCCCTGCTCGCCGAGGACGCCCGGCGGATGATCCAGGTGCTGCGCCAGCGGACCGACGTCGACCCGGACCGGGTCGGGCTGTGGGGGGTGAGCGAGGGGAGCTGGGTGGTGCCGATCGCCGCCGCCCAGGACCCGGACATCCGCTTCGTGGTCCTGGTCTCCGCCCCGAACGTCTCCCCGCTCCGGCAGGTCGCCTGGGCGCTCAACGAGCAGCTCCTGCGGCTCCACGCGCCGACCGGGGTGCGCGACCTCCTCACCCGGGCGATGGGCGGCGTCGGCTTCGACTTCCTCCGCCACGACGGCACGCCGTGGCTGCGCCGGGTGAAACAGCCGGTCCTCGCGCTGTACGGCACGGACGACCCGTCCATCCCGTTCGTGGAGAGCACCCAGACACTGGTCAAGGCCCTGAACGAGGGGGGCAACACCGCCTACACGATCCGCTTCCTCGCCAAGGCCGACCACGGGATGCGGGTCCGCGGCGGCCCGTACGCGCCCACGTACCTGCCCACCCTCGCCAACTGGATCAAGGGCCTGCCGGAGACGGCCCGCCCGAAGGTGCCGATCGCCGGGGCCACCCCGGTGCAGCGGTTCGCCGCGGCGGACGTGCCGGCCGCCCCGTGGTACGGCGAGGGCACGGTGCTGTGGCTCACCCTCACCCTGGCCGCGGTCGGGTACGTCGCCGCCCCGGTCACCGAGATGGTGGTGGTGCGGCTGCGGGGCCGGGACCCCCGGCTGCAGGATCAGGCCACCCAGTGGCCGGCGATCCGGCGCCGGCTCCACCAGATGGCGTGGACCGGGCTCGGCGAGCTCGCGGCCGTGGCGGCGTTCATCACGCTGATCGTGCTGTTCTCGGTGAACCAGGCCGGGGCGTGGCCGGCCGTACTGGCGGGCTGGCTGCTCGTCCGGCTGCTCGCCATCGTGCTGCTCGTGCAGGAGGTGATCGCGGTGATCACCGTGATGCGCGGCCTGCGGGACGGCTGGGAGCCCACCCTCTGGCAGCGCATCGCCCTCGCCTGCGTGCTCGGGGGCACGGCGATCCTGCTGCTCATCGGCGCGTACTTCGGCCTGTTCACGTTCCCCTGGTGACCCGCCGGCGGTCCGCGCGCCGCCGGCCACGCCGCCCCTCGGGCGCGGCGGTGTGGGCGCCGGGCCCGCCACCTGGGCGGGCGGCCCTCGTGATCCGCAGGTGCGTCAATCCCCGGTCAAATGGCGGCCAACGACGGCCGGGATCCGGGGCATCTCCCCGCGGTCCGTGCACTGTTGGCGTGTGGGTTCGTCCAGTACGCCGAAGCGGGAGGCCACCACCGGAGCACGGGCGAGGCAGGCCGCCGCCGGAGCACGGGCGCAGGGGGCGGCCGCCGGATCGCCGCGGCGGGAGGCCGCCGCGCTGCTCGGCTGGGTGGCGCTCTCCGCGGTGCTGCCCGGGGTGGCTCACCTGAAGGCGGGGTGGCGGCGGACCGGGCTGACCCTGCTCTGCTGCCACCTGGCGGCCGTCACCTGCCTCATCTGGACGGCGGTGGGCGCCGACGTCGGGCTGCTGGGGTGGGCGGTGGTCCGGCTCAGCCAGGTCACCGTGGTGACCGGGGCCGCCGCCGTGGCCTGGTTCTGCCTGGTGATCCACTCGTACGCGGTGCTCGGGCCCGGGCGGCTGCCGCCGGCCGACCGGGTGGTGACCGCGCTGATCGCCGGAGCGCTCGCGGTGGCGGTCACCGTCCCCTTCACCCTCGCCGCCCGGTACGCGGCGGTGAGCGAGCGGATGCTCGGGGAGGTCTTCACCGGCCGGGCCGAGGACCGGCCGGCCCGCGGCGACCCGTGGGCGGGCCGGGACCGGATCAACGTGCTGCTGCTCGGCGGCGACTGGGGCCCGGGGCGCATCGGCATGCGGACCGACAGCATCAACGTGGCGAGCGTGGACGTCCGCACCGGCGACACCGTGCTGATCGGCCTGCCGCGGAACCTCGAGCGGGTGCCGTTCCCGCCGGGGAGCCCGATGGCCGCCCGGTTCCCGTTCGGCTTCGACCTGCCGGAGAGCAGGCCCGGGTGGCGGGAGGACCTGCTGTACTCGGTGTGGCAGTACGCGGACGACCACCCGGAGCTGTTCGGCGGGCGCCAGGGCATGGGGGCCGAGGTGATGAAGGAGACCGTCGGCCACATCCTCGGCCTGCGGATCGACTGGTACGCGCTCGTCAACCTCCGGGGGTTCGCCGAGCTGATCGACCGGCTCGGCGGGCTCGTCCTCACGGTCGACCACGACATCGTGTACGGCCGGCACGACGAGGGCGTGCTACCGGCGGGCACCCGGCGCCTCAGCGGCGCGGAGACGCTGTGGTACGCGCGCTCCCGCACCTACAGCGACGACTACCAGCGGATGCGCCGGCAGCGGTGCGTGTTCGGGGCGCTGCTCGCCCAGGCCGACCCGGCGGCCGTGCTCCGCCGGTTCACCGAGATCGCCGAGACCGCGTCGCAGATCGTGCGCACCGACATCCCCCGGCCCATGCTCGAGCACCTCGTGCCGCTGGCGTGGAAGGTCAAGCGCGCCCGGGTGACGATGGTGCAGTTCATCCCGCCGCTGATCAGCCCGGCGAACCCGGACTGGGACCTGATCCGCCGGCTCACCGCCGAGGCCGTGCGCGGCTCCCGCGCGCCCGCCGCGGCCGCGGCACCGTCCCGGAGCGGCGCCGCCCCCGGCCCGCAGGGGGAGGCCGCGGGGCCGCACCCCACCGGGACGCCACCGGTCGCACCGCTCGCCGAGGGCTGCGGCCGCTAGGCGCGGAAGGACTCGTGGGCGAGCCGCCGGACCCGCTCCTCGTCCACGGTGTGCCCGAGGCCGGGCTGGGTGAGCGGCACGGCGACGACCCCGCCGGTGGCGCCGACGGGCGGGAGCACCACCTGGGCGCTGCGCGGGGGCGCGGCGACGTCGCTCGGCAGAGTGCATCCGGGGAGGCTCGCGACCGCGACGGTGGCCGCCCGGGCGAGCCCGGCGCCGAGCCCTCCGGCGCAGAGGATGTCCCAGCCGGCGGCCACGGCGCGGTCGTGCGCCCGCCGTACCTCGGCGAGCGAGGCGAACCGGGCCGGGCGGAGCATGAGGGCCCGGCCGGCCTTGAGCCGCACCGCCTCGTCGAGCTCCTCCACCGAGCCCACCTCGACCGCCACGGCCGCGGAGACCCGGTCCTGCAGGTCGGCGCTGGTGAGCAGGTCCTTGAACGGCCGCTCGATGGTCGCCACGCCGTAGGCGTCGAGGGCCTCGAGCTGGGTGGTGTCCGTGTAGGAGTGCCGGGCGTCGACGGCGATGGCGAGCCCCGGGTAGGCGGCCCGGACCGCGCGGAGCGGCTCGATGTCCCACCCCGGCTGGATGTCGATGGTCACGTGGGAGTAGCCGGCGCACACGTGCCGGTTCACCCGCGCGATCAGGCTGTCCAGCGAGCGGTCGGAGCCCAGCCGCACGGTCGCGATCAGGGAGGTACGGTTGCCGCCGAGGGCGTGGGCGAGCGGCACGCCGTTCATCCGCCCCCACAGGTCCCAGCAGGCCATGTCACCGGCCGTGCCGCCGGGGATCTCCCCCAGCTCCGAGGGGTGCTCCCAGTCGACGCCGATGAGCTTCGGCAGGGAGCGTTCCAGCGGTTCGCCGGTGACCGGTTCGACGGCCTCGCCCCACCCGACCATGCCGCCGTAATCCGTGAGCTTGACGAGCACGGTCTCCGGGCGCCTGCCGTACGGCAGCGCGATCCGGAAGATCTCCAGTTCACGGATGCGCGGCATGTGAACCCCTTCCGTCACTTCCCATCGTGCCCGCTCAGCGCCGGTCCGCCAAACGCCGGTGGGCGGGGCGCGACCGCGGCCGCCACCCGGCGGCGGCCGGCCCGGACGGGTCGCGGGCCCGCGGTGCGGCGCCCGGGCGGAAAGAGCACGAGAAGGCCGTCCCGCGGCCGGACATCGATGGTAGGGGCATCGGCGGGGTGGCCCGGGAGCGCGTCAGCGGGGCCATCCCCACGTCGGCGCGCCAGATCAGGCACCGCGGCCAGGGATGCGAGCGCGCCGGTGGCCCAGGCCAGGCACACCGGCGGGGAGTCCGGCACGCCAGGGACCGGTTGACGGCGTGGCGCGGATTGGCGGGCGGTTCCCGGGGATCCGGTCGTGCCAGGAGGCCGGGGCCGGGCACCCCGGCGGGCGATCCGCCTGTGTCGGCGGGCCGGGTCAGGCGCCCCAAGGGGGCGATCAGAGCGCGCCGGTGGGCCCGGCGGGTCAGCGGGCCGGTCCGGGCGCCCGGTGCGGGCCCGCGGCCAGGACGCCGTCGAGCGGCCGGCGCTCGATCGCCGCCGCCATGAGGTCGGGGAACACGTCCGGGGTGCAGGCGAAGCCGGGACGCCCAGCGCGGCGAGCGCCGCGGCGTTCTCCCGGTCGTACTGGGGCGCCCCCTCGTCGGAGAGGGCGAGCAGCGCGATCACCTGCACCCCCGAGGAGGTGAGGGAGGCCACCTGGCGCAGCATCTCCTCCCGCGGCCCGCCCTCGTACAGGTCGCTGATGAGCACGAGGACGGTGTCGTTCGGGCGGGTGATCAGCCGCCGGCAGTAGGCGAGGGCGCGGCCGATGTCGGTGCCCCCGCCGAGCTGGGTGCCGAACAGCAGGTCCACGGGGTCGTGCAGGTGCTCGGTGAGGTCGGCGACCGAGGTGTCGAACACCACCATCGAGGTCCGCAGCGAGCGGATGGAGGCGAGGACCGCGCCGAACACGCCCGCGTAGACCACCGAGGCCGCCATCGACCCGCTCTGGTCGACGCAGAGCACGATGTCCCGGTGCACGGCCCGCTGCCGGCGCGCGTACCCCACCAGCCGGGACGGGATCACGGTCCGCCGCTCGGGCAGGTAGTGGCGGAGGTTGGCCCGGATGGTCCGGTCCCAGTCGATGTCCGCGGCCCGCCGCGGCCGGTGGGTCCGCGCCGACCGGTCGAGCGCGCCGGTCACCGCGGTCACGGTGCGCCGGGCGAGCCGCTTCTCCAGTTCGGCGACCACCTTGCCGACGACCATCCGGGCCGTCTGCCGGGTCCGCTCCGGCATGACCCGGTTGAGGGAGAGCAGGGTGCCGACGAGGTGGACGTCCGGTTCGGTGGCCGCGAGGGTCTCCGGCTCCAGCAGCAGCCGGGTCAGGCCGAGCCGGTCGATCGCGTCCCGCTGCATGAGCCGCACCACGGTCGAGGGGAAGTACTCCCGGATGTCCCCGAGCCACCGCGCCACCCGCGGGGCCGAGGCGCCCAGGCCGCCGCGCCGCTCGCCGCCGTCGTCGTCCCGGTCGTACAGCACGGCGAGCGCGGCGTCCATCCGGGCGTCGGCGCCGGTCAGCGTCCCCCCGGCGGCGCCGCCGAGCACCAGCCGCCACCGGCGGGCCCGCTCGGCCGCCGCGGCGTCCGTCGCGTCGTTCTCCAGCAACTCCGTCATCACGCCCTCGCCAGGATCTCGAGCACCGTCCGCACCGCCGGGGCCGCCAGCTCGTCGTCGATGGCGGCGTCCTCCGCCGCCCGCCGGAGCCCTCCGGTGAGCACCCGCTCCCCGATCAGCCGCCGCTCGGCCGCGGGGAAGGCCCCGAACGCGCGCCGGAGCACCGGCAGCACGTCCACGAACGCCTCGGGGGTGAGCCCGGTGAGCCAGCCGTGCAGGGCGACCAGCAGGCGGGGATCGTGGACGAGCAGCATGCCGCCGCCGGAGAGCAACCCCTCCAGCCACCCGGCCGACCAGGCCGGCGGGTTGCCCGGGGACATCGCCCGCGCCAGGCGATCGGCGATGTCCTCGCCGAGCATCCCGGCGTCGAAGAGGATCCGGACGACCCGCCCTTCGATCACGCCGGGCAGGCCGCTGCGCCGCGCGAGATCGGCGAGCGCGGCGAGCCACCGGTCGCCGCCGAGCAGCCCGGCGGCGGCGTGGACCCGGTCGATCAGCGCGGCCATCTCCCGGGCCGCGTCGTCGTCGAGGCCGACCACCGCGGGTGCCAGCCCGGCGCAGATCCGGGTGAGCAGGGAGTCGGTAAGGGCCGGCAGCCCTTCGGTGCCGCGCACGTCGCCGTACCGCCGGGCCCGGGCGAGCGCGGGCAGGGCCTCCATGAGGTGCCGCACGTCCGCGTCGCGGGCCGCCCGGTCCCGGATCGCCCCGAGCACGTCCGGCAGCGCGTCCGGCAGGTGGGCGAGCAGGCACCGCTCGGCGAGCTCGGTGAGGTCGGCGAGCCGGGGGGCCGTGGCGAGCTCCCGGGCCCGCGCGGTGGCCGCCTCCTCGACGGTGAGCCCCCACGCCCCGGCCTCGATCAGGGCGAGGTCGAACTCGGGACGCCACTGCACCGTCCACGGCTCCTTGAACGTCCCCTTGCCGCGCGCGGGCCGGCGGGTGCCCCAGGCCACGCCGAGCAGGCCGAGCCGGTGGAGCAGGCGGCTGCGGGCCAGGTCGGTGGGCTTGCGCAGGTCGAGGTCGAGGTCGCGCGGCTCGGCCGTGGGCGTGAGCCGGAGCCGCCGCTGCTGGGCGCGCAGGTCGCGCTGGAGCGGGACCATGGGCGTGGCGTCGGGCACGCGGCCGAGCCGCTCCCCCACCACCATCCGGCTCTGGATCAGGGCGAGCGGGGCCTCGGCCCCCTCGCACAGCACGGCCCGCACGGCCTCGGTCGCCTCGGCGAGCCCGGGGACCGGCCTGCCCCGGAGCACGGCGAGGGCGTCCGCCAGCCGCGCCGCCTCGATGACGTGGGCGGACGAGACCGGCAGGTCCTCCTCGCGGAGGATCGCGGCGGCCCGGGCGAGCCACCGCTCGACCGGGCGGTCGGGGGCGGTGAACAGGTGGTCGTACCAGCCGGGCGAGGCCACCCCGGCGCGGTAGCCGCCCGCGGTGGCGAGCCGGCCGTACGTCCACGGCACCCAGGTCATCTCGATCTTGATCTTCGGCAGCCCGGTGAGCAGGCGGTCGTCGTCGGCGGCCGGGCGCGGCTCGCGGAGCGCGGGCAGGTGCCACGCCCCGCAGACCACGGCGATCACGCGGAACCCCTTCCGCACGGCCCGCCGGACGGCCGCGCGCATGTGGGCCTCGCGCACCGCCTCGAGGCCCTGCGGCACGTGCCCCTCCCGGATGGCGATCATGGCCTCGGCGACCGCCCGCAGCGTGCCGGCCTCGCCGCGGTGCTCGACCATGTCCTCCCACCAGGCCTCGGGGTCGTCGTGGCCGGCCGCGGCGGCGAGCTCGGCGATCGGGTCGCGGTCCTCCGCACCGGTGTCGCCGAGGGCGAGCAGGTGGGCGGCCGGCAGGTCGCAGAACCGGACCTCGGCGCCGGCGCCGAGCGCGTACCGGATCGCCTGCCACTCGGGGGAGAACGCGGCGAACGGCCAGAACGCGGCCTTGCCCGACCCGTGCGCGAGCAGCGCGACCGGCGGCTCCATGGCGGGGTCGGCGGCGAGCGGCAGCAGCGCGTCGGCCTCGGGCGGGCCTTCGACGAGCACGAGGTCGGGCTCGAGCCGCTCCAGCTCGGCCCGTACGGCCCGGGCCGACCCCGGCCCGTGGTGCCGGATGCCGAGGACCTCGATCACGGGGTCAGCAGACATCGCGGCACGCCCGGTAGAAGTCACGCCAGTCCGCGCGGTCGCGCACCACGGTCTCCAGGTACTCCTGCCAGACCACCCGGTCGGAGACCGGGTCCTGGATCACCGCGCCGACGATGCCGCCGGCGACGTCGGCCGGGCGGAGCACCCCGTCCCCGAAGTGGGCGGCGAGCGCGAGCCCGTTGGTCACCACCGAGATCGCCTCCGCGGTGCTGAGCGTGCCGCTCGGCGATTTGATCTTGGTCCGGCCGTCCGCGGTGACCCCGGAGCGCAGCTCCCGGAAGACCGTCACCACCCGGCGGATCTCCTCCAGGCCGGTGGAGACCTCGGGCAGCTCCAGCGCCCGGCCGAGCTGGGCGACCCGCCGGGCGACGATCTCGACCTCCTCCTCGACGGTCGCCGGGACCGGGAGCACCACGGTGTTGAACCGCCGGCGCAGCGCGCTCGACAGGTCGTTGACCCCGCGGTCGCGATCGTTGGCCGTGGCGATGATGTTGAAGCCCTTGGCGGCCCGCACCTCCTCGCCGAGCTCGGGGATGGGCAGGGTCTTCTCGGAGAGGATGGTGATCAGCGCGTCCTGCACGTCCGAGGGCATGCGGGTGAGCTCCTCCACCCGGGCCAGCCGCCCCTCGGCCATCGCGCGCAGCACCGGGCTGGGCACGAGCGCCTCCCGGGACGGGCCCTCGGCGATGAGCCGGGCGTAGTTCCAGCCGTACCGGATCGCCTCCTCCGTGGTGCCGGCGGTGCCCTGGACGAGCAGGGTGGAGTCGCCGCTGATCGCGGCGGCGAGGTGCTCCGAGAGCCACGTCTTGGCGGTGCCGGGCACCCCGAGCAGGAGCAGCGCCCGGTCGGTGGCGAGCGTCGCCACGGCGACCTCGACGATCCGCCGCGGGCCGATGTACTTGGGGGTGATCCGGTCGCCGTCCCCCAGCAGGTAGGTGGTGACCGCCCAGGGCGACAGCCGCCACCCCGGCGGGCGGGGCCGGTCGTCCGTCTCGGCGAGGTACGCCAGCTCCTCCGCGTACTGCTCCTCCGCGCGGGGGCGCAGCACGGAGGCGGTGGGGATGGTGGTGGTCACGACAGCTCCTTCGCCATCTCGAAGCGGAATCGCAGGGCGTCGGCGAGCTCGGGGATGTCCGTGACGCCCGGGTGCAGTGCGGGGTCGATCCGCTCGCCCGCCAGGTTGATCAGCTCGGTGACGCTCCACGGCAGCCGGTCGGCGTCGCCGCGGATCCGGTCGAGCACGGCCTCGGTGAGGCGGGGCCCCCACGGGCCGGCCACACCGCCGAGCATCATGATCATTTGGCCGTCCACGGGCCGGCCGCGGATCAGCTCGGCCGCCAGGTCGGACCGCTCCTCCGGGGGGAGCACCGCGAGCAGATCGGTGAGGGGGTCGGCCTGGAACAGGGCGCGGGCCCACGCGGCGTCCCGCTGGAGGATCGCCGCCCGGACCCAGCCCATGCGGACCTCGCGCTCCCAGCCGTCGATCCGGGCCCGGACGATCTCTTCCGGGGTCAGGCCGAGGTGGGCGGGCCAGAAGGAGAGCGGGGTGTGCGCGATCACCTGCTGCAGCCACCAGCCCTGCGGGTCCGTGCCGGACGGCGGCCTCCGCCGCACGCCGTCCCGGGCCATGGCGGCGTCGCACTCCGGCGGCGGCTCCGCCCGCAGGCCGGTGCCGTCCCGGGCCAGGCAGCGGGACGCGCGCTCGGCCATGCGCACGCCCAGCCGCGACCCGGGCAGCCGGGCGAGCAGGCCGGCGGCGGCCTGCCGTACCTCGCGGCGCGGATCGTCCAGGGCGGCCTCGAGGAACGGCTCGTCGTCCATGCCGAGGCCGTCGGCGAGCATCGCCACGAACGCCGCCCGGTCCTCGGGCGTCTCCGCGCGCCACCCGCGCTCGAGCAGCTCCCTGGCCTGGGCCGGGTGCCGGGCGCGCAGCGCGGCGAAGTACGCCCTGCGCTCGCCCGGCGTGCCCGTCTCCCAGGCGTCCTCGCCGGGCGGCCCGCCCGCCTCGGCGAGCAGGTAGGACCAGGCGGGGTTGAGCTCGGCGAGCCAGCGGCCCCGGGCGCCGGCGACCACCCCCAGGTGCGGGCGGATCGAGCGGTCCTTGACCCCCAGGTCGAGCAGCTCGGGCAGGAGCCGGGCGGGGGCCCGGAGCCGCCGGGCCGCCGCGAGCGCCAGCCACTCGGGCAGGAACCTGGACCGCGGGCCGGCGAGCATGCGGGCGAGCCGGTCGGCCGCGGCCCGGGGCACCGGGGGAAGGGTCTCGGGGGGTGCGGCGGCCGGCGGGCGGGCCTTGCCCGGGTGCCGCCCGGCCCGCGCCCGCACCAGCTCCACGGCCGCCTCCTCGAGCAGCCCGGCCGGGTCCACCGCCCGGCGCTCGGCGCCGACGAGCGCGGTGGCGACCAGCTCCTCCCAGGCGCGCGTCACAGCTGCACCACCGTCCCCTCCTCGTCCCAGGCGGTGAGCGGGCGCAGCCCGTCCGGGGTCCACTCGGCGGCGACCGTCACCGGGCGGCCGCCGGAGACGGCGAGCAGCCGCCAGGGCACGCCGGCCGACGGGTGGAGCGGCAGGGCGTTGCCCTCCTCATCCAGCAGGAGGCCGTCGGCCGCCGGGACGACCCCGGCGAGCACCACCGGCCAGGAGTCGGTCCACGGGTCCGCGGCGAGCACCTCCGCGATCAGCCCGGGGAGCCGGGTGAGCCCGATCCCCGGCGGCGGGCCGGCCGCGGCGAGGCCGTACCGCTCGGCCACCAGGGCCCGCAGCGGGGCGGAGCCCGGGTAGAAGGCGAGGTCGGCGTCGATCGTCGTTCCGGTGACCAGCGACCCGTCCGGGGACCGGCCCGCCGGGGCGTGGGAGAGCACGAGCGCGGGGCGGCCGCTCTCCCGGCCCATCAGCCAGACCCGCCGGGTGATCAGGCGGTCCCGCTCCTCGTCCCGGCACCCGATCACGTCCCAGCGGTCCCGCACCGGGGTGGTGGCGAGCACGCTCTCCCGGGGGACCGGGAATCCGATCCGCGCCCGCACCGTCGCCACCAGGTCCGCGGGGAGCCCGGACGAGCGCCGGTACACGGCGGCGAGCAGGTAGAGCAGCGCGTACTCGCCGAGCAGCCGGTCCGGCCAGTCCGGGTGGCCCAGCGCGCGGGCGAGCAGGCCGGCCCGGTCGGCGAGCCCGGGCGCCTGGGCGTCCACCAGCCGCCGGGCGAGCTCCGTCCACTCGGCCGGCCCGTCCGTGCGCGCCTGGGCGATGCCCTGCGCCACCCGGTCGGTGAGCCACAGCTCCAGCTCGGCGAGGCCGGCGGCCACCCGGCTCTCCCGCCGGGCCGCGGTGCCCGTGCCGGGCCGCCCGGCCGCGGCGGCCTTCGCGGGCCGCTCCGCGGCCCTGGCGCGGCGCCGCTCCAGCCACTCGGCCACCCAGCCGGGCGGCTCCGCGGCCGGCGCCACCTCGCCCGACGACCAGAGGAGCAGCAGGCCGAGGACGTGCTTGCAGGGGATCTTCCGGCTCGGGCAGTCGCACCGGTACGCGGGCGCCGATACGTCCACGCAGGACCGGTACCGCTTCCCTCCGCTCCCCGCGCACTCCCCCCATACCGCGTCGTGGGCCGCCCCGGTGCCCGACCACTTCGCGGGCGCGCCCACCTTGTCAGCGGCCTTCCGCGACGCGGCGTCCGGTGCGAGCGCGAGGACCTGATCTCGGGTCCACATCACGCGCGGCACGGTAGCCACCGCCGCCGACAAAACCGGCGTACCGCCGTAAGCGAGGCGTGCGCCGCCGGGGAAGGAACCGGTGCGGCGATACCGGGGCCGGCACGGTTTCGCCGGAAATACTGTGTAATCAGAACATCAGACGACAAAGACTTCCGGAGGTCAGGGTGGCCCGGCAAATCGTTTCCGTCATCGGGGGGAAGGAGCTCCCGTCCGGCACGCCGTACGCGTCGATCAACCCGGCGCGGCCCAGCGAGACCGTCGCCACCGTGCTGCTCGCCGGGGCGGACACCTTCGCCGAGGCCTGCCGCACCGCCGCGGCGGCGCAGCGGGAGTGGGCCCAGATACCGGCCCCGGTGCGCGGGCGGGTGATCGCGTCGATCGGGCGCCTGGTCGAGGCGAACGCCGAGGAGCTCGCCCGGCTGGTCACCCGCGAGGTGGGCAAGCCGTACCGCGAGGCGCTCGGCGAGGTACGGGAGATCATCGACACCTGCGACTTCTTCCTCGGTGAGGGCCGCCGGCTCTACGGGCAGACCGTGCCGTCGGAGATGCCGGACAAGCAGCTCTTCACCTTCCGGGTCCCCGTGGGCGTCGCCGCGGTGATCACCGCGGGGAACTTCCCGGTCGCCGTCCCCTCCTGGTACCTCGTGCCGGCGCTGCTCTGCGGCAACGCGGTGGTGTGGAAGCCCGCCGAGTACGCGGCCGCCTCGGCCCACGCGCTCTACCGGATCTTCGCGGCGGCCGGCCTGCCCGACGGCGTGCTCAACGTGGTCTTCGCCGACGGGCCGGAGACCTACGCCGGGCTGGAGCGCGCGCTCGGCGAGGGCACCGTGCACAAGGTCGGCTTCACCGGCTCCACCGCGGTCGGCCGGGCAATCGGCGAGCTGTGCGGGCGGCACCTCCAGTCGCCCTGCCTGGAGCTCGGCGGCAAGAACCCGATGGTGATCATGCCGGACGCCGACCTCGACCTCGCCGTTGAGGGCGCGCTCTTCTCCGGGTTCGGCACGGCCGGCCAGCGGTGCACCTCGCTCGGCACCGCGATCGTGCACGAGGACGTCCACGACGAGTTCCTCGACCGGTTCGTCACCGCGGTGCGCAACGCCAAGATCGGCGACCCGAACGGCGACGTGCTGTACGGCCCGCTGCTCGACCACAAGTTCGCCGAGCGGTTCGAGGAGTACCTCACCTGGATCCAGCCGCACCACACCGTGCTGCCCGGCCCGATCGGCCGGATGGAGGGCGAGGGCCTCTACTACCACCCGGTGATCGTGGACGGGGTCCGCCCCGACGACCGGCTCTTCCTGGAGGAGACCTTCGGCCCGATCGTGGGCGTCACCACCTTCTCGACCCTGGACGAGGCGATCGAGCTCGCCAACAAGCCCGGGTACGGCCTGTCGTCGTCGATCTACACCACCGACCCGAAGGCGGCCTTCCGGTTCCGCGCCGGTGTCTCGGCGGGCATGGTGAGCGTGAACAACTCGACCTCGGGCGCCGAGGCCCACCTGCCGTTCGGCGGGAACGGCAAGTCCGGCAACGGCAGCCGGCAGAGCGGCATGTGGGTGCTCGACCAGTTCACCCGGTGGCAGGCGATGAACTGGGACTACTCCGGCCGGCTGCAGAAGGCCCAGATGGACGTGGCGGAGATCACCCCGGACCTGGGCTTCCGGCTCTGAGCGTCACCCGCGAGGGCCGTGCCGGGGGCGGCGTGCCGCGCGGAACGTCGCCCGCCCGGCGCGGCCCCGCTGCGTTCTCACCGCCTGGCGGCCCGCTCGCCGGGCATCGGGCGGCGGACGGCCGGGCGCCGTCCCGCGCGGCATCCGGAACGTGGTTTCGGCGCTGGGCGCCGGCCCTGATCGTGGTGCGCGGCGCGCGCCGGGCGAACCACCGGTGGGCCGGTGGCCCGCGAGCACCGTCACGGAATCCGCCTATTTGCGGATTTCATTCCGCCACCGTGGCACCCGCTCCCATCGGCCGGCCGCCATGCGGCGTGGCGATTTCAGACGTGTTTTCGGCGGAATTACGGACGACTGCATTACGAGGCGCGCCGCACCGCTCTGGTCTCCGTCAGCAGGGTCAGCAGCCGATCGCACCCGGTTTTGAAGGTGTACATCGCGTTCAGCAGCAGATTGACCCAGCCGAGCGATCTATGTGTCGCGATTCTGACATTGAAGGACCGTGTCAACGCCCTGTCGACGGCGTTCGACGCTTACTTCAATCCGGCCATGGCCGTCTTCCAGGCGACCAACCAGCTCAAGAGCGCGGTAGCGAATTCCGATACCGTCCTCAAGAACTCGAAGGCCACGACTCAGGATCGTCAGCGTGCCCTTGAAGGCCAGCTATCGGCTTTGGCTCAGTTGGCTTCGGCCGAATTTCGGCAGACGAAGAACGTTAAGGATTCTTCGGCTGCCATGCTCGCCCAGGTCCCGACGCTGCTCAAGCTTGCGGGCAACAGCCGTACGGGTAAGGCTGCGATTGATGGCCTGATCACTTCTATGGGTGGGTCGATCGCGCGCACGAAGAACGCGATCACGGTAACCGACCAGTTCGGGAACAAGATTAAGATCCTGCCGTCCGGCAAGGTCGTTAAGATCAAGGCCGATACGAAATCGGCTGAGACGAACCTGAGTAACACCAAGGGCAAGGTCGATTCCCTCAAGGGCAAGACCATCCGGATTGGTGCCGATACTTCGGCGGCTACCGGTGCTCTCGGCTCGCTTCTGTCCAGGATCAACAGCTCGTCTGCCAGCGTGAAGGTTGGCGTGATGGGCGGTAGCTCGATCCCTGGCATGAAGCGTGCAGGCGGTGGCTTCGTTTCCGACCCAGGTACGTCAACGTCGGATTCCATCCCCGCTTGGCTGTCTGATGGTGAGTACGTCGTCAACGCTAAGGCCACCTCGCAGCATCGTGAGCTTCTGGAAGCGATCAACGCTCGGAAGTTCAAGAAGGGTGGCTACGTCGGGCCGACCGACCTTAGGGCGAGTGGCGGCAAGGCGGTAATCCGAAACCTGTCCGGTGACCTGACGTCGATCAAGTCCGCGTCCAAGCTGCTGACGAAGGCCGTCATGGATGCCGCTAAGGTGCATCGAATTTCGGCTAAGTCGATGAAGTCGCTCATCAGGCGCATCGACTCGACTACGGACAAGTTGAACGGCCTGTATAAGCAGAGCGATTCTCTGTCCAAGAAGATCGCCGATGCTAAGCAGTTCCAATCGAGCACGCGGGACAACGCCCGACAGTTCGCCGGTATCGCCGGCTTCGATTACGGGGACCGTGGACCGACCGCAGGGAAGGTTCGTACCGGACTCCAGTCGAAGCTACAGGTCATCAAGAATTTCGCCTCCGTCATCAAGGCTCTCGCCAAGCGAGGAATCAGCAAGAGTCTGCTCCGTCAGGTCATCGAAGCTGGTCCCGAGCAAGGCTACGAACTCGGCAGGGCGATTCTGTCGGCCGATTCCGGCACGTTCAAGTCCATCAATGCCGCTCAGGCTGAGATCGATAAGACGACGTCGGCTCTCGGCACCAGTGCTGCGGACCTTCTGTATGACTCTGGGAAGATGGCCGGTAAGGGATTCCTTGCGGGACTTCTGGCCCAGAAGAAGGACATCGACAAGGCGATGGACGACATCGCTAAGTCGCTGGTTACTCGGGTCCGTAAGTCGCTCAAGATCAAGAGTCCGTCTCAGGTGATGTATGAAGCCGGTGACATGACCGGTCAGGGCTTCATCAATGGTGTCTTGTCCTCGCTTGGTGGCGTCGCTGCTGCTGGTAACCAGCTTGCATCTTCGGTGATGGGCGTTCGGCCCAGCGTTTCCGTTCCTGGTGCTACTGCTGCCGCATCGGCCGGTGGTGGAGAGGTTCGCGTGGTGTTCGACACTACGGGCGCTGACGCTGACTTCCTGCGAATGATCCGAAAGATGGTCCGTGTCGAGGGTCGTGGCAATGTCCAAACCGCTTTCGGGAGGTAGTCGTGGCTTTCCCGATCGATCCTCTTGATGTCGCGGTCGAGCTGCTGATAGACGGTGCATGGGTCGATATCACGACGGACGTCCTCGTTCGCGACGGCATCACGATTAATCGCGGTCGTCGTGACGAGGGCGTTCAGACCGACCCGTCGAAGTGTTCGCTGAGCATCAACAACGTCAGCGGGAAGTATTCGCCACGTAACCCGAACTCTCCCTACTTCCAGAAAATCGGCCGGAACACTCAGATTCGTATCAAGGTCGATGGGGTCGTTCGGTTCCATGGAGAGGTCTCCAGTTGGCCGCCGAAGTGGGACGTGTCCGGCAACGATGTGTGGACTCCCATAGAACCGTCCGGCATCCTGCGTCGGCTCGGTCAGGGTGCGACGGTTCTCCGCTCGACCTTGTACCGCGGACTGACCTATCCGGAAGCTACTGATCCTCCCGTCGCCTACTGGCCGTGCGAGGACGCCAAGGGCTCAACGTCGCTTGCGTCCGCTGCCGGCGGTCAACCGATGCGTATCAAGGGTGATCCGACCCTTGCCGAATTTTCGGATTTCATCGCGTCCGGACCTATCCCGCTGCTGAGCGACAGTGAGTGGACCGGAACCGTTCCTACCTACTCGATGACCAGCCAGACGCAGGTTCGGTTCCTGCTTCATGTCCCGAGCACAGGTTCGGCCAACGGGCAGACCATCTGCCGGATTCGTACGACCGGCACGGCGAAGCTCTGGCATCTGAACTACGGATCAGGTGGCGCGCTACAGCTCCAGGCGTTCGCCGGTGACGGTGGCGGTGGGGTCATGGACACGGGCATGGTCACGTTCAACGTTGACGGCAAGCTCTTGCGCGTCTCCATCGAACTGGAGCAGAACGGCGCCAACATCGATTGCGCCGTAGCCACGCTCGAAGCCGGGAAGAACACGGGTCTGGTCTACCTGAGTTCGGTATCCGGCCAGACCGTTGGACAGGTAACGCAGCTCATCATCTCGCCCGAGGGCGGCATCGGTGACGTGGCGATCGGTCACCTGTCGGTACAGAACGCGATCACAGATCTGTTCGACCTGTCGGGACAGCTCACCGGTTGGGTTGGCGAGACGGCCGGACGGCGGATCGAGCGGTTGTGCCGAGAGGAAGGTATTCCCTTCACATCAGCCGGCGACTTGGACGATACCGAGCCGATGGGGCCGCAACGCTCGACGACGCTCCTAGAGCTGCTGTCCGACGCTGCTCTGTCGGATGACGGCATCCTCTATGAGCCTCGCGAGAATTTCGGCCTGGCGTATCGGACCCGATCAGGCATGTATAACCAGGTGGCTACGGCTGCTCTGAACTACGCAGCAGGTCACCTCTCGCCACCGTTGGAACCTGTCGATGACGACCAGGGCGTGATCAATGACGTCACAGCCTCTCGGTACGACGGTTCGAGCGCCCGATACACGAAGGACACAGGCGCTCTGTCGGTCGCTGATCCTCCTGATGGTGTCGGCCGGTATGACGAGTCGATCACTGTGAGCGTCCGCGACGACTCGCGACTTCCCGATCATGCGTCATGGCGTGTCCACGTTGGCACGGTCGATGAGGCTCGCTATCCACAGATCACGGTCAACCTGGCGAACAGCGCCATTGTCGCTGATCCTGATCTCAAGACCGGTCTCGTCTCGATGGACATCGGCGACAGGCTGACGATCGACAACCCTCCCCCGTGGTTGCCACCCGACCAGATCAGTCAGCTCTCACTCGGCTTCACGGAAACTCTGGAGCCGTTCGTCTGGCAGATCGACGTCAACTGTGTGCCTGAGTCTCCCTACCAGGTAGCCGTCTATAGCAGCGACCGGTACGGGACCGAGTACAGCACCTTGTCTTCCAGCATGTCTGTCAACGCTACGTCGATGTCGGTCTCGACCTCGGTCGGGCCGCTG
The DNA here is from genome assembly GCF_000092645.1 of Thermobispora bispora DSM 43833. Classification (NCBI taxonomy): domain Bacteria; kingdom Bacillati; phylum Actinomycetota; class Actinomycetes; order Streptosporangiales; family Streptosporangiaceae; genus Thermobispora; species Thermobispora bispora. Next base: position 2,544,752 of record NC_014165.1, read on the forward strand.
TGGACGACGGCACTCGGTGACTTCCCGCTTGACGTCATGGTCGGCGGTGAGCGCATGCGGGTTACGCGAATCACAGGAACGTCATCCCCGCAGACGTTCACGGTTACCCGTTCCATCAACGGCATCAAGAAATCCCATTCCCCCGGTGAGCCGGTAACTCTGTTCAAGCCTGCGATCAGAGCACTCTAAGAAAACTCAGGACATGGCGCATGAGTGGTCCTACGTAGGGCTGCCTCTTGTTTCAGACACGTTCAGTTTCTCCGTCAGCGACGGTTCGACACGATTCGCTGTCACGGTGAGATTTTCCTCGGCCGAATATGACCCGTCCGCTTGGGCGTCGCTGTGCGCTCAGATCAGGGATGCATTGTCTGACTATGGTCTGGAGATCTCGCCTGTCGTCGGCGAAACGACCCAACCTGTTCAACTGACGGAATTCCCCTATTGATGTAGGAGGTTTCGCGTGACCGTCGTTAAGTCGCTCGACACACCTCCGGCAGTCGGAAACTTTGACGACACGGTTCTAGTTCAGATCTCCTCAGCCTCGTACACCGAGGGCGTTCCGGAGGTTGGTGTTACGTTCGTGGCTCCGACCTCCGGTCGCGTTCTGATCACTATCGGCGGCGGCCTTCGAGACAACGGCGCCAATGCCACGCGGGTATTCATGGCTCCGCAGGTGTTCGAGGACGATTCGGACGGAACCGTTGTCCTGTCTCCAACTGTTGGACAGTACGGAATCGGATCAGCCGGCGAGCAGTCGGAATTCATGTACTACAGCCGAACGTCATTGCTCTCGGACCTGACGCCCGGACGGGTCTACTACGCGAGAGTCATGCATCAGACGTCGAACACTCCAGGTTCACCAACGGCTGACATCGCGTGCCGTGAGATCACTGTGAGCCCGGCATGACAGATATTCTCGTCGGCTCGAAGATTCAGCCGGAAGACTTCCCTGCCGCTGTCCAGTCGTTCAACAACACCACGCTCAACCCGGTCAGCAACACCTCGTATGCGGCTGGTTCACCCGTGGTCGCGGTTACGTTCGTCGCTCCTACGTCGGGCCGTGTGCTCGTCACGGTCGGGCTCGGTGCCCGATCGACCGATGGTGGTAATCGTGTCCACATCTCGCCCGAGGTTTATCTAGGCACCAGTTCTTCCGGCTCTCTTGTCCTGTCGGCCGATGTGACGACACGCGGTGCCGGAACTCCGGCCGAGACGAAGGACTACATGTATCTGTCCAGGACGACGCTGCTCAGCGGCTTGACTCCAGGGAGCACGTACTACGCCAGGACGGTTCACAAGGTTTCCGGCGGTGGTGCGACGAATTACATCGTTGCCCGATCGATCGTTGTGGAGCCGACGTCATGAGCGACTACATCGCGGGTACGCGAATCGAAGCTCTCGACTTCCCTCCTGCCGTTTCTGCGTCGAACAATACCCAGATCGACAACTTCGCCAGTGCGAACTATTCGCCTGGTAATCCGGAAGTGAGCGTTACGTTCATCGCTCCCACATCCGGCCGAGTGTGGGTCATCATCGGCGGCGGCATAGGCAACAGTTCCGGTGCCGACCGCATCTTTTTGTCTCCCGAAATTCGGCTGAACAACTCGGCCGGTTCGGTGATCGTATCCCCATCAGCGCCAGCGCACGGTTTCGGCTCCTTCAAGGGTGCCGCGTCATTCCATTACGGAAGCCGTAGGACGCTGGTTACTGGACTCATTCCAGGTCAGACTATTTCGCCCGAGTAATGCAAGCCTGCTCGACCAGCGATACCGGCCCTAGCACGGCTGACATCGCATGCAGAGACATCGCGGTAGTCCCGGCCACCTGACACGGAAAAATTCGGCCCACTTCATGTAAGTCCGTTTTTCCCGTAAGGAGATATCTCCGTGACCGGCATCTTCATTGTCGACATCTGCATTGCCGCTACTGCCGTCGCCGGTGGTCTAGCCGTCTTTTGGAAGCTATTCAAGCTGATGAAGCGCCTCGGCGATTTTTTCGATGACTGGCACGGTGAGCCCGAGCGCGACGGAGTTCCGGAACGACCGGGAGTAATGCGTCGGCTGGCAACCATCGAAGAGAAGCAAGTAACGATCGAAGCCGAATTGCACCCAAACCATGGGTCGAGTCTCCGTGATGCCGTCGATAAGGCCGTCTTCACTGTCCAGCGCCTCGAAGAGCGCTTCGACGCTCACCTAAAGAACGAGACTTTCTAGGAGTCGTCCATGGCCATGAACACAACCTATTTGAATCTGATCGCCGAGACCGGCCGATCCACCCTTACCCATATTGGTTTGGTTAACGGTTCCGGTGTGGAGATCTCCGGGGGCTCATACGCCAGGAAGGCCGTTACGTGGACTGCTGCGAGCAACGGAGTAATCCGGCCGAACGCTGATCTGGTGTTCGACGTTCCCTCGGGTGCGACAGTCGCCGGCTGGCGTGCTTATTCCGGTAGTGCTGGCGGTGCGACGAATTACGGCGGTGCTGATCTCACCTCGCAGAATTTCGCATCGTCCGGCACATACACCTTGCTCGCGGCTAGCACGTCGATCTCTCACAGCTAAATCGGACTGATCGGAGGTCGCTGGTGAAAACGAATCCCAGGGCCGACGCAGTTAGGAACGCCATAGCCCAGCGTTGGGCAGGCAACGGCCGGAAGCTCGAATCCGTCCGCAACGGGCGCAGGCTCGTATTCACATCTCAGCCGGAATTCATCCGGAACGCTACAGGTGACGTCGTCGGCGTTGACGCATGGGTCAGGCTGTACGACGGCGACGGCAAAGAGCTTCCGATCGATCCTCATCGGATCATCGTTAATCCTCCGGTAATTCCGCGCTCTGGAATCAAGGAAACAGTAGATGCCAAGGGTAAGGCGACCAGGGTACTTACGCCTAGCCCTTATGAAGCGTTCATCGAGGCTGTTTGGGATTCCGTCGAGTCTCAGCCGAATCCGTCCGGCTGGAATACGGCGGGCACGGTTACGACCATCTACGCCGATGAGGACGATGGTCGAATCACATGCACGTCATCGAACTATTCGACGGCCAGAGCTGGTAACGGAACGTACAACGTCAACCCGACCGGTAACGTCTCGGCTGTCGGGCAGTCGTTCGCGTCCCCAAACTATAACGTCTTTCAGATGTTTTGGGGATTCGACACCTCATCGATCGGTGCGGACGCCCGTATCACGTCGATCGATTTCGAGTTGAACCATGCGCTCGACAACTCGGCTACAGACTTCGTTCTGGAGATTAGAGAGCGGGATTGGGTTCCTCCGCTCAGCTCATCGCATTTCGTCCCTGGTGCGAGTCTCGCCAATTCCGGGCCGATCGTTGCACAGCGGAACACGAACTCGCTTCCGGCCGTGGGCGAATACTGGCTGCTCGACACCCAACCGGATATGTTCCGGATGGCCAACCTCGGTACCGGCACGGTACGTCTGTTCGGATCGTCGTCTCGTACCCGAGCCGGAAATACTCCATCCGGTCAGGAGTCGGTACAGTTCCGATTCGCCGAGCAGTCGGGAACTACGCAAGACCCGCGGCTGACGATCGTTCACCAGACCGAACGGGCTCAAGCCGTTGAGACGTTCGAGACCAACCCGCTTACGTTCAAGTGGCTTGGTACCTGGGGATGGGCGTCTGACTCGACGCACACCGGTTCGTTCTCGTGGAAATCAGCAGCGATCGGGAACAGCGCTTCCACCGATACCACGCTGATCCTTCCCCCAGACGCTCAGACGCTCCAGTTCTGGTATCGAGTCTCATCTGAGTCCGGTTGGGATCACTTCCGTGTCTATCGAGACGCTGCCAGCGGTACGCCCGTACTCGAAGAGTCGGGCAACCTTTCGTGGCGTCAGTCACCGGTCATCGACGTTTCCAGCGCGACGACGATCATCTTCCGGTACATCAAGGACACCTCGAACGCTTCCGGTTCTGACTGTGTGTGGATAGACGACGTTGTTCTGACCTTCCCGGTTCCGTCGTACTCCGGTGGCTCCAGTACCTCAGTGACGCACTCGGTATCCGGTGCTGGTCGGCCCGGTCCGAAAAACGGCGCCGATTCTGGCATCTCGGTATCGGCTGCTGCTGTAGGCCGACCGGCGACGTCCGGTGGATCTGCCGTCGAGGTCTCGGTCTCCTTCAGCGGCTCGGGAAGTCCCGGATGGTCGGACGGCTCTCCCACATCGATCACGGTCACATCAGCCGGCAACGGCATCCCCGGTCTCTTGGGCGGCTCGGATGTCTCGGTCACTGTCGAGGCTGTAGGCGCTGGTGAGAAGGGCGACATCAGCGGCGGCTCTACGGCCGAGGTTGTGGTTCTCGCATCTGGCGACGGTTTCGCGTCCTTCGCCGAAGGTTCGGCCGTCGAGGTAGCCGTCTCGGTTTCGAGTGCGTGGACCATCGCGATTGCCGAAGGCGCTACCGCTCTGGTCAAGGTCGTTGCGGTAGGCCGCGGAATCAAGCCAACGGTAGACATCACGGTCGATGTCGGCCCGTCGTACGTGGTCGAGCGGTTCGGCGTACTGGAGAGCCGCAACGGTTCTGAGATCGGCGACAACCGGTTGAGTCTCGTCGCTCTAGACAGTGCTGTCCGGGAAACCGTCGAGGTGTTGCTGTCCCGAATTCGTGAGCGCGTAGAAATCGGCGAAACGCGATCGTCGGTCAGCGTATCGGACGCACGCACATCTACGGCCTTTGAGCCGAGCAGAATTTCTAGAGGAGAGTGACCTATGGCTGTCGAGATTTTCAGCACGAGCACTGAGTACATAGCCAATGAGATTACGATCTCCAGAGGCACGGTTGCTGACATCACCGCTGTAGGCGTCTATCACTCCGAAGACCCGAATTCTCGGCCGGATGTTACCGACTTCACCACGGTACAACTGGTAGACGGCACGGTTCCTGATCCGTTGCCTTTGGCTGAGGCTGGAAAGATTGACGTGCTGTCGCTGGTCGGTCCCAGAGATGGGGACGTTGTTCTGACGCCCGGTGACTATCAGCGCTTCGTCCTGGTGCAGACGGCTACGGAAGACATCATCCGGAAAACCGACACAGTCACGATCTTGTGAGGTGAGTATGTCGGCCCGAATTATCGATGGCTGGCTCGCGGTGCCGTACTCCGGTCACGACATGGCGAGCGTGTATCTGAACGTCGGTGGTGAATGGAAGCCTGCGTTTCTCGACTGGCACAACGGTAAGCGCGTAGCGAAGGTTCGATTCCCTGCTACGGCCAGTAGGTCGAGCAGCGTCGTAATCCGGATCAATGATGTTGAGACAACTGTCGGTCGAATTTCCGCATAGGTAGGTACCGATGCCTTATCTGACGAACCTAGCCGACGTGGCACGTCGTACCGGCTATCCGGTTACCGAGGTCGCCGGCTGGAAGTCCCGAGGCCATGGACCGCAGCCATCAGTGCAGGGCATTGTCTGCCATCACACGGCCGGTCGTAATGACATGCATGTGGTCAGGGATGGTCGGCCCGGTTTGACGGGACCGCTGTCTCAGTTCTGGCTACGGCATGACGGTCATATCTTCGTGATCGCCGCTGGTCGATGCTGGCACAATGCGCCTTCGACCTCGAACTATCACCGGAACGATACGTCTCTCGGTATCGAGGCCGAAAATAACGGCTCCGAACCTTGGCCTGCCAAACAGGTTGATGCCTATCAGCGGCTCTGTGCTGAGCTATGCAGGGCATTCAAGCTTCCGGCTTCCCGTGTCAAGGGACACAAGGAAGTCAACACTCAAAAGCCGGACCCGCACTCTATCAACATGGACACGTTCCGGGCTCGGGTCGATCTGCTGCTCAAGGGAGAAGATGACGTGAGCGCTAAGGACATGTGGACGTACGAAATTCCGGTGCCGTACGGCAGCAAGGAAAATCCGGAATGGCAGGCTCGGAATATCCTGACCAATCACGGCGTGTGGCTGCGTAAGATCTCGACTCAGATCGGCGATCTTTCGACGTCTATTAATCGCCTGGTCGATCGGCTGGAAGCCGATAACGCTGAGAAGTGATACACCACCCGTTCCCCAATGGTTCGGGTATGCAAAACCCCCGTCGCTCCTTATTGGAGTGGCGGGGGCTCTTTTTGCGTTGGGCCGAATTTAGCGCCTACGGCTGCTCGTCTCCCGATCCGTCGTCGGTCTGCTCCGTCGATCCCTGGTCGTCGGTCTGCTCGTCGGCGGTACCCACCTCATAGACGATGTAGCCCTGTCCCTTGCAGTGCTTACACTGCTCATCGACCAGCGCTGTGCCGATTCTGCCGTTATGCACTGCCGCCCGAGGAACAGCGGCTCGACCAGAGCCGAAGCAGGTTCGGCAGAGCATCGTTTCTTGCCTGATCGCCACTAGTTACTGTCTCCCGTTCCTCCGCAGCGCTTGCAGTCGACCCAGACCGTTTCCGTCACGATCTGGTCCTTCTTCTGGTCGGCCGTCTGATCTTTGGGGATTACCCGCTGTACCTGCGTCTTGATGCTGCCGCTACCTGAGCAGCCGGGGCAGGACTGCCGACCTCCGCTAGCGCCCTTCTTCCAGCCCATCTGATCCTCCCAGTATGCATCTCGGTTGGTGTGTTACCTGACTCGCTGCGCGATTTCGTCTTGGTGGGCGAGAGCCGACGACAGCGCTTCGCCCGTATGGCGTGCGACGGTGGCGACCATTCCGGCCGAAATTTGGGCAAGAGTCGGTGGGACGTATCGCGTTGCCCACCACCTGACCGGGCCGTGAGGTCTGATCGTGATCCTCCATGCGGGATGAGTCACCTCAAGCGCGTAGAGCTGCTGACACTCCCTGATCTGTTCGTCATCGATCACGAAGCGGCTCGCATGATCCTTCGGTGCCTACCCGTGGTGATCAGGCCGACCGTACGTCTCGTGAGCGCGCGCGTCTCGGCATCGCCCATCAGATCCTCAAGCTCTTCGGCCGTAGCGGCTTCGAGGATCAGGCTCTCGTGAGTCTGCATCGACGCGATGGCGTAGAACCGTCTCGACCACGTTCCGTAGAACACGGTCCAGTTCGACCACTGTTCGTCCATCCATCGGGCGTCGGCACGTGCCTGACGGTCCCATAACCGGCGTCGCCACTCGCGGTAGGCGGAACCGATACGGTGCTCTCCCCTGCTCCTACCGAAGATCACCGGTTCACCTGCTCAGAGATCTCTTCCTGCTCCGAGATGACCTTGATGAGGCCGGCCATGTCGTCGGCATCGACCGTCCGGTATGCGCCTGCCTTCTCCGCATCTGTCGAGAACGGGCGCATCCGGGATGCCCAGAGCCGGTTTGCGTCACTGGTGAAAATCCGCCATCCGGGGATCGTGCTGACGCTGCGGTTGGCACTACTCTGTTCCACGGGTCGGACCTCCGATGTCCGATCAAGGGTCTGTCCGGTCGTCGTCAGCGCCGGGCAGACCCGCCTATTACGTGCGGTGAGTCAATAACACCTCTGAGATGCGTCGACAGTAAGGTCCGACCCTCCTATGGTGATCTCTTGGTTAGTCCTTTAGAGTTACCTACAGGCAGCGGGCTGCAGCACATCGAACAGCCGCCCCCGGAGCTCGTGGCCAAGGGCGGGCTCTTCCACGGCGTCCAGCTGTGGGTGAACCTGCCGCGGGCGCGCAAGTGGGTGCCGCCCCGGTACCAGGACATCCGCGGACGCGACCTCACGCTGGTCGCCAGCGACGACGGCTCCTCGCTCATCCGGATCATCGCCGGCTCGCTCGCCGGGCACGAGGGCCCCGGCGTCACCTACACCCCGATCACCTACCTGCACGCCACGGTCGCGCCCGGCGCGCGGCTCGCCCTCCCCTGGCCCGGCGGCTTCAGCGCCATGGTGTACGTGCTCGGCGGCGACGGGCACGTGGGCCCCGGCGGCCGGCCGTTGCACGAGGGCCAGCTCGCCGTGTACGGCATGGCCGGCGACGCGCTCTGCCTGCGGGCGGCCGATCGGCAGCCGCTCGCCGCCCGGGGCGGCTGGGAGGTCCTCGTGCTCGGCGGCCTGCCGATCCGCGAGCCGATCGCCCGGTACGGCCCGTTCGTGATGAACACCCGTGAGGAGATCATCCAGGCGTTCGAGGACTACCAGGCGGGGCGCATGGGGATCATCCCCCCGGAGCGCCTGCCGCACCGCACCGCGGCCGATGATCGGCTGCCGGACGGATGATCTGCTCTCTCTCCCCGGCAGCGGCAACCTCGACGAAGAAGTGGACCACCTGATGCGGATCAACGGGGGCGAACCAGGCAAACATCACCCGTTCGCGGCGACGGTCGAGCGCATCTTCTCCGAGGCGTGGTCGCTGAACTCGCTCACCGGCCGGGACCGCCGCCTGCTGCTCATCGGCGCGCTGGCGGGCCTCGGCGTCGACGACATGCTCACGCGCCACCTCGACGCCGCCCTGCGGACCGGTGATCTCAACCCGGGTGAGCTGAGGGACGCCGTGGCCTTCCTCGTCCCGTACCTCGGCCTGGCCCGTGCGGCGAAGCTCCACGCCCTGGTGGAGGAGCTGATCGACCGGTGCGGGGAGACCTAGGGCCCTGATCGCCCGGAGCCGGGGAGGCCCGGTACCCTGCCGTCATGCCCATCGCTTTGATCACCGGCGCGACCGCCGGAATCGGCGCGGAGTTCGCGCGCCGCGCCGCCGCCGACGGGTTCTCCCTCGTGCTCGTCGCCCGCGACGCCGAACGGCTCGCCTCGACCGCGGAGGCGCTGCGGCGGCGCTACGGCGTGACGGCCGAGACCCTCCCGGCCGACCTCGCCACGGAGGAGGGGATCGCGGCGGTCGAGGAACGGCTGGGCCGCGGGGTGGACCTCCTCGTCAACAACGCCGGGTTCGGGCTGCGCGCCGGATTCCTCGACGCCCCGGTCGCGGACGAGCTGCGGATGCTCCGCGTCCACTGTGAGGCGGTGCTGCGGCTGACCAGGGCGGCCCTGCCGTACATGGTCGGCAAGGGCCGGGGCGCGGTGATCAACGTCTCCTCGGTCGCCGCCTTCTTCCCCCGCGGGACCTACAGCGCGTCCAAGGCGTGGGTAGTGAGCTTCAGCGAGGCGGCCGCCGCCGAGGTCGCCGGCTCGGGGGTGCGGGTGATGGCGCTCTGCCCGGGTTTCGTGCGGACCGAGTTCCACCAGCGCGCGGGCATGAACGTCTCCGCGATCCCGTCCTTCCTGTGGCTGAACGCCGAGCGCGTGGTCGACGAGGCGATGCGCGATCTGGCGCTGGGCCGGTGGGTGAGCGTCCCCACCCTGCGGTACAAGGCGATCGTCGCCGTCGGGAGGTTCCTGCCGCGCCGGCTGATCTCGCGGGTGTCCGTCCGCCTCGGCCGCCGGTGAGGCCGGGCGGGAAGGGCAAGCGGCGGTAGCGATCGGGTAGTGATCGGGGAAACTCTCGCCCGTACCTCGATCAGCGGACCCCGCCCGGGTCAGGGGCTGGGTTAGCTTCTCCCACATGATCAGGGAGAAGCCCGGATGAAGCCCGACGGCCGGATCCGCGTCATGGAGATCATGGCGCGGATGAACGTCTGCGGTGCGGCGACCCAGGTCACCGGGGTGTGCGAACGCCTCAACCCCGAGGAGTTCGACCACCGGCTGTACACCGGCCACGTCGACGGTGGCGAGGGCGACCACCTGCGGCTCCGCGGATCGGCCGTTCAGGTCCACCGGGTGGCCGGGCTCGGCCGGTCGATCCGGCCCCTCGGCGACCACCGGGCGCTCGTCGGGCTCGCCAGGGCCATGCGCGAGTTCCGGCCCCACATCATCCACACCCGCTCCCCCAAGGACGGCGCGCTGGCGCGGCTCGCCGCCCGCCTCTCCGGGGTCTCCGCCGCCCGGATCCACGCCTTCCACGCGCCGTACCCGCACGGTCATCTGCCGTGGGTGAAGCGCCGGCTCCGCCTGCGCGCCGAGCGGTACGCCGCGTCCGGCGCCGACCGGCTGGTGACCGTGGGCGCCACGCTCCGGGACGAGCTGCTCCGCGCCGGGGTCGGCCGCCCCGAGCAGTACGTGGTGATCCCGCCGGGCGTCGAGCTCGGCCCGATGCCGGACCGCCGGGAGGCGCGGCGCTCCCTCAGCCTGCCGGGGGACGCGCCGGTCGTGGCGTACGTCGGCAGGCTCAGCCGGGCGAAGCGGCCGGACCGGTTCGCCGAGGTGGCCCGGCGCGTGCTGGACCGGGTGCCGGGCTGCCGGTTCCTGATCTGCGGGGGCGGGGAGCTGAGGGCCGAGTTCGAGCGGGCGATCCGCCCGATGTGGGACTCCTTCCGGCTGCTCGGCTGGCGCCGGGACGTGGAGACCGTGTACGCGGCGGCCGACGTGGTGCTGCTCACCTCCGACTGCGAGAGCTCGCCGCTCGCCCTGATCGAGGCGGGCATGGCCGGGGTCCCGGTGGTCTCCACCGCGGTCGGCGGGGTGGCCGAGGTGGTGCAGGACCGGCGTACCGGGCTGCTCGGCGGCCCCGACGCCGCGGAGCTGGCCGGGCACACGGTCCGCCTGCTCACCGACCCGGGCCTCGCCCGGCGGATGGGCGAGGCGGCGCGCCAGTGGACCACCCGCGCGTTCGCCGTCGACCGGCTGGTCGCCGACACCGAGGCCCTCTACCGCTCGCTCAGCGGCGCCGTCCGTCCCCGGCGGGGGGTGGGCATCCGATGACCGTGATCGTGGCGGCCGCGGCCGGGCTGCTGCTCGCCGCCGCGGCCCGGCGCCCGCCCCGGCACCTGGGGGCGTCCCTGTCCGGGCTCGCGCTCGTCCCCGCCGCGGTGGCCCCGGCGGCCGTGCTCGGCGATCCCGACCACCGCGCGGTCGGCGTCCTGCTCGCGGCGACGGCGGTGGCGGTGCTCGGCCTGATCGACGATCTCGCCCTGATCCCCGCGCCGGCCCGGCTGATCGTGGAGTCGGTGGCGGCCGGCGGGGTCGTGCTCTGCGGTGTTCAGGTCACGTTCACCGGCGGGCCGGCCGACGGCCCGATCACGGTGATGTGGCTGGTGGCGGTGGCCAACGCCTTCGGGCTGCTCGACCGGGAGCGCGGGGTCGCCCCGGCGGTGACCGCGGTGGGCGCGGGCTGCCTCGCCGGGGTCGCGCTGGTGCGCGCGGAGCCCGCGCAGGCGGTGCTGCTCGCCGCGCTCGCGGGCGCCGCGCTCGCGTTCCTGCGCCCGGGCCGGATGGGCCGGTCGGGCGCGCGGTTCGCCGGGTTCGCCATGGCCTGCGGCGCCATCGTGCCGACCGCCGGGCGGAGCGCCGATGTGATCGCCGCCGGGATGCTCCTCCCCGCCGCCGTGGCCCTGGTGAGCGTGGCCGGGCGCGCCGCGCACCGGCTCCGCCGTGCCGGCCTGGTCCCCGGGGCGGTGACCGCGGTGCACGCCGGGGCCGCGGCGGTGGCCGGTGCGGCCGGGCTGGCGGTCGCCGCCGAGGTGGTGCCCGCGTGGCCGGTGGCGGCCGCCGCGGCCGCGGCCTCCGCAGTGCTCAGCGGCGTGCTGCGCGGGCCGCTGCGCCCACGGCCGGCCCGGGTGCCGGTCCCCGCCGTGGTGCGGGCCACGGCCCGGCGGGCCTGAGCCTCAGGGGCGGCGGCCGGCGGGCGGCCCGCCGGCCGTGCCGCGGCCCCTGGCTCAGCGGCCGATGTTCGCGGGGTGCCCGATCGCCAGGCCGGTGGCCGGGTCGAAGAAGTGCAGCCGGTGCGTGTCCACGACGAGCTCGACCTCCTCGCCGGGGCGCACGTGGCTGCGGGCGTTCACCCGGGCGGTCCACAGCGACTTGTCCCCGGTGAGCGGGAGCGTGCCGTCGTCGTCGGACCGGTCACGGGCGGCCTGGGTGGCCTCGTGCTCGACCGGCGGCGCGTCGATGGTGAAGAGCACGTTGATCTCGGAGCCGAGCTCCTCGGTGACGTCCGCCTTCACCTTCATGTGCGCCCAGCCGGCGCCGTGGCCGTTGACCGAGTGCGCCTCCTCGAAGTCCGACGGGCGGACACCGAGGATGATCTTCCGGCCGATGTACCCGTCGAGGCCGGGCTTGGCCTGGAAGGTGGAGTCGGGGACGGGGAGGCGGTAGCCGGCGAAGACGACCGCGGAACCCTGGCCATCGCGGATGAGCTCGGCGTGGGTGAAGTTCATCGCCGGGGAGCCCATGAAGCCGGCGACGAACAGGTTAACCGGGTTGTCGAACAGGTTCTGCGGGGTGTCGACCTGCTGGAGCACGCCGTCGCGGAGCACGCAGACCCGGTCGCCGAGGGTCATCGCCTCGACCTGGTCGTGGGTGACGTAGACCGTGGTGACGCGGAGCCGGTCGTGGAGCTGCTTGAGCGAGGCCCGCATCGAGACCCGCAGCTTGGCGTCGAGGTTGGACAGCGGCTCGTCCATGAGGAACGGCTGCGGCTCGCGGACGATCGCCCGGCCCATGGCGACGCGCTGGCGCTGACCACCGGACAGGGCGGCCGGCTTCCGCTTGAGGTACGGCTCCAGGCCGAGCATCTTCGCCGCTTCCTGCACCCGCTTCTGGATCTCGGCCTTGGGCATCTTGCGGAGCTTCAGGCCGAAGGCGAGGTTCTCCTCGACCGTCATGTGCGGGTAGAGCGCGTAGTTCTGGAAGACCATCGCGATGTCGCGGTCCTTCGGCGGCAGGTGGTTGACCACCCGGTCGCCGATGAGGATCTCGCCGTTGCTGATCTCCTCCAGCCCGGCGATCATCCGCAGCGCGGTCGACTTACCGCATCCCGAGGGCCCGACCAGGACCATGAACTCGCCGTCCTTGATCTCGAGGTTCAGGCCGCTCACGGCCTTGACCCCGCCGGCGTAGATCTTGTCGACGTTCCTCAGAACGATGGAAGCCATCTCTGTCCTTGTCTACGGGTCTTCTGGATACGTTTTCACAAAATTCACGTCCTGTCCTCATATGTCAAGCTCATCCAAATAGAATCCCTGGAATTATGGTGGAATCGTTTCCAGGAGCCCGGTCGCGGCGTACGACGATCAAGGACGTGGCGGAGGCCGCGGGCGTCGGGGTGGCGACGGTCTCCCGGGTGTTCTCGGGCGGGCCGGTCAGCGACGAGACCCGCGAGAAGGTGCTCGCCGCGGCAGCGCGGCTCGACTACCGCCCGAGCGCGCTCGGCCGCAACCTGCGGCAACGGCGGAGGGGCGGGATCGGGCTCCTCGTCCCGGACATCACCGACGGCTTCTACGCCGGGCTCGCCGACGGCGTGCTCGCCTGCGCCCGCTCGTACGGCGAGCCGGTCACCGTCGGGGTCACCGGGGACGACCCCGAGCAGGAGGCCGAGATGATCGGCACGATGATCGAGCAGAGCATGGACCGCATCGTCGCGGTGCCCACGGGCGACGCGGAGATGTGGGCCCCCGCGCTCCGCGCCGGGCTGGAGGTGATCTTCGCCGAGCGCCGGGTGCGGCCGGACGTGCCCGGGGTGCTCACCGACGACGCCTCCGGGGTCCGCACCGCGCTGGAGTACCTCACCGGCCTCGGCCACCGGCGGATCGCCTTCCTCGCGCAGCGGGGGCAGTCCCGCCGGGTGGCCGCCTTCACCGACGCGCTCACCGCGCTCGGCATCCAGGCCGACCCCGAGCTCATCGTGCACGCCCGCGCCTCCCGGGACTCGGCCTACGCGGTCGCGGCCGGCCTGCTGCAGAGCCGTACCGACCTCACGGCGATCATCGCCGGGAGCAACCTGCTCGGCGAGGCGGTCGTGCTCGCCGCGCGGGAGCTCGCGGTCCGGATCCCGAGAGACCTGTCGCTGATCATGTTCGACGACGTGCCCTGGGCCGAGCTGTGCTCGCCGCCGCTCACCGTGATCGCCCGGCCCGCCCAGGACGTCGGGTACCGGGCGGCCGAGCTCGCGCTCCGGCAGGGCCGCCGGCCCAAGACGGTCACGCTCCCGGCCGGGCTGATCGTGCGGGCGAGCTGCGGACCGCGGCGCGCGGCCGGGTACTGGCGCTGACCCCGCGGACGCCGCGGGTCACCCCAGCCCCAGGCGGCCACCACGCGGGATCAGGGCGCGGGCAAAGAATCGGCGGGCCCATGTCGCCGATGGCCCGAGTGCGGCGGTCCGTCGTATTTCAATCCGGTCCATGAGGACTCGTCGCGGTGCCCGCCGGAGCAAGGGTCCGGCGAAGGGCGAGCGGACGGCCGCGCTCACCGGGCGCGGACCGATGGCGGGCGCGGGCATGCCCGCCTTCCGCACGCGACCCGGCGACAAGGACCGACTTGGACGGTAACCGACGTAGCAACGGCAACCGGAACGTGCTTCGCGGCACGGCAACGATGATCGCTTCCACGGTGCTCGGCGGGTGGTGCGCTCTCCCCGCGTGGGCGGGCGAGCCCGACCCCAAGCCGGCCCACGTGCGGGTGTGGCGGACCCGGGCCACGGCCGGCCCGGAGCAGAAGGCCCCGCTGAAGACCCGCTTGAAGGCGTACGCCTTCCGCCTGCTCACCCGGTACGCCTGGCGTGGCGGGGAGCAGTTCCGCTGCCTGGACAGCCTGTGGACCCGGGAGAGCAACTGGAACCACCGGGCCAAGAACCCCACCTCGGGCGCGTACGGGATCCCCCAGGCGCTGCCCGCCGGGAAGATGCGGAGCGCCGGCCCGGACTGGCGGTCGAACCCGCGGACGCAGATCCGCTGGGGGCTGCGCTACATCAAGGAGCGGTACGGCACGCCGTGCGCGGCGTGGGACCACTTCCGCGCGCACAACTGGTACTGAGCGCGCACCCCGCGTACTGAGCACGCGCCCCGGACCGGGGTGGCGGGCCCGCCCGATGGTGACGAGAACGCGTCCGGCCGGACCGGTCATGAGCCGGGCCATCGTCAGGCGCCGATGCGGGGAAGGCGGCCGCGGCAGCCGGTGGCCGTGTCCGGCCGGGCGATCGCCCGCGCGGGCGCTCCGGGCGCGGTCCCGGATCAGGGCACCGCGCCGAGCACGCACAGCAGCGCGCCCGCGGCCGCGGCGAGCGTGCCGAGCCAGGCGAGCCGGGCGTCGGCCGTCGCGTCGCCCCGTGCGCCGGCGCGTCCCGCCCGCAAGGTCCGCCGGTACCGCACCCCGGTCCGGGTGAGCAGGACCGCGCCGGCGAGCAGGGTGAGCGTGAAGCACGCCGGCGCCGGTGGCGGGGCGCCGTGGCGGAGCGCCGTGTCCAGGCCGGCGATGCCGCCGCCCACGAGGATCACGGCCGTGCGGATCCAGGCGAGCACGGTCCGCTCGCCGTGCAGGCCGGGCCGCTCGGCCTCCCGGCCCGGCCGCCGCCCGGGCGTCACCGGAAGGACAGGAGACCGACGAGGGCGAGCAGGGCCACCGCGGCCACGCCGTACCCGAGCACCGGGGCGATCACGGGCGGCGGGAGCGGGCCGTCCTGCCGGAGCGCCGCCTCGATGCGCCGCCACCGGGGGTAGGCGGTGGCCGCGGCGAGCGCGCCGAGCAGCACCAGGGTGACGGCGAGCGGCGTCCGGATCCACGGCAGGCCGCCGTCGCCCGGCACGAACGCGATCGCCACGCCCGCGGCGGTGAGCGCGAGCGAGGTGCTCAGCCAGGTGAGGAACGTGCGCTCGTTGGCGAGCGTGAACCGGGGGTCGGGCTCCTTCCCTTCCATGGAGACAAAGGTAGGCCGCGGCCGGAGGTGCCCCGGACCGCGCCGGGGCGCCGGCGGAGGCGGGCCGTCGCGGGTCCCGCCGTGGGCCGGCCCGCGGATTCCCCGGCCGGCAGGCCGCGCGCGCCTTCGGGCCGGCGGCCCGCCTCGGCGAGCCGGAGGAGGCTACAGGCAGGCCTCGCGGATCTTGTTGAGGTACTCGGCGGTGTCCTTCGCGACCTGCGCCGCCGCCTTGGCCGCCTGCTGGACGTCGCTGACCTGGATCCGCTCCAGGCGGTCGGTGAGCCCTTGCAGCGCCTCTCTGAGGGTGGTGTCCGCCGCCTTGTCGGCGAGATCCCGGAGCTTGGTGATCCCGGCGGAGATCTCCTCACGCATCGCGTCCGGATCGTTGACCACCCGGCGGACCCGGTCGAGGGTCTCACTGATCGCCTTGGGGGCCTCGATGCAGGTGCGGGCCTTGTCCATGGTCTCCGCCGTCTCCGCGCAACCTGTGGCGGACAGCAGGGCGAAAGCCGTTAACGCCGTGGTCACAGCAAGGGTTCTCACGGCCGCCACCCTACCCGGCCGCGATCAGGGGCGCGCAGGGCGCGCGATCACCAGTCCCGCCGGGTCTCCCACTCGTCGGTGTCGTGGTGCTGCCGGGAGCGGGGGCGCTCCCCGCCTCCGTACCGCTGGTCCCGGTGCCCCCGCATGGGCCCGAGGCCGAGCGGGTCGTTGGGGTCGACCACGGGGTCGTGGGCCAGCTGGTCGGGCATCGGCTCATGCCGCTGATCGCGCACGTGGCCCTGGGGCCGGGACCGCTGGGCGTGCCCCGACGACGAGGCGACCAGACGGTCCTGCGGCGGGTTGCCGCGGGCGACGAGCACGTCGTTCGGCCCGAGCGCCGCCGTGGGGTACTGCTCCTGGGCGGCCGGCTGGTACGGCTCCGCCTGGTAGCCGCCGGCCTGCGGGTACTGCTCCCGCGGCTGGTAGCCACCGTCCTGGTAGGACCGTTCCGACGCAGACGGCCGCGCGTACTGCCCGGTGCCGGGGTAGTCGTGGTACTCCTGCTGATCGTCCCGGGCGTAGGCCTCCTCCTGGCGCGGGAGTGGGCCGGTGTTCTCCTCCTGGGCCAGCCGGCTCTCCGCCTCCGCGAGCCCTTCGTCGAGGGCGTCGATGAGGCGCCCCACGTCGCTGAGGGGCATGCGGAAGCTCGCCGTGCACATGTCGCCTCGCCACAGGCTCAGCACGAGCGTGCCGTGGTGCCAGGTGATCCGGAGCACGCGGTCCTGGCCGCGTGCGTCGAAGAACACCTCGCCGAACGATGGCAGCGGGACAACTTGCGACATGGCAGACAACATAGTGCCCTCACCCGCCGTGACCCGTCCACTTGACCACGGAGACCGGGCCGGCGGGGCGCGACGGGCCTCAGTGTGCCATGACGCCCGCCGGACGGTGGGCGGAATCGCGGCGGGCCCGCGCGGATGGCCGCGGACGTCGGTGCGGCAGGGTACGGTTCTTCCGTGCCCACGGACCATGCCGAGCCGCCGCCGGTCGAAGAACTCCTCGCCATCGCCGTGCGCGGCCTCCGCGGGGTGGAGCGCCCCGGTCAGGTCAAGATGGCCCAGGCCGTCTGGCAGGCGATGAGCGATGCGGAGCACCTCGCCGTGCAGGCGGGCACCGGCACCGGCAAGTCGCTCGCCTACCTGGTCCCCGCGATCCGGTACGCGGCGGAGACCGGGAGGCCCGTCGTGGTCTCCACGGCGACCATCGCGCTCCAGCGGCAGCTCGTCGAGCGGGACCTGCCGCGGCTCATCGACGCGCTCGCCCCGCACCTGCCGCACCGGCCGGAGTTCGCCATCCTCAAGGGCCGGCGCAACTACCTGTGCCGCCACAAGATGAGCACCGGCCTCGCCGACGACGAGGAGGAGCGGCTCTTCGACGTGGCGGAGGTGAGCGCGACCGGCCGGATGGTCCAGCGGATCCAGGAGTGGGCGAATGAGACCGAGACCGGCGACCGCGACGAGCTGGTCCCCGGCGTGAGCGATCTGGCCTGGCGGCAGTTCTCGGTCAGCGGCCGGGAGTGCCTCGGCGCCCAGCGCTGCCCGAACGGCGCCGAGTGCTTCGCCGAGCTCGCCAAGGAGCGCGCGAGCCACGCCGACATCGTGGTGACCAACCACGCGCTGCTCGCCATCGACGCCATGGAGGACCTGCCGCTGCTCCCGGAGCACGACGTGGTGGTGGTCGACGAGGCGCACGAGCTGACCGACCGGGTCACCTCGGTCGTCACCGGCGAGCTGTCCGAGAGCACCGTCGCCCTCGCCGCGCGCCGGGCCGAGCGGCTCGTCGGCCCGGACGTCGCCGAGCGGCTCAAGGAGGCGGGCGAGAGCCTGGCCGCCCTGCTCGCCGCGGCCCCGCCCGGCCGGATCGACCGGCTGCCCGAGTCGCTCGCGCTCACCCTCGCCCTGGTGCGGGACGCCGCCTCCGCCTGCGTGACCGCCCTCGGGCCGCGGAACGCGGACGACCCGGAGAACGCGGCGGCGCGCCGGGCCGCGTTCACCGCGCTCGACGAGATCCACGATACGGCCCAGCGGATGCTCGACGCCTTCGGCGACCCGGAGCAGGGCGGCCTGCCCGAGGCGCAGCGCAGCGAGGTCGTCTGGCTCGACCCGCCGGGCCTGCATGGGCGGCGGACTCCCCCGGCGCTGCGGGTGGCGCCGCTGTCGGTCGGCGGGATGCTGCGCGAGCGGCTGTTCGGGCGCCGCACCGTGATCCTCACCAGCGCCACGCTCGTGCTCGGCGGGTCGTTCGACGGGCTCGCCCGCCAGTGGGGCCTCCGGGAGGGCGAGTGGACCGGGCTCGACGTGGGCTCGCCGTTCGACCACGCCCGCCAGGGCATCCTCTACGTGGCCAAGCACCTCCCCCAGCCCGGCCGGGACGGGCTGCCCGAGGCGTACCTCACCGAGATCGCCGAGCTGATCGAGGCGGCCGGCGGGCGCACGCTCGGCCTGTTCTCCTCGATGCGGGCCGCCAGGGCGGCGGCCGAGGCGCTCCGGGAGCGGCTCGACGTGCCGGTGCTCTGCCAGGGGGACGACACCACCGGGCAGCTCGTCAAGCGGTTCGCCGCCGACCCGGCCACGTGCCTGTTCGGCACGCTCTCCCTCTGGCAGGGGGTGGACGTGCCGGGGCCGTCGCTGTCGCTCGTCATCATCGACCGGATCCCGTTCCCGCGCCCGGACGACCCGCTCGCCTCCGCCCGCCAGCGCCACGTGGCCGCGACCGGCGGGAACGGGTTCATGGCCGTGGCGGCCACCCACGCGGCGCTGCTCCTCGCCCAGGGGGCGGGACGGCTGCTGCGCTCGCCGGACGACCGGGGGGTGGTCGCCGTGCTCGACCCCCGCCTCGCCACGGCCCGGTACTCGGGGTTCCTGCTCGGCTCCCTGCCGCCGTTCTGGCGGACCACGGATCCCCGGGTGGTGCGGGACGCCCTGCGGCGGCTCAACGCCCAGGCCTGACCGCCGCGCCCGCGGCGCCCCGCCCGCCGGTTCGTCCCCGCCCGGGGCGGTGCTCGCGGCCGCCCTGGCCCCTTGCTCCGGCTGCGCTCGGCCCGGCGGCTGATCGCCCAGGGCCTGCCCCTCGGCGAGGTGGCCGCCCAGGCCTGCTTCGCCGACCAGACCGCGGGCGGTGCCTCGTGGCCGCCGGCCGGCTCACCGCCCGCGCCCGCCCGAGGCGGTACGGCAGGCCTGGGGCGGCGGCCCCGCGGCGCGGCGGCCGGATCGGCCTTGCCGTACCGGGCCGCCCCCGTCGGGCCCGGCCCCGATCCGGCCCGGGTCGTTGACCGGGCGGTCAGTCAACCACGGCGCCGAGATCGGGAACTGGGCGGGGTCGCATCATCGGGAGTCAGACCCTGACGGGCCGCGCCCGGGCTCCCACCCCGGCCGGGCGGGCGCTCCGAGCCGCGTGGCCTGGGACGGGAGCCTTGCCCAGTGGATCCGCGGACCCGGCGTCCGGCCCTGCGGGCCGAGCCGGGCGGCTCGGGCTCTGTGGGCTCGGGCGGCACCCCTCCCCCGGGGTGATGCCGCGGATCCGGTGCCGGATTCCCGCCGGGCGGTCAGCCGAGCGGCGCGAGCTCCGGGCGCTTGGGCGGGACCCCGTCGCCCGAGGACACCCCGCGGATCCGGCGCCCGATCCAGGGGGCGACGTGGTTCTTCAGCCAGAGGGTGTCCTCACGCCGCTTCGTCCACGGGTCGACCGCCTCGAGCGGCGGCCACTTCTTGCGCCAGTCGTCCTTCGACGGCACGCCGAGCACGTCGAGCACCTTGGCGGCGACCAGCCGGTGGCCCTCCGCGTTGAGGTGGAGCCGGTCCTCGCTCCACGCCCGCGGATCGCGTAGCGACTGCATGGGCCACAGGTCGACCAGGTGGCAGCCGTACATGTCGGCGATCGCCCGGGTGTGCATGAAGAACACGGCGAACTTGCCGCGCCCCATGCGCATGAGGGGGGTGTCCCGGGGGTCGGTGCCGGTGAACATGATCACCTCGGCGCCGGTCTTCCGCAGGTCGCGGACCGCCGTGGCGAGCTTCTTGGCGACCCGGTCGGGGTCGCTGCCCGGGCGGAGCAGATCGTTGCCGCCGGCGCAGAAGCTGATCAGGTCGGGCTTCATCTCGATCGCCCGGGGCACCTGATCGGCGATGATCTGGTCGATCAGCTTGCCGCGGACCGCGAGGTTCGCGTAGCGGAACCCCGGCTCGAGCTCGGCGAGCCGCTCCGCCACCCGGTCGGCCCACCCGCGGTACCGGGTGATGCCGTTGGGGTCCTGGGCCGCGCCCTCCGGTAACGGATCGTTGAGACCTTCGGTGAAACTGTCGCCGAGCGCCACGAACGATCTGTACGCCATAAACCCTGCCTTGGTATCGCCTTTACTGGTTACTCACCAGTATCAGCGATCGCCTGCAGGGCGAGAACGTACGACCTGAAGCCGAAACCGGCGATCGTGCCGGTCGCCACCCCGGCGACGACCGAGGTGTGGCGGAACTCCTCCCGCGCGTGCGGGTTGGAGATGTGCACCTCGATCAGCGGCGCGGTGCGCTGGGCGATCGCGTCGCGCAGCGCGTACGAGTAGTGGGTGAAGGCCCCCGGGTTCAGCACGACCGGGGTGCGGGTGTCGGCGGCCTCGTGGATCCACTGGATCAGCTCGGCCTCGTCGTCGGTCTGCCGCACGTCCACGGAGAGGCCGAGCGCGCGCCCGGTCTCCCGGCAGAGCCGCTCCAGGTCGTCGAAGGTGAGCGTGCCGTACACGTCCGGCTCCCGGCTCCCCAGCCGGCCGAGGTTGGGGCCGTTGAGCACGAGGACAGGCCTCATCTGGCTACCTCCCGGTAGGCCGCCTCGAGCAGCTCCTCAGGGGGGTTCTCGAGGCGGGACGCCTTCGCGATGCCGTCGAGCACGACGAACCGCAGGGTCGCTCCGCGTGCCTTCTTGTCGACCCGCATGTGCTCCCGGACCGCCGGCCACGCGTCGCGCCGGTAGGTGGTGGGCAGGCCCACCGACTCGAGGATCGACCGGGTCCGGTCGACCAGGTCCCGGCCGGCGCGGCCGTCGAGCCGGGCGAGCTCCGCGGCGTAGACGAGGCCGATCGCCACGGCCTCGCCGTGCCGGATCCGGTAGTCCTCCGCCCGCTCGATGGCGTGGCCGAGCGTGTGCCCGTAGTTGAGGATCTCCCGCAGCCCGCTCTCCCGCAGGTCGGCGCCGACCACCTCGGCCTTGACCCGGATCTTCCGCTCGATCAGCTCCCGGGTGTGCGCGCCGTGCGGGGTCACCGCGCCCGCGGGGTCGCTCTCGATGAGCCGGAGGATCTCCGGGTCGGCGATGAACCCGCCCTTGATGATCTCGGCGAGCCCGGCGACGTAGTCCTCGCGGGGCACGGTCTCCAGCGCGGCCAGGTCGCACAGCACGCCGACCGGCGGGTGGAAGGCCCCTACGAGGTTCTTGCCCTCGGGCGTGTTGATCCCGGTCTTGCCGCCCACGGCCGCGTCGACCATGGCGAGCAGCGTGGTCGGCACGAGCGCCACCCGCACCCCGCGCAGCCAGGTCGCCGCCACGAACCCGGCCAGGTCGGTGGTCGCCCCGCCGCCCACGCCGACGATCGCGTCGGACCGGGTCACCCCGTGGCGGCCGAGCTCGGACCACAGCCCGGCCGCGACCTCGATGGTCTTGGCCTGCTCCCCGTCGGGCACCGGGAGCGGCACCACGTGGTACCCGGCCTCCTCCAGCGCGGCGCAGGCCGGGCGGGCGAGCCCGGGCAGCCCGGCCGGGTGGATGACGGCGACGGTGCGCACCCCGGGGCCGAGCATGCCGGGCAGCTCCCCGGCGATCCCGGTCCCCACCACCACGTCGTACGGGCGTTCGCCCTTGACGGTGATGCGTGTCACGCTCATAGCGCCGCCGCGATCTCGGAGGCCACGTCCTCGGGGTCGCGGCCGTCGGTCTTCACGGTGATGTCGGCGAGCCGCTCGTAGATCGGCCGGCGCTCCTCCATGAGCTTGCGGAGCTGGCTGCGCGGGTTGAGCACGAGCAGCGGCCGCGCCGTGGCGAGCCCCACCCGCTTCACCGCCTGGTCGAGCCCGACCTCCAGGTAGACCACGCGGTGGTCCTCGAGCAGCCGCTGGGTGGGCTCGTGGAGGATCGCGCCGCCGCCGAGCGAGAGCACCCCGTCGTGGGTGGCCAGCGCCTGCCGTACGGCCTCCGCCTCGAGCTCGCGGAACCTGGCCTCGCCGTCCTCGATGAAGATGTCGCTCACCGGTTTGCCGGCCACGGCCTCAACGTCCGCGTCGGTGTCACGGAAGGGCACGCCGAGCCGGTCGGCGAGGATCCGGCCGACCGTGGTCTTGCCGGCGCCGGGCGGGCCGATGAGGACTACGACAGATCCCATGATCGCAAACCTTATTACTTGATCACCAAGGAGGAGAGGTAGCCGGCCACGTTGCGCTTGACCTCTTCGACGGAGTCCCCGCCGAACTTCTCCACGGCCGCGTCGGCGAGCACGAGCGCCATCATCGCCTCGCCCACGACCGCGGCCGCGGGGACCGCGCAGACGTCGGACCGCTCGTGGTGCGCCTTGGCCGGCTCGCCGGTGAGCACATCGACCGTGGAGAGCGCCCGCGGCACCGTGGAGATCGGCTTCATCGCCGCGCTCACCCGGATCGGCTCGCCGTTGGACATGCCGCCCTCGATGCCGCCGGCCCGGTTGGTGATGCGGCGCACGCCCTCCGGCGTCTTCTCGATCTCGTCGTGGGCGCGCGAGCCCGGGCGGCGGGCCGTCTCGAACCCGTCCCCGATCGCCACGCCCTTGATCGCCTGGATGCTCATGAACGCGGCGGCGAGCCGGGCGTCGAGCCGGCGGTCCCAGTGCGCGTAGCTGCCGAGCCCCGGCGGCACGCCGTACGCGATCACCTCGATCACGCCGCCGAGCGTGTCACCGTTCTTGTGCGCCTTGTCGATCTCGGCGACCATCGCCGCGCTCGCCTCCCGGTCGAAGCACCGCACCGGGTCGGCGTCGATCGCCGCGAGGTCGTCCGGGCCGGGCAGCACATCGCGCGGGGCGCTCGCCTCGCCGATCGCGACGACGTGGCTCACGATCTCGATCCCGAGGGCCTGCCGGAGGAAGTTCCGCGCCACCTGCCCGAGGGCCACCCGTGCCGCGGTCTCCCGGGCGCTCGCCCGGTCGATCACCGGGCGGGCGTCGGTGAAGCCGTACTTCTGCATCCCGGCGAGGTCGGCGTGGCCCGGCCGGGGGCGGGACCGCGGGGCGTTGCGCGCCAGGCCCTCCAGGCGCGCCGGATCCACCGGGTCGGCCGCCATCACGGCCTCCCACTTCGGCCACTCGGTGTTGCCGATGCGGATCGCGACGGGCGAGCCCATCGTGCGGCCGTGCCGTACGCCGCCGGAGATGGTCACCACGTCCTGCTCGAACTTCATCCGCGCGCCCCGGCCATAGCCGAGCCTGCGGCGGCGGAGCGCCTCGGCGAGCTCGGCGGTCGTGATCTCGACACCGGCGGGAATGCCTTCCAGGATCGCCATGAGTTCGGGGCCGTGGGACTCCCCGGCGGTCAACCAGCGCACCATGCAGATAAGTCTTCCATGCACGCGCCGGTGCGCCGTCCGGCGGCGCGCCCGGCCGGCCGCGGAGGCCGTTGGCGGCCAGGCGCGCGGACGGCGCCGTGTCACCCCCGGAGAGCACGGACGGCATGGCATGCCGGGCGAGCCCGGTGGGGAGCACAGCGGCCCCGGGTGCGGCCATGCCCCTGCCGCCCAGCGAGCCCGGCCCCTTCCTGGGAGAACGGGTGGCTTGGCCCGGCGATGTGGGCGCGGCCCGGTCGCGGACGCCGTGGTGGAGGTCGCGGTCGCGGGCGTCGCGGGCGGCGCCCGGGCCTGCGGGCGCACCGGCCTGTTCATCGGCGAGTGGGCCCCGACACTCGTCGCCACTCGTCGCCGCCCCGGAGCTGCGGGCGCACCACGGCGCATCCCTGCCCCACGGGGCTCGCGCTCACCCGGGGGAGCCGGCGGCGAGCGCGGCGAGCGCCCCGGTGATCAGGAACGGCCCGAACGGGAACACGGTGTCCCGGCTCCCCCGCCCGCGCGCCAGCAGGGCGATGGCGTAGAGGGCGGCGAGGAGCACCCCGGCCAGCACGGCGGTGGCCGCGGCCGCCGGGCCACCGGACCCGGTCACCAGCCCGATCAGCCCGGAGAGCTTGACGTCGCCGAGGCCGAGATCGGCCGGGCGGATGAGCCAGAGCACCCCGAAGACCACGATGAGCACGGCCGCGGCGAGCGCGGCGCCCGGGAGCCGGCCGGACGGGGCGAGCAGGGCGATCAGCACCGGGTAGGACGGGAGGGTGATCGCGTCGGGCAGCCGCCGGGTCCGCCAGTCGATCGCGGCGAGGGCGGCGCCGGCCCACACCGCGTACCCCCAGGCGGCGAGCTGCCAGCCGGGCTCCACCCGCCAGGCCGCCAGCGCGGCCGCGGCCGCGGTCGCGATCTCCAGCAGGTACGGCGGGCGGGGGACGGGCCGGGCGCGCACCGCCGCGGCGAAGGCGTCCCGCGCCTCCCGCCGGGGATCGCCCGGGTCCGCGGTGAAGCGGGCGGCGAGCGCCCGGGCGTACGCACCGGCGATCAGCCCGGCGGCCGCCGCACCGGCGACGAGGAGTGCGGTCACGGGCCGGAATCTAGCCGCGGCCGCGCCTGGACCGCCCGGGGATCAGCCTCGACCACCACCGGCGGGGCCGGTCGTCCGGGCCGGGATCCTCGGCGATCCGGGCGACGGTCACCCCCGCGCCGGCGAGCTCCTCCGGTGAGGCCGAGCCGCGGGCGGCGTCCTCGAGCCGGGCGAGCGCGCCGAGCGCCTCCCCCTCGATCACGAAGGGCACCGGCCCGGCGACGTCGATGACGACCGCCGCCGCCCGCTCCAGGCGGGCGGCCTGGCAGACCTGCGCGACCGTGGCCTGGATCGGCCGGGCGTCGGGGCGCCACCGCGCCAGCGGCTCGGCGCCGGTGAAGGCGGGCACCGCCTGCCTGCCGTCCTTGCCGACCAGCTTGGGGAGCGCGACGTCGCTCCCCTTGCGCCGCCCCGCTCCGTGGCCATGCCCGTGACCGTGCCCGTGGCCGTGGCCGTGCCCGTGCCCCGCGGGACCGCCGCCATGGCCGTGCCCTGGCTCGTGTTCGTGGCCGTCACCACGCTCGTGGCCATCGCCATGCCCGTGGCCGTGTCCGTGGGCGTGCCCGTCTCCGCTGCCGTGGCCCTGAGCGTGCCCGTCGCCATGGCCGTTCTCGAGGTCGCGCCCATGCCCGTGACCGTGCCCGTGGCCATGGCCGTGACCATGACCGTGGTCGCTCCCCTGCTCGTGACCGTGCTCGTGGCCGTGGTCATGTCCCTCGTCGTGGCCGTGCGCCTCGGCCGCGTCCGCGGGCAGGGGGACCACCGGGATGAACAGCCTCGTGCCGGTGAGCGCGGACAGCACCTCGGCGGCGGTGGCCTTCCCGGCCTGGTAGGCGGAGAGCGCCGAGGCGACCGCCGGGTCCACGGAGCCGTCGTCGTCCGGGCGCAGGGGCTGCGAAATCGCTGGCACGTCTCCCGAGACTAGCCGCTCCCCCGCCCGCCCCCGTGCGCGGCCATCGGGCGGCGGCGCTCCGGAACCCCGCGGAACGTGCGAAGGCCGCCGGGCATGGCGCCCGGCGGCCTTCAGGTGACATCTCCGCGCCGGAGATCCCCGCGTCAGCCGTGGTCGACGATGGCGATCACCGGGCCGCCTCCGGCCGGGCCCTGGTGCACCGCCGCGACCGAGACGAACACGGCCGGGTCACCGGTCACGCTCGCCGCCACACCGCCGACGGCGGCCTTGATCTGGCGGTGCCAGTGCACGTCCGAGTCGTCGAGCATGATGTTGCGGCGGCCGCGCACCCGGCCCGTCGGGTCGGCCTCGCACTTGAGGAAGACGTTGACCAGCCGGCCCTTGAGGTCGCTCGGGTGCGGGCGCTCGGGGAGGTCGAGGCCGGCGTTCCGGATCGCCTCCCAGATGCCGTCGGTGTCGAGGGCGTCCTTCATCACGGAGTGCCCGATGCGGTACCGGCCGCCGATGCCGCGCACGTTGCCCATCACGACGATCTGCGCGCGGTCGAGCTCGACACCGCTGGAGCAGGACGCGACCGAGGAGTACAGCGACAGATCCCGGTGGATCTGGTCCTCGCGCGGCATCTCGATCTCGCCGAGCGCCACGGCGATGCCGAGCGCGGTCGTGGAGTTCGAGATGTCCATCGACTTGAGGGTGTCCTCGGTGACCACCGTGTGCCCGCGCCGCTTCGCGTCGTTGATCGTCTCAAGGGTGAGCAGCGGGGTCTTGGTCTGCACGTAGTGCACATCGGCCGGGTCCTCGATGCCGGCGATCTTCATCGCCTCGCGGACGCCGTTGGCCACCTTCTCGATCATGGCGGGCCGGCCGATGTCCTCGGGCAGGATGGGCTCGCTCATCGCCACGCCCACGCTCAGCCGCGGCTCGTCGGTCTTCGGGGCCTTGGCCGGGTCGACGGTGGCGAAGATCGTCGCGTGCGGGCTGAGCACGCCGTCGGTACCGCCGGACCAGACCAGCGGCACCTGGGCCACCTCCTCCGGCGTCCGGGTGCCCTTCTGCACGAGCACGTCGCGGAAGGCGCGGTCGGCCAGGATCCGGGTGTAGTCGTTGACGCCGCCGTTGCCCTCGGTCTTGCCGATCACCGCGAGCACGCGGTCGGCCTCGATGATCCCTTCGTCGATGAGCTTGGCGAGCCCCGAGGCGTCGGTGACGCTCTCGATGGGAACCTTCCGTACCTCGATCGGGTCCGGCATCTAGCTCTCCACCCCTCTGAAAACCCGAGTCCCTACTTTTCCTGACAGCGCGTCGCCGATCTGCTCGAGCGAGGTGATCACGGCTCGCTCCCCGCCGCCCTCCACGAAGCGGAGCGCGGCCTCGACCTTCGGGCCCATGCTCCCGCTCGCGAAGTGCCCCGCAGCCTGCAGCTCACGGAGCTCCGCCGTGGACACCTCCTCGATCGGGCGACTGTCCGGCGTGCCGAACCCCACGATCGCGTTCGGCACATCGGTCGCGATCACCAGTTCGGTCGCCCCCACCGCCGTGGCGAGCACGGCGGCGGCGAGGTCCTTGTCGATGACGGCCTCGACCCCGGTCAGGGTGCCGTCGGCCGTGCGGATGACGGGCACTCCCCCGCCGCCGGCGGCGACGACGGTGTACCCGGCCTCGATCAGCGCGACCGCCGCAGCGGCGTCGAGGACCTCGACCGGCTCCGGCGAGGCGACGACCCGCCGCCAGCCGCGGTCGAACCGCCGCCAGGTCTCCCCCTGCTCTTGGAACCGCCGGGCCTCCGCCTCGCCGAAGTACCGCCCGATGGGCTTGACCGGGTCGCCGAACGCCGGGTCGTCCGCGTCCACCAGGGTTCTCGTCACGAGGGCGGCCACCCGCGCCGGATCCGGCGCGAGCGCCTGCTCCAAGGCGCTCACAATGACCGCGCCGATCGTGCCCTGGGTCTGCGCGACGCACCAATCGAGTGGGACGGGCGGCACCACCTGGGCGGCCAGCTGGTTCTTCAGCAGCAGATTGCCGACCTGTGGACCGTTGCCGTGAGTGAGCACGACCTGGTATCCGGATTTGATCAGGCGAGCGACGTGGACCATTGCCGCGCCGATCGCCCGTCGCTGGTCGGCCGGGGCCGCGCTCCCGTCGGGAGCGGTCATGGCGTTGCCGCCCAGCGCAATCAGTACGCGTCCACCCACACGGGGAACCTATCCAGGCACCGGACCCCGCATCATGGGCGACTATCGCCCACTCCGGCGCGATTCATCGGCAAGGTTCCCCAAAAACGTGACGGGGTGCCCTGACTGGGCACCCCGTTCGTCCGTGAAATGGGCCGCGCCGGTCAAACCCCGGTGGGGACGGCCTCGGCCTCCAGGGTGGTGGCGACCGCGTTGATCACCGCCGCGATCTTGAGGGTCTCCTGGACCTGCTCCCGGGAGAGCCCGGCCTGGCGCACGACGCGCTCGTGCGACTCCAGGCAGGCGCCGCACCCGTTGATCGCGCTCACCGCGAGGCACCAGAGCTCGAAGTCGACCTTCTCGACACCCGGGTTGCCGATGACGGTCATCCGCAGCTTGGCGGGCATCGTGGTGTAGGCCTCGTCACCGATGAGGTGAGTCGACCGGTAGTAGACGTTGTTCATCGCCATGATGCTCGCCGCCGCCTTGGCCGCGGTGAACGCCTCGGCGGAGAGGTAGTCGGCCGCCTCACCGGACACCTCGGCGATCACCTTCGGCGACTTCGTGGCGATGGCCGTGGCGAGCAGCGTGCCCCAGAGCTGCTGCTCGGTGAGCTGCGAGGTGGTGACGAGCGACCCGAGGTTGAGCTTGATGTCCTTGGCGTAAGCGGGAAGTGCGTCCTTCAGGTTGTCGATCGACATCACACACCGGCCAGCAGCTTCTTGGCGTCCAGGGTCTCCTCGCCCTTGTTCCAGTTGCACGGGCAGAGCTCGTCCGACTGGAGCGCGTCGAGGACCCGCAGGACCTCCTTGACGTTCCGGCCCACCGAGCCGGCGGTGACCATGACGAACTGGATCTCGTTGTTCGGGTCGACGATGAAGGTGGCCCGCTCGGCGACACCCTCCTTGTTCAGGATGCCCAGGGCGCCGGTGAGCTCGCGGTTGGTGTCGGCGAGCATGGGGAAGGGCAGGTCGCGCAGGTCGGGGTGGTGCTTCCGCCAGGCGTAGTGGACGTACTCGGAGTCGACCGAGCACCCGAGCACCTGGCAGTCACGGTCGGCGAACTCCTGGTTCAGCCGGCCGAACTCGGCGATCTCGGTGGGACAGATGAAGGTGAAGTCCTTCGGCCAGAAGAAGACCACGCGCCACTTGCCCTCGTAGGTCTTGTGGTTGATGGTCTGGAACGCGTTGTCCGGGTCGAGCGAGACGCATGCGGTCAGCTCGTACTCAGGGAAACGATCACCGATGGTCAGCACGGCGCAACACCTTCCTTGCAGTGGTCTTCGGTCTCGTTCCCAGCGTGCCCGACTAGCATTGATATGAGAAATCGAGTAGTCGAACCAATCTGAAAGGTGATTGCTATCAGTGAGCCGCTGCCGACGATAGCCCAGCTCCGCGCCTTCCTCGCGGTCGCCGATCACCTGCACTTCCGGGACGCGGCGGCCGCGCTCCGGATGAGCCAGCCCGCGCTGTCCAGCGCGATCGCCGCGCTGGAGCGGACCCTGCAGACGCAGCTGCTGGAGCGGACCACCCGCAAGGTGATGCTCACGCCGGCGGGCGAGCGCGTGAGCGTGCACGCCGCGCGCATCCTCGCCGACCTGGAGAACCTGGTCGCCGACGTGGCGCGGTCGCGGGAGCCGTTCACGGGGCCGGCCCACCTGGGCGTCATCCCGACGGTCGCCCCGTACCTGCTCCCGACGCTGCTCCCGATGTTCGCGGAGCGTTTTCCGGGTTTGAGGTTAATTGTCCAGGAAGCGAAGACCGAGACCCTCCTCGAGGAGGTCCGGGAGGGCGGGCTGGACCTCGCCCTGGTCGCCCTCCCCACCGAGGTGCGCGGGCTCGTGGAGGAGCCGCTCTACGACGAGGACTTCCTCCTCGCCCTGCCGTGCGACCACCCGCTCGCCCAGGGCACCGAGCCGCTCGGCCGGGACGTCCTCAAAGGGCTCGACATCGTGCTCCTCAACCAGGGCCACTGCCTGCGGGAGCAGGCGATCGACGTGTGCCGCGAGGTGGGCGCGCGGGCGACCATGACCACGTACGCCACGAGCCTGCAGACCCTGATCCAGCTCGTCGCGGGCGGGCTCGGGGTGACGCTCGTGCCCCGGCTCGCGGTCGCGGACACGGCGAACCGGCCGGACCGGCTCGCCCTGCGCCACTTCGCCGAGCCGCCCGGCCGCCGGATCGGCCTGGTCTACCGCGCCACCTCGGCGCGGTCGGGCGAGTACGCCCAGGTCGCCGCCGCCATCCGCGGCGCCATCGAGGCCAAAGGGCTCCCGGTGCGGGTGGTCAGGCCAGCCGCTGAAGACGGCGCACCGCCTCGTCGATGACCTCGTCCTTCTTGCAGAAGGCGAACCGCAGGTAGTGCCGCCCCCGGGACGGGTCGTCGTAGAAGACCTGGGTGGGGATGGCCACCACCCCGGCGAGCTCCGGGAGCCGCAGGGCGAGCTCGTGCCCGTCGGCGAAGCCGAGCGGGCGGATGTCCGTCTGGATGAAGTACGTGCCGGCCGGGGTGAACACCTCGAAGCCCACCGACTTCAGCCCGGCCATCAGCCGGTCCCGCTTCGCCTCCAGCGCGGCGCGCTGGGCGGCCACCCAGTCCATCTCCTCGCGCAGCGCGTACGCCACGGCGAGCTGCCACGGCGCGCTCGCGGTGAAGGTGAGGAACTGCTTGACGGTCTGCACCGCGCCGACCAGCGGGGCCGGGGCGCACACCCAGCCGGTCTTCCACCCGGTCACGCTGAAGGTCTTCCCCGCCGAGGAGATCATGACGGTGCGCTCGCGCATGCCGGGGAGCGTGGCGAGGGGGACGTGCTCCACCCCGTCGAAGGTCAGGTGCTCGTACACCTCGTCGGTGATCGCGATCAGGTCCCGGTCGCGGCAGATCCGGGCGATCGTCTCCAGCTCCTCCCG
Source organism: Thermobispora bispora DSM 43833 (assembly GCF_000092645.1). Lineage (NCBI taxonomy): Bacteria > Bacillati > Actinomycetota > Actinomycetes > Streptosporangiales > Streptosporangiaceae > Thermobispora > Thermobispora bispora. The sequence continues at coordinate 2,575,495 of NC_014165.1, forward strand.
GGTGAACACGGTCCCGGTCGGGTTGTGCGGCGAGTTCACCAGGATCGCCCGGGTCCTCGGACCGGCCGCCGCCGCCAGCTCGTCCGGGTCGAACGTGAACCGGCCCGCGTCCGGGCGGAGGGTCACCGGCCGGCGCACCGCCCCGGCGAGGGCGATCGCCGCCGCGTACGAGTCGTAGTACGGCTCGAACACGATGACCTCGTCGCCCGGCTCGCAGAGGGCGAGGATCGCGGCGGTGATCGCCTCGGTGGCCCCGACCGTCACGAGGACCTCGGTCTCCGGGTCGTACTCCAGCCCGTACCAGCGCGCGCGGTGCTCGGCCACCGCCCGGCGCAGCTCGGGCAGGCCGGGCCCCGGTGGGTACTGGTTCCAGCCGCCCCGGACGGCCTCGACGGCCCGCTCCAGCATCCGCTCCGGCCCGTCGGTGTCCGGGAAGCCCTGCCCCAGGTTGATCGAGCCGGTCTCCACGGCCAGCCTCGTCATCTCCGCGAAGACCGTCGTGCCGAATTCGCGCATGCGGGTCACCAGCGGCTCGTTCACCGGGCCAGGGTAACCCGGCGGCGGGCGTCCGCGCCCCGGCGGGCCACCGCCCCCCCGGCGGGCCACCGCCCCGGACGGCCCGGTGGGCGGGCCGGCCGGGCGACCGGCGCCGCGCGGGCGCGCCCGGGGCCGGGTGCGCCGACGGGCGCGGCCGGGACGCCGGGCGCCCCGCGGCCGCCCATGGCCTGACGCGGCGCGCGGCGCCCGCCGGCGGTCTCCCGGCGCCTACCCCGGCCGATCGGCACCCGGCAGACTGGTGGTCATGACACGCGTAGCCCTCTGCCAGATCCCCGTCGGCCACGACCCCGCGGAGAACCTCAAGACCGCTCTGGACGCCCTCGCCCAGGCGCGCGGCGCCCGGCTCGCTGTCTTCCCCGAGGCGGCGCTCGCCCGCTTCGGCAAACGGGTGGTCGAGGCCGCCCAGCCGCTCGACGGCCCCTACGTCACCGGGATCGCCGAGGCCGCGCGGGAGCACGGAATCGCGGTGATCACGGGCGTGTTCGAGCCGGCCGGGGACGGCCGGGTGTACAACACCACGGTCGCCATCGACGAGCAGGGGCGGATCGCCGGCACCTATCGGAAGATCCACCTGTTCGACTCGTTCGGCGCGCGCGAGTCCCAGTTCGTCGCGCCCGGGGACACGCCGGTCGTCGTGGAGCTCGCCGGGCTGCGGATCGGGCTGATCACCTGCTACGACGTGCGCTTTCCCGAGCTCGCCAGGGCGCTGATCGACCAGGGCGCCGAGGTGTTCGCGGTGCCCGCCGCCTGGGGGTCGGGCCTGCTGAAGGAGGACCACTGGGCCACCCTGGTGCGGGCCCGGGCGATCGAGAACACCACCTGGACGATCGCGGTCGGCCAGGCGCCCCACCCGTCGATCAGCGACGGCTTCGGCATCGGCCGCAGCATGCTCGTCGACCCGATGGGCGTGGTCCGGCTCGACCTCGGCCCGTGGCCGGCCGTGCGGATCGGCGAGATCGACCCCGAGACCACCGAGCGCGCCCGGCGGACGCTGCCCTGCCTGGAACACCGGCGGCTGGGGGCCGGCCGATCGTAAACTTGCCCCCGTGATCGAGCGGAGTTCGACCGGGGACCGCCGTCCTCCGGGCGGCCCCGCGGGCCGGTGAGGGAGGCGGCATGGGCGAGGAGGCGCGGCCGGCCCTGATGCTCAAGGTGATCCCGCCCAAGCTGCTCGTGCCGTACCTCTCCGGACGGCGGACGTTCATCTCGGGCTACGTGTACCGGGCGCAGGACTGCGACCACCTGGCCACCCCGGCCGACTACGTGGCCGCCCTGGACCTGGGCTTCACCGGGTCCGAGCTCACCCCCGAGGTCCCCGAGCTGTACATCCTGCGCTGGCGGGCGCACGACGTCGACACCTACACCGTCCCGTACGGCCCGCTGATGGGCGGCGACTGGCACGACCGGCCGCCGTTCACCGGGACCGGGTTCACCTCCTCCCGGGAGCACGTGATCCCGCAGTTCCACACCATGCCGATGCCGATCCCCGCGGGCGCCGAGATCGTCCACCTCACCGCGGCCGGGGCGCGGCCGTTCGCCGTGTTCGACGGGCTCACCTGGCGGCCGGCCGGATGAGCACGCCACCCGTGGGGCTCGGCCTCATCGCCGGGTACCGGGGGCGGACCTATGTCGCCGCCATCGGGCCGGGCGACGGGGAGGTCACCCTGTTCAGCGAGACCCCGCAGCCGGGTTTCGACCGGGAGGGCGACGGCTACTGGCGGCTGCGCGTGCCCCGGGCCGAGCTGGAACGGCTCACCCTGCTGCGCACGGTCGGGGTGTTCGGCGGGGAGCCGTGCCTGGTGCTCGCCGAGGAGGAGGACGACGAGGGCGGCCTGCACATCGCGTACGCGGGCCACGACGGCCGGCGGGCCGAGGAGCTGGGGTACTGGCTCGTCGACCACGGCGCCTACGAGGTCGTCGTGCCCCCGGAGGAGGTGCACGCCATCCGGGTCGAGCAGGTGCCGGTGCCGCTCGGCGGCGATCAGGAGCCGAGCGACCGGTAGCGGGCGATCCGGGCGGCGCGCCGTTCCGCGGCGGGCGTGTCGAGCAGGCCGATGATCTCGTACTCGAGCACGCGCGCCACCCTGCGGCAGAACGCCTCGGGCTCCTCGGCGGCGTCCGGGCGCTCCGGGATGATCCGGTCGACGATGCCGTCCCGTTTGAGGTCGACCGCCCGCACCCCCTGCGCCTCGGCGATCTCGGGGGCCCGGTCCACGGTCCGGTAGAGGATCGCGGACGCCCCCTCCGGCGGGAGCGGGGAGAGCCAGGCGTGCTGGGCGCACACCACCCGGTCGGCCGGGAGCAGGGCGAGCGCCGCGCCGCCCGCGCCCTCGCCGAGCATGAGGCAGACGGTCGGCGTGTCGAGCATCACCAGGTCGGCCAGGCAGCGGGCGATCTCACCGGCGAGGCCGCCCTCCTCGGCGGCCCGGGAGAGCGCGGCGCCCGCCGTGTCGATCACGGTGACCAGGGGCAGGCCGAGCTCGGCGGCGAGCCGCATGCCGCGGCGGGCCACCCGCAGCCCGGCCGGGCCGATGCCCATGCCGGTGCGCCGGCTCCTGCGGTCCTGGCCGAGGACGACGGCGGGGGCCTCACCGAACCGGGCGAGCGCGAGCAGCAGCCCGGGGTCGTTCTCCCCGGCGCCGGTGCCGTTGAGCGGGGTGACGTCGCGGGCGGCGAGCTTGAGCAGCTCGCGCACGCCGGGCCGGTGCTCGTTGCGCGACCGGGTGATCGCCTCCCAGGCCGGCACGGCCACCTCCGCCTCCTCGGGCTCGGGGCCGCGCTCGAGCCCGGTGCGCGGCGCGCAGAGCACCTCCAGCGCCCGGATGGCGACCTCGCGCGCGTCCTCGGCCGACACCACGGCGTCGAGCAGCCCGTGGGTGAAGAGGTTCTCGGCCACCTGGACGCCCTCGGGGAACGGGAACCCGTACAGCGCCTGGAACACCCGCGGGCCGAGGAAGCCGATCAGCGCCCCGGGCTCGGCCGCGGTCACGTGGCCGAGCGAGCCCCAGGACGCGAACACGCCCCCGGTGGTGGGGTGCCGCAGGTAGACGAGGTACGGCAGGCCGGCCTCGCGGTGGGCGGCGACCGCGGCGGTGATCTTCACCATCTGGGCGAAGGCGAGCGCGCCCTCCTGCATCCGGGTGCCGCCGCTCGCGGTGGAGGCGATCAGCGGGAGCCGCTCCGCGGTGGCGCGCTCGATCGCCGCGACGAGCCGCTCGGCCGCGGCCACGCCGATCGAGCCGGCGAGGAAGGAGAACTCGCAGGCGACGATCGCGACCCGGCGCCCGCCGAGGGTGCCCTCGCCGGTGATCACCGCCTCGTCGTAGCCGCTCTTGGCCCGGGCCTCGGCGAGGTCCTGGGCGTACTCGGACCCGGGGGCGGCCCGGTCCACCACCGGCGCGTCCCAGGAGCGCCACGAGCCGGGGTCGAGCACCCGGGTGATGAGCGTGCGCGCGTCGGGCCTGGCGATCCGCCGCTGCGTGGTCCCGGTCATCCGGATCCGCCCCCCTGCTCCCGCTCGCGGAGCCACGCGAGCACCGCCTCGTTGTCCTGGCCGAGCGCGGGCGGCGCCAGGTGCCGCACGGGCTCCTCCTCGACCCCGCCGGGCGCCTCGAACCGCAGCGGCGAACCGGGGAGCTCGATCTCGCCGAGCACCGGGTGGTCGACCTTCACCAGGAGCCGCTGGGACCGGACCTGGTCCCAGGCGTAGACCTCGTCGATCGACCGGATGGCCCCGGCGGGCACGCCCAGCTCGCCGAGCCGGGCGAGCCAGTGGGCGCGGTCGTGCGCGGCGAGCGCCTTCTCGATGTCGGCGATCAGCTCGTCCCGGTGGATGAGCCGGTCCCGGTTGGTGGCGTACTTGGGCTGGTCGGGGTCGATGCCGAGCAGCTCGGCGACCTTCCGCCACTGCCCGTCGTTGGCGACCGCGAGCTGGATCATGCCGTCGGCGCACCGGAAGGCGCCGTACGGGGCGATCGAGGAGTGGTGGTTGCCGTTGGCCTTCGGCACGGTGCGGCCCACGGTCCAGGCCGTGCCGTGGTAGGAGTGGATGCCCACCACCGAGGCGAGCAGGGAGGTGCGGACGACCTTGCCGCGCCCGGTCCGCTCGCGCTCGAAGAGCGCGGCCAGCACGCCGAAGGCGCCGTGGATGCCGGCGAGCAGGTCGGCGATGGAGGCCCCGACCCGGTACGGCTCGTCGGGGGACGGCCCGGTGAGGGACATCAGGCCGGCCTCGCCCTGGGCGATCTGGTCGTAGCCGGGCCGGCCGCCCTCCGGGCCGTCGTGGCCGAACCCGGTGATCGACAGGATGACCAGGCGCGGGTTGAGCTCGTGCAGCCGGGCGACCGGGAAGCCGAGCCGGTCGAGCACCCCGGTGCGGAAGTTCTCGATGAGCACGTCGCTCTGCCGCACCAGCCGCTCGAGGAGCTCCTTGCCCTCGGCGGACTTCAGGTCCACGGTGATCGACCGCTTGTTGCGGTTGGCCGCGAGGAAGTAGGTGGAGATGTCGCCGTCCGGGCCGACGAACGGCGGGCCCCACCCGCGGGACTCGTCGCCGCCGGACGGGTGCTCCACCTTGATCACGTACGCGCCGAGGTCGCCGAGCATCTGGGCCGCGTGGGGCCCGGCCAGCGCCCTCGACAGGTCGAGAACGACGATGTCGTGCAGGGGTCCAGGCAAGATCGGCCTCCACAAGGGATTCCAGGGGGAGGGTGTCGGTCGCTCCCCGGTTCGGCGGGGCGGACCCGGCCCGACCGGCACCCGGGGATCCCCCTGGATCCGCCCGGGTGGCCGGTCAGTGCCGGGACCCGCCCCTGCGCCAACGGTCGAGGAAGTGGCGTACCCGGTCCCGGGTCCGCCGGTCGGTGGCCATGTGCTTCGCCCGCTCGACGGCGTCGCGGCCCGGCCGGCTCCGCATGTACTCCTTGACCCGCTCGATCATCGATGGCATCGGTGATTCCTCCTCGTTTGCACCCGTCTGACGGTTATGCCGGTCAGACGGGTACCCCGGCAGATCCGGTCGAATCACCCGGGCGCCATCGGGCGCGGAGCCGGCCCGGCCGCGTCACAGCACGTCGACGTCCGCGTACCGCTTGCCGCCGGAGAGCTTGGGGTAGCCCGGTCCCCGGTCGAAGAAGGCCTCCTGCGGCTGGGCGCGCATCTCCGCCCGGAGCCGCTCGGTCGCCTCCTCGTCGACCACGATGTGGTCCCGGTCCCCGGAGAGCACCACGCCGTAGTCCCGCCGCGCCCCCTCGAAGGAGACCTTGCCGTCGCGGACGTCGGCGACCACCTTCTCCACCGGGCGGTTGTACGGGTGGCCCCAGCCGCCGCCACCGGTGGTGCGGATCCGGATGATCTCCCCGGCGCGGACCGGGTAGTCGTCGACCAGGCCGTCGAGCTCCACGTCGCCCACCGTGACCCGGAACGGGGCGCCGGCCTTGCCGCCGTTCACCCCCCAGCAGGAGAGGATCGACCGGTCGGCGATCGACATGAACGACGCGTCGCGGAGCATGCGGATGTGCTTGTCGTAACCGAGGCCGCCGCGGAACTCCCCCGGCCCGCCGCTGTCCACGGCGAGCCCGAGCCGCTCCACCCGCAGCGGCCAGCGCGACTCGGCGAACTCCACCGGGATGTTCCGCGAGTCCGGCACGACGTGGATGGTGTCCTCGCCGTCCGCGTACCAGCGGCCGCCCGAGCCGCCGCCGAGCACCTCGCGCATCAGGTACGGGCCGTCGTCGGACTCGCCGTACACGCCGGTGTACCGGATGGTCTCCTGGTCGGCCGGCATCCGCCCCCCGGTCGCCTTGGCGAGCACCCCGGCGAGCACCCCCAGCAGCCGCAGGATCACGAACGTCCGGGCGTTGGTGGGCGCCGGGAAGATCGGCGTGAGCAGGGTGCCCTTCTCCGGGAAGACCATCTTGATCAGCGGGACGACGCCCTCGTTCACGTCGAGCTCGGCCATCCGCTCGGGCGTGTCGGCGAGATTGCGGAGGATCGGGGCGAGCCACTTCTTCAGGAACACCCCGTCCGCGTAGTCGCCCGCGTGGTTGATCGGCCCCTTCGCCTGGGGCGAGGTGCCGGTGAAGTCGATGGTGAGCGGCGGGTCGGCCGAGTGGTCGACGGTGAGCGTGATCCGCTGGGTGTGCAGCTTCGGCTCGTCCACGCCGTCGTGCTCGGCGTAGTCCTCCCAGACGTAGACCCCCTCGGGGATCTTCGACAGCAGCTCCCGGCGGAAGGTCTCCGTCGTGTTGTCGATGATCGCGTCGAAGCACGCCTCCACCGCCTCCCGGCCGTACCGGTCGAACAGCTCGGCGAGCCGGCGCGCCCCCATCAGGCAGGCGGAGCACTCGGCGTCGAGGTCGCCGGCGAGCGCGTCGGGCGTCCGGGAGTTGCGGGTCATGATGGTGAGCGCGGCCCGGTTGGGCACCCCCTGGTCCCACAGCTTGATCGGGGGCACCATCAGGCCCTCTTCGAAGACGCTGCGCGCCCGCGACGGCATCGAGCCGGGTACGGCGCCGCCGATGTCGTCGTGGTGGCCGAACGCCTGGACGAAGGCGACGACCTCCCCCTTGTGGAACACCGGCACGGTGACGCACAGGTCCGGCAGGTGGCCGATGCCGCCCTCGGACAGGTACACGTCGTTGTGGAAGTAGACGTCACCCGGGCGCATGGTCTCGATCGGGAAGTCCCGCACGATCGGCTGGACCAGCGCCGAGTAGGACCGGCCGGTGAGCTTGCGCAGCTTCACGTCGTGGATGCCGGCCCGGAAGTCGTGCGCGTCGCGGATCATCGGCGAGCGCGCGGTCCGCGCGATCGCGGTCTCGACCTCCTTCTCGACCGAGGCGAGCGTGCCCTGCACGATCTCCACGAGGACCGGGTCGGCGCCGTTCTTCGCGCTCATCGCTCGCTCACCACCACAAGGTTGCCGTAGTCGTCCATGGTCGCGGTGAAGCCCGGGTGCACGGGCAGGGTCGATCCGTACTCCTCGATGACCGCCGGGCCGCGCACCACGGCGCCGGCCCCGAGGTCGCCGCGGCGGTAGATCACCGTGCGGCTCCACTGGTCGAAGTAGACCTGGCGGGTCGCCACCGGGCTCGGCTCCTCGGCCTGCCGCGGCCGCCGCGGGATGGTCGGGCGCTTGATCGGGCCGATCCCGGACACCCGGAAGTTGACGAACTCGACCGCGTGGCGCGGGTCGTTCCGGTACGCGTACCCGTAGAGCCGCTCGTGCTCGGTGTGGAACCGGTCGACGACCGCGGCGAGCCAGGCGGCGTCGATCGGGCCGTCGGGCGCCGGCACCCGCACCTCGTACGCCTGGCCGTAGTAGCGCAGGTCCGCGCTGCGGGCGTAGACGTGCTCGGTGAAGCCTTCGCGGTCGAGCGCGTCGGCCGCCTGGGCCTCCAGCTCCGCGTAGAGCTCCGCCACCTTCTCCGGCGCGGGGTTGCGCGAGACGTAGGTGCGGACGTAGTCGTTCCGGACGTCCACGCTGAGCAGGCCGAACGCCGACAGGTTGCCCGGGTCCGGCGGGACGATCACCGCGGGGAGGCCGAGGATGTCGATCAGGCGGCAGGCGAGCAGCGGGCCGGAGCCGCCGAAGGCCACCATCGGGAACTCGCGGATGTCGAGCCCGCGCTCCACGGTGATCTGGCGGATCGCGTTCGCCTGGTTGAACGCGCTGATCTCCAGGATGCCGGTGGCGCACCGCTCCGGGGTGAGGCCGAGCCTGCCCGCGAGCTCCTCCAGGCCCTTCCGGGCCGCGGCCACGTCGAGGGCGATCTCCCCGCCGAGCAGGTGCGGCGGCACACGGCCGAGGAAGACGTGGGCGTCCGTCACCGTGACCTCGGTGCCGCCCTTGGCGTAGCAGAGCGGCCCCGGGTCCGCCCCGGCGGAGCGCGGGCCGACCTTGAGCGTGCCCTCGGGCGAGACCCACGCGATCGAGCCGCCGCCCGCCCCGACGGTCACGATGTCGATCATCGGGATCTTGCAGGGGTAGGGGCCGATGCTCCCCTCGGTGGTGAGGCTAGGCTCACCGTTGATCACCACGGCGACGTCGGTGGAGGTGCCGCCGCCGTCCAGGGTGATCACGCTCGGGTGGCCGGCGTTCGCCGCGATCAGCGCGGCCCCGAGGGCGCCGGCGGCCGGGCCGGAGAGCACCGTGGCGATCGGCTGGTGCACCACCTCGGCGGCCGAGAGGATGCCGCCGTTGCTCTTCATGACCGAGAACCCGCGGCCGAGCCGCTCGGTGAGGTTGCCGATGTACTGCCGGATCACCGGCTTGACCGCGGCGTCCACCAGGGTGGTGACCGACCGCTCGTACTCGCGGTACTCCCGCAGCACGTCGCTGGAGATCGAGACCACGGCCTCGGGGTGCTCGCGCGCCAGCACCTCGCGCATGCGCCGCTCGTGCTCCGGGTTGGCGTACGAGTGGAGGAAGCAGACGCCGATCGCGGTGATCCCGCGCTCCTTGAACCACCGCGCCACCCGGACGGCCTCCTCCTCGTCGAACGGCCGGACCTCCCGGCCGAGGTGGTCGAGCCGCCCTCCGACGGTCTTCACCCGGTGCACCGGGACGATCCGCGGCGGCTTCACCCAGAAGTAGGAGTTGCCGTACCCATCCGGCACGCTCTGCCGGGCGATCTCCAAGATGAACTCGAAGCCCTCGGTCGTGATGAACCCGAGGTGGGACATGCCCTCGGGACGCTCTTGGAGGAGCAGGTTGGTGGCGACCGTCGTGCCGTGGACGATCGCCGCCACCGCGCCGATGTCGCAGGAGCCGCCATAGGCCTCGAGGACCTTGTGGACGGCTGCCATGAATCCCTCGGCTGGATCGGCAGGAGTAGAGGGGGTCTTGGTGGTGATGATCTGGCCGGTCTCGTCATCCACCAGAACGACGTCGGTGAATGTGCCCCCGGTGTCGACCCCGATGCGGACGCTAGGCATATTCCGTGTTTACCGATCGGCTCCGACCCGCCGAACCGGCGCACTCTGCCGAATAAAAAGCGCCCCCTCGTCAGACCCTGCCACAGAAGATCTCCGCGCGTCCGGCTCCCGTCCGGGAATCGCGCCGGGAAACGCGCGCGGAAAACCGCGGAGAAGACTTTTCCGGGAAAACACGAATGGGCGACCCGCACGGGTCGCCCATGCCCATCGCCTGCACCGGGCGGGCGGGCCCGCCGGTACCGCGGCGGAGCGAGCCCGGCCCACCCCGGCCCGGGGCCGCCCCACCGGGCCCCGTCCCCGCCCGGCGCAGGCGTCAGCGGCGCCGCGAGCGGCCGAGGAGCCAGCCGACGACGGCGCTGCCGAGCGCCACGGCCGCCCCGAGGCCGAACGCGGTGACCAGTGACCAGGACGGAGCCCCGGCCGGGCGGGCCGGCCCACCGGCCTCCCGGGTGAACACCTTGGCGGTCTCCCGCGGTGCGGCCGCGGGCTCGGCGGCGGCCGCCTCCGGAGCGGCCTGCTCCGGAACCGCCTGCTCGGGGGCCTGCTGCCCGGCCGCGGCGGCCGCGCCCGACAGCAGGTGCCGCTCGACGGCGGTGAAGAACTCGTTCGCCATCCGCTTCGCCACCGAGCTGAGCATCCGCTGGCCGACCCCGCCGATCATGCCGCCGACGACGGCATCGGCGTCGTAGTCGACCCGGGTGCCGCCCTCGACCTCGCTGAGCCGGACCTGCACGGTCGCCTCGACCGTGCCCGGGGCACCCTGCCCCTGCGCCTTGAGCACGAACCGCTCCGGCTCCTGGGGGTCGACGAGCGCCACCTGGCCCTGGTACACCCCCTTGATCGAGGCGACGCCGGCGGTCAGCGTCATCGAATAGACATCCGTGCCGACCTCCTGCAGGCGCTCGCACCCGGGGATGGTCCGTACCAGAACCTCGGGGTCGTGGAAAGCCTCCCATAGGCGTTTGCGCTCCACCCCGAGCGTTGCACTGCCAACGACCTTCATGGGCACCTCCGATGCCGAGCACCCTAAGGATTCACTTCACCCGGGGAGAACGGCAAGATCTGCCCCCTGTCGGGCTTTCCCTCATGAAGAATTCACAGGATTTCGCGGGCCGCGCGATGGTGAAAAACGCGGCGGCCGGGCCGAGCGCCGCGGTCCCGCTTCAAAAGGGAGCGCGTGCTCCCGTTCGGGCCCGCCGGCACCGGCCCGGCCGCTCCCCCGGCCGGGATCCGCGGTCAGCCGACCGAGGCGTGCTCCCGCGCCTTGCGCAGCTCGTACAGCTCGGACGGGGAGATCGGCATCCGGTCGATGGGGAAGCCCTCCGCGTCCTCGATGGCCGAGGCGATGACCGCCGAGACCGGGATCACGCCCGCCTCGCCCGCGCCCTTGATGCCGAGCGGGTTGAGCGGCGAGGGCGTCTCCAGGTGGTCGGTCTCGATCCGCGGCACCTCGGTGGCGTACGGGATGAGGAAGTCCATGAACGAGGCGTTGAGCAGCTGCCCGTGCTCGTCGTAGACGAGCCGCTCGTAGAGCGCGCCGCCGACGCCCTGGGCGACTCCCCCGTGGACCTGCCCCTCCACGATCATCGGGTTGATGAGCCGGCCGCAGTCGTGCACCACCGCGTACTTGAGGATCTTGATCTCGGCCGTCTCGGGGTCGGTCTCCACGATCGCCGCGTGCATGCCGCTGGCGAACGTCGACCGGACGGGCGAGTAGTAGTCCTTGCCCTCCAGCCCCGGCTCCTCGCCCTCCTCCACCGGGGGCCGGTCCATGGACGTCGCCCCGGCGAACTGGGTGGCGCGCTTGGCCTCCTCGTCGAACGCGTACCGCAGCGGGTTGGCGAGCACGGCGACGGTCGCCAGCGGGATCGACACCGACGGCGCGCCGACCACGTGCACCACCCCGTCGGTGATGGTGAGGTCGCGCGGGTCGGCCTCCAGCGCCTCGGCCGCGATCTTCAGCGCCTTCTCCCGCACCTTCCGGCAGGCGAGCGCGATCGCGTTCCCGCTCATCACGGCCGCCCGGGAGGCGAAGGTGCCCACCGCGTACCCGAACCGGCGGGTGTCCCCGGTGACCACGGTCACCTTCTCGATCGGCACGCCGAGCTCGGTCGCGGCGATCTGCGCGAAGACCGTCTCGTGCCCCTGCCCCTGCGAGGTGAGGCCGGTCGAGACGTGGACCCGCCCGTCGGTGGTGATCTGGACGTGCCCGCCCTCGTACGGGCCGACGCCGGTGCCCTCGACGTAGCAGCCGATGCCGATGCCGAGCCGCCGCCCCTCCGCGGCCGCCTTGGCCTTCAGCTCCGGGAACGAGTCCCAGCCGATCAGCTTCTTGAGCATCCGCAGGGCCTCGGGGTAGTTGCCGCTGTCGTAGATGAGCGGCCGCCCGTCCTGGAAGATCAGGCCCTGGTCGTACGGGAACTCATCGGGCTGGATGAAGTTCACGGCCCGCACCTCGGTCCGGTCCTTGCCGAGGTACGCCGCGATCTTGTCCATGGTGCGCTCCATGCAGAACACGCCCTGCGGGCGGCCGGCGCCCCGGTACGGCGTGACCTGCACGGTGTTGGTGTAGAGCGAGGAGAACTCGACCCGGTAGGCGCCGATCTTGTACGGCCCGAGCAGCTGGGTCGAGGTGATGATCGGCACGATGATCCCGTACGGCGTGTACGCGCCGTGGTCGTGGAGGATGTTCACGTCCAGGCCGAGGATGCGGCCGTCGTCGTCGAACCCCACCCGGACGTACTGCACCTGGGCCCGCTCGTGGGCCGAGGAGATGAAGTGCTCCCGGCGGTCCTCGGTCCACTTGATCTCCCGGTTGAGCTGCCGGGCGGCCCACGGGATGAGGATCTCCTCCGGCCACGGGTGCATGATCTTGACGCCGAAGCCGCCGCCCACGTCCGGGGCGATCACCTCGACCTTCGGCAGCGGGAGCCCGAGCTTGGCCGCGATCGCCATCCGGACGCTGGTCGAGGTCTGCGTGGACGAGTAGACCCGCAGCGACTCGTCGTCCGGGTCCCACCGGGCGTACACGCCCCTGCCCTCCATCGGCATGGAGGCGCTGCGCTCGATGTCGAGCCGGAACGCGAGGGTGTGCGGCGCGTCCTCGATCATCTCCCGCGCCGAGCGGCCGTCGGCGGAGCGCACCTCCTGCACCAGGTGCGCGCCCACGTTGCCGGGCACGTCCGGGTGGACCAGGTGCTCCCCGCGGGCCGCCTCCTCCACGCCGATGACCGGCTTGAGCGGCTCGTACTCGACCTTGATCAGGTCGCAGGCGTCCTCGGCGACGTACCGGTCGCGGGCGACGACCATGACCACCGGCTCGCCCACGTGCCGGACCACGTCCTTGGCGAGCGCGTACGCGGTCCTGCCGTGGGTGAGCGCGGGGTGCGGGATCAGCAGCGGCAGCGGCTCGGCGATCGCACCGGGCAGGTCCTCCCACGTGTAGATGGCGACCAGCCCGTCCACGTCGAGCGCGGCCGACACGTCGATGTCGACGATCCGGGCGTGGGCGTGGGGCGACCGGACGAACGCGGCCGCGAGCGCGTCCCGGCCCAGATCGTCGAGGTACCGCCCGTTGCCGGTGACCAAGCGGGGGTCCTCACGCCGCTGCACCGGCTCCCCGAACAGCTGCGTCGTCACTGGGCCTCCTCCGCCTGGATCTCGGCGGCCCGGCGGACCGCCTTGATGATGTTCTGGTAACCGGTGCACCGGCACAGGTTGCCGGCGATGCCCTCCACGATCTCGTCGTCGGTGGGGGACGGGTTCTCCCGGAGGAACGCCGTGATGGTGGTGAGGAAGCCGGGGGTGCAGAACCCGCACTGCAGCGCGTGGCACTCGATGAAGGCGCGCTGCACCGGCGAGAGCTCGCCGTCCTTGGCGAGGCCCTCGACCGTGGTGATCTCGTGCCCGTCCGCGGTGACCGCCAGGGTCAGGCACGAGCGCACCGGCTCCCCGTCGAGGAGCACCGTGCACGCGCCGCACACCCCGTGCTCACAGCCGACGTGCGTGCCGGTGAGGCCGAGGTCGTGCCGCAGGCAGTCGGAGAGCAGCCGGCGCACCGGTACCGTCGCCTCCCGCACCACCCCGTTCACCGTGAGGGTGATGCTCCGGGTGCACTCCGTGTCGATCTCCTCTGTCCGCTCGCTCATTCCTCACTCTCCCCCGCGGCGTCGGCGGCGCTCCGCAGTGCCCGTACCGCGAGCACCCCGGTCAGATGCCGCCGGTATTCGGCGGTCGCGTGGATGTCCGCCTCCGGGTCGATCCGCTCGCGCACCGCGTCCGCGACCGCGTCCCAGTCCACGGAGGACGCCGGGCGGGCTCCGCAGACCGCGGTGACGTCGATGACCACGGGGACCGGGCCGACGCTCACGCACGCGACGCGGGCCGACCTGATCCGCAGGTCCTCGTCGAGGGTGACGGCCGCGGCCACGCCCGCCATCGCGTAGTCGCCGTGGCGCCGGGAGACCTCGCAGAACGCGGTGCCCGAGCGCTCCGGCAGCGCCGGGAAGAACGCCGACACGGCGAGCTCGCCCGGCTGCAGCGCCGTCTCCAGGGGGCCGACGAAGAACTCCGCGGCGGGGACGTCCCGCTCCCCGCGGCTGCTGGCGAGCCGTACGGAGCCGCCGAGCAGGGCGAGGACGGCGGGCATCTCCGCGGAGGGGTCGGCGTGGACGATGCTGCCGACCACGGTCCCCCGGTTGCGGATCACCGGGTGGGCGACGTGGTGGAGCGCCTGGGCGAGGAGCGGCTGGACCGCCCTCGCCTCGGCCGAGCGCTCCACCGCCCGGTGCCGGGCGAGCGCGCCCACCCGCACCCCGCCGGGCTCGGCGGTGATCGTGTTCAGCTCGGTGATCCGGTTGATGTCGACCAGATGGGCAGGGGCGGCCAGCCGCATGTTGAGCAGCGGGATCAGGCTCTGGCCGCCCGCCAGGACCTTGCCGTCCGGGCCGAGCCGGGCGAGGAGGTCGACCGCCTCGCCCAGCTCGGCCGGATCGTGGTAGCGAAAGGCTGGTGGTTTCACCGGTTTCCTGTGATTCAGACTGATGCGTCTCGTTCGGCTGGGGCCTTCTCACTCACCGCCGCCTGCGTGCCCGGCCGGTTCGCGATCCAGCGGAGCACGTGATACCCGCCGAGGACCACGATCGTGCCGAGCGCGATGCCGGCGAGCGAGAAGTCGTCGGTGATCTGGTGGGTGACCGGGCCGATGGCGAGGATGATCCCGGCGCCGACCGGGACCATGTTCACCGGGTCGGAGAAGTCCACCCGGTTCTCGATCCAGATCTTCGCGCCGAGCAGGCCGATCATGCCGTACAGGATCACGGTCACGCCGCCGAGGACGCCGTCCGGCGTGGCCGACACCAGGGCGCCGAACTTCGGGCAGAGGCCGAAGAGGATGGCGATGATCGCGGCGATGTAGTAGGCCGCGGTCGAGTACACCCGGGTGGCGGCCATGACGCCGATGTTCTCGGCATAGGTGGTGGTCGGAGAGCCACCGACCGAGGTGGCCACGACGGTGGCGACACCGTCGGCCATGACCGCCCGGCCCATGTACGGGTCGACGTCCGTGCCGGTCATCTCGCCGACCGCCTTGACGTGCCCCACGTTCTCCGCGATCAGGGCGATCACGGCGGGGAGCACCAGGACGATCGCCGAGAACTCGAAGGCGGGACCGTGGAACTGCGGCAGGCCGATCCAGTCGGCCGCGGCCACGTTCTCCAGGTTGACCCGGTAGTGCGGGGCGACCTCGCCGGTGGCCGTGGGCGAGGTGATCTGGCCGACGGTCACGTCGAGGACCCAGGAGAGCACGTACCCGAAGATCAGGCCGAGCAGGATCCCGATCCGGCCGAGGAAGCCCTTGAACAGGACGATGAAGAGCCCCGTCACCACCATCGTGATCAGCGCGACCCACTGGTCCTTGGGCCAGTAGACCTGGGCGACCACGTAGGCGAGGCCGAAGCCGATGAGCATGACCACGGCACCGGTCACCACCGGCGGGAAGATCCGGTTGATGATCCGGACGCCGAGGAAGTGGATGGCCACGCCCACGGCGGCGAGGACCAGACCGGCGACGAGGATCGCGCCGGTCACCGTGGCGTCATCGCCCTGCGCCGCCCGGATGGCGGCCACGCCGCCGACGAACGACGCGGACGAACCGAGATAGCTCGGGATCTTCCCCTGGACGATGAGCAGGAACAAGATCGTGGCGACGCCGGACATCATGACCGCGATGTTCGGGTCGAGCCCCATGACGACGGGGAACACGAACGTGGCGCCGAACATCGCGACCACGTGCTGAAAACCGAACCCGATCATCCGCGGCCAGCTCAGCCGCTCGTCGGGCTTGACCACCTCACCGGGCGCCAGCGTCTTGCCGTCGCCGTGCACCTTCCATCTGAGGGCCATGCGAGCTCCTTCAGCTACAGGCCGAGGGCCGGTGGACACCCCGCACTCGTCCCTCCGTGGCACTTGCTGCCGTTGTGTGGACTGTTTGCGGCACTGTAGGACCGGCGTCGGCGCTAGACATGGGCAGGATTTGCCAAACCGTATCGGCTAGTCGCGTCAGATGCCCCGCATGCGCAACACGTGCAGGGCGAGGGTGAGATTGAGCCTTAAGTGCGGGTCCTGGGTGAAGCAGCCGAGCATGCGCTCGAGCTTGCTGATCCGGTACCGCAGCGTGTTGTAGTGGAAGTGCAGCCGCCGCGCGGTCTCGGCCACGTTGAGGTTGGTCTCCAGCAGCACCTGGAGGGTCCGCCGCAGGTCGGCGTTGTCCGGGTCGTCGTCCCCGGCGAGCGGGCCGAGCGTCTCCTTGACGAACGCGTGCAGCTCGCCGGTGTCCTTCACCAACGAGAGCAGCCGGTAGACGCCGAGCTCGTCGAAGTGCGCGATCGCGCCGGCCCCGTGGAGCTGGCGGCCCACCCGGGCGGCCTTCAGCGCCTGGCCGTACGCCCCGGGGAGCGCGCCGGCGTCCTGGGCCACCCGGCTGATGCCGGTGGAGAACGTGCCGTCGGGTACGGCGGAGCGGGCGTCGCGGGCGAGCCGTACCGGGTCCACGGAGGAGCCGACCACGGCGACGACCTCGTGGGAGAACCCGGCGACCGCGCCGCACGGGTCGTGCTTGCGCACCGCGGCCTGCCAGGCGGAGACCATCCGGTCCTGGATCGGCCGCTCCACCGCGTCCGGGTCGATCTCCGCCACGAGCACGCACATCGGGCGCTCCAGGTCCCAGCCGAACGCCCGGGCGCGGTCGGTGACCCGGGCGCCGCCCCGGCCGGCGAGCACGTCCCGCAGGAAGTCGGCGCGGTACTTGCTCTCGACCGCGGTGATGGCCTCCTGCTTGGTGATGACCAGCGCGGCCACGGTCGCGGCCCGCTCCAGGATCTGGATCTCGCCCGCGCCGAGCGGCTCGTGCGGGCTGTACGCGGCGATCCGGCCGTAGTGGTGGCCGCCCGCCACCACGGGCACGGCCGTGTAGTGGTGGTCGGCCTCGAACACCGGGGTGATCGACGTGGCGGTCACGTCGGCCGCGGCCGCGTGGATCTCGCGTAACCGCGCCACCTGGGCGGGGTCGCCGGCGGTGGCGAGGATCCGGCCCGAGCGGTCGACGGCCGCGACCGCCACCTGCAGCAGGCCCGCGACCTCGGCGGTCACCTCGCGCAGCCCGCCGCCGGCGAGCACGATCTGGACCAGCGCCCGGTGGGCCTCCTCGGTCCGGGCGAGCATGGCCGCCTGGCGGTTGAGGATGTCGGTGAGGACCTGGTTGAGGATGTCGTCGAAGCCGACGTCGTTGGGGAGCAAGATCAGGGGGAAGGCGAGCCGGTCGGCCTGCTCGACCATCACCTCGGGCAGCTCGTCCAGGTAACGGCCGAGCTTGATCGCCAGCGCGGACAGCCCGCGCTCGTCCAGGTCGGCCACGAGCCGGTCGAGCGACTGGGGCGTGTTGCGCAGCGGATACCCGGTGGTGAGCAGCAGCTCGTTGGGCTTCACCCAGGCGAGGATGTCCGGGACCTCCATGACGTTGAGCCGCTGGACGATGCGGCCCAGCCCGTCCTTTCCGGCGATGAGCTGTGCGTCGGCCAGGGTGGAGACCTCGAGCACTTCGCCGACCGAGATGCCGTGCAGGATCTTTCCGGTACTCGCCAATCGCAGCGCCGGGGGCGCCGGCTCGTTCGTCATCGCGCAACTCCGGGGGGTGCCGGGCCTTCCTTGTGGCGCCGATTGT
Source organism: Thermobispora bispora DSM 43833 (assembly GCF_000092645.1). Lineage (NCBI taxonomy): Bacteria > Bacillati > Actinomycetota > Actinomycetes > Streptosporangiales > Streptosporangiaceae > Thermobispora > Thermobispora bispora. The sequence continues at coordinate 2,593,208 of NC_014165.1, forward strand.
GCACGAGGTCACCTCCTGTCAGGAAGAGCCAAGCATCCGGCCGACTGTTGGCAGCTTTCTCCGTACGGTGCCGGGGCGGCGGACTCTACCGTCGGAATCGCTTGTCGTCAGGAGGTCCTGTGAGCGTTGGCACGCGCCTGGAGCGGCGAACGACGGGGAAGTGGGGCCGTACCCGCCGGCAGACCGTCTTCGCCGGCGGCGCGGCCAGCGTCGCCCTGCGCCCGGCGGTGCAGGCGCCACGGCGCCCGGCCCGCGTGCTCGCCGTGTTCCCCGCCGCCGCCTACCTGGAGGTGCGGAGCGGGGCCGAGCCGCGGGTGATCGCACTCGTGACCCCGGACGCCGTCCGGCCGCCCAACGCGATCGTGGTCGGCTTCGCCGGGCAGGCCGGGCCGGCCGACCTCGCGGCCGTGCTCTCCTGCGATGACGAGGCCTGGGTCGGAGAGGGGATGGCCGGCGCCGGGCGGCTCTGCGTCACGGTCCACCGCTGGTGGGACCCGGCGCCCCCGCTCGGCGCGGCCGATCCGGAGTCGCTGCGGCGAGGCCTCGCCGCGCTCGACGAGATCATCGCCACCGCGCCGCGGCGGCCGGGGCTCGACCTCGGCGGCGACGCCGCCCGGCTCGCGGCGGGCTGCCGCACCGGCTCGCTCGCCGACGCGGTCACCGCGGCGGAACGGCTCATCGGGCTCGGCCCGGGCCTGACCCCGAGCGGTGACGACATGCTGTGCGGCCTGCTCGTCGCGATGCGCCGGCTCGGTCACGCGGCCGGGGCGCCGCGGGCGGTCTGGTTCGCCGACTGGCTCGCCGCGACGGTGACGTACCACGCCCGCACCAGCACGACGCCGATCTCCGCCACCCTCCTCCACTGCGCCGCCCGCGGGGAGGCGTCCCGGGAGGTGCTCGCAGTGCTCCACGGCCTCACCGGCCGCCGGCCGCTCGCCCCCGCGGTCCACCGCCTGCTGGAGGTCGGCCACACCTCGGGCGCCGACCTGCTGTGGGGCATCCACGCCGGCCTGTCCGCCGTCCTTGTCCATTGGGAGCGTCCTTGAACGATCTGGTCGAAGTACGCGCAGGCGTCTACCACGACTCGGTGACCCTCATGCGGGTGAGCCAGGCGCTCTCCGCGCGGCCCGGGGTGGAGGTCGCCGTCGTCGCGATGGCCACCGAGCTCAACGTCGCACTCGCCCGCGATCTCGGCTTCACCGTGCCGCCCGCCACCCCGGGCGACCTGCTGATCGCGATCCGCGCCGCCTCGGAGGACGAGCTCTCCGCGGCGGTCGCCGAACTGGACCGGAGGCTCGCCGAGCGGACGGCCGGCGGCGGCGCCGGCCGGCAGGACGAGGCCCACCCGCGCACGACCCGGTCGGCCGCGCGGTCGTGGGACGCGACCATGGTCCTGGTGAGCGTTCCGGGCGAGCACGCGTTCGCCGAGGCGCTCGACGCCATCGAGGCCGGGCTCTCCGTCATGATCTTCAGCGACAACGTCCCGGTGGAGCAGGAGATCCTGCTCAAGGACCGGGCGCGGGAGCGCGGCGTGCTGGTCATGGGCCCGGACTGCGGCACCGCGGTGGTCGCCGGGGCCGGCCTCGGCTTCGCCAACGTCCTCCGGCCCGGGCCGGTCGGGGTGGTGGCCGCCTCCGGCACCGGCGCCCAGCAGGTGACGAGCCTGCTCGACCACGCGGGCGTGGGCGTCAGCCACGTGCTCGGCGTGGGCGGCCGGGACCTGTCGGCGGAGGTCGGCGGGCGCTCGGCGGTGCAGGCGCTGCGCGCGCTCGACGAGGACCCGGCGACCGAGCTGATCGTGCTGATCTCCAAGCCGCCCGCGCCCGAGGCGGCGGCCGCGGTCCGCGAGCTCGGGCTCACCAAGCCCGTGGTCTACGCGCTGCTCGGGCCCGGCCAGGAGGACCTCACCACGGCGACGGAGAAGGTGCTCGGCGCCCTCGGCCGGCCGGTGCCGGAGTGGCCGTCGTGGCCGGCCCCGGGTGAGCCCGCGCGGCCGGCGCCGCAGAGCCTGCGCGGCCTGTACTCGGGCGGCACGCTCTGCACCGAGGCCGAGCTGATCGTGGGCACGGGCGAGTTCACCGACTTCGGCGACGACGCGTACACGCGGGGACGCGCCCACCCGATGATCGACCCCACGCTCCGCCTCGAGGCGCTCGCCGAGGTCGACTCCGGCGTGGTGCTCCTCGACGTGGTGCTCGGCCACGGGGCCGACCCCGACCCGGCCGCGAAGCTGGCCCCGGCCATCGAGGCGGCCCGGGCTCGGGGGGTGAACGTGGTGGTCGCGCTCATCGGCACCGAGGGCGACCCGCAGGGCCTGCGCACTCAGGCCGCCCGGTTGAACGAAGCGGGAGCGGCCGTGTTCACCTCGAACGCGGCCGCCGCCCGGCACGCGAGGTGGATGATCGGAGCCGCATGACCCTCTCGATGCTGAACCAAGAGCCGCGTGTGATCACGGTGGGGGCCGCCCTCCTCGACGAGGCCCTCGACCGGCAGGCCGTGCCCCGGCGGCCGGTGGACTGGCGGCCGCCGCTCCCCGGCACCTCGGAGGCGCTCGCCAAGGTGCTCGCCGACCCGCGCCGCGAGGAGGCCAACCGGACCGCGGTGGGGCGGATGCTCTCCGCGCGCCCCCAGCTCGTCGGCGTCCGGCCGGCCCGGGAGGTGCTCGGCCTGGAGCCGGGGACGTTCTTCCACGCCGGCCCGCCGATCACCTGGGAGCGGGCCTCGGGGCCGATGCGCGGCGCCCTGATCGGGGCGATGCTGTTCGAAGGGCTCGCCGCCACCCCGGAGGAGGCGGAGGCGGCCCTGGCCTCGGGCAAGGGGATCACCCTCGACTCCTGCCACCACCACCGCGCCGTGGGCCCGATGGCGGGGGTGGTGAGCCCGTCGATGTGGATGTTCGAGGTCGTCGACGCCGAGCACGGCGGCACCGCGTACTGCTCGCTCAACGAGGGCCTGGGCAAGGTGCTCCGCTACGGCGCCTACGGGCCGGAGGTGATCGAGCGCCTGCGGTGGATGGGCGAGGTGCTCGGCCCGGTGCTCCAGGCGGCGCTGCAGAAGACGGGCCCGATCGACCTCAAGACGCTGATCGCCCAGGCGCTGCAGATGGGCGACGAGCTCCACAACCGCAACCGCGCCGCCACCTCGCTGCTGCTGCGCGAGCTCGCCCCGGCGATCGTGGACGCGGCCCCGGAGCGCGCCGCCGAGGTGCTGCGCTTCATCAATGGGAATGATCATTTCTTCCTGAACCCCGGAATGGCCGCGGCGAAAGTCAGCGCGGACGCGGCGCGCAACGTTCCCGGATCGAGCCTTGTCGTGGCGATGGCCAGAAACGGAACCGATTTCGGAATTCAGGTTTCCGGGCTCGGCGACCGCTGGTTCACCGGGCCGGCCGGGATTCCGGACGGGCTCTACCTCGGCGCGTACGGCCCGGACGACGCCAATCCGGACATCGGCGACTCGGCGATCACGGAAACCGTGGGCCTCGGCGGGTTCGCGATGGCCGCCGCCCCGGCGATCGTGCGGTTCGTCGGCGGGGAGGTGAAGGACGCGTTCGCCGCCACCACCTCGATGTACGAGATCACCCTGGCCGAGCACCCGGCCTACCAGATCCCCGGCTTCGGATTCCGCGGCACTCCGGTGGGGATCGACGTCGCGCTCGTCGCGCGGACCGGGCTGCTCCCCGTGATCAACACGGGAATCGCCGGACGGGTCGCGGGAACGGGGCAGGTGGGCGCCGGATTGGTGCGGCCGCCGGTTGAACCGTTCGTCGCCGCCCTTCATGCCCTGACTGAGGTGTGAATTCCCTTTGACCGCGTTTTCACTCTAGTATCGGTGGCCGACCTCAGTTACCGGTGATCTCGCACGATCCGGTTGGGGGATCATGCGAATCGAGCGCGGATTGGGGACCTTTCCATGACGACCGATCGCTTGCTCGGTATGGTCCCCCCCATGCCGGAAGGCCAGCGATCTTCAGGGGACGCCCCGATGAAGGGGCAGGGTCGGCTCATCGGCAGGCGGTACCGGCTGCTCTCGCCGGTCGGCCGCGGCGGCATGGGGATGGTGTGGCACGCCCACGACGAGCTGCTCGATCGTGATGTCGCGGTCAAGGAGCTGATCCTGCCGTTCGGCCTCGACCACGCGGGCACGCAGGCGGCCTACCGCCGGGTGCTCCGCGAGGCGAGGTCGGCGGCGCGGCTCAGCCACCCCGGCATCATCACCGTCCACGACGTGGTCGAAGAGGACGGGCGGCCGTGGATCGTCATGGAGCTCGTCCGCGCCTGGTCGCTGGAGCAGGCGGTACGGCACAGCGGTCCCCTGCCGGTGGTGCAGGCCGCCGAGATCGGCATCCGCGTGCTCGACGCCCTGCGCCACGCGCACGCCGCCGGGATCCTCCACCGCGACGTGAAACCGGGGAACGTGCTGCTGACCAACGATCGGGTCGTGCTCACCGACTTCGGGATCGCCGCGGTCGAGGGCGAGGTCACGATCACCCAGACCGGGATCCTGATGGGCTCCCCGGCGTACATCCCGCCGGAGCGGCTGCAGGGCCGCCCGATCACCCCGGCCGCCGACCTGTGGTCCTTCGGGGCCACGCTCTACACCGCGGTGGAGGGCCGCCCGCCGTACGAGGGGCCGGACGCGGTCGCGGTGCTCGGCGCCGTGCTCACACAGGACCCGGCCCCTCCGCAGCGGGCCGGGGCCCTGCTCCCGGTGATCCAGGGCCTGCTCCGCAAGAACCCGGCCGACCGGCTCCCGGCCGCGCAGGTTCACGAGATGCTCGAGCAGATCCTGCGCAGCCACGGGGCCGGCGCGCCGTACTCTGCGGCGACTCCGCTGTCGGCGCCCACCCCGCAGGACGCGCTCCCCGCCGGGCTGCTGCCGCCCCTGGACTTCCCGTCCGGGCCGAACCCGATGCGCATCATCGAGACCCCGTCCGGGCCGGTCCGGGTGCCGGTCCCCCCGGAGGAGCTCTCCTCCTCGGGACCGCACGCGATGCCGCAGGCCGCCGCGCCGGAGGCTCCGCCGGCCGCCCGGCCCTCCCTGGCCGACGCCTGGCCGCGGCAGGACACGGGGCCGGTCTCCCGGGCGGCCGCCGAGCGGGGCGGCGGCGAGGGCCGGACGGACGGTGAGCACCGGGACGGCCCGGCCGCGCGGGCGCGTGACCGCCGGGACGCCTCACGGGACCGGGACCATCGGGACGCCTCACGGGACCGGGACCGGCGGGACGCCTCACGGGATCGGGACCGCCACGACGGCACCTCGTCCGGGCGCGACGTCCGCTCGGTGCTCCTCACCGTGGTGACCGCGGCGGCCGTGCTCGGGCTGCTCGTGACCCTTCTCCTCGTGCTGCTGCCCGGCGGCGACCCGGCCGAGGAGGACCGGGAGCCGGCGGCCGTCGCGCAGCCGACGGCGGCGGCCACGCCGGAGGCGCGCGAGAGCGTGCGGATCCCCGACCCGCCCAAGGGGTACCGCACGCACACCGAGGGCGGCATATCCGTGGCGGTGCCGAAGAACTGGACGGTCTCCGAATCGGAGGGGGCGCTCACCTTCACCGGCCCCCGGCAGAGCGGCCAGAAGATCACGATCGAGGAGATCACCGACGGCAGCCTCGCCGCGCTCCAGGCCACCGAGCAGCAGCTCGACGTCGGCAAGCACCCGGACTACACGCAGATCCGCCTGGACTCGGTCAACTACCGGTGGCCGGCGGCCGACTGGGAGTACACCTACACCGACGACAAGCAGGTGACCATCCACGTGGTCGTCCGGTACGTCCAGGCCGGCGGGAAGGCGTACGCGATCACCTTCAGCTCGCCCGACTACGACTGGAACGAGTCGGCGGCGCGGGTGCGGCAGGTGCTCTGGAACACCTTCACCCCGGTCTGATCGCCTCACCCCGGTTCGGTGCCGGCCGCTCCCGCACACCGGCGGGGCGTCCGTTCCCATCCCGGCGGCCCGCCGGTCGGCCTGCACCCCGCTCCGATCCCGGCGTCCGCACCGGTCTCGTCCGCCCGGCCGCACACCGGTCCGATCCCAGCCCGGCACGGGTCCCATACGCCCGGGCGCACACCGCTCCGAACCCCTGCGCGCGCTTCGTGGCACGGCCGGACCGGCCCCGCGGGCTCACTTGGCGTCGGCGTAGCAGCGCACCGCGACCGCCTTCATCGGGAACCGCACCGGCGTCCGGCCGAAGAGCAGCCGGGTGGCCTCGCCGGCCGCCCGCTCGACCGCGGCCCGCACCCGCTCGGCCTGGTGCAGCGGGCAGTGCACCATCACCTCGTCGTGCTGGAAGAACACCAGCCGCGCCGGGTCCGGCAGGAGGCCGCGCAGCACCGCGAGGAGGGTGAGCGCCCACTCGGCGGCGGTCGCCTGCACCACGAAGTTGCGGGTGAACCTGCCCCGCTCCCGGGCCACCCGCCCGCCGTCCGGGCCCGCGGTGAGCTCGCGCCAGCGCTGCGACGGTGGGGGGCACGTGCGGCCGAGCCACGACCGGACGACCCGTCCCTCCTCCCCGGCGCGCGCCGCCTCCTCCACGAAGGCGTACGCCCGGGGGAACCGCTGCCGCATGACCGCGAGCAGCCGGGGGGCGTCCCCGCTCGTCCCGCCGTACATCGCGGAGAGCATGGCGATCTTGGCGGACTCCCGTGACCCGCCGAACGCCTCGGCCAGGGCCGAGTACAGGTCGGCCTCGCCGGCCGCGCGGGCGAGCGCGGCGTCCCCGGACATCGCGGCGAGCACGCGCGGTTCGAGCTGGGCCGCGTCCGCGACCACGAGCGTCCAGCCCTGGTCGGCCACGACCGCCCGGCGCATCACCTTGGGGATCTGCAGCGCTCCCCCGCCGCTCGTCGCCCACCGGCCGCTCACCACACCGCCGACCACGTACTCGGGGTGGAACCGGCCGCCGCGCACCCACTGGGCGGCCCACGCCCAGCCGTAGAAGCTGTGCAGCCGGGAGAGCTCCTTGTACTCGAGCAGCGGCTTCACCGCCGGGTGGTCGACCCGCTCGAGCACGTGGGAGCGGGTGGAGGGCAGGTCGATCCCGGCGGCCTTGAACGCCTTCAGGAGCTGCTGCGGGGAGTCGGGGTTGACCGGGTGGCCGAAGGCCGCGGAGATCTCGTCGGCGAGGGCCTGGAGCCGCGCCGGGCGCATGCCGGGCGCGGGGCGCGGGCCGAGGAGCTCGGTGAGGAGCGCGTCGTGCACGTCCTGCCGCCACGGCATGCCGTGGTGGCGCATCTCCGCCGCGATCAGCGCCCCGGCCGACTCGGCGGCGACGAGAAGCCGGAACCGCCCGGGGTGAGGGGTGCGCGCGATCCGGCGCCACTGGTCCTCGAACACCTCGGCGACGAGGTCGGCCTCGGCCACGCCGATCGGGTCCGGCGGCCGGGGGGTGAAGAGGGCCTGCTGCTCCCCCTCGGCGGGCTCGCCGGGCTCGTCGGCGTCCTCGGGCACCGGGAGCCCGCGCAGCCGGGCGTACGCGGCGCGCGCGCTCCTGGGCTGCCCGTACCGCCCCTCGGCCGCGAGCAGCAGCCCTTCGGTGAGGGCGATGTCGTGGCAGCGCGTCACCCGCACCCCGGCCGCGAGCAGCCGCGGGTAGACGCGCCGCGTGTCCGCCCAGACCCACCGGGGACGGCCCGCCGCCTCGAGCCGGCGCACGGCGGCGGCGAGGTCGGGAACCCGGGTCGCCGCCTGCCCGGCGGGGCGGATCGTCCCGCCCCCGTCCGGTTCGGGGGCCACCACCACGTGCACGCCTCCAGCGTGCCAGGCGGCACCGACGATCCGGCTCCCAGCCGCCCGACGGGCCCCGCGCCCGGGACGTGCCGCCGCCCGTGCCCGGCACGCACCGCACCGCCGCCCCGCGGCCGGGCGCGGCACCGCGCTCGCGGGGCCGTACGGCCGCCGGCCTGCCGGGCCGGCGCCCAGGGCATGCCGTGCGCGGGCCGTCAGGGGATCAGCACGCCGGGGTTGAGGATGCCCGCCGGGTCGATCCGCTCCTTGATCGCGCGGAGGATCTCGGCGCCGAGCTCCCCGATCTCCGCGGCGTACGCGGGCAGGTGGTCGCGGCCGACCCCGTGGTGGTGGGAGATCGTGCCCCCGGCCTCGATGATCGCCTCGTTGGCCGCCCGTTTCGCGGCCGCCCACTGGCCGACCGGGTCGGCGGTCTGCGCGGTCGCCACGGTGAAGTACAGCGAGGCGCCGGTGGCGTACACGTGGGAGATGTGGCACATGACGAGCGGCTTGCCGAGCGCGGCGGTGAGCGCGCTCCGCACGGCCTCGTACAGGCGGGGGATGCCCGACCAGAAGCAGGCGGTCTCCAGGGTCTCCACGGTGGCGCCCGCGGCGAGCAGGGCGTCCCGCAGGTACGGGGCGGCGAACCGCTCCTCGGCCCACCGCTCCCCCGGCTCGGTGCCGAGATACTCGCCGCCCATCCGGGTGAGCGCCTCCGCGGTCCGCTTCCGGAGGTCCGCCACGTCGTCCTGGCCGCCCTCGTACCCGACGATGGCGAGGCAGCCGGACATGGCGGGCGCCGCGCCGATCTCGGTGGGCCGGGCGAGGCCGATCAGGGTCTCCGTCTCGTCCGACAGCCGGAGGATGGCCGGGAGCCGGCCGTCCTGGGCGAGCCGGCGGAGCGCGGCCGTGCCCGCGGTGAACGACTCGAACCGCCACCCCTCCTGGATCCGCGCCGTGGGGACCGGGCGGACCCGGAGCCGGAGCGAGGTGATCACGCCGAAGGCGCCCTCCGACCCGAGGATCACCTGGCGCAGGTCCGGGCCGGCGGCCGACCTCGGGGCCCGGCCCAGCCGCAGGGTGCCGCGGGGTGTGGCGACGGTGAGGCCGACCACCATGTCGTCGAACCGCCCGTACCCGGCGGAGGCCTGCCCGCTCGACCGGGTGGCGGCGAACCCGCCGAGCGTCGCGTACTCGTAGGACTGCGGGAAGTGGCCGAGGGTGAGCCCGTACCCGGCGAGGAGGTCCTCCGCCTGCGGGGCGCGCAGCCCCGGCTCGAGCTCGGCGACCATCGACACCGGGTCCACCTCGACGAGGCGGTTGAGCCGGGAGAGGTCGAGCGCCACCACCCCGGCGTACCCCTCGCGCACGGGGGCGAGCCCGCCGACCACCGAGGTGCCGCCGCCGAACGGCACCACGGCCACCCGGTGCTCCGAGCAGAGCCGCAGGATCTCCACCACCTCGTCGTGCGACCCCGGGTACACGACCGCGTCGGGCGCGTCCGACCCGTCCCCGGCCCGCATGCGCAGCAGGTCGGGGGTGGACTTGCCGCGGGTGTGGCGGATCCTGGTCTCGTCGTCGGCGCGGACGTGCGCGTCGCCGGCGATGGCGGCGAGCCCGTCGCGCACCCGTTCCGGGAGCGCGGGGTCCGGCAGGCGCACCTCGCCGAGGCCGGCGGCCGGCCGCGCCGGCTCCCGCACGCCGAGCACCTCGCCGAGGAGCCGGCGCACTTCGTCCGGCAGCTCCACGGCCTTGTCAGGATCTCCCCATCCGGACCAGTTCATCGGTTCCGCGGGGATCATCGGGGTTTTCACGATTCCGAACGCCTCCCAGTGGGGTACCCCAGAGTAATGCGTGATCGTGGAGAAGAACATGGATACCCGCCTCAACGCGGCCCGGCGGGAGCGTGAGCTCGCCGAGGCACGCCGGACCGTCGCCGACCTGCTGGTGATCGGGCTCGGGGCGACCGGCGCCGGGGCGGCCCTCGACGCGGCCTCCCGCGGCCTGTCGGTCGTCGCGATCGACGCGCACGACATCGCGTTCGGCACCTCGCGGTGGAGCTCGAAGCTGATCCACGGCGGGCTGCGCTACCTGGCCCGCGGTCAGGTCGGCGTCGCCTGGGAGAGCGCGGTGGAGCGCGGGCGCCTGCTCCGCCGCATCGCGCCGCACCTGGTCGCCGCCCACCCGTACCTGCTGCCGCTCACCCCCGCGGTGAGCCGGGCGCAGGAGGCCGCGGTGCTCGCCGGGTACCGGCTGGGCGACGCGCTCCGCGCCGCGGCCGGGACGCCGCGGCGGCTGCTCCCCGGCCCGAGCCGGGTGCCGCCCGGGCGGGCGCTCGCCCTCGCCCCGGCGTTACGGGGGGACGGGCTGCGCGGCGCCCTGGTCTCCTGGGACGGCCGGGTGGTGGACGACGCCCGGCTGGTCCTCGCCATCGCCCGGACGGCGGCCGGGCACGGGGCGCGGGTGCTCACCCGGTGCCGAGCCCTGGCGGTCTCCGGGGACGGCGCCCAGGTGCGGGACGAGCTCACCGGCGAGGAGTTCACCCTGCGCGCCCGGGCGGTGATCAACGCCACCGGGGTGTGGGCCGGCACGCTCGTGCCGTCGGTGCGGCTGCGGCCGTCGCGGGGCACCCACATCGTGCTCCGCCCCGGCGCCCTCGGCGGCCAGGCGGTGGGGCTCCACGTGCCCATCCCGGGCGAGCTGAACCGGTTCGTGGTGGTGCTGCCCCAGGCCGACGGGCGGACCTACGCCGGCCTCACCGATGAGCCGGTCGACGGGCCGATCCCGGACGTGCCCGAGGCGACCGAGGGCGACGTGGCCTTCCTCCTCGACGTGCTCAACTCCGTGCTCGCCGAGCCGATCGGCCGGGAGGAGGTGGCGGGGGCGTTCGCCGGGCTGCGCCCGCTGCTCGACGGGGCCGGCCGGACCGCCGACCTGTCCCGGCGGCACGCGGTGCTCCGCTCGCGGGACGGGGTCGTCACGGTCGTGGGGGGAAAGCTCACCACGTACCGGCGGATGGCCGAGGAGGCCGTGGACGCGGCCTGCCCGCACGCGGGGCCGAGCCGTACGGCACGGCTGCCGCTGGTGGGCGCCGGGCCGGTCGGCCCCGGCCTGCCCAGGAGGCTGGTTCGGCGCTACGGCGCGGAGGCGGCCGCCGTGCACGCGCTCATGCGCGATCACCCGGAGCTCGCCGAGCCGGTCGCGCTCGGCATCACCCGGGCCGAGCTGGTGTGGGCCGTGCGCAGCGAGGGGGCGCTCGACGTGGCCGACCTGCTCGACCGGCGGACCCGGATCGGCCTGGTCCCCGAGGACCGCGCGGCCGCCCTGCCCGCCGCCGAGGCCGCGCTCGCCGCGGCCGGCTGACCGGTGCCCGGCCGGTACGGCCGGCCCCTCCGCGGCCGGCCGAGCCGCTCGCCGGGACCGGAGGCCGCCGGGGCCTTCCGCGCCCGGGTGCGGTCCGCTCGCCGTCGCCCGCCCGGCGCCGGGAAGGCGAGCCCGGTCTGCGGCGTGCTCCGCCCGGGAACCCCTGACGGGGATTTCACCCTCCCCTGAGACCGTGGCAGAGAAGTAAGGTTAGACTAACCTAAGCACGTGAGAGGAAGGCGGGACGGAAGTGGCGAACGGATGCGACCATCCCGCCGCCTGCCACACGGGGGAGGCGCCGGTTCTGGCGAGCGCCACGGTCGGCGCGCGGCACTGGTTGCTCATCGAACACCCTGGGCCGTGGGCGGCGTCCCTGGATCGGTGCCGGCTTCCCGGCGCGATGCGCACTCTGCTGGACCGCGCGGCCGCCCTCGGGATACGGGGGCAGCTCATCCGCCGGCCCGGGTCCCGCAAGGCCGCCCCGGGGCCGATCCACGTCTTCGTCGCCTCCTCCCGGTCGGAGGAGCCGTGGGTGGCCGAGGGGTTCTTTGAAAATCCAAACGATCTTGACTTGGACGCGCTCGGGCACGGAGTGGTTCCGGAGTCCTGCATACTGGTGGACAAGCCGGTCTTCCTGGTGTGCACCCACGGCAAGCGCAACGCGTGCTGCGCGCGCCTGGGGCTCCCGCTCGCCCGGCACCTCGCGGCGAGCCTGCCCGGCGAAGTATGGGAAACCACACACGTTGGCGGTGATCGATACGCCGCCAATCTCGTATGCTTGCCACACGGCCTCTACTACGGCAGCATGTCTCAGGCTGCTGCAATCGCGGCCGCACACGCGTACCGGCGCGGCGAGGTCGTCCTCGACCGTTTCCGGGGACGCGCGGGTATCCCTGAGCCACTGCAGGCCGCCGAGCACTTCACCCGGGTCCACACGGGTGAGCTCTCGGTGGACGGGGTGGCCGTGGAATCCTCTTGGGCGGAAGGCGACGCCACGGTCTGTGTCGTGCGATGCACGTCACAGCGTGGCCTGTCGCGGTTCCGGGTCGTGGTCGAGCCCACGGTGTTCTCCGCACCGTGCGGTGAGACCTGCGCCGAGGCGATTTCGACCTACAGGTTGGCCGGGCTGAGCCCGCTCATGCCCGTGTCGACCTGACCGCGCCCGCTGGGAACACCACGGCCGATCCCCGCGTTGGTACCAGGGACACCACAAGCGTCCAACTCGGCACGAACACTGAAACGATTCGCACCAAAGGTGGTTTCTCATGTCTCAGGTACGTCGGCAGCTCGCCCGCCCGCGCCCCAGCTGGGGCTGGCAGGATCATGCCGCGTGCCGGGGAGAGGACCTTGTGCTCTTCTTCGGGCCTGACGGTGAGCGTCAGCCCGAGCGCGAAATCCGGGAGCGTAAGGCCAAGGCCATCTGCGCTCAGTGCCCGGTTCGCATTGAATGCCTCGACTACGCCCTATCCCGGCCGGAGAAGTACGGCACGTGGGGCGGGATGAACGAGGACGAGCGGGCCTCCGAGCGCCGTCGTCGTATGCGCCGGGCGGCAAGCGCCGGCATCAGCGCGGTCGCCTGAGCCGTCTACCCCCCTCCCCGAAACGCGTCCGCTGGCCGTGCGGTGTTCCGCCTGCCCGCACCGCGGAACACCCCGGCCGGCTCTCTCCCTGCCAGTCACGCATGCCAGGACCAATGGGTGGGTCGATCGACCTTTTCATACCACCGATCAGCGGTCCGTAAACCTGGCGGCGTGGCCGGAGCCACACAGCACAAAGGCACGGAACCGAAAGCGTGCGACCGGTCGCCCCGGCGGTCACCGTCACCGGCCGGGGCGGCCTCCCCCGCCCGTCCGCGGCCGCCATCGCCGCCGCGGACCGTCCGCTCCGGGCCCGCCCGGCCCCGCGGACGCCGTCCGTATGGCGCACCGGGCCGCGGCTCGGGGCCGGAGCCGCACCCCGCGCGGCACCGCGTGGGACCGCGTCCCGCCACCCGCCGGGCCCGTACCCGCGGGCGGCGCCGGACGGCCGGCCCGGGCCGCGCAGGCGGCCGGCGGAACGACCCGGACATGCGACGCCCCGCCGCGCGACGTGCGCGGCGGGGCGTTCGTGCTCTGTCACGCTCGTGAGCCGTCACCCGCCGGTCGGGAGGCACGCCCCCGGCCGGGCCGGTGTCACAGGGAGATGCCGGGCGCGGGGAACTTGGCGGTGAGCTCGGTCACCTCGCCGCGGACCCGGGCGATCACGTCCTCGGCGTCGCCCTTCGCCACCGCGGTGATGACCTCGTCGATCCACGCGCCGATCTGGCGCATCTCCGGCTCGCGCATCCCCCGGGAGGTGACCGCCGGGGTGCCGATCCGGATCCCGGACGGGTCGAACGGCTTGCGCGGGTCGAACGGCACGGTGTTGTAGTTCGTCTCCAGACCGGCCCGGTCCAGCGCCTGGGCCGCGGGCTTGCCGCCGATGCCCTTGTTGGTGAGGTCGATCAGGATCAGGTGGTTGTCCGTGCCGCCGGACACCAGGTCGTAACCCCGGCTGAGCAGCTCATCGGCGAGCGCCTTGGCGTTCTTCACGATCTGCTCGGCGTACGCCTTGAACTCCGGCTGGGCCGCCTCGTGCAGGGCCACGGCGATCGCGGCCGTGGTGTGGTTGTGCGGGCCGCCTTGGAGGCCGGGGAAGACCGCCTTGTTGATCGCCACGGCGTGCTCGTCGGAGTTCGTCATGAGCATCGCGCCCCGCGGGCCCCGCAGCGTCTTGTGGGTGGTGGTGGAGATGACGTCGGCGTGGCCGACCGGGGACGGGTGGACCCCGGCGGCGACGAGGCCGGCGATGTGCGCGATGTCGGCCGCGAGCACCGCGCCGACCTCCCGGGCGATCTCGGCGAAGGCCGGGAAGTCGATGATGCGCGGGATGGCCGTGCCGCCGCAGAAGATCAGCTTCGGCCGGTGCTCGAGCGCGAGCTCCCGCACCTGGTCCATGTCGATCCGGCCGGTGTCCTTGCGCACGCCGTACCGGACCGCGTTGAACCACTTGCCGGTGGCCGAGACCGACCAGCCGTGCGTGAGGTGGCCGCCGAACGGCAGGCCCATGCCGAGGACGGTGTCCCCGGGGTTGAGGAACGCCAGGTAGATCGCGAGGTTCGCCGGCGACCCCGAGTACGGCTGGACGTTGGCGTGGGCCACGTTGAAGAGCCGCTTGGCCCGCTCGATGGCCAGGGTCTCGATCTGGTCGATGATCTGCTGGCCCTCGTAGTACCGCTTGCCGGGATAGCCCTCGGAGTACTTGTTGGTCAGCACGCTCCCCGTGGCCTCGAGCACCGCACGGGAGACGTAGTTCTCCGAGGCGATGAGCTTGACCGTGTCGGCCTGCCGGCGCTCCTCGGCCTGGATGAGCGCGGCGATCTCGGGGTCGACTGCCTTCAGCGTTTCGTCTGCCACGGCGCCTTTCCTCTCCTATGTGCCGCGGCGACCCAGGCGCACGGCCTCCGCGGATTCGCTCCCCGGTGGTGCCCCACCTTTTGACGTGCCGGCGGCACGTCAAGCGCCAGTCGCGTGCCCCATCACTCTATCGGAGGCGCGCTCATCGACCGGCCGCCCGCTCTGGGCGGCCCGCCCCGCTTTGCCACCGCCGCGCGCGCCCCGGCATGCTGAAAGCACGGCGAAACGCATGCGCACGCCGCGGGCGGTCCGGGCGCGGGGCGCCGCCCCGGACGGCGGCGCGATCGGCGGCGGGGGCGCCGGTGCCGGGCCGTACGCGCCCGCGATGGCGGGCACGTATCCGGCGGAGGCCGCGGGCCCGGAGCGCATGGCCGCGTCCTCGCCCGGTGCGCGGACCTCCCCGGCGCGGTCCGTCGGGAGGAGGCGATGGGTCATGATCTGTGACGCGTGCAAGGAGCGCCGGCACCAGGACTGCCGGGGCGGCACCTGGTGCGACTGCCAGCACCGCCGGCTCGACGACCGGAGGCCCGAGCCCGCGGAGAACTGGCGGCACCAGGGCTGATCCGGGCCACCGGGGCGCGTGCCGCCGGGATCGAGCTGTCCGCATAATGGACCCAAACTTGGACAACGGTAGTGATCACGGTATCGTCGTGACCATGCCAGCGGACCCGTTGCTCGTCGTGCGACGCCACGTCGATCTTCTGCGTGTCCGTAGCGCCATCTGTACTCACGCCGGCTGACGGCCGCTCCGTACTCGTGTGACCCAGCGTCCGGCCGGCGTTTTCGTATGCCCCCGCACCGGCGGTGGGCCGGCCGTGCCGCGCGTTGCTCGAATCCCAGCCTGATCTCTCCCGGGCCCGACGCCGTGCCCGGGCTAAGTCCCGATGACCCGATCCTCGGAGAAGGACGCGCCATGAGCACCCCGGCTGCCCGCCCGGCGACCCGCCGCCACCACAAACGACCGCGCGGCGAAGGCCAGTGGGCTCTCGGCTACCGCGAGCCGCTGAACAAGAACGAGGAGCTGAAGAAGAACGACGACGGGCTCAACGTCCGTCAGCGGATCATCGACATCTACGCCAAACGGGGCTTCGACTCGATCGACCCGGCCGACCTGCGCGGGCGGTTCCGGTGGTACGGGCTGTACACGCAGCGCAAGCCGGGGATCGACGGCGGCAAGACCGCCGTGCTCGAGCCGGAGGAGCTCGACGACCGGTACTTCATGCTCCGGGTGCGGATCGACGGGGGCCGGCTCAACGTGGCCCAGCTCCGCACCATCGCCGACGTGTCGGCCGAGTACGCCCGGGGCACGGCCGACGTCACCGACCGGCAGAACATCCAGCTCCACTGGGTGGAGATCGAGTCGGTCCCGGAGATCTGGAACCGGCTGGAGGCGGTCGGCCTCACCACCACCGAGGCCTGCGGCGACACCCCGCGGGTGATCATCGGCTGCCCGCTCGCCGGGATCGACGCCGATGAGGTGATCGACGCCACCCCGCAGATCCGCGCGATCGCCGACCGCTACATCGGGGACCCGGCCTTCTCGAACCTGCCCCGCAAGTTCAAGACCGCGGTGAGCGGCTGCGCCGCCCAGTGCACGGTGCACGAGATCAACGACGTGGCGTTCGTCGGCGTGGTGAACGAGCAGGGCGAGCGCGGCTTCGACCTGTGGGTGGGCGGCGGCCTGTCCACCAACCCGATGTTCGCCAAGCGCCTCGGCGCGTTCGTCCGGCCCGAGCAGGTGCACGAGGTCTGGGCCGGGGTCTGCGGCATCTTCCGCGACTACGGCTACCGCAGGCTCCGCAACCGGGCGCGGCTGAAGTTCCTGGTCAGCGACTGGGGCGTGGAGCGGTTCCGGGAGGTGCTCGAGACCGAGTACCTCGGGTACGCCCTGCCCGACGGCCCGGAGCCGGCGGCGCCCCGCGGCGGCAACCGGGACCACGTCGGCGTCCACCGGCAGAAGGACGGGAACTTCTACGTCGGCTTCGCCCCCAAGGTCGGCCGGCTCAGCGGCGAGCTGCTCCACCGGATCGCCGACATCGCCGAACGGCACGGCTCCGACCGGATCCGGACGACCGTCGAGCAGAAGATGGTCATCCTCGACGTGGCGCCGGAGAAGGTGGACTCGATCGTCGCGGAGCTGGAGGCCGCCGACCTGCAGGTGAACCCGTCCCCCTTCCGCCGGGGCACCATGGCCTGCACCGGCATCGAGTACTGCAAGCTCGCGATCGTGGAGACCAAGGCCCGGGCGGCCCGGCTCATCGACGAGCTGGAGCGGCGGCTGCCCGGCTTCTCCGAGCCGCTCACCATCAACGTCAACGGCTGCCCGAACTCCTGCGCCCGCATCCAGGTCGCGGACATCGGCCTGAAGGGCCAGCTCGTCCTGGACGAGAACGGCGAGCAGGTCGAGGGGTTCCAGATCCACCTGGGCGGCTCGCTCGGCCTCGAGAAGAGCTTCGGGCGGAAGGTGCGCGGCCTGAAGACCACCGCGGACGGGCTGCCCGACTACGTCGAGCGGGTGGTGCGCAACTACCTCAAGCACCGGAACGAGGGCGAGACCTTCGCCCAGTGGGTGCGGCGCGCCGACGAGGCCGACCTGTCGTGAACGCCGGCGTGCCGTACGGCGGGCGGGCCTCGCGCACCGCGCCGCCGGGCGGCACCCGGCGCGGGAAACGGAGCGAGAGCGGATGAGCGAACGGGCCGCCCCCTACCACTGCCCCTACTGCGGCGAGGAGGACCTCGAGCCGTACGTGACCGAAGAGGAGAGCCATGGCTGGTACTGCCGGTCGTGCGCCCGGGCGTTCCGGGTGCGCTTCCTCGGCGTGGGCGTCCGGTCGCGCGACCACAGCGGGTGAGGAGTGAGGATGACGCTGACCCAGACCACGGCGGGCCCGGGCCGCAAGGGGACGCTCGACCTGCGGCAGGTCGCCGAGTCGGCCGCCGAGTTCCTGGAGGAGGCGCCGGCCACCGAGATCATCCGGTGGGCGGCCGCGACCTTCGGGGATCGCCTCTGCCTCACCTCCTCGATGAGCGACGCGCTCCTTATCGACCTGGTGAGCCGGGTCAAGCCCGGCATCGAGGTGCTGTTCGTCGACACCGGCTACCACTTCGCCGAGACCATCGGCACCCGGGACGCGGTGCAGGCCGTCTACCCGGTCAACGTGGTGACCGTGACCCCCTCCCGCACGGTCGAGGAGCAGGACCGCGACCTGGGGCCGCGGCTGTACGGGCGCGACCCCGACCTGTGCTGCCACCTGAGGAAGGTCGTGCCGCTCAACCGGGCGCTGGAGCCGTACCTCGCCTGGATCTCGGGGATCCGGCGGGACGAGTCGCCGACCAGGGCGAACGTCAAGGTGGTGGAGTGGGACGCCAAGCGCGGCATGGTGAAGATCAACCCGATCGCGCGGTGGACCCAGCGGGACGTCGACGAGTACATCGCCGAGCGCGGGGTGCTGATCAACCCGCTCCACTACGACGGCTACCTCTCGATCGGGTGCGCGCCGTGCACCCGGCGGGTGGCGCCGGGTGAGGACCCGCGGAGCGGCCGGTGGGCCGGCTTCGGCAAGGTCGAGTGCGGCATCCACCTGTGAGCCCGCCGATGGCCGCGCAGCCCAGTCCCGGACCGCCGCTGATCGCGGTGGCGCACGGCTCCCGCGATCCGCGCGCGGCCGCCACGGTGGAGGAGCTGCTCGCCGGGGTGCGGCGGGCCCGCCCCGGGCTCGACGCGCGGGCGGCCTATCTCGACCACGCCGCCCCCAGCCCGGCGTCGGCGCTCGCCGGGCTGGACGAGGCCGTGGTGCTGCCGCTGCTGCTCACCGCCGCCTACCACAGCAAGGTGGACCTCCCCGCCGCGCTCCGGGCCGCGTCGGCCCGCCGTCCCGGGCTGCGCGTGCGCCTCGGCGCGCCCCTCGGCCCGCACCCGCTGCTCATCGCCGCCCTGGAGCGGCGGCTCGCCGAGGCCGGGGTGGACATCGGGGATCCCGGGACCGCGGTCGTCCTGGTCTCGGCCGGGTCGAGCGACCGGCGGGCGAACGCGGTGATCGCCCAGGTGGCGGAGGCGTGGGCCCGGCTGCGCCCGTGGTGGTCGGTGACCCCCGCGTACGCCTCGGCCGCCGCGCCGACGCCGGAGGAGGAGGTCCGGCGGCTGCTCGGCGCGGGCGCGCCCCGGGTGGTGGTGGCCCCTTACCTGCTCGCCCCGGGCCACTTCTCCGACAAGGTGCGGCAGGCCGCGCTGGCGGCGGGCGCGCACCGCGTCGCGGGCGTGCTCGGCGCGGCGCCCGAGCTGGTCACGATCGTCCTGCAGCGGTACGGCGAGGCGCTTGAGGCCGCGCCCGCCGCGGTCGGCGGCGAGGCACCGGCCGCGGTCACCGCCTAGCCGCGCGCCGGTGGCTCACTTGCGCGCCGCGCGGGAACCGCCCGGCCGGCCTCCCCTAGTGGCCGTACGCCGGTGGATCATTCGTGCCCGTACGGCCGGCCGTACGGCGGCGCGGGCGGGGCGTCCGGCCGGCCGGTGCCGCCCATGCCGCCGGGGATCGCCCGGTAGGGGTCCGCGCCGGGCCCGCCGAGGACCTCCTGGCGGCGCGTCTGCCACCACTCGGTCCAGGCCCGCCAGGCGCGCTCCAGCCGTCCCACCCGGGACTCGCCGAGGACCTTCACGTCGCCCATCACCACGTTGGCGTGGATCCGGACGACCGGGGCGCTCTGGCCGAACGGCGGCTGCACCACGTCGACCTTCTTGTCCCCCATGATCGTCAGTCCGGAGAGCTCGACGACGACGCCGTCCGGGACGATCACCTTCATGCTGCCCATCACGCAGGTCGCGGCGATGTCCACCCCGCGGGTGCGCACCGCGGCCTGCCGGAGGTCGAGCTTGACGTCGCCCATCAGGGCGAACACGCTCAGCTCGCGGTCGATCCGCCAGGTGCCGGAGCGCTCGGTGCTGCTCATGATGGCGACGATCGACTCGCGGCCCCCACCGGCCGGGGCCGGGGGGCTCACCGGGCGGGCCGCCGGCGCGCCGCCGGGGAGATCGGCGGTGAGCTGGTCGAGCTCGGCCCGGGCCCGGGCGAGGTAGGCCGCCTCGGTGCGCTCGGTCAGCTCGGCCAAGGTGAGCCGGCCTTCGACGGAGGCCTCGCGGAGCCGCTCGACCACGGCCTCGCGCTCGGCGTCGGATACCCGAATCTGTCCCGGATCGTTCACGCCTTCACCGTAACCCGCGGGAGCGACCGCGTCGCATCCTCCCTGGGAACGACCCGTGCCCGCGCGTCCTCCCCGAGGAGGAGACGGGCCGCTCGATCGGCTCCGGGCCGTGGAGCGGATCAGGCTGGAGGACCGCCCGGCGCTCGCGGGGGCGGCGGTTCCCGGAGGACGCCCGGGTCCCCGGGGGCCGCGCCACCATGCGGCAGCGCGGGCGGCGGGCCGGTGATGTACCGCTGGAGGGCCGGACCGGCCCAGGCGACCAGCTCGTCGACGGTGAGCGCGGCCATCGGCTCGACCCGGAGCACGTACCGCAGGTAGGCGATGCCGACGAGGTGGGAGGTGACCAGCGCGGCCCGGGTCTCGCCGTGGTCGAGGGACGCCGCCTCGATCATCGGCCGCAGGATCTCCTCGGCCAGGAAGGACCGCACCAGGTCCGCGGCCGACGGGGAGGTGAAGGCGGCGCCGACGACGGCCCGCAGCCTGGCCCCGTCCTCCGGGTGCTCCCACAGCTCCAGGTAGCGGCGCAGCACCCGCTCGCCGAGCGTCGCCGGGTCGCCGGGGACCGCGTCGACGAGCCGCCGCGCCGGCATGCCGCCGGCGCGCATGGCCGCCTGGAAGAGGCGTTCCTTCCCTCCGAAGAAGTGCACGACCAGCGCGGGGTCGACACCGGCGGCGCGGGCCACGCCGCGGATGGTGGTCGCGGTGTAGCCCTTCTCGGTGAAGGCGGCGATGGCGGCCCGCAGGATCGCCTCCCGCGTCGGCGGGTTCCCGGGCCGGCGACCGCCGGGGCGTCTGCTCTCCATGTCCAGGTCAGCCTAGCCGATTTCTCAACGCCGTTGAATTCAACTATGTTGAAATCAACACTGTTGAGATCCCTGGAGGCTTCATGAAGAGGCTGATCGGAGCCGTCGTGGCGGTGACCCTGCTCGGCGCGCTCTTCGTGACGTCGTTCCTGGGCGCCTTCCGCCAGCCCGAGCCGCACGACGTGCCGATCGCGGTCGTCGGCCCGGACCAGGTGGTCGCCCGGCTCGAGCAGCAGGTCGCGGCCCAGGCCCCCGGCGCGTTCGACCTGATCGGCTACCCCGACGCGGCCGCGGCCCGGCAGGCCCTGCTCGACCGCGAGGTGGACGCGGTGCTCGCCCCGCAGGAGCGGACGCTGACCGTGGCGAGCGCGGCCGGCCGTACCGGCGCGGCCATCATCACCGCCGCCTTCCAGGCCGCGATCCCGGGCCTGACCGTGCAGGACGCGGTGCCGCTGCCGCCCGGCGACCCCGGTGGCGTGGCCGGCATGTTCTACCTGATGGGCCTCCTCATCCCCGGCATCGTCCTCGCCGTGCTCGTCACGAGGTCCGGCGCGCGCCCGGCCGCGCGGCTGGGCGCGCTGCTGGGCGGCGCGCTCGTGATCGGCACGGCGAACGCCCTGCTCGCCGACGTGGTCTTCGGCGCCCTGCCCGACCGGCTCGCCGCGCTGGCCGCGCTCTCGGCGGGCATCGTGGCCGCCCTCGGCCTGGTCGTCGCCGGCCTGGCGCGCACCGTCGGCCTGCCCGGGGTGCCGGTCGCCACGCTGCTGTTCTTCCCGATCGGGCTGCCGGCGAGCGGCGGCCTCATCGGCCCCCGGTTCATTCCGGAGTGGTACGCGGCGGTCGGCCAGGTGCTGCCGCTCGGCCCCGCCGCCGAGGCGCTGCGCAACACCGTGTTCTTCGACGGCGCCGCGCTCGCCCGGCCGCTCGCGGTGCTCGGCGGCTGGGCCCTGCTCGGGCTGGTGCTCCACCTGATCCCGGTACGGCGCCGGCTCGCGCGGCCGGTGCCCGCCCCCGCGGCCGCCTGAGCGCTCCCCCGGGCTCCGGTACGGCCCGCGGCGGTCCGCCCGGCCGTGCCGGACCGGTTCCCGGCCGCCGTGGCCATGCCCACCGGCCCGGGGCGCTCCTCTCCGCCGCGGCGAAGAACCACCCGATACGCCGGGATCACCGGAACCGCCCTATGTGAGCATGGAAGCGTGGCCCGCACCCCACACGCTCAGGAGGAACCGTGACCCACGAAGTGTTCAACCAGGTGCCCCCGCTGGTCGGCCACGACGTGGCCGCCGACGCCGCGCTGCTCGAAGGCCTCGCCCGGGAGGGCGCGGGCTGGGCCGCCGAGGAGATCCACCGGCTCGGCGTGCTCGCCGGCACCGCGGAGGCGCAGGAGTGGGGACGGCTCGCCAACGAGTACCCGCCGGTGCTGCGGACGCACGACCGGTACGGCCACCGGATCGACGAGGTCGAGTTCCACCCCGCGTGGCATCAGCTCATGACGGTGGCGGTGGAGAACGGCCTGCACGCCGCGCCGTGGGCCTCGGACCGGCCGGGCGCGCACGTGGCCCGGGCGGCGAAGTTCTTCATCTGGTCGCAGGTGGAGGCGGGTCACGGGTGCCCGATCTCGATGACCTACTCCGCGGTGGCCGCGCTCCGGCACTCCCCCGAGCTGCGGGCGGAGTGGGAGCCGCGGCTCACCTCGTGCGCCTACGACTTCGGGCTGCGGCCGCCCGCCGAGAAGCGCGGGATCCTCGCCGGCATGGCGATGACCGAGAAGCAGGGCGGCTCGGACGTGCGCTCCAACACCACCAAGGCCGAGCCGCTCGGCGACGGCACCTACGCGCTCACCGGGCACAAGTGGTTCAACTCCGCCCCGATGTGCGACATCTTCTTCGTGCTCGCGCAGGCGCCGGGCGGCCTGTCCTGCTTCCTCCTCCCCCGCGTCCTGCCGGACGGCACCCGCAACGCGATGCGGCTGATCCGGCTCAAGGACAAGCTCGGCAACCGGTCGAACGCCTCGGCCGAGGTCGAGTACGAGGGCGCGATCGCCTACCTCGTCGGCGAGGAGGGCCGGGGCGTCCGCACCATCATCGAGATGGTCAACATGACCCGGCTCGACTGCGTGATCGGCTCGGCCGCCGGCATGCGGTTCGGCCTCACCCAGGCCCTGCACCACGCCAAGCACCGCCGCGTGTTCGGCAAGCTCCTCATCGACCAGCCGCTGATGCGGGCCGTCCTCGCCGACCTCGCCCTCGAGTCCGAGGCGGCGACCACGCTCATGCTGCGGCTCGCCGGCGCGACCGACCGGGCGATCCGCGGTGACGAGGCCGAGGCACTGTTCCGCCGGGCCGCGCTCGCCGCGGCCAAGTACTGGGTGACCAAGCGGGGGCCGGTCCACGCGGCCGAGGCGCTGGAGTGCCTGGGCGGCAACGGCTACGTCGAGGACTCCCAGATGCCGCGGCTGCTGCGGGAGTCCCCGGTGAACAGCGTCTGGGAGGGGTCGGGCAACGTCGCCGCCCTCGACGTGCTGCGGGTGCTCGCCCGGCAGCCGGAGGCGGTGGAGGCCTTCTTCGCCGAGGTCGCCCTCGCCGGCGACGCCCGGATCACCAAGGCGGCCGACCGGCTGCGCGCGCTGCTCGCCTCGGCGACCGAGGCGGACGCCCGGCGGATCGCCGAGGAGATGACCCTGCTCCTCCAGGCCTCGCTGCTGGTACGGCACGCGCCGGCCGCCGTGGCGGACGCGTTCTGCGCCACCCGGCTCTCCGGGGAGTGGGGCCGCGCGTTCGGCACGCTGCCGAGCGGCCTCGACCTGGAGGCCATCCTCGAGCGGGCGTCCTGACCGCGCGAGCGCCCGGCGGGCGCCGCTCCCCCACCGGCCGGCCGTACCGGTCCGGCGCGGCCGGGCGAGGGCCGGCGCGGCCGCGCGGAGGCGGGGTCACCGGGCACGCCTCGCCGGAGGCGGTGCGGATCGCCTGCGGCGGGCGGCGCGCCCGCCCGAACCGCGCGCCGTCGCGATCGCCGGAGCGGTGCCGCGCGCTAGGGTTATCGTTCGCCTGCTCATAGGAAGGGATCGCACGCAATGGCCACAACCCGTACCGCCACGACTCAGTGGAAGGGCGCGCTGCTCGACGGCTCCGGCACGGTGTCGCTCACGTCGTCCGGCGTCGGCACGTTCGACGTGTCGTGGCCGTCCCGGGCCGAGCAGCCGGGCGGCAAGACCAGCCCGGAGGAGCTGATCGCCGCCGCCCACTCCTCGTGCTTCTCCATGGCCCTCGCCCACGGCCTCGCCCAGGCGGGCACCCCGCCGCGGTCGCTCGAGACCACGGCCGAGGTGACCTTCCAGCCCGGTGAGGGGATCACCGGCATCGTGCTCCGCGTCCGGGGCGAGGTGCCCGGGATCTCGGCCGAGGAGTTCGCCCAGGCCGCCGAGAAGGCCAAGGCCGGCTGCCCGGTGAGCAAGGCCCTCTCCGGCACCACGATCACGCTCGAGGCCGAGCTCGCCGGCTGAGCCGTCCCGGAGAGGACCCGGTCACGGCGCCATGGCGCCGAGGGGTGGGCGCACGCCGCGGTGCGCCCACGCCCGTGACGGGGAAGACTGTTCGCACATGCACGAGGTCTGGCCTGGAGAGCCGTATCCACTCGGCGCCACCTGGGACGGTGTGGGCACCAACTTCTCGGTGTTCTCGGAGGTCGCCGAGCGGGTCGAGCTGTGCCTGTTCGCCGACGACGGGACCGAGACCCGCGTCGACCTGCCCGAGACCGACGGGTTCGTCTGGCACGGCTACCTGCCGGGGATCATGCCGGGCCAGCGGTACGGCTACCGCGTGCACGGCCCCTACCGCCCCGAGGAGGGCCACCGGTGCAACCCGGCCAAGCTGCTCCTCGACCCGTACGCCAAGGCGGTCGAGGGCTCGGTGCGGTGGCATGAGGCGGTGTTCTCGTACCACTTCGCCGACGGCCGGCTGAACACCGAGGACTCGGCCCCGTACATGCCGAAGAACGTGGTGATCAACCCGTTCTTCGACTGGGGCGGCGACCGCCGGCCCCGCACGCCGTACCACCAGACGGTGATCTACGAGGCGCACGTGCGCGGGCTCACCATGCGCCACCCGCACGTGCCCGAGCGGCTCCGCGGCACCTACGCCGGCCTGGCCCACCCGGCGGTGATCGAGCACCTGCTCTCCATCGGCGTGACCGCGGTCGAGCTCATGCCGGTCCACCAGTTCGTGCCGGAGCACGCCCTGGTCTCCCGCGGGCTCACCAACTACTGGGGCTACAACACCATCGCCTACCTCGCCCCGCACAACGCGTACTCCAGCTCCGGGCAGCGGGGGGAGCAGGTCCTGGAGTTCAAGGCGATGGTCCGGGCGCTGCACGAGGCCGGGATCGAGGTCATCCTCGACGTGGTGTACAACCACACGGCCGAGGGCGACCACCGCGGGCCCACGCTCGGCTTCCGCGGCATCGACAACGCCGCCTACTACCGGCTGCAGGAGGACGACCGGCGGTTCTACGTCGACTACACCGGGTGCGGCAACTCGCTCAACGTGCGCCACCCGCACGCGCTCCAGCTCATCATGGACTCGCTCCGCTACTGGGTGCTGGAGATGCACGTCGACGGCTTCCGGTTCGACCTCGCCGCCGCCCTCGCCCGGGAGCTGCACGACGTGGACCGGCTCTCGGCGTTCTTCGACATCATCCAGCAGGACCCGGTGATCTCCCAGGTGAAGCTGATCGCCGAGCCGTGGGACGTGGGGCCGGGCGGCTACCAGGTGGGGAACTTCCCCCCGTTATGGACGGAGTGGAACGGCAAGTACCGGGACACCGTCCGGGACTTCTGGCGGGGCACCGCCGGGGCCCTCCCGGACTTCGCGTCCCGGCTCGCCGGGTCGAGCGACCTGTACGCCCACAACGGGCGGCGGCCGGTCGCCTCGATCAACTTCGTCACCTGCCACGACGGGTTCACCCTCACCGACCTGGTCTCCTACGACCGCAAGCACAACGAGGCGAACGGCGAGGACAACCGGGACGGCACCGACGACAACCGCTCGTGGAACTGCGGGGCCGAGGGCCCGGTCGACGACCCGGAGATCAACCGGCTGCGCCGGAGGCAGCGGCGCAACTTCCTCGCCACCCTGTTCGTCTCCCAGGGTGTCCCCATGGTGCTCGCCGGCGACGAGATCGGCCGCACCCAGCACGGCAACAACAACGCCTACTGCCAGGACAACGAGCTGTCGTGGGTGGACTGGTCGCTGGTGGAGCGGGAGCGCGACCTGCTCGAGTTCGTGCGCTCGCTCGCCGCGCTCCGCCGCCGTCACCCGGTCTTCCGGCGGCGCCGGTTCTTCCGCGGCACGGGCGGCGACGGCACCCGCGACGTCGTCTGGCTCACCCCGGCGGGGGCCGAGATGCGCGAGGCGGACTGGCACAACGGCGCAAGGTCGCTGGCGGTGTTCCTCAACGGCGACGCGATCAGCGAGCCGGGGCCGCGCGGCGAGCGGATCCGGGACGACTCCTTCCTGCTGCTGTTCAACGCGCACCACGAGCCGGTCACCTTCACCCTCCCCGGCTCCGAGTACGGCCCGGGCTGGGAGGCGGTGATCGACACGGCGGAGGAGACCGGGCGCGGCAGCGGCGAGGTACGGCCGGCCGGGGCGCTGGTGTGCGTCACCGGCCACTCGCTGCAGATCCTCCGCGGCACCGCGCGGCCCGCGGGCTGACCGCCCTCGGCGGAGCACCGGCGTGCCGGCCCTGGGCGCGCGGCCGGTGATGGCCTCGGCACGCGCAAGCCGCGGGACCGGCCTGCGAGCGGGCATGCGGCGCCCGACCGGCGGGAGGCACCGGGACGAACCCGGCAGGGCTCCGGCGTCCGCCCGGCGGGACATCCGGCACCGCATCCGGAGCCCGTTCGGGGGCATCCCAGGCGACCCGGCGGGCGTCCGGCGGTGACCCCGCGGGCGTCCGGCGGTGACCATGCGTCCGGCACCCGCCCCGGCGGACGTCCGGAAATGACCTGATAAAGACGCCACTTACCATCGGTTGGGTGACATCAGCACCAGCCTCTGCAGAGACCGAACGGCCCGCCCGGTCCCGCGCCGCGGTCGTGCGGGACTCGCTCGCGGTCGGCATCACCGTCGGGCTCTCCGGATTCGCCTTCGGCGTCACCTCGGTCGGCTCCGGGTTGGACGTCGCCCAGACCTGTGCCCTCTCCCTCCTGGTCTTCACCGGTGCCTCGCAGTTCGCCCTGGTCGGCTCGCTCGGGGCCGGCGGCGGCGTGATCGCCGCCGTGGCGGGCGCGCTCCTGCTCGGGGTGCGCAACGCCTTCTACGGGCTGCGCCTGTCGCACCTGCTCGCCCTGCCCCGGGCGGTCCGCCCGCTCGCCGCCCAGTGGGTGATCGACGAGACCTCCGCCGTCGCCTTCGCCCAGCCGAACCGGCGCAGCGCCCGGCTCGGGTTCCTGGTCACCGGCGCGACCCTGTTCGTGGTGTGGAACCTCACCACGTTCGCGGGCGCCCTCGGCGCCGCGGCGCTGGGCGACCCGGCCGCCTGGGGCCTCGACGCGGCCGGCCCGGCCGTGTTCCTCGCCCTGCTCGTGGCGATGGTGCGCGGCGCCCCGCGGGCGTCCGGCGCGCGCCTGCGCCCGGAGCCGCTGGTCGCCGGCCTCGCCGCCGTGCTCGCCCTCGCCTGCGCACCGTTCCTGCCGCCCGGGGCACCGGTCCTGGTCGCGGTGCTCGCCGCCCCGATCGTGCTCGCCCTGGTCCGGCCCCGAGCGAAGGGAGGGGCGGCGTGACGGTCTGGATCGCGATCGGTCTCACCGCGCTCGGCTGCTACGCGGCCAAGCTGCTCGGGCTCTCCGTGCCGGCGGCCGTGCTGGAGCGCCCCCTGGTCCGCCGCCTCGCCACCCTGCTGCCGATCGCCGCGCTCGCCGCGCTGGTCGCCCTGCAGACGTTCACCACCGGCACCCGGCTCGTCCTCGACGCCCGCGCGGCCGGGCTCGCGGCCGCCGCGGTGGCGCTGCTGCTCCGCGCGCCGTTCCTCCTCGTGGTCGCCGTCGCCGTGGCGGTGACCGCCGCGGTGCGCGCGTTCCTGGGCGGCTGACGCACCTGGCGCGCCCGGGCCGGGCCGCGAGGCCCGTCCTGTACCGCCGCCACGCGGCGCGCTACCGGGCGAGGATGTCGTCGAGGTCGTAGGCGACCGGCCGCTCGAGCTGGGCGTACGTGCAGGAGGCGGGGTCGCGGTCGGGCCGCCAGCGGCGGAACCGGGCGGTGTGCCGGAACCGGTCGCCCTCCATGTGGTCGTAGGCGACCTCGGCCACCAGCTCGGGCCGGAGCGGGATGAACGACATGTCCTTCTTCCCCGTCCACCGGGAGACGCCGCCCGGGACGCGCTGCCCGGTCGCCCCCGCCTCCCCCGCCCACGGGTGGCCGCTCAGCTCCGTCCGGTACGGCGCGAGCCGGGCCACGAGCTCCTCCCGCTGCCGCATCGGGAAGGCGGAGGCCACCCCGACGTGGTGGAGGCGGCCGTCGCCGCCGTACAGGCCGAGCAGGAGGGAGCCGACGACCGGGCCCGAGGCGTGCTCCCGGTAGCCGGCGACCACGCAGTCGGCCGTCCGCTCGTGCTTCACCTTGAGCATCACCCGCTTGCCCGGCAGGTACGGCAGGCCCCCGGGCTTGACCACGAGGCCGTCGAGCCCGGCGCCCTCGAACAGGTCGAACCACTCGGCGGCGACCCGCTCGTCCCGGGTCACCGGGGTGAGCAGCACCGAGGCGCCGGCCCGGGCGGCGGCCTGCTCCAGGCGGGCGCGCCGGGCCGAGAACGGCGCGCCCATCAGGTTCTCGTCGCCGATCGCGAGCAGGTCGAAGGCGATGAACGAGGCGGGCGTGCGCTCGGCGAGGAGCGCCACCCGGGAGGCGGCGGGGTGGATGCGCTGCTGGAGCGCGTCGAAGTCGAGCACCGGACCGGAACGCACCACGATCTCCCCGTCCACGACGCAGCGCGGGGGCAGCTCGGCCCGGACCGCGGCCACCACCTCCGGGAAGTAGCGGGTGAACGGCCGCTCGTTCCGGCTGCCCAGGTGGACCTCGTCGCCGTCCCGGAACACGATGCACCGGAACCCGTCCCACTTCGGCTCGTAGTAGAGCGTGCCGTCCTGGGCGGGCGGCCGGGCGACCGCCTTGGCGAGCATGGGCGCGATCGGCGGCTGGACCGGAAGCCTCATCGGGCCTCCCTCCGATATCGGCAGAACAGGAAGCCGTCCTCCTCCAGCACGTGGACGAGGGCGAGCGGCGTCACCGTGGCGGCGCCGTTGAGGATGCGCGCCGCGTCCCCGCCGGTGAGCATCGGGCTGATCGTGAGCGCGAGCTCGTCGATCAGGCCGGCGGCGGCGAGCTCGGCGTTGAGCACCGGGCCGCCCTCGCACAGGATGCGGGTCAGCCCGCGCTCGCGCAGCAGCCGTACCGCGGCCGCGACGTCGACCATCTCCTCCCCGGCGATAAGCACGTCGGCGCGCTCGGCCGCGGCCGCGCGGCGGTCCGCGGGCGCCGCCGCGGAGGTGATCACGATGGTGCGGGCGCCCGGCGCGCACTCGGTGAAGAGCGGCCCGCCGAAGTCCAGGTCGAGGGTCCGGCTCACCACCGCGATCGGCGGAGCCGGGGGCCGGCCGGCGCGCAGCCCGGCCCAGGACTCGCGCGGGCGGGCCGGGCCGTACCCCTCGGTGCGGACCGTGCCGGCGCCCACGAGGATAACGTCGGCGAGGCCACGCAGCACCCCGAAGATCCGCCGGTCTCCGCCGCCGGACAACCCGCCGGAGCGGCCCGCCAGCCAGGCCGCGCCGTCGGCACTCGCCACCATGTTGACCCTCAGGCAGCCGCCGGCCGGGTAGGCGTACGCGGCGGCGATATCCGGCTCGTCCTCGATGATCGGGTGAATAGAACGCACGACACCACGGTGGCACACCGCCCGCCGGGGGTGCGCCGGCGGCCGGCGGCACCGCTCCCCCTCCCGCGGCGTCGGCGCGGTGCTCCCACGGCGGGCCACCCACCGGGAGCCGGGCGGGCCGCGGCCGCCGGGCGCGGGCACCGGGCGCCGGGCCGGGGCTAGCCATGGTCCCGCGCCCGGGAGGGCTGGACCCGCTTGGGCTCTCCCGGCATCTTCGGGTGGGTCGGCGGGTACGGCAGGTCGCCCCGGCCGTCGGCGGCGAACCACTCCAGCAGCACCCCGATGTCGAACTCCTCGTCGTCGATCGCCCGGTGGACGTCGCCCCGCTCGGCGAACCGCCGCGGCATGGTGCGGATGTCGAAGTCGCGGGGGTCGCAGGAGGCGAGCTCGTCCCAGGTCACCGGGGCGGAGACGAGCGCGTCGGGCCTGGCCCGCACCGAGTAGGCGGAGGCGATCGTGCGGTCGCGGGCGTTCTGGTTGAAGTCCAGGAAGATCTTCGCCCCGCGCTCCTCCTTCCACCACGCCGTGGTGACCAGCTCGGGCATCCGCCGCTCCACCTCCCGGGCGAACGCGATCGCCGCGTGCCGGACCTCGGTGAACGTCCACCGGGGGCGGATCCGCACGCTGATGTGGAGGCCCCGGCCGCCCGAGGTCTTCGGGTACCCGGTCATCCCCAGCTCGGCGAGCAGGTCGCGGACGGCGAAGGCGGCCGTCCGCGCGTCCTCGAACGTGGTGCCCGGCTGCGGGTCCACGTCGATGCGGAGCTCGTCGGGGTGGTCGAGGTCGGTCTTCCGCACCGGCCACGGGTGGAAGTCGATCGTGCCGAGGTTGACGCACCACGCGATGGCCGCGATCTCGGTCGGGCAGAGCGCGGCCGCGGTGCGGCCGCTGGGGAACCGGACGGTGACCGTCTCGATCCACTCCGGGTGCCGCGGGAGCCGCTTCTGGTAGATCGCCTCCGAACTCACCCCGTCCGGGTGCCGTTTGAGGTAGGTCGGCCGGTCCCGCATGGCCCGCAGCACGCCGTCGCCGACGCTGAGGTAGTACTCGACCAGGTCGCGCTTGGTCGCCCCCACCCCCGGGAAGTAGATCTTGTCCGGGTTGGTGAGCCTGATCACGCGGGCCCCGGCTTCGAGCTCGATGTACGGGGAGGCCATGCCCGCATCCCTACCCAGGAAAAGGGGTCCGTCCCGGGCGGCCTCTGGCGGCCGGACCGGGCGCTCCCACGGGCCCGCCCACCTCCCTGGACGGCGGGCCGGTGGCCGGCGCAGCTCGGGAACCGCTGCGCGCGGCGGGACGGACCCCGGGGGCTCGGCGGGGCGGCGTCCGCGCACCGTCCGGCGGTGTCCAGCACGGGTCGGGTGCAGCCCGCGGGCGGCGGGACGGCTCCACACCCCGGGAGATCAGCCCCCTCACCGGTGAAGACGCCGGCCGCGCCCGGAAAGGATGCCCGGCTGCGCAAGGTTGGGGAAGATCTCCCTGGCGTTCACGGTTGCCCCTCACATGACCCCGTGACGGGAGGACGGTGAGCATGGAGAAGATCGTCAGAAGCGAGGAGGAGTGGCGGGCCCTGCTCTCCCCGGAGGAGTACCGGGTGCTCCGGGAAGGCGGGACCGAGCCGCCGTTCTCCGGGGAGTACGTGTCGACCACCACGCCCGGGGTCTACGCCTGCCGGGCCTGCGGCGCGGAGCTGTTCCGCTCGGAGGCGAAGTTCGAGTCGCACTGCGGCTGGCCGTCGTTCTTCGAACCGGCCCGCTCCGACGCCGTGACGCTGCACGAGGACCGGTCGTTCGGCATGAACCGGGTGGAGGTGCGCTGCGCCCGGTGCGGCTCACACCTGGGGCACGTCTTCCACGGCGAGGGCTACCCGACGCCCACCGACGACCGGTACTGCATCAACTCGATCTGCCTGGTGCTGCGGCCCGCCGAGTGACCGGGTGAGGGGGTCGACGCCCACGTCAGCCCAGGTTGGTTCGCCGGCCTACCGAGTGACCGGGTGGCGGGGCCGAGGGCTCCGGCGCGCGGCCGGTCACCTCGGCTTGGGGT
The DNA here is from genome assembly GCF_000092645.1 of Thermobispora bispora DSM 43833. Classification (NCBI taxonomy): domain Bacteria; kingdom Bacillati; phylum Actinomycetota; class Actinomycetes; order Streptosporangiales; family Streptosporangiaceae; genus Thermobispora; species Thermobispora bispora. The sequence continues at coordinate 2,624,697 of NC_014165.1, forward strand.
GGGTGACCCGGCAGTCGTCGTCCTCCGGGCCGAGCACGTTGGCGAGGACCGGGTTGCCGTTGCCGCCGTACTTCGCCTGGACGAAGACGACCGGGTTGGTCTCGCCCAGCTCGGCGAGGTACTCCAGGCCCCGCTCGCAGAGCTTGAGCGCGGTCTTGGAGTTGTCCGCGCTCTCCGGGAGGTCGGTGTAGATGCGCAGGTAGCGCCCGACGGTCCGGATGTCGGTGATCCGCTCGGTCGCCTCGTCCTGCCAGCGGGTGGTGAAGTAGGCGACGGCCCGCTCGTCGGTGTACTCGGAGGGCCCGGACGCCTTGATCGCGGCCTTCTCGCGGCTCTTCCGGTCCGTCTTCCCGGCCGCCGGCTTCTTGTCCTTGTTCTCCTGCTTCGCGGTCTCCGTGCCGCCCGGATCCTTCGCCGCCGCCCCGGCCGGGGCCGGGCCCGTACCCGTCCCGGCCTTGACCGGGCTCCCGGCGGCGGCCGCGGTCAGCTCACCGAGCAAGACCTGTGGGGTGACCACCGGGGCCGGCCGACCCGTGGCCTGCCCGGCCGCTTCACCGAACGGGCCGGCGTATGCGATCACCCCGGCGGTGAGCGCGCCGGCGCCCAAGGACGCCGTGATGATGCGCGCGCGGATCCGCCGCCTTCTGCGGCGCTCCCTCAGTCGTTCCAGACGGCTCGACACCCTGCCTCACAACCCGATAGACGCCATATCACAGTATGGCAAAGATTGTATAAAGCCAGGGCGCCGGGGTCAGACCAGGGAAGCGACCAGGTCGCGCACCGGCTTGCGGACGCCGGTGTAGAACGGCACCTCGACCCGCACGTGCAGCCGCGCCTTGGAACCGCGGAGGTGCCGGATGAGGTCGACGATGCGGTGCAGCTCGTCCGCCTCGAAGGCGAGGATCCACTCGTAGTCGTTGAGGCCGAACGAGGCGACCGTGTTCGCCCGCACGTCGGGGAAGCCGCGCGCCATCGCGCCGTGCTCGGCGAGCATCTCCCGGCGCTCGGCCTCGGGCAGCACGTACCACTCGTACGACCGCACGAACGGGTAGACGCAGAGGTAGCCCCTCGGCTGCTCCTCCGCGAGGAACGCGGGGATGTGGGACCGGTTGAACTCGGCCGGCCGGTGCAGCCCGGTCACCGACCAGACCGGCTCGCTCGCCCGGCCGAGCGCGGTGCGGCGGAACCGGGTGTAGACCTCCTGTACGTCCTCCGGCGTGGGGGCGTGCCACCAGAACATGTAGTCGGCGTCGGCGCGCAACCCGGCGACGTCGTAGCAGCCCCGGGTCACGACCCCCTTCTGGGACGCCTGCGCGAGGAGCTCCTCGACCTCGTCGGCGATGCCGCCCCGGTCCTCCGGAAGCCGCTCCCGCAGCCGGAACACCGACCACATGGTGTAGCGGATCACCTTGTTGAGTTCCTCGGCCGACGGCCGGGATTCGGGGCGTGTCTGGGTTTCGGTCATGCCCCCATTCTGCCCGCGGAGGGGTCCGGTCCCGCAGGCGCCCCGGCCGTGCCCAGCCGCGCCAGGACCTGCGAAACCGCGGTGCGGGCGGAGGCGATGCAGGCCGGGATCCCCACCCCGTCGTAGGCGGCGCCGCAGAGCGCCAGCCCCGGCTGGGCGGCCACGGCGGCGCGGGCGCGGGCGATCCGGTCGAGGTGGCCGACCTCGTACTGCGGGAGGGCCCCGCCCCACCGGGTGACCCGCACGTCGATCGGCCGGTCCCCCACCCCGAGGGTCTCGGTGAGCTCCTCCTGGGCGAGCGCGGCCAGCTCGGCGTCGTCCCGCTGGAGCAGCATCTCCTCCCCCAGCCGCCCGATCGAGCACCGGACGAAGACGAGGTCGCGGCCGGCCTCGGCGAGGTGCGGCCACTTGACCGAGCTGAACGTCACCGCCTTCACCGGCCGGCGCTCCACGGGCGGGATCAGGTAGCCGCTGCCCACGGTGGTGCGGGGGAAGACCGCCTTCGGGTAGGCGAGGGTGACGATCGCCACGCTCGCGTAGCCGATGCCGCTCAGCTCGGCCGCGGCCCCCGGCAACTCCCGGCGCAGCAGGCGGGCCGCGACCCGGGCGGGCACGGCGAGGACCACCCCGTCGGCCTCGATCGCCTCCTCGGTGCCGCCGGTGCCGGTGACGACCCGCCAGCCGCCGGGGGTGCGGACCAGGTCGCGCACGGTGACCCCGGTGCGGACGTCGGCCCCGGAGGCCTTCGCCACCGCCTCGGGCAGGGAGCCGAGGCCGCGGCGGAGGGTGACGAAGACCGGGCCGGCCGGCTTGGGCCGCTTGCCCGTCTCCCAGAGCGCCCTGATCAGGGACCGCCCGGTCCGGGCGATCCCGGAGATCGACGGCAGGGTGGCCCGGAGGGAGAGGCGGTCGGCGTGGCCGGCGTACACCCCGCCGAGCATCGGCTCGACCAGCCGGTCGACCACCTCCTGGCCCAGCCGCGCCCGGATGTAGGCGGCGACCGGCACGTCCACCGTCGCCGGCGTGGGCGGGAGCACCAGGTCGAGGCCGGCGCGGGCGAGGCCGGCCGGGGAGAGAATGCCGGAGCGGGCGAGCGCGGGCAGGTCGGTGGGGATGCCCATGACGCTCCCCTTGGGCAGCGGGCGGAGGGATCCCCGGGACAGGATGGCCGAGCCGCTCGTGCCGCAGTCGACGAGCTCGTCGCCGAGCCCGGCGAGGCGCACCAGCTCCTTGGCCTCGGGGCGGGCCGCGAGCAGCGCCTCGGCCCCGGCGTCGATCTCCACGCCGGCGAGCGGGGTCGAGTACAGCTTGCCCCCGATCCGGGGCGCCGCCTCGAGCACGGTGACCCGGAGGTTCCGCTCCGCCCGGCTCAGGTACAGGGCGGCGGCGAGGCCGGCGATCCCGGCGCCGACGACGACCACGTGCTGACCAGAGATCCCATCCATACCGCAGAACGCTACCGGCCCACCCCCTCGGTCCCCGCGCCGCCACCGGCACCGGGTTCCACAGCGGATGTGACCGGATCGTGATCATTTCCGTAAAACCGTACGGCCCTGGCGCACGTGTGCAGGGACATGACACGACTTCGGTACGGCATCGCGGCGCTGGCCGCGATCATCATCGCCGCCACCGGCTGCACGGACCCGGACGGGACGCAGGCGGAGCGCGCGGCCGTAGCGCCCGAGCCCGAGGTGGTGGCCATGGACGGCGCCGCGGGCGAGCGCGCGCGCGACGGCTCCGCCGCCCGGGCGCACCCCACCCTGGTCGCGATCCCCCCGGCGGAGCAGGCGCTGGTGTATCAGGCCCGGCTGACCGTGCGGGTGGGGAACGTCGACACCGCGGCGGAGCGGGCGAAGGACATCGTGACCGGGGCCGGCGGCTACGTCGCCCAGGAGGAGCGCGACACCGCGGACCGGAGCGACCGGGCGGTGCTCACGCTCAAGGTCCCGCCCCAGCGGTACCCGGAGGTGCTCTCCCGGCTCGGCGGGCTCGGCCGGCGGGAGTCGCTCCACCAGAGCACCGAGGACGTGACCGAGGAGGTGGCGGACGTCGACAGCCGGGTGAAGTCGGCGCGGTCCGCCATCGACCGGCTCCGGACCCTGCTGACCCGGGCGAACAAGATCGGTGAGGTGCTCGAGATCGAACGGGAGATCTCCAACCGGCAGGCCGAGCTGGAGTCCCTGCTGGCGCGGCAGAAGGCGCTCGCCGCCCGGACGAGCATGGCGACCATCACGCTCACCCTGCTCGGGGAGGGCAAGGGGGACGACCCGGGCGCGGGCGAGCGGCCCCCGGGCTTCCTCGCCGGGCTGCAGAACGGTTGGCGCGCGCTCGTCTTCGCCGCCCAGGTCGCGCTCACCGCGCTGGGGGCGGTGCTGCCCTGGGCGGTCGTGGCGGCCGTGGCGTGGCTCGCCGTACGGCCCCTGCTGCGCCGGGCCCGGCGCGGTACGGCACCGCCGGCGGGAGAAGGGCCCGGAACGGGCGGCGGAGCGCGGTGAGTCGGCTCCGGCGCAGGACGACGCGGCGCCCGGCGGCCGGGATGAGGCGGCGCAGGGCGCCCGGGAGGCGGAGCCGCCCGAGCGGTCGTGACCTGAGCCCGCCGACGTGTCCTGAGTGGCCGGCGTGACCTGAGCCGCCGGCGAGGCCGTACCGCGGCCTGCGGGACCGTACGCGGCCGGCGACATGGCAGGCCCACGGCACCACAGGACGGCAACACCACTGGCCGGCGGCACCCGCGGGTCGGGCCGCGCCGCTGCCGGGCGGCACGCGGGCCGATGGCGCCGCGCGTGGCCGCTCCGCGGGCGGCCGGCGGCTCGGTCCGGCGGCGTCCCGGGCCGGGCCGGGGACCGACCGCACCCGGGAAAGCGGCGGCCCTCGGGCCGCTCAGGAGGCGGTGGTCTCGTGCACGAAGTCGGCGAGCCGCTTGAGCTGGTCGGGGTCGGTGGCGGGGAGCACCCCGTGGCCGAGGTTGAACACGTGCCCCTCGGCCACCCGGCCCCGGCGCAGCACGTCGGCGGCGCGCTCGGCGACGACCTCCCAGGGGGCGAGCAGGACGGCCGGGTCGAGGTTGCCCTGGAGCGCCTTGCCCGCGCCCACCCGGAGCGCCGCGTCGTCGAGCGGCACGCGCCAGTCGACGCCGACGACGTCGGCGCCCGCCTCCCCCATCAGGCCGAGCAGCTCACCGGTGTCGACGCCGAAGTGGATCCGGGGCACGCCGAGGTCGGCGAGCCCGTCGAAGATCCGCTTCGTGTAGGGCAGCACGTACTTCTGGTAGTCCTGCGGGGCGACGGCGCCGACCCAGGAGTCGAAGAGCTGGACCGCGGAGGCGCCGGCCGTGACCTGCAGGCGGAGGAAGGCGAGGGTGATGCCGGCGAGCCGGTCCATCAGCTCGTGCCAGAGCTCGGGCGCGCCGTACATCATCGCCTTGGTGCGGTCGTGGTTCTTGGACGGCCCGCCCTCGATCAGGTAGGAGGCGAGCGTGAAGGGTCCGCCGGCGAAGCCGATGAGCGGGGTCCGGTCGAGCTCCTTGACGAGGAGGCTCACGGCCTCGGTGACGTAGGGCACGTCGTCCGGCTCGAGCGGCCGCAGCGCGGCGATCCCCGCCCGGTCCCGGATCGGCGAGCTCACCACGGGCCCGATGGCCGGCTGGATGTCGAGGTCCACCCCGATGGCCTTGAGCGGGACCATGATGTCGCTGAAGAAGATCGCGGCGTCCACCGCGTACCTGCGCAAGGGCTGCAGGGTGATCTCGACCACGAGGTCGGGGGTGGCGCAGGCGCGGAGCATGCCGACCCCCTCGCGCACCCTCCGGTACTCGGGCAGCGACCGGCCGGCCTGGCGCATGAACCAGACCGGGGTGTACGGCACGGGCTGGCGCCGGCAGGCCCGGATGAAGACGGAGTCGGCGGGAAGCGGATTCACCCTCCCAGGGTGCCACGTTCCCCTACCGGTGCGCGCACCGGCCGGACACCTGGAGTCCCCGAATCGCCGCGGATCGGGGTGGTGATCGGTAAGGTAAGGACCACGCGTCGTGTGAGTCGTCTCACAGGCCGGCGATCCGCCGGCTCGTCTCGCGGCACCGAGTGCGATACCACTTTCGCAACACACCGGGCATGTTGCGGAGAAATGTCGGCGGGACATGACAACGTCGGAGAGTCCCGGACGACCGACATGACCGCGGATCCGACGAGAGGGCACGGAACGATGACGCCGATGTCGAGGAATCCAGCAGACCGCACGCGATGTTGTGCCCGTTGGGACGCCAGGCCCTCGTCCGGTGAGGTCCCTCGTCCCGTCACCGCCCTGCGAACCGAGACGGCCACGGTTTGACGACGATCGATGCCCCCAACAGTCACCCCCGTGCTTCGTGCTCTGCGGAATCCGGCCTACCCTTCGGTCATGACCGTCGGTGAACCGTCGGCGCCTCCCGCCGCCTTCCTGCGCGCGCTGGAGACCTTGCGCCCTACCGAGGTGCGGCCGGAGATCGTGCTGGAGGACATCCCCGCCCCGCGGCGGCTCGCCCCGTACTCCGGGGCAGTGGGCGCAACAGTGTACCGTGGCGATGAGGAGCTCGCCGTCGGCCGCCTGATCATGCTGTTCGACCCGGACGGTCAGCGCGGCTGGGAGGGACCGTTCCGCCTGGTCGCCTACGTCCGGGCCGGAATGGAGCCGGAGATCACCTCGGATCCGCTGCTCGGCCCGGTGGCCTGGAGCTGGCTGACCGAGGCCCTCGACGCGCACGGCGCGGCCTACGCCGCGGCCGGGGGGACGGTCACCCGGGCGGTCTCCGAGGGCTTCGGCAACAAGGAGGACGATCCGGTCACCACCGAGCTGGAACTGCGCGCCTCATGGTCCCCGCTCGAGGAGGACCTGTCCTCCCACGCCGCGGCCTGGTGCGACCTGATGTGCATGGCGGCCGGCATCCCGCCGGTGCCCGCGGACGTCGCCACCCTGCCCCTCCACCCCACCCGACGAGAGAGCCCGAAGGCCCGTTAGGCAGTGACCCAGCCCCACGTCGAACCGCTGCTGGAACCGCGCGACGGCATCCCGCCGGTCATCGAGACCTGGCCGGAGCTGTCCGCGGCGGTGGACGCGTTCGCCCGGGGAACCGGCCCGGTCGCGATGGACGCCGAGCGGGCGTCCGGCTACCGGTACAGCGGCCGCGCCTACCTGGTCCAGCTCCGCCGGGAGGGCGCGGGCACGGCGCTGATCGACCCGGTCGCCTGCCCCGACCTCGGTGAGCTCGACCGGGTCCTCGCCGATGCGGAGATCGTGCTCCACGCGGCGACGCAGGACCTGCCGTGCCTCGCCGAGCTCGGCTTCCGGCCGCGCCGGCTGTTCGACACCGAGCTCGCCGCCCGGCTGCTGGGGTACGAGCGGGTCGGGCTCGCCACCATGGTGGAGGTCGTCCTCGGCCTGCGGCTGGAGAAGGGCCACTCCGCCGCGGACTGGTCGCGGCGCCCGCTCCCCGAGGACTGGCTGCGCTACGCGGCGCTCGACGTCGAGGTGCTGGTCGAGCTGCGCGACGCCCTGTACGAGCAGCTCGTCGAAAGCGGGAAGCTGGAGTGGGCGCTGGAGGAGTTCGCCGCGATCCTCTCCGCCCCGGCCAGCCCGCCGAAGAGCGACCCGTGGCGGCGCACCTCCGGCATCCACCGGGTGCGGAGCCTGCGCGGGCTCGCGATCGTGCGGGAGCTGTGGACGCTGCGCGACGAGATCGCCCGGGAGGCCGACCTCGCCCCCGGCCGGGTGCTGCCGGACTCCGCCATCGTGCAGGCCGCCCTGGAGCAGCCCCGCACCACCAAGGCGCTCACCGAGATCACGGCGTTCACCGGCCGCAGCGCCCGGCGCCACCTCCGCGAATGGCTCGACGCGGTGAACCGGGGCCGGACCATGCCGGAGAGCGCGCTCCCCCAGCCCGCCCCGCCGGGCAACGGCCCGCCGCCGACGAACCGCTGGGCCGACCGCGATCCCGCGGCCGCCAAGCGCCTCGCGGCCGCCCGGACCGTGCTGGCCGGCCTCTCCGAGGAGCACCGGGTCCCGGTGGAGAACCTGCTGCCGCCCGACGCGGTGCGGAAGCTCACCTGGTCCCCGCCCGCGGAGATCACCACGGAGACGGTCGCCGACCGGCTGCGGGAGCTGGGAGCGCGGCGGTGGCAGGTCGCGCTGACCGCCGGGCCGCTCGCCGCCGAGCTCGCCCGCCTGGCCGGCTAGCCCACCGGCCTGTGACCGACCGTGGCCGGCCCGATCGACCCACCGAGACGCCGGAGACCGTGGCCGGCCCTCGCCGGCGTTCCGCCGGCCCACCGGGCGCGATGACCGGTCGAAGGACCACGGAGAGGCCGCCCGGCCGTGGCCGGCCCCGCCGGCGCGCCGTGCCGTGCCGTACCGGCCTCCGGCCGACGCCGCGCCGTGCCGTGCCGTACCGGCCTCCGGCCGACGCCGCGCAGAGCGCCCATGGGGAAGGGAACCGCCGGCCTCGGTGGGCGGGCATAGCCGCCCGCACCGGGCCGGACGCCCCGGCATGCCGGCCGCCGAACCGGGCATCACCTCCCCCGTGACACCACCGCCCGGCGGGGCGGCCGCCGCTGCCGCGACGCGCGAGACGCACGGGGGAAGAAGCCGCGGGTGCGGCGCCCGGCCGCCCTTGCCCGCAGCCGGTTACTCATCAGTAGCATTGGCTGGGGAAGCTACCGATCAGTAGGAGCGAATCCGTGCCTGCATCACGCGAAGTCGTCTTCATCGACGGCGTCCGGACGCCCTTCGGCAAGGGCGGCCCCAAGGGCATGTACGCCGAGACCCGGGCGGACGACCTGGTCGTCCGCGTCATCCGCGAGCTCCTGCGGCGTAACCCGAACCTGCCGCCCGAGCGCGTCGACGAGGTCGCCATCGCCGCCACCACCCAGATCGGCGACCAGGGCCTCACCATCGGCCGGTCCGCAGCCGTGCTCGCCGGGCTGCCCAAGTCCGTTCCCGGCTTCGCCATCGACCGCATGTGCGCGGGCGCGATGACCGCGGTCACCACGGTGGCGAGCGGGATCGCGTTCGGCGCCTACGACGTGGCGATCGCCGGCGGCGTCGAGCACATGGGCCGCCACCCCATGGGCGAGGGGGTCGACCCGAACCCGCGGTTCCTCGCCGAGCGGCTCGTCGACGGCTCGGCCCTGATCATGGGGATGACCGCGGAGAACCTCCACGACCGCTACCCGTCGATCACCAAGGAGCGCGCCGACGCGTTCGCCGTCGCCTCCCAGGAGAAGGCCGCCAAGGCCTACGCCGACGGCAAGATCCAGCGCGACCTGGTGCCGGTGGCGGTCTGGAAGTCGGGCGAGGGCTGGGGCCTGGCCACGGCCGACGAGCAGCCGCGCCCCGGCACCACGCTCGAGGCGCTGCGGAACCTGAAGACCCCGTTCCGGCCGCACGGCCGGGTCACCGCCGGGAACGCCTCGGGCATCAACGACGGCGCCACCGGGTGCATCCTCGCCGCCAAGGAGGTGGCCGAGGAGCTCGGGCTCACCCCGCGGATGCGGCTCGTCTCCTACGCCTTCGCCGGCGTGGACCCGGAGGTCATGGGCATCGGCCCGATCCCGGCGACCGAGAAGGCCCTCCGCCTCGCCGGGCTGACCATGGACGACATCGGCCTCATCGAGATCAACGAGGCCTTCGCCGTCCAGGTGCTCGCCTTCCTCGAGCACTTCGGCATCCCCGACGACGACCCGCGCGTCAACCCGTACGGCGGCGCGATCGCGTACGGCCACCCGCTCGCCTCGTCCGGTGTGCGGCTCATGATCCACCTCTCTCGCGCGTTCGCCGAGCGCCCCGACGTCAGGTACGGCATCACCACGATGTGCGTGGGCTTGGGCATGGGCGGCACGGTCATCTGGGAGAACCTGGCATGAGCAGCATCGAGCAGTACACGTCCCTCCTCGCGGGCAAGAACACCGACGAGGTCGTCACCAAGGCCCTGGTGCGCGACGTCGAGCTGCCGTACGGCGCGGGCACGATGGCCCTGATCACGCTGGACAACGGCTTCGACCACACCAAGCCCAACACCTTCGGCGCCCAGGGCCTGATCGAGCTGAACGCCACCCTCGACGCCGTCGCGGCCCGGACGGACATCGTCGCCGTCGGCCTGGTCGGCAAGCCGTTCATCTTCGCGGTCGGCGCCGACCTGAAGGGCGCGGCCAAGATCGCCACCCGTGAGGAGGCCAAGGCGATCGCCTCCCTGGGCCACCACGTGTTCCGCCGGTTCGGCGAGCTGCACGTGCCGTCGTTCGCGTTCATCAACGGCGCGGCCATGGGCGGCGGCCTGGAGATCGCGCTGCACTGCACGTACCGCACGGTCTCCTCCGGGGTGACCGCGATCGCCCTGCCCGAGTGCTTCCTCGGCCTCGTGCCCGGGTGGGGCGGCACCCAGCTCCTGCCCCGCCTGATCGGCCCGGAGAAGGCGATCAAGCTCATCATCGAGAACCCGCTCGCCCAGAACCGCATGATCAAGGGGCGCGACGCCTACGAGCTCGGCATCGCGGACGCGATCTTCGAGCCGGCCGACTTCCTCGAGGAGTCGCTCCGCTGGGCGGCGAAGGTGCTCCGGGGCGAGGTCACCGTGGAGCGGCCCTCGCACACCGAGTCCGACTGGACCCCGGTGATCGAGCAGGCCCGCGCCCAGGTCGACCTCAAGGTGCGCGGCGCCTCCCCCGCCCCGTACCGGGCGCTCGAGCTCATCGCGCTCGCCCGGACCGCCACCCGGGACGAGGGCTTCGCCGCCGAGGACGAGGCGCTCGCCGACCTGCTCATGGGCGACGAGCTGCGGGCCGGGCTGTACGCGTTCGATCTCACCCAGCGCCGGGCCAAGCGGCCCAGCGGCGCGCCGGACGCCTCGCTCGCCCGCAACGTCACCAAGGTCGGCATCGTCGGCGCCGGTCTCATGGCGTCGCAGCTCGCCCTGCTCTTCGCCCGCCGGCTCGAGGTCCCCGTCGTGCTCACCGACCTCGACCAGGAGCGCCTGGACAAGGGCGTGGGCTACGTGCACGCAGAGGTGGACAAGCTCCTCGCCAAGGGCCGGATCAACGGCGACCAGGCGAACCGGCTGAAGGCGCTGGTCACCGGCTCCCTCGACAAGAAGGCGTTCGCCGACGCGGACTTCGTGATCGAGGCCGTGTTCGAGGACCTCGCGGTGAAGCGGAAGGTCTTCGCCGAGGTCGAGGAGCTGGTCTCGGAGACCTGCGTGCTCGCCACCAACACCTCCTCGCTCTCGGTCACCGAGATGGCCGCCGGCCTGAAGCACCCCGAGCGGGTGGTCGGGTTCCACTTCTTCAACCCGGTCGCCGTCCTCCCCCTGCTCGAGGTGGTGCGCGGCGAGGCCACCGACGACGCCACGCTCGCCACCGCCTTCGCGGTCGGCGCGAAGCTGAAGAAGTCCTGCGTGCTGGTGAAGGACGCGCCGGCCTTCGTGGTCAACCGGCTGCTCACCCGGTTCATGGGCGAGGTGATCGCGGCGGTCGACGAGGGCACCCCGATCGAGGTCGCCGACCACGCGCTCGACGGGCTCGGCCTGCCGATGACCCCGTTCGCGCTGCTCCAGCTCGTGGGGCCCGCGGTCGCCCTCCACGTGGCCGAGACGCTGCACGCCGCGTTCCCGGACCGGTTCAAGCTCTCGGAGAACCTCGCCAAGCTGGTCGAGGCGGGCAAGCCCGGGGTGTACGGGCCGAACTTCCAGATCGACCCCGAGGCGCGGGCCATCTTCTCCGGCGGCGACCGCCCGTCCACGGCCGAGGAGGTGCGGCTGCGCGCGCTCCGCGCGCTCGCCGAGGAGATCCGCATCATGCTCGAGGAGGGCGTGGTCTCCGCGCCGCAGGACATCGACCTGTGCATGATCCTCGGCGCCGGCTGGCCGTTCCACACCGGGGGCATCACCCCCTACCTGGACCGCACCGGCATCTCCGAGGAGGTCAACGGCCGGCGCTTCCTCGAGCCCGGCGTGGCCTCCGTACCGGCGGCCTGAGCCCGGCCTCCGTACCGAAGCCGCCCCGGCCGGACCGGCCGGGGCAACCGTCCCATGCCCGCATGACGCGGCGCGAACGGCGTCCCACGGCATCCCCATCGCGACGGGGACCGGCCGCCGTACGCGCCCGCCGGGAACGCCCGGCCACGGCGCCCCTGCCGCGGCCGTGGCCGTCGCCCGGGCGGTACGGGCGCCACGGGTTCACGCCTTCAGGATCCGCTCCCGCTCGGCCGCGGCCACGCGGCTGCGGCGGCGGCCGTACAGGAAGTAGACGACGGTGCCGATCGCCATCCACGCGAAGAACCGGATCCAGGTCTCCACCGGCAGGTTGAGCATCAGGTAGAGGGAGGCGAGCGCGGAGACGGCGGGCACCACGGGCACCCACGGGGTGCGGAACGAGCGCGGCAGGTCGGGCCGGGTCCGCCGGAGCACCACCACGGCAACGGCGACGATCACGAACGCGAAGAGCGTGCCGATGTTGACGAGCTCGGCGATCACGCCGAGCGGGAGCAGCGCGGTGAGCACGGCCGTGGCGGCCCCGATCACGATCGTGATCCGGTACGGGGTGCGGAACCGGGGGTGGACCCGGGCGAGCGGCCGGGGCAGGAGGTCGTCCCGGCACATGGCGAACAGCACCCGGCTCTGCCCCAGCATGAGGATCATGACCACGGTGGTGAGCCCGGCGAGGCCGCCGACACTGATCAGCGTCGCCAGCCAGGGCTGCCCGACCGCGCGGAAGGCGTCGGCGAGCGGGGCCGAGATGCTGAGCGTGGAGTAGTGCTGCATGCCGACGACCACGAGCGAGACCGCGACGTAGAGCAGCGTGCAGATCGCCAGCGAGGCGATGATCCCGATCGGCAGGTCGCGCTGCGGGTTCCGCGTCTCCTCGGCCGCGGTCGCCACCACGTCGAACCCGATGTAGGCGAAGAAGACCAGCGCGGCCGCGGTGAAGATGCCGAACACCCCGAACGCGACCGGCGTCACCCCGAAGAGCACCTGGATGAGCGGGGCGGCGAGCCCGTCCTCGGCCTCCATCGCCCGGGACGGCGGGATGAACGGCCGGTAGTTGGCGGCCTTGACGAAGAAGAGCCCGGCCACGATCACGAGCAGGACCACCGCGATCTTGATCGCGACCATCACGGCGTTGAACCGGGCCGACAGCTTGATGCCCGCGACGAGCACGGCGGTCAGCAGGAGCACGATGAGCGCGGCGGGCACGTTCACCACCGCGTCGTCGCCCGCGATGGCCTCGGGCAGGAAGACGCCGAAGTTCTTCAGCAGCGAGGTGAAGTACCCCGACCAGCCGGAGGCCACGACCGCGGCGCCGAGGGCCAGCTCCAGCATCAGGTCCCAGCCGATGATCCAGGCGGGGAACTCCCCCACCGTGGCGTAGGCGTAGGTGTAGGCGGAGCCGGCCACCGGCACCGTGGACGCGAACTCCGCATAGCACATGGCCGCGAGCCCGCACACCACCCCGGCGATGACGAACGAGAGCGCCACGGCAGGCCCGGCCGTGTTCCTGGCCGCCACTCCGGTGAGCACGAAGATGCCCGTCCCGATGATGACGCCGATCCCGAACACGGTGAGGTCGAGGGCGGAGAGCGTGCGCCTGAGCCGGTGCTCCCCGCCTTCGGCGTCTTGAATGGATTGTTCTACCGGTTTCGTGCGGAAAATGGTCATCAGCAAGCCCCCCGATCATGCCGATGACCAGCACACTTCCCAGGAACGGTCCTGGTTACTCCCCGGAGGTCAATCGGTCGCCGGGATCTCCCGGGTCGGGTGCTCCTGCAGGCCGGAGGAGCGCTGCGCCACCACCTCGGTGATCTTGCGGGCGAGGTCCTGGCCGGTCAGGCCGGCGTCGGCGAGGATCTTGGCCCGCTTGGCGTGGTCGAGGAAGCGCTGCGGCACGCCGAAGGTGCGCACCGGCACGTCGAGGTCGGAGTCCCGGAGCAGCCGCGCGACGGCGTCCCCGACCCCGCCGACCCGGCCGTTGTCCTCGACCACCGCGACCAGCCGGTGCCGCGCGGCCGCGGCGACCAGCTCCTCGTCCAGCGGCTTGACCCAGCGCGGGTCCACCACGGTGGCGGAGATGCCCTGGGCGTCGAGCAGGGCGGCCGCGTCGAGGCAGGCCTCGGCCATCGGGCCGACCCCCACCAGGAGCACGTCGCAGCCGCGGCGCAGCACGTCCATGGTGCCGAGCTTGCCGACCGCCTCGATGTCCCGGGGCACGGCGCCCTTGGGGAACCGGACGACCGTGGGGCCGTCCTCGATCGCCACCGCCTCGGCGAGCAGCTCCCGCAGCCGGGCCGCGTCCCGGGGCGCGGCGATGGACAGCCCGGGGATCACCTGGAGGATCGACAGGTCCCACATGCCGTTGTGGCTGGGGCCGTCGTCGCCGGTGACACCGGCGCGGTCGAGCACGACCGTCACGGGCAGCCGGTGGAGGGCCACGTCCATGAGGAGCTGGTCGAAGGCCCGGTTGAGGAAGGTCGAGTACACGGCGACGACCGGGTGGAGGCCGCCGAGCGCGAGGCCGGCCGCGCTGGTGAGCGCGTGCTGCTCGGCGATCCCCACGTCGTAGATGCGGTCCGGGTACGCCTTGGCGAAGCCGGCGAGGCCGGTGGGGTGGAGCATGGCCGCGGTGATCGCCACGATGTCCTGCCGCTCGGCGCCGAGCCGCACCATCTCCTCGGCGAACACGTTCGTCCAGCTCTGCGGCTTGGGCAGCTCCTCCCCGGTCACCGGGTCGAACGGGCCGGGGCCGTGGAAGCAGTCCTCGTCGTCGTTCTCCGCCGGGGTGTAGCCGTACCCCTTGCGGGTGATCACGTGCACGATCACCGGCCCGCGGAAGGCCTTGGCCCGGCGCAGCGCGGACTCGACCGCGCCCTCGTCGTGGCCGTTGATCGGCCCGACGTACTTGATCCCGAGGTCCTCGAAGAGCGCCTGCGGGGTGAGGATGTCCTTCAGGCCCCGCTTGATGCCGTGCAGGGTGTCGTAGATCGGCGAGCCGACCACGGGCACCTTGCCAAGGCTGGTCTTGATGAACTCGAGCGCGTGCTCGTAGCTCCGGCTCATCCGGAGCGAGGAGAGGTGCGTGGCGAGGCCGCCGAAGGTGGGCGAGTAGGACCGGCCGTTGTCGTTCACCACGATGACCAGCGGGAGGTGCTTCCGCGCGGCGATGTTGTTCAGGGCCTCCCAGGCCATGCCGCCGGTGAGCGCGCCGTCCCCGATCACCGCGACCACGGTGCGGTCGGTCTCACCGCGCAGGTGGAACGCCTTGGCCAGGCCGTCGGCGTACGACAGGGCGGTGGAGGCGTGCGAGTTCTCGATGAAGTCGTGCTCCGACTCCGCCTGGCTGGGGTAGCCGGACAGACCGCCCTCCTGCCGGAGCGTGCCGAACCGGTCGGCACGCCCGGTGAGCATCTTGTGGACGTACGCCTGGTGCCCGGTGTCGAAGAGGATGGGGTCACGCGGGGAATCGAAGACCCGGTGCAGCGCGATGGTCAGCTCGACGACACCGAGGTTCGGGCCGAGATGTCCCCCGGTCCGCGCCACGGACTCGACCAGCAGCTCGCGGATCTCGGCGGCGAGCCTCGGCAGGTCGGCGGCGTCCAGGCGCTTGACATCGAGCGGGCCTTTGATCGTCTCCAGAATCCCCACCACTCATCCTCTCCCGCTCGCCCTTGAACGGATCGAGTTTAGTTCGCTGAACAACCGTTTCTCTAAGGTGTACTGGGTGTACCAGCGGAGCGGTATACCCGTACTTGGATCACTTTAGCCAGACCTTTGCGCACGGATGGCGGTGCGGGCGGAACGTCCGGAACCACTTAGTGATCGCCCGTACCGGGCATAGCGGGCGGCCCGTTACGGCACGGCGGACCGGCGGCGAAGCCCGCGGTGCGCCCCGGCGCGGGCCTGGCCGGCGGGGCCGGTGACCGGGCTCCGCGGAGCCCGGCACAGAGCGGATGTCCGGGCGCCGGCGGCGGCCGGGACCGGGCCGTCGTCAGCGCGGCAGGGCCCGGCACAGTGCGGGGTCAGGGCGCCGGTGGTGGCCCGGGCGGACCGTCGTCAGCGCGCCGGGGCCCGGCGCATTCGGGGCGCCGGCGGCGCCCTGCAGCGGAGCCGGGCCGGGGTGGCCCGCGGCGGCGATGCCAGGCCGGGACCGGCGCGGGCGGCGAGGCGGATGAGCGGGCCGCGGCGGCGTCACATGGCCGCGCGCGAGAGCGCCTCCAGCGGGTCGGCGAGGACGTCGGCGAAGGCGAGCTCGGCCGCGCCCATGAGCGTGGCGTCGTCGCCGAGCGCCGCGGTGCGCAGCCGCAGCCCCTCCCGGGTGGCGCGGAGGGCCGTGGTGTTGAGCGTGCTGCGCACCTGCGCGGCCGCGCCGAGGTAGATGTCCCGCAGCATGCCGCCGAAGATGACCATCTCGGGGTTGAGGACGTTGACCAGGTTGGCGACGCCGAGGCCGAGCCAGTGCCCGACCCGCCGCAGGGCCTCCTTGGCCGCGGCGTCGCCCAGCTCTGCGGCGGTGACGATCGCCCGGATCCCGTCCCGGCCGGCCGCCCCGCCCTGCCGGCCGGCGTACTCCAGCAGCGCCCGCTCCCCCACCTCGGCCTCGAAGCAGCCGCGCGAGCCGCAGCCGCAGGGCCGGCCGCCCGGGTTGAGCACCATGTGGCCGACCTCACCGCCGTACCCGTCGGCGCCGCTGAGGAGCTGGCCGTTCACCACGATTCCCCCGCCGATGCCGACGTCGCCGTGGAGGTAGACGAGGTCCCGGCAGCCGACCCCCGCCCCCCGCGCGTGCTCGGCGAGCGCGCCGAGGTTCGCGTCGTTGCCGACCACGACCGGCAGCCCGAGGGAGAGCCGCTTCGACAGCTCCTCGCCGAGGGGCACCTCCTCGGCGCCCACGTTGGGCCCGATCCGGACGACGCCGTCGGACTTGCGCACCGCCCCGCAGAACGCGACCGCCGCGCCGACGCAGACCGCGTCGGCGCGGACCCCGCGGAGCATCTGCCGGGCGAATCCGGCGAGCGTGGTGACCACCTGGCCCAGGTCGAAGGGGCCGCGCCGCCGCTCGGCCTCCCGCCGGTCGAGGATCACTCCCCCGAGCCCGATCCGCGCGGCGGCGAGGCGGTCCACGCCCACGTCGAAGGCGAGCACGTAGACCCGGTGCGTCTCCGGCAGGACCACGAGCGACGGCCGCCCGGCCTTCCCGGTGTCCCGGGGCAGCTCCTCACGGACCAGGCCGGCGGCGGTGAGGTCGGCCGTGAGCGCCATGATGGTGCTCCGGTTCAGCCCCATCAGGTGGGTCAGCTCCGCCCTGGACATCGGCCCGCCGAGGTGCACGTGGCGGAGCAGGGTGCCCAGGTTGTGCCTGCGGATCTCCTCCTGTGAGGGGCCTGCGCGCAGCATCAGGCGGCCTCGGGCCTCCTCTCGGATCTGCCTACGGTTCGACGACGATCAAAGAAGATATCGGGACGGCCGTCCGGTCATCGTCGTCGCCCGGTCGCCGCGGCGCGCTTGCGGGACAGCGCGTCCACGCTCGCGGCGAGCAGCAGCACCGAGCCCGTCACGATGAACTTCACGCCGGCGCTGTAGCCCATGAGGCCCATGCCGTTGTCGATCACCGCCACGACCGCGCCGCCGAGCACCGCGTCGAGCACCCGGCCCTTGCCGCCGAAGAGGCTGGTGCCGCCGATCACGGCCGCGCCCACCGCGAAGAGCAGCACGTTGCTGCCGCCCGTGTTGGGGTCGACGGAGTTCGCCCGGGACGCGGCGATGATGCCGCCGATCGACGCCATGAAGGAGCAGATGACGAACGCGGAGATCCGGATGCGGTCGACGTTGATCCCGGCCCGCCGGGCGGCCTCCGCGTTGCCGCCGACCGCGTACAGGTGCCGGCCGTACGCGGTCCTGCGGAGCACGAAGGTCCAGAACAACAGCAGGAGCACGATGAGCGGGACCACGATCGGCACGCCCTTGAGCGACACGAGCAGGGCGTTGCGGCTCCGCTCGAGGTTGAGCACGTAGACCGCGGCGCCCACGATCACGGCGAGGACGGCAATCCGGAAGTAGATCACGCCCATCGGGTCGGCGACCAGGCCGCGCGCGGCGCGGCGGCGCGCCTGCACGATCTGGACGACCGCGTACGCGCCGACGCCCACGGCCGCCCCGATCCAGCCCAGCAGCGGGGGCAGGTTGCTGTTCGCGATCGCGAGGATCGTCTCGTCGCGGATGGAGATGTTCGTCCCCTCCTTGACGAGCAGCAGCAGCACGCCCTGGAAGGCGAGGAACGCGGCGAGCGTGACCACGAACGAGGGGATGCCGACCTTGGCGACGAGCGTGCCGAGCACCAGCCCGATCAGCGCGCCGGTGAGCATCGCGGCGAGCACGGCCAGGTACCACGGCCAGCCGTGGAAGGTGAGCAGCACGGCGAGCACGGCGGCGCACACGCCGCTCGTCCAGCCGGCCGACAGGTCGATCTCGCCGATGAGCAGGACGAAGACCAGGCCCATCGCGATCACGGTGACCGCCGCGCCCTGGGTGAAGAGGTTGGCGAAGTTCCCCGCCGAGAGGAACGCCGGGCGCACGATCGAGAAAATGACGCAGAGCACCACGAGGCCGAGCACGGCGGGGAGGGCACCGAGCTCACCGCCCCGGACCCGCTCGACGTAGTCGCGGAAGTGGACGCGCACGGCCGCCTGCGGGGCCTGCTGCTTCTCTGGGAGCGTTTGCGTCGCCATCATGCCGCTCCATTGCCGTTCTTGAGCCCGAGCTCGCCACTACGTCCGGAGGTGATGAGCTCGACGACCTGCGAGTGGGTCACCTCGCTGGTTTTGACCTGGGCGGCCATCCTGCCGAGGTAGAGCGCCGCGATCCGGTCGGACACGGCGAACACGTCGTTCATGTTGTGCGAGATCAGGATGACGGCGAGCCCTTGGTCGGCGAGACGGCGGACCAGCTCGAGCACCTGGGCGGTCTGCGCGACGCCGAGGGCGGCCGTCGGCTCGTCCAGGATGACGACCTTGCTGTTCCACAGCACGGCCTTGGCGATCGCCACGGTCTGCCGCTGCCCGCCCGAGAGGCTGGACACGGGCTGGCGGAGCGACTTGACCGTCCGCACCGAGAGCGAGGCCAGCGTCTCGGCGGCGAGCTCCTCCATGGCGGCCTCGTCGAGGACCACCCCGCGCTTGCGCTCGCGGCCGAGGAACATGTTCTGGACGATGTCGAGGTTGTCGCAGAGCGCGAGATCCTGGTAGACGATCTCGATGCCCAGCTCGGCAGCGGCCCGCGGATTGGTCACGTTGACCTTGCGGCCCTCGAAGTAGTACTCACCCGAGTCGATCGGGTAGATGCCGCCGATGCACTTGACCAAGGTGGACTTGCCGGCACCGTTGTCGCCGACGAGCGCCGTCACCTCCCCCGGGTAGGCGTAGAAGGCGACGTCGTGGAGGACCTGCACGGGGCCGAAGCTCTTGTTGATGCCGCGCAGCTCGAGGATCGGTCCCTGGGACACCCTGGGCTACTCCATGTGGTCGTCACGGTTGATCACTGGGGCGGCGGCCGCGGGGCGCGGCGAGCGCCGCGCCCCGCGGCACGCCCGGGCCGCATCGCCCTGCTCGCCCGGAGCGGGATCGATCAGCTGATGCCGGCCTCAGCGCACTTCTCGGCGAACTCGCCGGTGCAGAGCTCTTCCTTGGTCACGAAGCCGTCGGCCACTACGTCCTTGACGTTGTCGAAGAAGATGGCCTGCGGCTCGAGCAGCACGGCGGGCACCTCCCGGCCGGTCTCCGGGTCCTTCACCGAACCGGAGACCTGCGGCTTCTCACCCTTGGCGAGGGCGATGGCGAGCCCGGCCGCGGCGTCCGCCTCCTTCTTGATCGCCTTGTAGACGGTCATGCACTGGTCGCCGGCGAGGATGTTCTGCAGGCCCTGCACGGTGGCGTCCTGGCCGGTGACCGGGATCTTGCCGTTGAGCTTCTGCTTCTTCAGGATCGAGATCACCGCGTTGCCGAGCCCGTCGTTGGCGGCGAGCACGCCGGCGATGTCGGGCTGCTGGGTGAGCATCTGCTCGAAGATCGTGCCGGCCTGGGTGTTGTCCCAGTCGGGGACCCACTGGTCCGGGCCCTTGACGTACTCGCCGGAGTCGTACTTCGGCTGGAGCACGCCGTCGTAGCCCTGCTTGAAGAGGGTGGCGTTGTTGTCGGTCGGCGAGCCGTTCAGCTCGGCGATGACCGGCTTCTCCACCTTCTTCTCGGTGAGGCACTTGACCAGGCCCTCACCCTGGAGCTGACCGACCTTGACGTTGTCGAAGGAGACGTAGTAGGAGGCGCTGCCGCCGAGGGTGAGCCGGTCGTAGTCGATCGTGGCGACGCCCTGGGACTTCGCCTTCTCCAGCACCGCCTTGCCCGTGCCGCTGTCGAG
Organism: Thermobispora bispora DSM 43833; assembly: GCF_000092645.1. Lineage (NCBI taxonomy): Bacteria > Bacillati > Actinomycetota > Actinomycetes > Streptosporangiales > Streptosporangiaceae > Thermobispora > Thermobispora bispora. Next base: position 2,644,580 of record NC_014165.1, read on the forward strand.
GTTGACGATCATCAGCACGGTGGCGCCGTTGGTGATCATCTGGTCGGCGATGGTCTGGAACTGGGTCTTGTCACCCTGGGCGTTCTGGATGTCGTACTCGACGCCGGCCGCCTCGAAGGCCTCCTGGAGGTACTTCCGGTCGGCGGTCTCCCAACGCGCCGATGACTTGCTGTCGGGAAGGATCACGCCGATCTTGCCGGGCTTGGCGGTCGATGCGCCGTCGCCCTGGGCCGCCGTGTCTCCGCTCTGGCCCCCGCAGGCGGTGAGTCCGAGAGAGAGCGCCGCAGCCGCGGCACCGATACCGAGGATCCCCTTGCGCATTGGCGTGGGTCCTTTCTGCTGGCTGGGGTCTATAGTCGGCCGCCTGGCCAAGCTCCTGGCCACCCGGCGCGGATCGTCCGTTGTACCGGCGTTCACCGCGCAGGGGAATGTTGTTTGCAACAACGTATGAGAGCGACAGCCGCAGATAAAGACACAGAAACGTAACATTTGTTGTCAGCGGCAACAATCGCGCAACGGGATAACGGACGTCCCCTACCCGCGGCGGGGCGCCGGGGCGCGACGCACGCGCGGCGCCGGCCCGTCTCGCGGCTTGAGCCCGCCGCGAGGCCGAGCCGTACCCGAGGTCCGGACCCGTCGTACGCGGCGCGATGGTGGGGCCCTCATACCGGGCGCGATGCGCCGTGCCGGGCCGTCACACCAGGCTCTGGACGAGCAGCGCGCAGGCCGCGAGGGTCGCCACGGAGAGCACGGCGATCCGCACCCGCCGCCCCTGGAGCCGGCGGCGGAGCGGCCGCGAGGCGAGGAACCCGAGGAAGACGAAGGGGACGAGCGCCAGCCCGGTGCCGAGCACGTCGGGCGGCAGCTTGCCGACCACGGCCAGGATGACGAGCGACTGCAGGGTGCTCAGCAGGAAGAACATGGCGAGCGTCGCCCGGATCTGCGCGCCCTGGGCGTTCTGGTAGACGAGCGCGATGGGCGGGCCGCCGATCCCGGTCGCGGTCCCGGTGACGCCGGAGAGGAAACCGGCCGCGGTGAGGGTGCCGCCGGTGCGCGGCACCGCGACCGACCGGGCGGTGAGCACGACCGCGACCATCACCATCACGGCGACGAGCAGGCCGAGCGTGCGGGTGCTCACGTACACCACCACGAGTCCGCCGAGCAGGCTGCCCGGCAGCCGGCCGATCAAGGCGTACCCGACCCCGCGCCAGTCGACCCGCCGCCACTCGGCGGCGAGCGTGAGCACGGGGAGGCTGGCGTTGACCACCTGGACGGCGCCCGGGACCGTGCCCGGCAGCAGCATCGCGATGATCGGCGAGCACACGATGCCGAGCCCGAACCCCACGCCGCCCTGCACCACCGCGCCGGCGAACACCGCGAGCCCGCACAGCAGGAGCGGCACGATGTCCTGGCCCACGGCGAGCAGGCTAATAGGGCGCCGGAAACGCGGTTACGGCGGGGTCCGGAACGCGGTGGCACGGTGGCACGCCCGGTGGAAGGGCGGAGGCTCGGCCTGGACCGCTCCCCGCAGGGCCGGCACTCCCCCGCGGCAGCCGGCCGTACCGGCCGCCCGGGCGACCCCGCCCGTATCCGGACCGTACGGCCCGGCCGTACCCGGACGGCCCGGGCCGGCCGGACGGGTGCCGGCCGGCCCGGGGCACGTCCACGGCGCGAACCCGCTCAGCTCTTGCTCTTGGCGAGCAGGTTGCGCAGCACGTACTGCATGATGCCGCCGTGGCGGTAGTACTCCGCCTCGCCGGGCGTGTCGATCCGCACGATGGCCTGGAACTCCTTGTCCCCGGCCCGGACCGTGACCGTGCGCGGCGTGGTCCCGGAGTTGAGCTGCTCGATGCCGATGATGTCGAAGGTCTCCTCACCGGTCAGGCCGAGCGACTCCACGGAGTCGCCCTCCTGGAACTGCAGCGGGAGCACGCCCATGCCGATCAGGTTCGAGCGGTGGATCCGCTCGAACGACTCGGCGATCACCGCGCGGACGCCGAGCAGGGCCGTGCCCTTCGCCGCCCAGTCCCGGGACGAGCCGGAGCCGTACTCCTTGCCGGCGAGCACGATGAGCGGGACGCCGGCCGCCTTGTAGTTCATCGCGGCCTCGTAGATGGTCGTCTGCTCGCCGCCCCGGGTGAAGTCGCGGGTGTAGCCGCCCTCCACCCCGTCGAGGAGCCGGTTGCGCAGCCGGATGTTGGCGAAGGTGCCGCGGATCATCACCTCGTGGTTGCCCCGGCGGGAGCCGTACGAGTTGAAGTCCTTGACCGCGACCCCGTGCTCCTGCAGGTAGCGGCCGGCCGGCGAGTCGGGCTTGATCGCACCGGCCGGGGAGATGTGGTCCGTGGTGACCGAGTCGCCGAGCAGCGCGAGCACGCGGGCGCCCCGGATGTCCGACACCGGCTCCGGCTCCGCGGGCATGCCGTCGAAGTACGGCGCCTTGCGCACGTACGTGGAGTCCGGGTCCCAGGAGAAGGTGTCACCGGTCGGGACCGGCAGGGACTGCCAGCGCTCGTCGCCCTTGAAGACGTCCGCGTAGTCCCGGACGAACAGGTCCTGGGAGATCGACTCGGAGACCACGGCGGAGATCTGCTCCGGCGTGGGCCAGATGTCCCGGAGGTACACCGGCTTGCCGTCGCTCCCGGTGCCGATCGGCTCGTTCTCGAAGTCGATGTCCATCGTCCCGGCGAGCGCGTACGCCACCACCAGCGGCGGCGAGGCCAGGTAGTTCATCTTCACGTCCGGGTTGATCCGGCCCTCGAAGTTGCGGTTGCCGGAGAGCACGGCCGTGACCGCGAGGTCGGCGGACTGGATCGCCGCGGAGATCTCCGGGTCGAGCGGCCCGGAGTTGCCGATGCAGGTGGTGCACCCGTAGCCGACCAGGTTGAAGCCGAGCTTGTCGAGGTACGGCTGGAGGCCGGACCGCTCGAAGTACCCGGTGACCACCTGCGAGCCCGGCGCCAGGGAGGTCTTCACCCACGGCTTGCGGGTGAGGCCCTTGTCGACCGCGTTCTTGGCGAGCAGGGCCGCCCCGAGCATGACGTACGGGTTGGAGGTGTTGGTGCACGAGGTGATCGCGGCGATCACCACGGCGCCGTGGTCGAGCTCGAAGGTCGTGCCGTCGGAGAGGGTGACCTTGGTCGGCCGGTGCGGGCGGCCGCCGTCGAGCTTGGCCGGGTGCGGCCGGTCACCGCTGCCGCCGTGCGAGATGGCCGGGGAGTCGGAGGCCGGGAACGACTCGGCGGACGCCTCGTCGGTGGGCCCCTGGACGCTGTCGCCCGGCACGTAGTCCCGGACGGCCGCCCGCCAGGCGGACTTGGCGTCGGAGAGCGGGATGCGGTCCTGCGGCCGCTTCGGGCCGGCGATGGACGGGACCACGGTGCCGAGGTCGAGCTCGAGGTACTCGGAGAAGACCGGCTCGGGGGCGGACGGGTCGAGCCACAGCCCCTGCTCCTTGGCGTACGCCTCGATCAGGGCGATCTGCTCGGCCGACCGGCCGGTGAGCCGGAGGTAGTCGATGGTCTGCTGGTCGATCGGGAAGATCGCGCAGGTCGAGCCGAACTCGGGGCTCATGTTGCCGATCGTGGCCCGGTTCGGCACCGGGATGCTGGCGACGCCCTCGCCGTAGAACTCGACGAACTTCCCGACCACCCCGTGCTTGCGGAGGATCTCGGTGATCGTGAGCACCAGGTCGGTGGCGGTGGCGCCGGCGGGGAGCTTGCCGGTGAGCTTGAAGCCGACCACCCGCGGGATCAGCATCGAGATCGGCTGGCCGAGCATGGCGGCCTCGGCCTCGATGCCGCCCACGCCCCAGCCGAGGACGCCGATGCCGTTCTCCATGGTGGTGTGGGAGTCGGTGCCGACGCAGGTGTCGGGGTAGGCCTTGCCGTCGCGGGTCATCACGACCCGGGCCAGGTGCTCGATGTTCACCTGGTGGACGATGCCGGTGCCCGGCGGGACGACCTTGAACTGGTCGAACGCGGTCTGGCCCCAGCGCAGGAACTGGTACCGCTCGCGGTTGCGCTCGTACTCCCGCTCGACGTTGCGCTGGAAGGCGTCGGACCGGCCGAAGAAGTCGACGATCACCGAGTGGTCGATCACGAGCTCGGCCGGGGCGAGCGGGTTGATCTTCGCGGGGTCACCGCCGAGGTCCCGCATGGCCTCGCGCATGGTCGCGAGGTCCACGATGCAGGGCACACCGGTGAAGTCCTGCATGATCACCCGGGCCGGGGTGAACTGGATCTCCACGCTCGGCTCGGCCTGCGGGTCCCAGTTCGCCAGGGCGCGGATGTGGTCGGCCGTGACGTTGGCGCCGTCCTCGGTGCGGAGCAGGTTCTCCAGCAGGATCTTCAGGCTGTACGGGAGGCGCGCCGACCCCTCGACGGCGTCCAGCCGATAGATCTCATATGTCGCGTCACCGACGCGTAGCGTGTCACGGCTGCCGAAGCTGTTCGCGGACACCATTCGCCTCCCCAGTATCCGGCTTCACCATTTGATTCGCGTATGCATCCTGCCGCACGCGCGGAACGCCCCGGCCGGTAGGGGCGCTCCATCGGTGCGGCCGGCAATATATCTCGATATCAAGATATCTACCAAGATATCTCGACATCAAGCTATCAACGGCGGCACCTTGCCCGCCGTCCGGCCCGGCGGCAAAGACGAGCGAACTTCCGGTATGCGCAAGCTCAGACGGGCATCAGGCGCACGTACGCCAGCACCAGCACGGTGATCGCGAGCGCCGGCCCGAGGAACCGCCTCTCGAAGGTCTTCCCCGTTTTGAACCCGATATCGAACGGCAGCAGCCACCGCCCGCGGATGGGCCACAGCACCGGGCACCCGCGCTCGGTCAGGCAGTCGCCGAGCACGTGGGCCAGGCATCCGATGCCCACGGCGAGCCCGAGCCACGCGTAGCCGACCCCCAGCCCGGTGAACGCGACGAAGATCCCGGCGGTGAGCACCGCGTTCATCACCGCCGACGTGATCGTCTTGCGGGGCACCCCAATCCCGACCGCCCGTAACGCCAGGCCAATCATCAGGATGACCAGCACGTCGCGCCCGATCGGCTGGTGGGCGGCGAGCAGGTACGCGCCCACGCCGCAGAGCACGGAGAAGAAGAGCGAGTGGGTCATGTTCCGGTGGCCCCCGCTGACCGCGTTCAGCCCCTTGCTCAGCGCCCAGGTCACCGGGCCGAAGGTCTGCGCGATCGTGCTGTTGGGGTGGTCGAGGTCGGGGAGCATCGCCGCCCCGGCGCAGACCACCGCCCCGGCGATCAGCTCGGGCGGTGAGGTGATCGAGCCGGTGACCGCGGCGAGCTCCGGCCGGCCGAGGGTCTCGGGCAGCGCGGCGAGGGCGGGCGCGGCGGCGAGCCAGACCGCCGCCCCGCTGAGGGCGTGCGAGTGGCCCATCATCTCAAGATCACGCCTTGAGACTGTACGGCAAAGCCGCCGGGGCCGCATCTTCCCCACGGTGACAGGGCCGCGTCTGCCCCCCCCGCAGGACGTGGTCGCGTTCGCCCGGGGAGGCCGCTTCCCGCCCGAGGACGAGGCGTCCGGCTTCCCAGCGGAGAACGGGCGCCCGGCGAAGGGCGGCCACGCCACGCGCGGAGCCCCCGCCCCGGCGCGGCGCGCGAGAGCACCCGCCGCGCCCTGCCCGGAGGACGGGCCGGCGTCCGGCTTGCGGAAGCCGCGCCCGCCGGGCGAGGCCGGGAGAGAACGAAAGACGGGCCGGTCCCGAGAGCACCCCCCAGCCCTCTCAAAGGGACCGGCCCCGTCTCGCATGATCAACGAACGGCGCGCCGGCGGTGTTCCCGGATCAGCACATCAAGATCACGTGACCTCCGTCACATGCGGCCCGGCTCGCATTGCTCCTGGTGAGGGCGGGCGGCAGGGGCCGACGGCACCTCCCGCCGCGTCCGCTCGATCGTGCCGGCCGGGCCGGACCGGCGCCGGACGCGACGCGGGCCCCTTCGCAGGGCGGCACGACGCGGGCCCCACCCCAGGGCGGTGCCGGCCATGCCGCCTCAGCCGCCGTCCCGGCGCGGCCACACCGGAGGAGTCACCCGGCACCGGAAATGATTGCCCACGCGAAGGTATCGCGATATATCTTTGAGGTATCTCGTACAGCTCGCCGACAGTACGTGGGATCGTGCTGCACGGCGAACGGACACGCACGGTGGAACGGATCGCAAGGGGCAACTGGCATGTGGTGGTACGAGCTGTTCCAGGGACACGGTGAGCGGCGGCACCGGAGCGCGCCCCGCCGGCACGGTCACGGGCATGGGCACGGCTGGGGCGGGCCGTTCTCCCCGTTCTGGGGCGGGTTCAAGTTCGGCACGTGGGGGTTCACCGGAGGCCGGAAGGCCAAGCGCGGGGACGTCCGCGCGGCGATCCTCGCGCTCCTCGCCGAGGAGCCCCGCAACGGCTACCAGATCATCCAGGAGATCACCGAACGCAGCCAGGGCGGCTGGCAGCCCAGCCCCGGCGCGGTCTACCCGGCGCTCCAGCAGCTCGCGGACGAAGGGCTGGTGATCGCGGAGGAGTCGGAGGGCAAGAAGACCTTCCGGCTCACCGAGGCCGGCCGCGCCTACGTCGCGGAGCACCGCGACGAGCTGCGGGCTCCCTGGGAGGACATGCGGCCGGACATCGGCGAGGACGTGGCCGAGCTGTTCAACCTCGCCCGCCAGGCCGCCACGGCCCTGGTGCAGATCGTCAACGGCGGCAGCCCGGGGCAGCTCGCCCGGGCCAAGCAGGTGCTCACCGAGACCCGCCGCAAGCTCTACCAGATCCTCGCCGAGGGAGACGACGAGGAGTGATCCGATGGTGAACCCGGACGAGATGCGGATCGGCGACCGGGAACGGGACGCGGTGGCCGAGCTGCTCCAGGAGGCGTACGCGGAGGGCCGCATCGGCCGGGACGAGCTCGACGAGCGGCTGACCGCGGCGCTCTCCGCCCGCACCGCCGGAGAGCTGCGCGCGATCACGGCCGACCTGACCGGTCCGTCCGGCCCCGGTCACCCCCACCACCCGCACGGGCCGCGCCACCGGCCAACCCTGCACTGCCGCCCCGTACGGCACGCCCACGCCCACCCCGGCTTCGCATGGCCCGGGCCGTACGGCGGGCTCGCCTGGCGGCCGCACCCGGCGGTCATGGGGTGGCGGAGGGCGGCGCCCGGGATCAGGAGGCCGACCGGGATCGTCCCCCTGGTGCTGGTGATCGCGGCCATGGCGTTCTTCTTGCCGTGGCTGCTCTGGGTCGGGTTCCGCCTGCTCCTGATCGCCTGCCTGGCCGGGACTGCGGTCGCGGTCATCCACCACGCGACCGGCCACCGCCACCGGCGCCGGTGACCGGCGACGCGCCATTCCGCACCCGCCGGACCGGGCCGTGCGCCCGGTCCGGCGCTCCCGTACCTGAACGCGGAGGCCGCCGGTGGAAGCGGAGGCCTCCGCGGTGCGAAGCCCGGGATCGGCGGGTCCGGCGGCGCCCGGGCCGGTGCCGATCGGCATCGGCGGCACCGCGCCGGCGGGCCATCGCCCCGGCCTCACCCGCCCGCGCCGCCCCTCGGTGGGCGGGGAGCAGGCCGCCGGGCGCCCGGCCCCTTCCCTGGGCGCGCGGACGTGTTCCGTGGGCCCGCGGACGTACGGTCCCGGGCCGTCACGCGTGGATTCCGGGCGATCAGACGTGCGGCAGCACCTCGGCCGCCAGGAGCTCCAGGTGTTCCAGGTCGGTGAGGTCGAGCACCTGCAGGTAGATCCGCTCCGCGCCGAGCTCGGCGAAGCGGCCGATCTTGTCCACGATCTCCTGGGGCGTACCGGCGAGCCCGTTCACCCGGAGCTCGTCCACCTCGCGGCCGATCGCCGCGGCCCGGCGGGCGATCTCCGCCTCGTCCCGCCCGGCGCAGACGACCTGCGCCGCGGAGAGCCGGATCGACTCGCGCCCGGCCTCCTCGCACGCCTCCCGCACCCGATCGAAGATCACCTTGGTCTCGTCCGGCGTCCGGAACGGCGCGTTGAACTCGTCGGCGAACCGCGCCGCGAGCCGGGGCCCCCGCCGCGTGCCCCAACCGCCGAGGATGACCGGCGGCCGCGGGCGCTGCACCGGCTTCGGCAGGGCCGGGGAGTCCACCAGCCGGTAGTACTTCCCCTCATACGAGAACGTCCCGGTCGCCGTCCACAGCCCGGTGATGATCTCGAGCTGCTCCTCCAGCCGCTCGAACCGCTCCTTCATCGGCGGGAACGGGATGCCGTACGCGAGGTGCTCCTCTTCGTACCACGCGGCCCCGAGGCCGAACTCGACCCGCCCGCCGCTCATCTGGTCGACCTGGGCGACCGAGACCGCGAGCGGGCCCGGGAAGCGGAACGTGCTCGCGGTGACCAGGACTCCGAGCCGGATCCGCGACGTCTCCCGGGCGAGCCCGGCGAGCGTCACCCACGCGTCCGTGGAGCCAGGCCCAGGGTCACCCGGGCCGATCCGGACGTAGTGGTCTGAGCGGAAGAACCCGTCGAAGCCCAGCCGCTCCGCGGCCTGGGCGACCCGGAGCAGGTCGTCGTACGTGGCCCCCTGCTGCGGCTCGGTAAAGATTCTTAACTTCACATGCTCATTATCCCGATCGGCGATGAATCCGTTGGTACAGTGCAGTTCGCCGGTACGTAAAGTGATCACGGCACCACCCGGGGTGATGAGCGGTGGAGGCGGCACGGCCGACGGAGGAGACGGGCAACCCGCCCCGCGCCCTGGTGCGCCTCGGCGCTGTGGCGCTCGCCGTGGGGACCGGGGTGGCGCTCTGGCTGCTGCCCGGACCGGTCCAGCCGGAGGGCGAGGCGAAGCAGCAGCCACGTGCCCCGTCGGCCACGCCGAGCGCCGCCCGGCAGCGGCCCGCGTCCGGGCCGGCCATGCCCCGCTACCGGGCCTTCCTCCGCGTGTCCGACGGCCCGGTGCCCGACCCGTCCGGCACGGCGCGGACGGCCGGCGTCCGCTGGTTCGTGCTCGGGCACCTCATCGCGGGGCCGGACGGGTGCACGGCGCGCTGGGCCGGGGTGCCGTCCGCGCGCGCCGGCGCGGTGACCGGCAGGGTCGCCGGGATCGCCGCGCGGCTCCGGGCGGACGGCCGGCACGCCTGGCCGGTGTTCGGCGGGCCGGGCGGGCCGGAGCTCTCGGCCGCCTGCCCGGACCAGGAGCGCCTCACCGCCGCCTACCGGCAGGTGATCGACGCCCTCCGTCCCACCGGCATCGACTTCGAGATCAACGACCCCTCCGATCCGGCCGCCTCCCGGCGGAGATCGGCCGCGATCGCGCTGCTCCAGCGGGAGGCGCGCGACCGGGGCCGCCCGCTGCGGGTGACCTTCACCCTTCCCGCCACCGAGCGCGGCCTGGCCCAGACCGACCTGGCCATGCTCCGCACCGCCCGGGCGTCGGGGGTGACGATCGACGGCGTCGACCTGCTCGTTCCCCTGCGGCCCGGCGGCCTCACCCGGCTGCTGACGGCCGCCCGGTCGGCCCACCGGCAGCTCGCCGCGGTCCTCGGCGTCACGGGCCGGGCGCTATGGCGCCGGATGGGCCTCACCCCGGTCCTCGACTCCCCCGCGGACCTCGGCCCGCTGCAGGCGCGGCGGCTCGCGGTCTTCCGTGCCCGGACCGGCCTCGGCTGGCTCTCCACCGGTGGGGCGCGGCCGGGCGATGAGACGGTCCGGGTGCTCGCCGGGCCCGGACCGGCCCGGGATGACCAGGGCGAATCCGTTGCTACCGTGGGAGGCACGACCCGAGTTCCTTAGCCCCGCGGGCCGAGCGGGGTACCACCAGAGGGAGGGATGGCCTATGCCATCCGCTCGAGAGCTCAAGGACCTCCTGTTCCTCGCCATCAACGACCACGACCTGTACCGGGTGCTCGACTGCTACGCGCCCGACGCGGTGTACGTGAGCCCGGTGGGCGTGATGGAAGGGCACCAGCAGATCTCCTGGCACTTCGAGCACCTCTTCAAGAGCTTCCCGGACCTGTGCTACACGGCGTGGTACAAGGCGCCGTGCGACGATCCGGCGGTCACGGAGTACACCATGACCGGCACGCACATGGGCCCGCTCCTCCTGCCGAACGGTGAGGTGGTGGAGGCGACCGGGCGGCGCATCACGGTCCGCGGGTCGTGCGCGTGCGCCATCGAGCACGGGAAGATCATCACCGATCGGGACTACTTCGACCAGCTCGAGCTCTACTGCCAGCTCGGCTTCGCGCTGACCACCGCGCCGCGTCCCTGACCCGCGGCGCCCGCCCGCGTCCCTGCCGCGCGGGACCTGCCCGAGGCCCTGCCGGGTGGGACCTGCCCGCGCCCTTGGCGCGTGAGGTCCGCCCACCCCTCTGACGCGCGGGGCGCGGCGTCCGTCGGCTCAGCACCAGTGATCACCAGGCCCCACGCCCCTGACGCGCGGGGCCCTGCGCTCACCGTCTGACCAGCAGCGCCACGCACTCCACGTGGTGGGTCATCGGGTACTGGTCGAACGCGCGCAGCTCCGCCAGCTCGTACCCGTGCGGGGTGAGCCAGGCGATGTCCCGGGACATGGTCGCCGGGTCGCAGGAGACGTACACGAACCGGGACGGCCCGAGCCCGGCGATCCGCTCCACCACCTCGCGTCCCAGCCCGGTCCGCGGCGGGTCGGCGACCACCAGGTCGGCGCGCGCCGCCGCGCCGAGCGCCTCCTCCACCCTGCCCCGTTCGATCCTCGTGTTCGGCAGGTCGCGGAGGTTCCACCGGGCGTCCCGTACGGCCTGCGGGTCCGACTCGATCCCGAGGACGCTCCCCTCCGGGCCCACGGCCTCGCCGAGCCCGGCGGCGAACAGCCCGGCCCCGCAGTACAGGTCGAGCGCCCGCTCCCCCGGCGCGGGCCGCCCGAGCTCGAGCACCGTCCGGAGCAGGGTCTCCGGAGCGCCGGGATGGATCTGCCAGAACCCGCTGCCGGTCACCCGGAACTCCCGGTCGCCGGCGCGCTCTGTCAGCGAAGGGCTCCCCGTGAGCACCCGGACTCCCCGCCTGCCCTGGTCGAGGAGCACGGACGCGTCCACCTCCGGGACGGTCACCCGCCGCCGGGGGCGGATGATCACGGCGCGGTCGCCGCCGGAGGAGACGGCCACCTCCACCGTGTCCGCACCGGGCCAGCGCCGGGCCTCGGCGCCGACCTCCTCGACGCCGGGGTGGGCGATCGGGCAGGAGCCGACGTACTCGATCTCGTGCGACCGGTGGCGGCGCAGCCCGAGCCGGCCGTCGGGGCCCGCGGCGAACCGGACGCGGGTCCGCCAGCCGAGGCCGCCGCTCGCGCCCGGCACCTCCTCGACCTCCACCGCGCGGTCGATCCCCGCGAGCCGCCGGAGCTGCTCGGACACGACCTCGGCCTTGAGCCGGCGCTGGGCCGCGAGCGAGGCGTGCTGCCAGTCGCAGCCGCCGCAGCGGCCCGGGCCGCTGAACGGGCAGGGTGGGGTGACCCGGTCGGGTGAGGGGTCCAGGATCTCGACGGCGTCCGCGCGCAGGAACCGCGCGGTCTCCTCGGTCACCTCGGCGAGCACGCGCTCCCCCGGCAGGGCGTGCCGGACGAACACCACGCGGCCCTCGTGCCGCCCGACGCACCAGCCGCCGTTGGCGACCTTCTCCACCTTGAGCTCAATCGGCACGGCGGCCTCCTTCCCGTCCGGCACTGTGCACCGGCCCGTCCTCGATCACGCCTCCACGTGCCGGTCCGTCTCCGGCTCCCGGCCACGGCGGCGACCGATCACCCAGCCGGCCAGCTCGTCCCGCCGGTCCTCCCGCCGCTTGGAGGATATGAGCTGCCAGGGCACGCTCGTCACCATGACACCGGGCTTGAACAGCAGCCGCGCTTTGAGCCGGAGCGCGCTCTGGTTGTGCAGGAGGTGCTCCCACCACCGGCCGACCACGTACTCGGGAATGAAGACGGTCACCACGTCCCTGGGGGACCGCCGGCGGAGTGACTTCACATAGTCGAGCACCGGACCGGTGATCTCACGATACGGCGAGTCGAGGATCTTCAGCGGCACGGGGATGCCGCGGGCGTCCCACTCCTCCCGCAGCCGGGCGGCCTCCTCCGGGTCCACGGCCACGGTGACCGCCTCGAGGCTGGACGGCCGGGTCGCCCGGGCGTAGGCGAGCGCGCGCAGGGTCGGCTTGTGGAGCTGGGAGACGAGCACGATCGCGTGGTTGCGCGCGGGGAGCAACCCCTCCTCCGGCTCGCCCTCCGCGGCGAGCGCGAGCTCCTCGGCCACCAGGTCGTAGTGGCGCCGGATGCCCTTCATGAGCAGGAAGAGCAGCGGTACCGCGATGCAGACGATGTAGGCGCCGTGGACGAACTTCGAGGCCAGCACGATGGCCAGGACGATCCCGGTCAGCACCGCGCCGAACGCGCTGAGCGCCCGCGAGCGCATGAGGCGGCGCCGCATCCGGGGGTCGGTCTCCGCGGCGAGGAGGCGGTTCCAGTGGCGGACCATGCCGGTCTGGCTGAAGGTGAACGCCACGAACACGCCGACGATGTAGAGGTTGATCAGCTTGCTCACGTCGGCGTCGAACGTCCAGATGAGCGTGATCGCCCCTGCGGCGAGCAGGAGGATGCCGTTGCTGAAGGCGAGGCGGTCCCCGCGGGTGTGGAGCTGCCGCGGCATGTAGCGGCTCTGCGCGAGGACCGACCCGAGCACGGGGAAGCCGTTGAACGCGGTGTTGGCGGCGAGGAACAGGATGAGCGCGGTGACCGCGGAGATGACGATGAAGGCCGGCGAGCCCCCGGCGAACACCGCCGCCGCGACCTGGGCGATGATCGGCTGCTGGTAGTACTCGGGACCGGCCGGCACACCGTTGATGAGGACGTTGTGCGCGACGTGGGAGGGCTCGGTGAGCTTCACCCCGGAGCGCAGGGCGAGGAAGATGAGCCCGCTGAACATGGTGATGGAGAGCAGCCCCATCAGCAGCAGGGTGATCGCGGCGTTCCTGCTCTTCGGCTTTCGGAAGGCGGGAACCCCGTTGCTGATCGCCTCGACGCCGGTCAGCGCCGCGCACCCGGACGAGAAGGCGCGGAGGATCACGAGCGCGGCCGCCAGCCCGGCCAGGTCGGCGTGCTGGGCGACGATCGTGTAATCGGCGGTCGGCGCCCGCAGCTCGTCACCGAACGCGAACAGCCGGACCAGGCCCCACCCGATCATGCCGAGGACCGCGGCCATGAAGGCGTACGTGGGGATGGCGAAGGCGATCCCGGACTCCCGGAGCCCGCGCAGGTTGATGATCATGAGGAACGCGACGATCGCGATCGCCACCGCCGGGCGGTGCGCGGCCACGAAGGGGAGCATCGCGGCCACGTAGTCGACGCCGTTGGAGACCGAGACGGCGACCGTGAGCACGTAGTCGACGATCAGCGCGCTCGCGACGATCAGCCCCGGGTTGGTGCCGAGGTTCGTGGTCACCACCTCGTAGTCGCCGCCGCCGCTCGGGTAGGCGTACACGTTCTGCCGGTAGGAGGCGACCACCGTGGCCATGACGAGGACGACCGCGGCGGCCACCCACGGGCCGTAGGCGTAGAAGCCGACACCGCCGATCGACAGAACGATCAATATCTCCTGGGGCGCGTACGCCACCGAGGAGAGGGCGTCGCTGGCGAATATCGGCAACGCCACCCGCTTAGGGAGCAGCTGATGGTGGAGCTGGGTGCTGCGCAGTGCCCGGCCGACCAACAGCCGCTTGACAAGGTGGGTAATCTTCCACACGCCAGACGAGCCTAATGCCCGCGTGCCATGTGCCCGCGAGGAGCGACCACCTGATACGGAATCCGGGAGACCGGGACATACTGGGCGGTAGAAGACCACGCCTATCGACCGGCGGGGGACGATGCACGTAGTGATCATGGGATGCGGGCGGGTCGGCTCGACCCTCGCCCACATTCTCGAAGACAACGGACATTCGGTCGCCATCATCGACCGGGACCCGCAGGCCTTTCGCCGGCTCCGCCCCGGCTTCCAGGGACGCCGGGTCACCGGCATCGGGTTCGACCGGGACGTGCTCATCGAGGCGGGCATCCAGTCGGCCGCCGCCTTCGTCGCCGTCAGCAGCGGCGACAACTCCAACATCATCTCCGCGCGGGTGGCGCGGGAGATGTTCGGCGTCGACAACGTGGTCGCCCGTATCTACGACCCCCGCCGGGCCGAGGTGTACCAGCGGCTGGGGATCCCGACCGTCGCCACCGTGCGGTGGACCGCCGATCAGATCCTGCGGCGGCTCATGCCGGACGGCGCCGAGCCGCTGTGGCGTGACCCGACCGGCACGGTGGTCCTGGCCGAGGTGAGCTTCCACCCCGGCTGGGTCGGCGTGCGCGTCAAGGACGTCGAGGCGGCCACCGGGGCGCGGGTCGCCTTCCTCAACCGGATCGGCGAGGCGATCGTCCCCAAGCCCGGCACCCTGCTGCAGGACGGCGACGTGCTCCACGTGGTCGCGGCGGAGCGCGAGATGGAGCACATCAGCAAGGTGCTGTCCGGCCCACCGTCAGAAGAGGAGTAGTCATGCGCGTCGCGATCGCCGGTGCCGGCGCGGTCGGCCGGTCCATCGCGGCCGAGCTGCTGGAGAACGGCCACGAGGTCCTGCTGATCGACAACGACCCCAAGGCCATCAAGATCGACAGCGTCCCGCAGGCCGAATGGCTCCTCGCCGATGCGTGCGAGATCTCCTCGCTCGACGAGGCGGGCCTGAACACCTGCCACGTCGTCGTCGCCGCCACCGGTGACGACAAGGTCAACCTGGTGGTCTCGCTGCTCGCCAAGACCGAGTACGGCGTGCCGCGGGTGGTGGCCCGGATCAACCACCCGAAGAACGAGTGGCTGTTCAACGAGTCGTGGGGCGTCGACGTCGCGGTCTCCACCCCGCGCCTGCTCTCCGCGCTGGTCGAGGAGGCGGTGAGCGTGGGCGACCTGGTCCGCCTGATGACCTTCCGGCAGGGCCAGGCCAACCTGGTGGAGCTCACCCTCGCCGACAACGCCCCGGTGGTCGGCAAGCCGGCCGGCTCGGTGCCCTGGCCGGAGGACGCCGCGCTCGTCGCGATCCTGCGCGACGGGCGGGTCATGGTGCCCACCACGGACACGCCGCTGGAGGCCGGGGACGAGCTGCTGTTCGTGGCGAACCAGGACGTGGAGGAGCGTCTCGCGCGCCTGCTCTCCGGCCGCTGACCGGCCCGGGCGGGACGTCCCCCGGCCGTGGTACGGCACCGCGGCCGTGGCGATCCGTGCCCGTGGTGGACCACGCGGCGGCACGGCCGGGCGCCCGGTAACGGGCCGCCGGACCGGCACGCCCCGGACCGGCCTGCCGGCCTTGAGGTACGAGCCCCGATCACGCCGCCGGCCTGGCACGCCGGGTCGAGGCCGCCGGCTCCGGCAGATCTCGTTCGGGGACCCGAAGGCGCCCTCGAAACGGTGGGCCGGACCGGGCGACCGAGCCCGCACCAGGCCGCCGGCTCTGGCAAGCCCGGCCATCGAGTGATCAGACCCGGACACCGGACCAGACCGCCGGCTCCGGCAGACCTCGATCGGGACCCGAAGACGAGGCCGGGTCGGTGGGCGGCCTGGGCGACCGTGCCCGAACCGGGCCACCGGGCCTGGCGAGCCCGGTTGTCGAGCGATCGGACCCGCCACGCCGGATCAGGCCGCAGGACGTGGCGACCCGGATCAGACCGCAGGGCGTGGCGGCCCGGATGAGGCCGCCGGGTCTCCCGGGTCAGGTCGCCGGTCCGACCCCGGAGCTGAGCGGGGTGCGGCCGCGGGCGAGCAGCCAGGCCATCCCGGCGAAGGCCGCGACCTGGAGCGGCCACCCCATCACGACCTTCGCCAGGCCGAGCGCGGCCACCAGGTCCGCCCAGTACAGCGGGAGCTGCACCACGACCCGCAGCAGGCACGGGAGGATCAGCAGCCAGGTGAGCCGGTTGCACAGCCGCACCATCCCCGGATCCGACCGCCACCCGACCGGGTCCCCGGTCACCGAGCCGATCAGGAAGCCCATGATCGGCCACCGGACGGCGACCGAGAGCAGCATCCCGCCCGCGTAGGCGGCGTTGTACAGGATTCCGGGCAGGAAGACGTCCTTGGCCTCTCCGGTGCGGGAGGCGAACAGGGCGCCGATCCCGATCCCGACGAGGCTGTTGAGCACGTACTGGGGGGTGCTGCGCGTCACCAGCCGCACCAGGAGCAGGGCGACCGTGCTGCCGATGCTCACCATCAGCGACAGCTTGAGGTCGTGCGTGGTGAGCCACATCAGGGTGAAGACGATCGTCGGCGCCGCCGCCTCGATGATCCCGCGCTTGCCCCCCAGCGCCTTGGCGAGGTGGGCGCGCACGGCCGCCTCGGCGGTCTCGTACGCCGCGGCCGAGCCGGTCGTGTCGGCTGCGCTCATCCGGCCTCCCGTGTGTCAGTCGTCATCTTCCCCGGCGGGCCGAAGCTCATAGCGGGGATTGAACATGACCTTCCGGTCGCCCTGCACGCTCACCAGGCCTTCGGCCTGCAGCGCCCGTCCCGGCTCGATACCGACGATCTTGCGGCGGCCGAGCCACACGAGGTCGATCACCCCGGAGCCGTCGTAGAGCTCGGCCTCGAGGGCCGGCGCCCCGCCGCGCGGCCGCAGCGTCACGGTGCGCAGGACGCCGACCACCCGGGTGCGCTGCCGGTCGCCGCATGCGGCGATCAGGGTGGCGCCGAGCCGTCCGGTCTCCTCCTGTAGCTCGGCCGCGTCCTGCTCCTCCTCGGTGGCGAGCAACCGGTGGAGCAGGGCGCGCAGCCCACCGCGTCTGACAGGCCCCCGCGTGGTCATGGGTCCGCTCACCTGGTCTCCTGGACACCGATGTTCAGCCGAAGCATACGTGAGGGATCGACGGGGCTCCCCGGTCAGCGGGTCTCGGCGATCTCCGGACCGCGCTCGAACGGCCGGAGCTCGTCCTCCTGCCGCCCGCTCTGGTCGATGAGCTGGCGCGCCTGGTCGGGCAGCCGGAGCAGGATCGGCTCCTTGGGCGGCATCGGCTCGTCGCCCCGGACGACCACGGTGTCGCGCACCACGCTCTCCAGGACCTCGGCCGCCTCCGGATCGACCGCCGCGCGGCCGGTGATGATCGCGCGCAGCATCCACCGCGGGCCGTCGATCCCGGCGTAGCGGACCCGCTGCGGCTCGCCCTCCTGCTGGGGCATGTAGGCGACCAGCTCGACGCCGAACGGCCCCTCCTGCTCCTCGGTCTTCCCGCCGGCCTTCTCGACCTCTTGGGCGATCTCGGCGCGCACCTCGTCCCAGATCCCGCTCCGCTTCGGCGCGGCCATCGCCTGGAGGTGGAGCATGCTGTCCTTGACCAGGACGAGCGCGCCGTCGATCTGATCGCCCGTCACGCTCACCCGGATCTCGAAGCCGGGCCGTACGGGGACGCGCAGGCCGCCCAGGTCGATCCGGTCCGCCTGGGGGTACGGGTCATCGGCGTCCCAGGGTCCGGAGGTCCGGGCCGGAGGGGCCGGTTCCTCCTCGGTGACGACCGGGGTCGCCTCGGCCTCCTCCTGCTTCGCGCGTCGTCGGCGTCGGAACAGCATCCGTTCACACTCCTCCATGTCGTCGGGCGCCCGGCCGGTGGGTCCGGCTCAGGCCCCGGTGGACCCGAAACCGTTCGCACCGCGGCTCGAACCGGGCAACCGCTCTACCTCGTAGAATGCCGCCTTCTCCACCCTCTGGATGACGAGCTGCGCGATGCGGTCGCCCCGCTTGAGCCGGACCGTCTCCCGGGGGTCCGTGTTGATCAGGGTCACCTTGATCTCACCGCGGTAGCCGGCGTCGATCGTGCCGGGCGCGTTCACCAATGTGACACCGTGCTTCGCCGCGAGCCCGGACCGGGGGTGCACGAAGGCGGCGTAGCCGTCGGGGAGCGCGATCGCGATCCCCGTGCCGACCACCGCCCGCTCCCCCGGCTTCAGCTCGACGTCCTCGGTGGCGTACAGGTCGGCCCCGGCGTCCCCCGGGTGGGCGTAGGACGGGAGAGGGAGGCCGGGATCGAGCCGGCGGATCAGTACCTCGACGCTCATCGCTCCGCCTCGACCGCCGAAAGATTGCGTTCACTCACAAGGCACGACCCTACCCCTTGCGCTGGGGAGAGACGGCCTCACCGGACTCCGGTTCGCGGTTCGCCGCGCCCTGATCGCCCCCGGGTTCGCGCGGTGGCGCGGGCTCCGCGGGGGCCCCGGGCTCCGGAGACGGCGTGGCGGGCGCGGCGGGGGTGGGCGCCGTGCCCGCGGACGGACCCGCGGGCGAGCCGGCCGGGGCCGCGGCCGGCACGCCCGGCGGGGGCGCGGGCCGCTCCGCGCGGAACAGCTCGGGCAGGGCCCGGTAGAGGACGGCGGTGAGCGGCACCGCCACCGCGGCGCCGGGGATCCCGGCGATCACACCGCCGACCGCGAGCACGAGGATCACCGCCAGCGGGTGGAAGTCGATGGCCCGGCCGACGATCTGCGGCTGGAACAGGTGGTTCTCGAGCTGCTGCTCGACCACGAGGATCGCGAGGAAGACCAGCGCGGAGATCCAGCCCTGCGCCCCGAGCGTGACGAGGGTGGCGAGCCCGCCGGTGACCACGATGCCGATGATCGGGATGAAGCTGCCCAGGAAGATCAGCACGGCGAGCGGCACCCACAGGGGCACGCCCATGACCGCGAGCACGGTCCCCATGACGATGCCGTGGATGGCCGCGATCGCCACCGTGCCCTGGACGTAGTGGCAGATGGTCACCCAGGCGGCGCGCCCGGCCCGGTCGACCCGGGGCGCCGCGTCGCCGAACGCCTTGAGGAACCAGGCCCAGATCTTGTCGCCGTCCTTCAGCAGGAAGAACGTCACGAACACCACCAGGACGAAGGAGGCGAGCGCCTCGAGCACCGCGGTCGCCCCGGTGAGCACGGTGTTGACGATCTCGTTGCGCTGCTCGGTGAGCTGCTTGCCGATCTCGTCGACGATGTGGGTGATCTGGGCCTGCTTCAGCTGGAGCGGTCCGTTGAGCAGCCAGTGCTGGGCCTCGGCGGCGGTGCGCTGGAGCTGCTCGACCAGCCGGGGGAACTCCTCGTTGGCGCGGTTGCCGATGAGGAAGCCGACCCCGACGATCACCGCCAGGCCGAGCAGCATGGTGATCCACGTCGCGTAGATGGGCCGAAGACCGGCATCGCGCAGCCGCTTGGTCAGCGGGTAGAGGAGCGCGGTGAGCAGGAAGGCGATGGCCACCGGCAGGACCACGATGCTGATCCGCCCGATGATCCAGGCGATCAGGTAGACCATCCCGCAGAGCAGCAGCAGCCGCCAGCTCCATGCGGCCATGGTGACCAGGACCGATGGAACGCCCTCTGGTTGATGCCTGTTCTTCGAGATCACGCTGTCCAGACTGGCACGGTAGCGGGCGTCGCGCGCACTCCTTTTACCCGGCACCCCGGTGCGCCATCGCAAGGCTGTCCGGCCTTTGCGATGCGCGCACCGGAGCTTTGTCCCGGTCCGGCCTAACGGGCCCGGTTCAGCCGGCGAGCGTGGTGACCACGGTGAGCGGGGAGTTCGCGTGCTCGAGCACGAACTCCTCGACGTTGCCCGCGGCGCACAGGTCGTCCTGGGCCTGGCGGATCAGGTCCGCGGTCTCGCCCGTCACGACGAGCCGGGAGACCTCGGCGCGCATGGAGACCTTCGCCTCGGACTTGGTGCGGCGCACGTGGCGGAGCACCTCGGCCACGGCGTCCAGCACCGCGGGGTCGCCGTCGCCGGCCTCGAGCTCCTCGGGGGTCGGCCACGCCGCCCGGTGCACCGATCCCTCCCGCCACCACGACCAGACCTCCTCGGTCACGAACGGCAGGAACGGCGCGAACAGGCGGAGCATCACGTCCAGCGCGCGGCGGAGCGCGGCCACGGCCGAGGGGTCGCCGGCGTAGGCGCGGGCCTTGACCAGCTCCACGTAGTCGTCGCAGAACGACCAGAAGAACCGCTCGGTCCGCTCCAGGGCCCGGGTGTAGTCGTAGCCCTCGAAGGCCTCGGTGGCGTCCTTGACCACCGCGGCGAGCCCGGCGAGCATCGACCGGTCGATCGGCTCGGTGACCTTGAGGTCGCCCTTGGCCGGGAAGCCGAGCACGAACTTCGAGACGTTCAGGATCTTGATCGCCAGCCGGCGTCCGATCTTGATCTGGCCGATGTCGAAGGCGGTGTCGGTGCCGGGACGGCCGCTCGCCGCCCAGTAGCGCACCGCGTCCGAGCCGTACTGCTCGAGCAGGGCCATGGGGGTGACCACGTTGCCCTTGGACTTCGACATCTTCTTCCGGTCCGGATCGAGGATCCAGCCGGAGATGGCCGCGTGCTTCCACGGCAGGGTGCCGTGCTCCAGGTGGGAACGGAGCACCGTGGAGAACAGCCAGGTGCGGATGATCTCGTGCGCCTGGGGCCGCAGGTCCATGGGGAAGACCCGCTTGAACAGGTCGTCGTCCCGCTCCCAGCCGCCGGCGATCTGCGGGGTGAGCGACGAGGTCGCCCAGGTGTCCATGACGTCCGGATCGCCGATGAAGCCGTTCGGCTTGCCGCGCTGGTCCTCGGTGTAGCCGGGCGGCACGTCGGTGGACGGGTCGACCGGCAGCGCCGACTCCGGCGGCGTGATCGGCTTGTCGTAGATCGGGTCGCCCTTGTCGTCCAGCGGGTACCACACCGGGATCGGCACGCCGAAGAACCGCTGGCGCGAGATCAGCCAGTCGCCGGAGAGGCCCTCGACCCAGTTCTCGTACCGGACCCGCATGTGCGGCGGGTGCCATTCGAGCTCGCGGCCCAGCTCGAGCAGGCGCCGGCGCAGCTCGGGGTCGCGGCCGCCGTTGCGGATGTACCACTGCCGGGTGGTGACGATCTCCAGGGGCCGGTCGCCCTTCTCGTAGAACTTCACCGGGCGCCGGACCGGCCGCGGCTCGCCGTCCATGAGCCCGGCCTCGCGCAGCATCTCGACGATCCGCTCGCGCGCCGCCGTCACGGTCTTGCCCGCCAGCTCCCGGTACGGCTCGGCCGGCACGCCGTCCGGCGGCTCGGGCAGCAGGCGGCCGTCCCAGCCGATCACCGGACGGGTGGGCAGGTCGAGCTCGCGCCACCAGGTGACGTCGGTGACGTCACCGAAGGTGCAGACCATGACGATGCCGGTGCCCTTGTCGGGCTCGGCGAGGTGGTGGGCGAGGATCGGCACCTCGACCCCGAAGATCGGGGTACGGGCGGTCTTGCCGAACAGCGGCTGGTAACGCTCGTCGTCGGGGTGGGCCACCAGCGCCACGCAGGCGGGCAGCAGCTCCGGCCTGGTCGTATCGATCCACACCCGGTCACCCTCGCCCGTGCCGGATGGCAGCTCGAATGCGATGCGGTGGAACGCGCCCGGCCACTCCCGGTCCTCGAGCTCCGCCTGGGCGACCGCGGTGCGGAACGTCACGTCCCACAGCGTGGGCGCCTCGGCGAGGTAGGCCTCGCCCCGGGCGAGGTTGCGCAGGAAGGCGCGCTGCGAGGCCGCGCGGGCGTTGTCGCCGATCGTGGCGTAGGTGAGCGACCAGTCCACCGACAGCCCGAGGCGGCGCCACAGCTCCTCGAAGGCCTTCTCGTCCTCGGCGGTGAGCTGCTCGCACAGCTCGATGAAGTTCCGGCGCGAGATCGGCACCTGCTCCCCCGAGCCGCCGCCCCCGCGCCTCGGCGGCTTGAAGTCGGGGTCGTACGGCAGCGAGGGGTCGCACCGCACGCCGAAGTAGTTCTGTACCCGGCGCTCCGTGGGCAGGCCGTTATCGTCCCAGCCCATCGGGTAGAAGACCTCGCGCCCGCGCATCCGCTGATAGCGGGCGATCGTGTCCGTGTGCGTATAGGAGAAGACGTGCCCGACGTGGAGGGAGCCGGACACCGTGGGCGGCGGGGTGTCGATCGAGTAGATCTCGTCCCGGTTACGGGTTCGGTCGAAACGGTACGTTCCGTCGGCCTCCCAGCGGGCTACCCATACCGCCTCCAAGCCATCGAGAGTGGGCTTCTCAGGCATGGTCGCGGCGCGTCGCTGTTCGGTCATGCCTCCACATGGTATGGGGTACGCGACCTAGCCGTTGCGGCACACTAGGGTCGTCACCGAGGAGGCATCATGGCGAACGTTGCACGGGCTCGGTCGGGCGCACCGGGCTCCCGGAAGACCGAGGCGCCGGCGAAGGGCGCGGCCAAGCCGGACGTGCAGTGGCGGGTGATCGGCGGGCTCGTCGGCCTGGTGGTGGGATTCGCCTCGCGCAAGGTGCTCGCGTTCGCGTGGGAGCGGGTCACCGGGAAGAAGCCCCCGGCGAGCGCTGACTCCCCGGAGATCGGGCTTGGCGAGGCGATCGCCTACGCGGTGGTGATGGGCCTGGGGATGGAGGTCGCGCGGATCATCGCCACCCGTGCCGCGGCGAAGAAGTGGCAGTCGTGGCGCGAGGCGGCGGCGAGCAAGTCCTCCTCCTAACGCTCCTCCAGCGCGCTGAGGAAGTCGTTCGCCCACTTGTCCACGTTGTGGGTGGCCACGCGGCGCCGGAGCGAGCGCATCCGGCGGGCGAGCTCGTGCGGGGTGGCGCGCATCGCGGCGAGCATGGCCCGCTTCATGCCCTCGATGTCGTACGGGTTGACGAGGAAGGCCTGCCTGAGCTCGTCCGCCGCCCCGGCGAACTCGCTCAGCACCAGCGCGCCGCGCAGGTCGAAGCGGCAGGAGACGTACTCCTTCGCCACCAGGTTCATGCCGTCGCGCAGCGGGGTGACCACCAGGACGTCGGCCGCGCAGTAGAGGGCGGCCAGCTCCTCCCGGTCGTACGACTGGTGGAGGTAGGAGATCGGCTGGCGGCCGAGCATGCCGTGCTCGCCGTTGATCCGGCCCACCCGGAGCTCGATCTCGTTGCGCAGGCGCGCGTACGCGGGGACGCCCTCGCGCGTCGGGGTGGCCACCTGGACGAACACCGCCTCGTCCGGGGTGATGACGCCCTCGTCGAGCAGCTCGCCGAACGCCTTGAGCCGCTGGCCGATACCCTTGGTGTAGTCGAGCCGGTCGACGCCGAGCAGGACGTGCTCCGGGTCGCCCAGCTCGGCGCGGATCTCCTTCGCCCGGTCCTGGACCCGGGGATCGCGCGCGAGCTGATCGAACTCCGCGAAGTCCACCGAGATCGGGAAGGCGTCGACCCGCACGGTGCGGCCGTCGACGTAGATCTCGTTGCGGTGGGTGTGCAGCCCGAGGAGGCGCCGGCAGAGCCGGAGGAAGTTGGAGGCCCCGCCCGGCCGCTGGAAGCCGACGAGGTCGGCGCCGAGCAGCCCTTCGACGATCTCGCTCCGCCACGGGAGCTGGCAGAAGAGCTCGATCGGCGGGAACGGGATGTGCAGGAAGAAGCCGATCTTCAGGTCGGGCCGCAACCGGCGCAGGATCATGGGCACCAGCTGCAGGTGGTAGTCCTGGATCCAGACGACGGCGCCCGGATCGGCCACGTCCGCCGCGGCCCGCGCGAACCGCTCGTTCACCGCGCGGTAGGCGTCCCAGAACACGCGTGAGTACACGGGCGGCGCGACGACGTCGTGGTAGAGGGGCCAGAGCGTGGCGTTCGAGAAGCCCTCGTAGTAGAGCTCCACCTCCCGGGCCGAGAGGGGCACCGGGATCAGGTGCATCCCGTCGTGGTCGAACGGCTTGAGTTCCTCCCCCGCCGCGCCCGTCCACCCGAGCCACGCGCCGTCGCGGCGTTGCATGACCGGGGCGATCGCCGTGACCAGGCCGCCGGGGCTGCGGCGCCACTCCCGGTCGCCCACCCGGTCGACCGGCAGCCGGTTAGCGACGACGAGAAACGAGCTGGTGCTGCGCATCAAGCCCCCTTCAGGGTCAACCTGGGCGCCAGTCGAAAATGCCACCAACTACGCCGTAACCAGCAATAAAATGCAAAGTTCGGCGTAGGACGATCATCTCATGCGCTTCACCGTGCGTCACCAGTGGGGCGGCGTGAAAACCGCGTAACACCGGATCTGTTGGAATTAATCCGCCCGAAACAGGTCTTTCCGGCAAGACTGCCGGCTACTCTCCGTATCCACCCGGGGTTCGGGCCGGGCGGCGGGAGCGGGGCACGGTACCCCGCGGCCGGCGATCGGCTGACCCTGAAGGAGGTTCTTCCCCGCCCCGCGGGCGGGCTTCATGAAGTGCCCGGCGGCCTGCTCATCGGTCGGCGGCCGCGGCGGGCGGCTGATCCGCGGCCGCGCTCCGATCCCCGGCCGCGATGGACCGCCGAGCTGCGGCGATCCCATCACTGTGTCGCTGATCCGGCGTGTCGTGTCGCTGGTCCGCGGCCGCGGCGGATCGCCGCGCTGCGGCCGCGGCCTGCTCCGCGGCGTCGGCGGACGGCCGGGCCTCCGCCGGTGAGGACACGGCCCGCAGGAGCCTGAGCCGGCGCCCGGAGCCGCGCGGCATCGCCGGTGCCGCGGCGGGCGCGGTCATGGACCGGCTCGCGATCGCGCGCAGATCGGCCCGTACGGCCGCGGCGAGCTGCTTGGTCGCCGCCCGGTTGAGGGTGCCGCCGGCGACCGCGCCGGTGAGGAAGGGACCTAAGGTGGTCAGGTGCCTGCCCAGCAGCCTGGTCAGGCGGCGGCGCAGGGCGTCCCTCGCCGCCCCGTTGAGCGCGGCCGAGGTCCATCCCGGGTTGAGCGGGTCGACGCCGCGCCGTTTGGCCCAGGCCAGGGCGTAGGCGGCCGCCCGCCGGCCGCCGTTGCCGGGGACGGGCTGCCCGTACACCTCGTGGAGCTCGGCGATGAGCTTCACCTCGATGGCGGCGACCACGAGGGTCTCGGCCACGAGCTGGGCAGGGGCGGACAGCAGCAGGGGAGGCGCGGCCAGCTCCACGGCGGCGAGGGCTCCTCCGACCGCGCCCACCACCGCGGTGGCGTTCGCCGCGGTGCGGACGAGACTGTCGGCGAGCCGCTCGCCCGTCAGCCCACCGTGGTGCAGGATGAGCGTCTCGCGGTCCCGAACCGGGAGGCGCCGGGCGACCTCCAGGAAGAGGTCGGTCAGCCAGCGTCCGCGCTCCCGGAGCGAGCGCAGGTGCCGCGCGTTCTCGGCCAGGGCGTCGCTGAGGCGGCCGAGCAGCCGACGCCGCTCGGCCCCGTCCGTCTCCTCATGAGAAACGAGCCGGCCGATCAAATCCGCGATCGCGCCGTGCGATCGATCCGCCTCTGCAGCCAACGGCCCTCCGCAGCGTGCTCAGGCGGCGCACTCGCGGCAGATCTGCTGACCGTTCACGTCCGAGGCGAGCTGGCTCCGGTGGTGCACGAGGAAGCAGCGCGAGCAGGTGAACTCGTCCGCCTGCCGCGGGATCACCCGGAGCGACAGCTCCTCGTTCGACAGGTCGGCACCGGGCAGCTCAAGGGACTCCGCCAGCTCGCTCTCGTCGAGGTCGATGCTGGCCGAGGCCTTATCCCCGCGCCGTGCCTGCAGCTCCTGCAGGCTGTCCTCGCCCAGGTCGTCGTCGGCCTTGCGCGGGCTGTCGTAGTCGGTAGCCATTGATAACTCCATCCCCCTCATCTATCGGTCTGCGCGTGTACCGCGCGTAGATAACGCACGAGAGGCCCTTGTTGTGCCCGCAGGGACCCTGAGTCGACGGATTGGGTACCCGCGTGGACTAACGAAGAACCACTCGGAACACGGTGGGTATTCCGCATGGGGCAGGAGTCACCCGAATATGGCGTTAACCGTACCCTCGACGGGATGACCCCACCGCGTTCGACGGCACATCAAACCACATACGTGCCGCCGACGCCGTATCAGCGCACCGATGACACGGGCGCCGCCGCGGCGGCGCCGCTCATGGGGATGCGGACCGTGACCACCAGACCGCCTCCCTCGCGGGGGACCGCGGTCACCGTGCCGCCGTGCGCCCGGACGATCGCCCGCACGATCGACAGGCCGAGACCTGCGCCTTTGGCCGACTCCTGCCGGTCGGCGTTGAGCCTCCGGAACGGCTCGAAGAGGCTCTCCACCTCGTAGACGGGCACGTGCGGGCCCGTGTTCGCCACCTGGACCACGGCGTGGCCGCTGACGGCGCCGGTGCGGAGCCACACCTTCCCCGATCGGCCGATGTTGTGCTTGATGCCGTTCTCCACCAGGTTGGCGACGCAGCGCTCCAGGAGCACCGGGTCGCCGGTGACCCCGGCGGAGTGCAGGTCGTGCTCGATGGTGATCCCGGCCTCGTCGGCGAACGGGGTGAGCTGCTCGACCGCGGTCCGCGCCACGTCCCGGATGTCCACGGGCTTGCGCACCGACAGCTCCCGTTCGCTACGGGCGAGCAGCAGCAGCCCTTCGATCAGCCGCTCGTTCCGCGCCGTGGTGCCGAGCAGGGTACGGCCGAGCACCTTGAGGTCCTCGGAGGCGTCCGGGTCGGCGAGCGCCACCTCCAGGACGGTGCGCGTGATGGCGAGCGGGGTGCGCAGCTCGTGCGAGGCGTTGTCCACGAACCGGCGCTGCGCGTCGAACGCGGCGTTGAGCCGGGTCAGCATCGCGTCGAACGTGTCGGCGAGCTCCTTCAGCTCGTCGTCGGGCCCCTGCAGGTCGATCCGCTCGTGGGCGAGCGAGGTCTCCGAGAGCCGGCGGGCGGTCGCGGTCATCTTCTTGATCGGCGCGAGCGCCCGGTCGGCCACGACGTACCCGAGCATGAGCGCGATGATCCCCACGCCGAACAGGGCCATGATCGACCGGCCGAGCACCTCGCGCCGGGCGGAGGCGATCGCCAGCTCGCGCTGCGAGGCCCACCAGACCTCGAAGGCGGCCGTGATGTCGGACGGGAATCCCCGGAGCTGCAGGGGCGGCCAGGCCGCGTCGATCGCCAGGCCCACCAGCGTGTACATGGCCAGCAGCAGCATCGCCCCGGCGGCGAAGAACAGCGCGCCGTACGTGAGGGTGAGCCGCCAGCGGATGCTGATCCGGCGCCGGAGCGCCTTGATCTCGCCGAGGAGGCCGCGCGGCGGCTGAGCCGCGGCGGGCGGTGGCGGGCCGTCCCAGGCGGGCGGGCCGGTGGGCGGGGGCGGGACCTGGACGCGGTAGGGGCCGGTGCCCAGCGGGGAGGACATCCGCTCCCCCCGGCCCGGCGCCTGCCCGGCCGCATCGCCGGGACTCGGCGTGGTCGCCTCGTCCCCGGACCGTCCGGAATCCGGCTCGCGCGGTTCGGTCACGAGGCCACCTCCAAGCGTGAAAAGCGTGAAACGTTCATAGGGTGAGGTCCCGCCGGCCGGTGGCGGGGTGGTCGCTCAGCCCCGGGATCGCCGGGTCCGCCGCCGGGAGTCGGCACCGTTTCCCTGTGTTCCTGGTCACTCGTTCCTGATGACGCACCGGGTTCCCGGGTCCGCCCGCCGGGCGGGGTTCCCGGGCCCGTGGGTCAGAGGCGATACCCGACCCCCGGCACGGTCTCGATGATCGGCGGATCGCCGAGCTTCTTGCGCAGGGTCATCATGGTGACCCGCACCACGTTGGTGAACGGGTCGATGTGCTCGTCCCACGCCTTGTCCAGCAGGTCCTCCTGGCTCACGACCGCGCCGTCGGCCCGCATGAGCTCCTCCAGCACCGCGAACTCCTTGCGGGTGAGGGAGATCGGCCGGCCGTCCCGGGTGACGGTGCGCTTGGCCGGGTCGAGCCGGATCCCGGCGCGCTCGAGCACCGGAGGGAGCGGCGGCGCCGAGCGGCGGGCGAGCGCGCGCACCCGGGCGACGAGCTCGGCGAAGGCGAACGGCTTGGGCAGGTAGTCGTCGGCGCCGAGCTGAAGCCCCTCCACCCGGTCGTCCACGTCGCCGGCCGCGGTCAGCATGAGAATCCGGGACGGGCAGCGCTCGTTGGCGAGCTTCTTCGCCACCTCGTCGCCGTGGACCTTGGGCAGGTCCCGGTCGAGCACGATCACGTCGTAGTCGATGTAGGCGAGCTTCTCCAGGGCCTCGGCGCCGTCGTAGGCGACGTCGACGGCCATCGCCTCCCGGCGGAGCCCGGTGGCGATCGCGTCGGCGAGCACCCGCTCGTCCTCCACCACAAGCACGCGCATGCAGGTCCTCCTCGGGCAACGACGCCTTCATTCTCACCGCACCCCGGGTAAGGCCTGGGTAAACGCGGCCCTCCGGGCTCGCTTGCTCTATGTGATGTAGAGCACCGAACTTTTCGGTTTAAGGGCCGATTGTTGGTGGTACGTCTGACCAACGCCCCATACGACGCGCCGGGGAAGGTCATGGCCTCCCCAGGCAGCCAGCGGGGCGAGACCCAGGGCACGCCGCCCGCATGAGCAAGCCAGGGCACGCCGCCCTCATCGAGAAAGAAGGTGAGATGGGCGAGTTCACGGCCACGATCGCCAACCGGTTGGCTCAGGCCTACCAAGAACTTCGGGAGGCCGCGTCGAACGGCGACGAGTTCCTGGCCGAGACCCTCACCGGTGAGATCGAGGACCTGCGGCGCATCGCCGAAGAGCACGGCATCGACGTCGATTCGCTCGCAGGTGAGCCGGTCGATCGGTGATCCACGGTGAGGGCCGGCGGGGGCCCTCACCCCACCGTTCAGCCGCGCTCGGGGTCGAGCGGCGCCAAGAGCGCGTGCAGCTCGGCGAAGAGCCCGGGTTCCGCGCACAGGACCATCGCCGGACCTGGCGGCCTGCCGTGCATCCCTCCGACGCGCGCACCGGCCTCGGAAGCGATCAGCGCGGCCGCGGCGAAGTCCCAGTAGTTCGTGCCGCGCTCGTAGTAGGCGTCCACCCGCCCGGCCGCGACCGAGCAGAGGTCGATCGCGCACGAGCCGCCCCGCCGGATGTCCCGGACGTGCGGGAGCACCTTGGCGAGCACCTCCGCCTGCACCCGCCGCCGCTCGGCCGCGTACCCGAAACCCGTCGCCACGAGCGCCTGGCCGAGCGGGACACCGGTGCTGCAGTGCAGCCGCTCGTCCCCCAGCCACGCCCCGCCGCCCAGGGTGGCGGTGAACATCTCGCCGCGCGGGACGTTGTGCACCGCCCCGGCGACGACGGTCCCGTCCACCTCCACGGCGATGCTCACCGCCCAGTCCGGCAGGCCGTACAGGAAGTTCACCGTGCCGTCGATGGGGTCGACCACCCAGCGGACCCCGCCCTCGCCCGGCGTGTCGCCGCCCTCCTCGCCGAGGATCGAGTCGTACGGCCGGGCCTCCCGGATCCGGGTCCGGATCAGCTTCTCGGCCGCCTGGTCGAGCTCGGTCACCACGTCGGTCGGGCTGCTCTTGGTCGCCAGGACCTTGGGACGGGCGGGGCGCTCGGCGAGCAGCATCTCGCCGGCCTCGGCCGCGATCGAGACCGCCAGGCGCAGCAGCTCCCCGGCGCCGGGGGGTCCGTTCTTCCCCGCCGCGCTCTCCGCCTCTCCGGGCATGTCGTGCTCGCGCTCACTCATACCGCGTCGCTCCTCATGGTCGGCTTCTGTGGGCTTCGGCTCGCCGGGTTCCGGGCCTCACGGAAGGCCACGAGAGCATCCTTTCAGACCGGTACGGGTGCTCCGTTCCCCTGCCCGGCCGGGCGGCGCGCGCTCCCGGGACGGGTCCGGGGGGACGACGGCGCGAGGCGTCCGCCGGGGGCGCCGGCACCGTCGTCCACAGGCGCCGGTGGCGCCGCCGGGACCGGCGCCGCCCGCGCATAGGGTGACAGCATGGGGAGCAACCGTTGGTACGACGCACTGCTCGTCGTCTCATTCGGTGGGCCGGAGAAACCCGAGGACGTGATGCCGTTCCTCGAGAACGTGGCCCGGGGGCGCAACATCCCGCGCGAGCGGCTGCTGGAGGTCGAGGCGCACTACCAGCGCTTCGGCGGGAGGAGCCCGATCAACCAGCAGTGCCGTGACCTCATCGCCGCGCTCGACGTCGACGTTCCGGTGTACTGGGGGAACCGGAACTGGCACCCCTTCCTCACCGACACCGTCCGGCGGATGAAGGAGGACGGGGTCCGCAAGGCGGCGGCGTTCGTCACCTCCGCGTACGGCTCGTACTCGAGCTGCCGGCAGTACCTCGACGACATCGCCCGCGCGCGGGCCGCGGTCCCCGGGGCGCCGGAGATCGTCAAGCTGCCGCACTACCATGACCACCCCGGCTTCATCGCCGCGATGGTCGACAACACCCGGAAGGCCATCGCCCGGCTGCCCGAGTCCGAGCGGGAGAGCGCGCGGCTGGTGTTCACCGCGCACAGCATCCCCATCTCGATGGCGCGGTCGTCCGGCCCGTCGGGCGGCCTGTACGAGAGGCAGCACCAGCGGACCGCCTCCCTCGTGGCCGAGGCGCTCGGCGGCGCGCGCGAGTGGGACCTGGTCTGGCAGAGCCGGAGCGGCCCGCCGCACATCCCCTGGCTCGAGCCCGACGTCTGCGACCACCTGGAGGCGCTGCACGCCAAGGGGGTGCGCGCGGTGGTCGTGGTCCCGATCGGGTTCGTGTCCGACCACATGGAGGTCATCTACGACCTCGACGTGGAGGCGAAGGACACGGCGGAGCGGCTCGGCATGGCGTTCGCCCGCGCGGCCACCCCGGGCACGCATCCGCGGTTCGTCGCCATGGTCAAGGAGCTGCTCGCCGAGCCGGAGCCGGCGCCGTGCCCGGCCACCTGCTGCCCGGCGCCGCGGCGCGGCTGAGCCATCGCCCGCACCGCCGGGCCGGTGCCGGGGTCCGGCCCGGCCGCTCAGGGGCAGGCCACGGCGTACCGCTCGGAGGAGCGCCACGCAGTGGCGATCCGGGAGGGCCTCGGCGTACCGCTCGCACGTAGGCCAAGGCGTTCCGTTCATGGGCGAACCGCGGCACACGCTCACGGCTCCGGCCCATGGGCAAACCGCGGCACACGCTCACAGGAAGGCACGCGCAGGCCGGCGAACCGCGCACGGCCGGTCACGGGTAGGCCTCGGCGTACGCGGCGGCGAGCGCGAGGACCTTGTCCACGTAGGCCCATGAGTGGTTGTAGGCCCAGATCGCCTTCCTGAGCCGCTCCCCGCCCTGCGCGGCGCCGTGCGCGCACAGGTACTTGGCCGCGGCCGGCACCGCGTCGTACGGGCTCCAGATGTCCGCCCGCCCGTCCCCGTCCCCGTCGACCCCGTACGCCCGCCAGGTGGAGGGCAGGAACTGCATGGGGCCGAGCGCGCCGGCCGAGGACGGGCCGTTGTTGCGCCCGTGGCCGCTCTCCACCTGGCCGATTGCGGCGAGCACGGTCCACGAGAGCCCGGGGCAGAGCGCGGCCGACCTGCGGTAGAGCTCCAGATAGCTGCCCGGGCGGCCGACGAGCGCCGTGCTCCCGGACCGCCGGTCGCGCTCCGGCCGCACCGTGACCACCTGGGCGCCCTGGCCGAGCGCCCGGGCCACGGCGCGCCGGTCGGCGGCTCGCAGCTCACCGTGGACGAGGACCACCACGTCCCGGGCGAGGCCGAGCCGGCGGCCGAGCTCCTCGCTGATCAGGCCGTCGATGCCGGGGAGGCCGAGCGGGGCCGAGGCGGCGAGCCGGAGCCGCGGCCCCCGGTCGAGCTGGTAGTGCGCGCCGAGG
Organism: Thermobispora bispora DSM 43833; assembly: GCF_000092645.1. NCBI lineage: Bacteria > Bacillati > Actinomycetota > Actinomycetes > Streptosporangiales > Streptosporangiaceae > Thermobispora > Thermobispora bispora. The sequence continues at coordinate 2,676,111 of NC_014165.1, forward strand.
ACGAGCCCCAGCCGCTCCACCGCGGCGCCGTCGGCGACGAGCTCGCCCCGCGCGATGGCCCGCCACACCTCCGGGTGCCCGGCGACCGCCTCCCCGGTCCACGGCCGGAACGCCTCGGGGTCGACGGCGAGGAGCCGCAGCGCGACGCCGGAGACGTGGACGGTGCCGCCACCGGTGACCGCGACCTTCCGGACGTTCTCGATCCCCGCGATCCGGCGCAGCACGCGGGCGGGCACCCGGGCCGGGGAGATCGCGAGCAGCGCGGGCGGGGTGACCCGGACGGGGGTGGCGGCGACCGGTGCGCCCTCCGGCAGCTCCGGGACGAGCCGGGTCGCCGGGGTGAGACGCTCCCGCTCCGGGCGGCGCTCCGGCTCCGCGCGCAGGTACGCGGTGCCGAGCGCGATCACCAGGGTGATGAGGACCGCCAGGGTCCCGCAGGCCAGGCGGAGCGCCACGGCGTGGGAACAAGCAGGCCGCACAAGCCCTTAAGGTAGATCGGTCCGCTCTCTCCCGAAAAACCGGTTGCCCCGGGTCCGGATCGTGCAGCAGGGTCGGACCGGTCAACGGGGGCGGCATGCCGCCGGTCGGGTTTCATGATCATCGCTGTCATCGGCAGGCACGCGCGTACGAGGTACGGAAGGGATCACGAATGGTCGTCGGGCCATACCGAGGCTTGTTCGGCATGCCCGGGGTCAAGGGCTTCGTCATCGCCGGGTTCATCGGCCGGTTACCGATGGCGATGCTCGGCATCGGCACCGTCCTGCTGGTCTCCGCCGTCACCGGGTCGTACGCCACCGCCGGCGGGGTGTCGGCCATGGGCTCGCTCATGTTCGCGGCGGCGGCGCCGGTGACCGGGCGGCTCACCGACCGGTTCGGGCAGTCCCGGGTGCTGGTGCCGCTCGCCCTGCTCCACGGGGTCGCGCTCAGCTCCTTGCTGCTCTCCGCGCACCTGCGGGCCCCCGACGCGGCGCTCTACCTCGCGGGCATGGCGACCGGGGCCACGGCCCCCGCGCTCGGCCCGATGGTCCGGGCGCGCTGGTCCCACGTGCTCAAGGACAAGGACCCGGGGAAGCTGCACACCGCGTTCTCGTTCGAGTCGGTGGTCGACGAGACGATCTTCATCAGCGGTCCCGCGCTGGTCTCCGCGCTCGCCGCGACGGTGAACGTCTACGCCGGGCTGATCGCCGCGATCGCCTTCACCCTGGCCGGCGCGCTGACCCTGGCCTCGTTCCGCGGCACCGAGCCGCCCGTGGTGCGGGAGACCGGCAAGCGGCACGGCACGCCGATCGCGATCCCCGGCGTCGCCCTGCTCACCGTGGTCTTCCTCGGCGTGGGCTCGGTGTTCGGCTCGATCGACCTCATCACCGTGGGGTTCGCCGAGGAGCAGGGGCACAGGGGCGCGGCCGGGTTCATGCTCGCCCTCATCGCGAGCGGCAGCGCGATCTCCGGGCTCTGGTACGGCTCCCGCGCCTGGCGGATCCCGCTGCACACGCGGTTCGTCCGCACGCTCACCCTGTTCGCGCTGGGCCTCATCCCGGTGACGCTGATGGAGCAGGTGCGGCCGATGCTCGTCGCCCTCTTCGTGGCCGGGCTCTCCATCTCCCCCACCCTGATCACCGGGTTCTCGCTCGTCCAGCGGCTGGTCCCGGCCGGGCAGCTCACCGAGGGCATGGCGTGGCTGTCCACCGCCATCGGGTTCGGCGTGGCGCTCGGCTCCTGGGCGGGCGGCTGGCTCACCGACGCCTACGGCGCGCACAACGCCTACGCCTTCTCCTTCGGCTGCGCGCTGCTCGCCGCGGTCGTCGGCATGGCCGGTTCCGCGCTCGTCCGGGTGGACGAAACAGGCGAACTCCCCCATGGGCAATCCGGCGGATCATGAGTAGGGTTCATATTCGCTCGGGGGATGTCACGGCCGGACCGGGAGACGAGCATGGGCACCTTCATCAACTGGGCGCGGAACCAGTCCATCACCCCCGCTGAGATCCGGACCCCCGCCTCCGCCGCCGAGGTGGCGCAAGCCGTACGGGACGCCGCGAAGACCGGCCGGAGGGTCCGCATGGTGGGCAGCGGGCACTCCTTCACCGACGCGGCGCTCACCGACGGCATCATGCTCCGGCCCACCGCGCTCACCGGCGTCCTCGCCGAGGGCGACGGCTGGGTGAAGGTGGCGGCCGGCACGCCCATCCACGTGATCAACCGGGAGCTCGACCGGCGCGGCCGCGCCATCGCCAACCTCGGCGACATCACCGCCCAGACCATCTCCGGGGCGCTGCTCACCGGGACCCACGGCACCGGCCGGACCGAGGGCGGGTTCGCCGAGCAGGTCATCGAGCTGGAGATGGTGCTCGCCGACGGCACGATCACGACCGTGCGCGAGGGCGACCTGTTCGACGCGGCCCGGGTCTCCATCGGCGCGCTCGGCATCGTCACCGCGGTGACGATCCGCACGGTGCCCGCCTTCCTGCTCCGCTGCCACCGCGCGCCGATGCGGCTCAGCACGGTGCTGGAGCACCTGGACGAGCTCACCGCGGGCAACGACCACCTCGACTTCTACTGGCTGCCGCACACCGACACCTGCCTGGTCAAGCGGTACAACCGCGACCCCGGCCCGGCCCGCCCGCCGTCCGCGTTCCACCGGTGGTTCGAGAACGAGTTCCTGGAGAACACGCTCTTCGGCGCCGCCTGCGCGCTCGGCGCGCGCATCCCCCGCGCCATCCCCACGATCAACGGGATCTCGGGCCGGCTGCTCGGCACCTCCGAGTACGTGGACGCGTCCTACAAGGTCTTCGCCACGGTGCGCCGGGTGCGCTTCCTGGAGATGGAGTACGGCATCCCCCGCGAGCACCTCGGCACAGCCCTGCGCGAGCTGCGCGACCTCATCGACCGGTCCGGGTGGCGGATCAGCTTCCCCATCGAGATCCGGGTCACCCCGCCCTCCACCGCCTGGCTCTCCGCCGCGTACGGCAGGCCCACCGCGTACATCGCCTGCCACGTCTACCAGCCCACGCCGAACCCTGAGTACTTCGCCGCCGCCGAGGAGATCATGACGCGCTACCAGGGCCGCCCGCACTGGGGGAAGCTCCACACGCGGGACGCCGCCTACCTCGCCTCGGTCTACCCGAGGTTCGGCGACTTCCGCGCGCTGCGCGACCGGCTCGACCCGGAGCGGCGGTTCACCAACGCCTACCTGGACCGGGTTCTCGGTACCGCGTGACCACCCGAACCACGAACGCGTAAAGTCGGTCCTCACGGTCCGGGCTCCTCCGCGTGTCGCCTTGCCCTCGGGGACCATCGGGCTGGCACAGTGCCGTGGACGGGCCTGCCCATGCCCGGCGCGCCACCCCGAAACCGAGGGAGCAAGCGACGATGGAACCCTCCCGCAGGCACGGCCGTACAGCCTGCACCGCGGTGACCAGGGCGGCCAGGCCGCGAGCGCCGCACGGGGCGGCATCGTCCCCGGCGCCGCCCGGCCGGCGCTGCCGCGTGCCCCGCCCTCGCTCTCGCCCCGGCCGGTCCGGCTCCGGCGCGTGGGGCCACCCGGGAACGCACCCGTTCGCGAGCCCACGGCTCGCCCGGCACCGATGGGATATGGCATGGTGAACGGGACAGATGTCACCGGGCTCACACCACCTGCCGCACCCCCGCGCGAGGCGAAGTTCGGACATGCCGGGTACGGTGCTGGAAGGGAACCGGCTCACGCGAGAGACTCGAGGGCCCGGGGGAAGACGCGGCACGACGACGAAGGGACTCGCATGCAGGAGCTCCGACTCGTCGCGGTAAGTGAGGACGGGACGTACCTCGTCCTTGCGACGCCCGGCCGGGGCACGCGTTTCACACTTCCCGTCGACGACCGGCTCCGCGCCGCGGTCCGCGGCAACTTCTCCCGTCTCGGCCAGTACGAGATCGAAGTGGAGAGTCCGTTGCGCCCGAAGGAGATCCAGGCTCGTATCCGCGCCGGGGAGACCGCCGAGGAGATCGCGGCCACCGCCGGCATCCCGGTGGAGCGCGTGCGGTGGTTCGAGGGACCGGTCCTCCAGGAGCGCGAGTACATGGCCCAGCAGGCGCAGCGGGTTCCCATCCGCATGCCGGGCGACAACGCGCCGGGGCCGCTGCTCGGCGACCTGGTGCGGGAGCGGCTCGCCCGGCGCGGCGTGCCCGTCGACGAGATCGACTGGGACTCCTGCAAGCGGGACGACAACCTGTGGCGGGTGCGGCTCGGGTTCGTCTGGAACGGGCACACCCGGCACGCCGAGTGGCTCTTCGACCCGCGCCGCCGGCACATCGTGCCGAACGACGAGGAGGCGCGGCGCCTGTCGTCGCCCGAGTACGAGGACCCCGAGCCGGAGGAGGAGACCGCCACCATCCGGCCGTTCCTGCCGCGGATCACCCCCAAGCTCTCCCCGGTTCCGCCGCTCCCCGACGAGCGGGACCCGGCCCGGCGGCCGGTACGGCCCGAGCCCGTCGAGGAGCAGGCCCGGCCGCAGCCGATCCGCCCGGAGCCGCCCGCCTGGCCCAACGGTGGCGGGGACCCCTATCGCGGCCAGCCCGGCCCCGTGCCGTTCCGCCTGCCCGACCCGCTGGTGCAGCGCGACGGCCACGGCCTGCCCGGCCCGGTGCAGGACGAGCCTCCGGTGAGCCCGGCCGCCGTGACGGCGGGCCCGCCGCAGACGGGAGCCGCGTCGTCGCCGGCGGCTCCGGCCGACGGTGAGCCCGCCGGTGGGAGCGAGGCCGCCGCGCAGCCGCCCGCCGTGCCCGCGCCACGGCCGGGAGGAGACCAGCCGGCCCCCGCCGCCGCGGCGACGGCCGACGGCAAGGACGCGGCCGACTCCCCCGCCCCGCCCGCGCCGTCGATCCCCGCGAACTTCGTCCCGCCGGCGAGCGCCGTCCCCGCGAACGGCGGCACCGGCGCCGCGGGCGACGCCAAGGAGGCCAAGCCCGAGACGCCCGCCCCACCGGTGCCCAAGCCGCGCCCGCGCAAGTCCCGGGCCCGCCGGACCCCGGTGCCGAGCTGGGACGAGATCATGTTCGGCACCCGGAGGCAGGACTGACCGCCGTGCGGCGGTGACGCGCCCGGCGGCCGGACCGTCTGCGTCGCGCCGCGGCGTCGCGCGGACGGCTGCGCATCCTCATGGGCCGCGCGTCCCCGACGGCCGCCGCGCCCCTCGGACGCCGCGCACTGGACGCGCGGTGCCGTACCGCGCCCGCCGCTCCGGCCGGGTCCTCCGCCACGCGTGAGGCGGCGGGTGCGGGCGCCCTGCCACGCGGCGGGGCCGGCGCCGGCTCGCGTGGGCACCGGACGGCTCGCCGCGGCATGCCCCCGGACCGCGGCACGCTCTCGGTGATCCCGGCGGCACGGACACGCGCGGCCGCGCCGGCACTCCGATGATCGCGGAAGTGTGACGAGAAACGCATCTCGCTCGGCCGTGTCCTGCCGGGCGATCGACCAGGTCAGCGGGCATGCGGGCCGGTCGTCAGGACACTGTTTTTTCGCGATACGGTCAAGACACCATCACATCGCGCGTAGCATCAACGGGCATGGGGTCGCCGAGAAGACCAGCAGTCGCACGGGCCGCGGCGATGGCGGCGGTGGCGGCCGTGACGCTGTTCGCCTCCGGCTGTGGCTTCCTGGGAACCGCCTCCCCCAGGAACCTCGACGTGATCAGTGTGTCGAGCCCTCGGTTCCGGGACGGCGGTCCGCTGCCCCGGGAGTATTCGTGCAAGGGAAACCTCGGCAACCCTCCGCTCCGCTGGTCCGGTACGGTGGGCGCTAAGTCGGTCGCCCTCGTGGTCGACGACAGCAATCCCCGGACCGGCGCGGAGGTGCATTGGGTGGTGTTCAACATCGACCCGAACACCACCGAGATCGGGGAGGACGACGTACCGAGGGGCGCCCTCCAGGGCAAGACGACGAGCGGGAAGGTGGGGTACGCGCCCCCGTGCGATCCCGAGGGCACCTACCGTTTCACGGTCTACGCTCTCGACGCCAAGCTCGACCTTTCGCAAGGTGCCGAACTGCCGGACACGTTACGGGAGATCGCCGCCCACACGATCGCTCGCGGACGTCTGACGGCCGCCACCATTGAGTGACCCATCGACCACCGGAGGTAGCCGTGTCGGTTCCAGATAGGCGCGAGGTGTGACAACGGACGTCGTGGTTCAGCAGAATCAGCTTCAATCGCTACGTGCGGGTGATGAGGGGCAGGTCACGCCGCCGACCCCGCGATCTCACCGGCGCCGCTGGAACCCCATGGCAATGAGGGTGATGCTATGACTGCGGTCATTGTGGGCCTTGCCGCCATCGTGCTCCTGGTACTGACGATCGTGGCGCTGGGCATGCGGTCGATGAGCCGCAGGGAGAGCGCGCTCACGCCGGAGCGGATAAAGGCGATGGCCGAGAACAAAGGCCCCAAACCACGGCGCCCGGAGGCGTTCTTCGAGAGCTTCCCCGAGGATTTCGACTCACTCGACGACGAGGGCGACCGGCAGAAGCAGTCCAAGTCCAAACAGTCCTCGTCCTCCCGTAAGGGGGCCAAGTCCTCCGGCCGCCAGGGGCGCGGCGCGCAGCGCGCGGGCAAGCCGGCGTCGCGCGGCCGCCGAGGCGTCGACGAATGGGGCGAGCCGGACGACTACGACGACGAGTACTGGACCCGCATGCGGGCCGATGAGGGCCTCGACGACGGCATCGCCGCCAAGTCCCACGGGCTGCGCGATGAGCCGCAGCGCGAGCGGACGCCGGGTTCCGCCGACCCCAACGCGGCCACGGTGGTCACCCCGTTACCGCAGCGTCCGGTCAAGGCCAAGGACCAGGGTGAACCGGTACGGTCCGCCGCCAGCATCGCGGAACAGAAGACGATGACGTTCTCCGCCCCGCCTCCGGAGTCGTTCGCCGGGGCGGGCACCGCCACGGATGAGCCCGCGGGCGCCTACCCGTCGTCCGCCGAGCCGAGCCGCACCCCCTCGTCGTTCGCCACCGAACCGCCGGCGGCCGCGTCCTCGTCCGGCACCGGCACCACCACCGGCCCGATCGGGGCCGGCTCGACCGGCCCGTTCGGAGCCGTGACCGGCGGCCCCCTGCAGCAGCCCGCCACCGGCCCGGCCTCGGGCTCGTTCGAGACCCGCGACCCGCTCTCCGGCACCGGCCCGCAGCCGGCGGACGGCGCACCGTCCTCCGCCCGGACTGCGCGGCGCCGTTCCCGGAGGTCCGCGGCGCGGCCCACCGGAGGCTCCCCGCTCGAGACCGGCCGCACCGGCGGCTCCTTCGACACCGCCCGGGGCACCGGCCCGTTCGAGACCGTCTCCCCCACCACCCCGGCGGCCTCCACCCCGGCCGGATCGCACGCCTCGGGCACCTCCAGTGGAGCGTTCGACGCCGTCCGCGGCACCGGCCCGTTCGAGACGATCTCCCCCACCACCCCGGCGGCCTCCACCCCGGCCGGATCGCACGCCTCGGGCACCTCCAGTGGAGCGTTCGACGCCGTCCGCGGCACCGGCCCGTTCGAGACGATCTCCCCCACCACCCCGGCGGCCTCCACCCCGGCCGGATCGCACGCCTCGGGCACCTCCAGTGGAGCGTTCGACGCCGTCCGCGGCACCGGGGCGTTCGAGTCGGTCTCGCGCACCCCGGGCGACCCGTTCACCACCGGGGACGGCTCCGCCGAGCCCACGGGCGCGCCCACCTCCCGGCCGGCCGGCGGCTCCTTCGACACCTGGCCGGCGTACGGCACCTCCACCGCGGGCACCGGGCCCATGCCGGCCTACGGCGCGAGCCCCGGCACCACCGGGCCGGACGTGCCGCCGGCGGGCGCGGCGGCCGGTGAGAGCCGCGCACCGGCCGAACCGACGTGGAGCGGCGACATCCTCGACGATCCCGAGCCCGCCACCGGCCCCTGGCCGCGGCCCGACACCTACCAGACCCCGGCGTACGGCTACTCCGCGGGGAGCACCGGCGACTCCTCCTACGGTTCGCCGGCCACGGGCTCGTCGTACGAGCCGCCGTCCGGCACCACGTACGAGGTGAGCACCGGCTGGGCGACGATCGACGACGCCGACACCATCGACCGCCCGAGCACCGCCACCGGCCCCTCCCCCGCGGTCGGCCCGTACCAGGCGAGCTACGAGATCCCGTCGGGCCCCCCGCAGGCGGCTCAGCCGGGCTACGGCGCTTCCGAAGGGCAGCAGTACGGCACGGGCCCGCAGCCGGCGTGGCCGGCGCAGAACACGAGCGGTAGCTGGCCCTCCTACCAGGAGGTGAGCGGCGAGACCCCCGGCCCCACCGCCCGCCAGGGCGGCCACCGCAAGCCGGACCCTGACTACCCCGACTACTACCGCTGATCGGCCGGCGGCCTGGGCGCGCGCGTTCCCACTCGTGTGCGCCCGGCCGCGCGGGCGGAGCGCCGCGTGAGGACCGGCCGGTCAACGTGCCGCCGCCCGGCGCGCCCCGGGGCGTGCGCCTCCGGGCAGTGGCCGCGCGCACCTCCGGGTGAGGGCGTGCAGCGGGCGCGGGGCGGGCCGCCGGCGGGGAACCGGGATTCGCGGTGCGCGAACTCCCTACGCCCCCGGTGAAACCGCGGCGCCAGGCCCGCAAGCGGCCCGCAGAATCCCCCGCATGAGACTTCTCATCATCGGCGGCGGGATCTTCCTGGGCCGCGCGATCGTGGCGGAGGCGCTGGCGCGCGGGCACCGGGTCACCACGTTCAACCGTGGCCGGACCGGGGTGGACCTGCCGGGCACGACCATCATCCGGGGCGACCGCGAGGTCCCCGCCGACCTGGACCGGCTCGCCGCGGCCGGGCCATGGGACGCGGTGATCGACGTCTGCGGGTACACCCCCAGGATCGTCCTCGAGTCCGTGCGGCGGCTCTCCGGCCGCGCCGGGCACTACACGTTCATCTCCAGCGTCTCCGCCTACCGCGACTGGCCGATGACCCCCGGGATCGACGAGAGCTCTCCCCGGTTCGACTGCCCGCCGGACGCCGGCGAGGAGTACGGCGAGTACGGCGTGCTCAAGGCGGGGTGCGAACGCGCCGTGGAGGAGCACTTCCGCGGCGCCACCCTGGTGATCCGGCCCGGGCTGATCGTGGGGCCGAACGACAACATCGGCCGGCTGCCGTGGTGGCTCACCCGGATCGCCCGGGGTGGCCGGGTGCTCGCACCGGGCGACCCGGACCGGCCGCTGCAGCTCATCGACGCCCGGGACATCGCGGCCTTCACCGTGGACCAGGTGGAACGCGGCACGGCCGGGCGGTTCCTCACCGGCGGCGTCCCGGGGAACACGACCTTCGGCGGCCTGCTCGCCGACTGCCTCGAGATCACCGGGTCCGGCGCCGAGCCGGTGTGGGTGGACGACGGCTTCCTCCTCGATCACGACGTGCGGCCGTGGACCGAGCTGCCGCTGTGGCTCCCCGAGGCGCAAGGCCCGGGCGTGTGGACGCACTCCTCGGCCAAGGCGCTCGCCGCCGGGCTGACCTGCCGCCCGGTCCGGGAGAGCGTCCGGGACACCTGGGCGTGGCTGAAGGACATCCCCGAGGAACGGCGTGGTTTCGGCCCGCCCTGGCTGCGCCACGGCATCGACCCGGACAAGGAGGCCCGCATCCTCGCCGCGTGGGACGCCCGATCCTGAGCGGGCGCACCGCCGTACTCCCCAGGCGGGGCATGCCCGGGCGTGACGCGGGCGGTTAGCCTAAGGCGTCATGGTGGAGCCGGGCGGACGCATTGATGATCGGCAGGCCCATGGTGATCCCGGCGACGCGGAGGCACGGCGGGTGACCGCGTTCTGGCGGGACCTGGGCCTGCCCGGGCTGATCGACGTGCACACCCACTTCATGCCCGAGCGGGTGCTCACCAAGGTGTGGGCGTACTTCGACGGCGCGGACCGGGTGCTCGGCCGCCCCTGGCCGATCCGCTACCGGGTGGCGGAGGAGGAGCGGGTGGCCCGCCTGCGGGCCTTCGGGGTGCGGGCGTTCACCTCGATGCTCTACCCGCACAAGCCCGGCATGGCCGAGTGGCTCAACTCCTGGTCGGCCGGGTTCGCGGCCCGGACGCCCGGGTGCCTGCACACGGCGACGTTCTTCCCCGAACCCGGTGTCCTGGAGTACGTCACCCGGGCCGTCGACTCGGGCGCCCGGGTGTTCAAGGCGCACCTCCAGGTGGGCGCGTACGACCCGAACGACCCCCTGCTCGACGAGGTGTGGGGCCTGCTCGAGGACCGCGGCGTCCCGGTGGTGACGCACTGCGGGTCGGGCCCGATCCCCGGTGTGCACACCGGTCCGGGCCCGATCGCCGCCCTGCTCCGGCGGCATCCCCGGCTGCGGTTGATCATCGCCCACATGGGCGCCCCGGAGTACGCCGAGTTCCTCGAGCTGGCCGCCCGGTACCCGCACGTCTACCTGGACACGACCATGGTGTTCACCCGGTTCATGGAGGAGCTGGCGCCGTTCCCCCGGCGGGAGCTCCCCCGGCTGCGGGACCTGCGGCACCGCATCCTGCTCGGCACGGACTTCCCCAACATCCCCTACGGGTACGCGGAGGCGCTGGAGGCGCTCGCCGGGCTCGGCCTCGGCGGCGACTGGCTGCGGGACGTCTGCCACGGCAACGCCGCCGGCCTGTTCGGGATCGCGTGAGCCGTGGCCCGCTGAGGCTCTCGCGCGAGATCCGTGCGGCCGTACGGCTGACGCATGCGGGCCGCACGGCAGGCACGCGGGCGTACCTGACCGCCGGCATGGGACCAGGCCGTACGGTGCACACCTGGGCGGCCCTGCGGCTCAGCCGTACGGCCGGCATATGGGCGCACACGAGCCTTGCGCTGCGCATCGACGGGCCGTGCGGCCGGACACATGGCGGGCCGCACGGCCGGCGCGGGTGCGGGCCGTACGGCTAGCGCTTCCGGACCAGCAGCGGCTGGGAGACCTCGCCGAGGAAGCCGTCCGGGTCGCAGAGCGTGCCGTGCGCCACCCCGAGGCCGTCGCCGGACAGGTGGGTGTGGCAGGCCAGGTGCACCCACTCCCCGGCCGGGGTGCGCATCAGGGTGGTGGTCATCCCGGGCGGGATGGAGTACCACTCGTCGATCGGCAGGACCGCCGAGAGCCCGTTGGCCGAGTCCGCGACGATCAGCATCCGGGCGAGGCCGGTGAGCCTCTCCCCGGCGATCAGGGGGATGCGGACCCGCGTCCACACCTCGGCCGGGCCGAGCGCGCCGAAGCCGCCCTTGGTGAACCGCCACTCGATCGCCTCACCGTAGCCCCAGCCGGCCAGGCCGGGGAAGCTGTGAAAGTCATCGCTGGGGGTGTCCGGCAGCGCCGGCGGGTGGATCTCCTCACCATCGGCCGGCGGTGTCGGGCCGGTCGCGATGTGCCAGGCGCGTGCGCTGACCACGGTCCGGCCGTCGGCGACGATCCGCGCCTCGGACAGGGAGATCAACCGGCCCGGCCGGACCGGGGACACCTCGACGCGCATCTCCCGTCTGGGGATGGGGCCGAGGAAGTCCACCGCGATCCGGGCGAGGCGCAGGCCGGGTCCGGCCGCCTCATCGATCAGGTGGGCCATGAGCGCCGTGGGCGGCCCGCCGTGCTGGTTGTCGGTGTCCCACGGGCTCTCCGTGGCCCGGGTCGGCTCGTACCGGCCATCCCCGAGCGGCAGGTAATAGGCTTCGGGCAGATCGCTCATAGAACAATATTCGGGTACGGCGCGGAGTCGTGCGCCCCATACCCCGTCGCCCTCTCGCGGCCCGGCCCTGGGCGCGGCCGGGCGGGTGGTGGGCGTTCCCAGGCCGCATGTCCGGCCCACGGCGACAGGCCGGGCGAAGGCGAGGTGTCCCGCCGGCGCCGTCCGGAGCCGCTCACGGCGACGGCCCGGCCCCAGTGGCCGCCCCCTGCCCGTTCCGGGAGCCTCCGGTCAGACCGCTCGGCGCACGCGGCGGCGTCGCACTCCACGCTCGAGGTGCCCTGGACGCGCCCGGAGACGGAGCGAGCCGGGCATCGGGCCCGGCTCTGACACACGACGAGAAAGGCAGACGAGTCGGCCTATAGGCCGGGTTCTGTAGTCAGCTCGCGCTGACCGGCGGCCATCCATCTCGGACCGCCGTTGCCGACGGCCTCTAGCGGTCTACCCGCGCGGCTCGGGCGGGCCACCCTCAAGCGCCGCGCGCGGGACGCTCCGAAGAACGTCCCTTCTTGACCTTGCTCCGGGTGGGGTTTACCTAGCCGCTCACGTCACCGTGAGCGCTGGTGGTCTCTTACACCACCCTTTCACCCTTACCCCGCTCCTTGCGGAGCGAGGCGGTCTGCTTTCTGTGGCACTTTCCCGCGGGTCACCCCGGGTCGGCGTTACCGACCACCCTGCCCTGTGGAGCCCGGACCTTCCTCGGCAGGGCTTGCGCCCTGACGCGGCCGCCCGGCCGGCTCGTCTGCCGTTACAGATAAGCGTATCGACCCGCCGGAACATTCCGTCCTGTTCGCCACATCCGGGGTGCGCCGGCCGTACGGCTACCGCAGGTGCCCGGTGTCGTTCAGCAGCCGCACCACCGCGGGCCCGTCCGCGTAGTAGTCGATGACCGACAGGCAGGCGAGGTCGAGGTGCATCCGGTGAATGGCGTCGAACGGCGCGTTGAGCGCGAAGCGCACCAGCAGCTTGATCGGCGTGACGTGGGAGACCACCGCCACGCGCCTGCCCGGGTGCGCCTCGATGATCCGCCGCCGCGCCCGCTCGGCCCGGCGGGCGGTCGCCGCGAAGCTCTCCCCGCCCGGCGGGGCCGCCTCCGGGTCCCGCAGCCAGGCGGTGAGCAGGTCGGGCCAGCCCTGCCGTACCTCGGCGAAGGTGAGCCCCTCCCAGGCGCCGAAGTCGGTCTCCCGCAGGTCGTCCTCGATCTCCACGGCCAGGCCGGTCCGCGCCGCGATCGCCTCCGCGGTCTGCCGCGCCCGCTTGAGCGGGGAGCTGACGATCGCGTCCACCCGCTCGCCCGCCAGCCGCCGGGCGAGCGCCTCCGCCTGCGCCATGCCGTTCGGGGTGAGCGACGGGTCCCCCACCCCGGAGAACCGCTTCTCCACCGAGAACGGCGTCTCCCCGTGCCGGATCAGCAGGAGCGAGGTCGCCGTGCGGACGGGGCGCGGCACCCGGTCGCCGGCCTCCGGCCGCGGGCCGGTCTCCCAGACGGGGGCGGCGTCGGTGTTGGGCGGCTCCGCGGTGGCGCCGGGCGCGGGGGGAGCCTCGGACGCCGGGGGAGCGCCGGGCGCGGGCGGAGCTTCGGGCCCCGTGGGAACGCCGGCCGCGGACGGAGGTTCAGGCCCCGCGGGAGCGCGAGGGGCCTGCGGAGCTTCGGGCCCCGGGGGAGCGCCGGGCGCGGCCGCCTCGGCCCGGGGGCCGCCGGAGGGCGCCCACCGCTCGCCCCGTTCGGCCGCGTCCACCGCCTCGTTGGCCAGCCGGTCCGCGTGGCCGTTCTGCTCGCGCGGAACCCAGGTCCAGGTGACCCGGAAGCGCCGGGCCAGGCCGGCCGCCTCCGCGGCGAGCGGCCGCAACCCCTCGTGCTTGACCTTCCACCGGCCGGACATCTGCTCGATGACCAGCCGGGAGTCCATGCGCACCTCGACCGGCTCGCCCTCGGCGCCCAGCCCGAGCAGCGCGCGCAGCCCGGCGATGAGGCCCCGGTACTCGGCCACGTTGTTCGTCGCGACCCCGATCGCCTCGGCGGTCTCGGCGAGGACGCGCCCCTCCGCGTCCTTGACCACGGCCCCGTACCCGGCGGGCCCGGGGTTCCCGCGCGCCGCGCCGTCCGCCTCGACGACGAACCTCGCCCCCGCCACGGCGCTCACAGACCGGACTCGGGGGTGCGGATCAGGATCCGGCGGCACTCCTCGCACCGCACGACCTCGTCGGGGGCGGCCGCCCGGATGGCGTTGAGATCGGCGATCGACAGGGCGGTCTGGCAGCCGAGGCAGCGCCCCGCCTTGAGCATCGCCGCGCCGACCCCGGTCTGCTCGCGCAGCTTGTCGTAGAGGGCGAGCAGCTCGGCGCCGATGCCCGCCACGATCGGGTCGCGCCGGGCCCGCAGCGCCTCGGCCTCCCCGTCGATCTCCGCGAAGGCGGCGTCCCTGCGCTCCTCCGCGCTGCGCAGCGCGGCGGTCACCTTCTCGCGCTCCGACTTGAGGGTGGCCGCCCGGTTCTCGGCCGCCTCACGGCGCTCCATGATCTCCAGCACGACCTCCTCCAGGTCGCTCTGGCGCCGCTGGAGCGAGGCGATCTCCGACTGCAGGCTGGACAGGTCCTTGGGCGAGGTCACCTGACCCGAGTCGAGCCGCCGCTGGTCGCGGTCGATCCGCATCCGGACGGCCTCGACGTCCGATTCGGCCTTGGCCTGGTCCCTGGCGAGGTCACCCGCCTCGGTCTCGGCCTCGATGATCTCCGTGGCGAGCCGGGCGAGCCGCTTGGAGAGCTCGTCGACCTCGGCCAGCTCGGGCAGGGTCCGGCGGCGGTGCGCCAGCCGGTCGAGCTTCGCGTCGAGTTCCGCCAGATCGAGCAGACGCTTCTGTTCCTCGGGTGCGGCCTTCATCCCAGTTCCTCATCCTCGGGGTACACGTCGGTGGTGGTCGCCGTCCACGCGTCTGTGACGGCCTCCGAGACGCGCGCCTCAACAGTAATCCCCTTGGCCGCGAGCGCCGATGTCAGCCGGTCGGCGGCGACGGGCAGCCACGGCCACTCCGTCGCCCAGTGGGCCGCGTCGATCAGCGCGGGGCCGCCGGCCTCCATGTGCTCGCTCGCCGGATGGTGGCGCAGGTCGGCGGTGAGGTAGACGTCGACCCCGGCCGCCCGGGCCGTGGCGAGGAGGGAGTCCCCCGCGCCTCCGCACACCGCCACGGTCCGCACCTCGCGGTCCGGGTCGCCGGCGACCCGCAGCGGCGCGGCCGTACGGGGCAGGCCGGCGGCGGCCCGCGCGGCGAACCGGCGCAGGGTCATCGGTTCCGGGAGCGTGCCGATGCGCCCGAGCCCGCGAGCCGGGTCGTCGGCGGCGGGCTGCAGCGGGCGCAGCGGACCGGTCAGCCCCACGGCGCGGGCGAGCGCGTCCGACACACCGTGGGCGGCGACGTCGGCGTTGGTGTGCGCGGTGTAGAGCGCGATGCCGTTCCCGATCAGGCGGTGCACGACCCGCCCCTTGGGGGTGCTCGCCGCGACGGTGGTCGTCCCCCGCAGGTAGAGCGGGTGGTGGGCGACGATCAGGTCGGCTCCCCACTCGACCGCCTCGTCCGCCACCACGGCGACCGGGTCGACCGCGAACAGGATCCTCCGCACCGTCTGGTCCGGATCCCCGCAGACCAGGCCGACGGCGTCCCAGTCCTCGGCCCAGGCGGGGTCGTACATCGCCTCGATCTCGGCGATGACCTCAGCGAGAGTAGGCGAGATCGATTCCACTCGCGCACCTTACCGCTCCCGGCCGGGAATGTGCTCACTCGGCGCGCTCTCACCGCGCTCGCACCCCGCCCGCGGTGTGGCACGACGGGGCGCCCGGGCGGGTACGGCCCGGCCGGGGAGCGGGCGCGGCCCCGGAGCCGGTGCTCGCGGCCGGCCTGCGACGGGCGCCGTCCGCTCGCCGGTGCCGCGCGGGAATCGCGCGGGATCCGGCGCCCGCGCGGCGCGCGTCCGGCCCACCGCGAACCGGTCGCCCGGCCCTCCGCGCACAGGTCGCCCCGCCCACCGTGGACCGGTCACGGCCCGTTCCGGGCGGGCGGGATGCCCCCGGCCGGCGCGATCGGCCCGTGGCGGGCTCCCGGCCGGGCCCCGCGTTTGGCCGCTCCGGGAACCAACATTGCCCGCATTTGACGACCTAGTTCCTGTCCCGCGCTGTTCCGTGACTTAGAGTACATAGTTGACTACTAAGGGAGACCAGGTGAACGTATGGCAACGCTGGTCGGTCAAGACCCGCTTGACGATCATCGCCACCGGGGTGATGGCGGTGGTGGCCATAGGCGCGCCCGCGTTCGTCCTCGCCACCCTCCGCACCACCACGCTGGCGCACAAGACCAAGGCGACGATGGCGACCGCGGCGTGGACGGGGTTCCACCACGAGCAAGGGGTCCAGCCGCCGCCCACCCTCCCCGCCGAGCTCGTCGCGGGCTTCCAGGTCGTCGACGCGTCCGGGCGGGTGATCTCGGCCAGCCCCGAGCTCGCCGGGCGGCCGAGGATGGCCGACCTCAGGCCATCCGGTAGGAGGCCGGTGAGCAAGAGCACCTGCAGCTCCCCGGCCTTTCCCGGCGCCTGCGTGCTGATCGCCGCCTACCACGTCGACGCCGGGGGAAGCCCCCTGACCGTCTACGCGGCCGACTACGAGGTGCCGTGGTACGTGAGCTGGGATCTCGTGTTCACGCTCACCGCGCTCTCGGTCGCCGTGCTCGTCATCACCGCCTACGGCGCCCACGCGACCGTGGCCCGGGTGCTCGCCCCGGTCAACGCGATCACCGGCAGGCTGGCCGCGATCACCGCCTCCGACCTCAGCCTCCGTGTACCGCTGCCCCGGCATCACGACGAGATCCGGCGGCTCGCCGAGACGGTCAACCGGACGCTCGACCGGGTGGAGAACGCGGTGGAGCGCCAGCGCCGCTTCGCCCGCGAGGCCTCCCACGACCTGCGCACCCCGCTCACCGCGATGCGCGCGGACATCGAGGAGGCGCTCCTCCACCCCGAGGACGCCGACTGGCCCCGGGTCGCGCAGGCCCAGCTCGACAACATCGACCGCTTGCAGGCGATCATCACCGACCTCCTCGAGCTCGCCCGGCTCGACTCGGGGGTGAGCCTGAAGCTGGAGCGCACCGACCTGGCCGAGCTGGTGACCTACGAGCTGGATCACCGCCACTGGCGGAAGGTGGCGGCCGTGCGGGAGCTGACCCCGGGCGTGGTCGTCGTCATCGACCGCATCAAGATCGCACGGTTGCTCGCCAACCTGCTGGACAACTCCGAGCGGTTCGCGGAGTCGATGCTGAAGGTCATCGTCGGCCGGGTGGGCGACAAGGCGGTGCTCGAGGTGCTCGACGACGGCCCCGGGGTGCCCCCGGAGCTGCGGGAGGCGGTCTTCCAGCGGTTCATGCGGATCAGCACCGGGCGTCAGCCGTACGCCGAGGGGACCGGCCTCGGCCTCGCGATCGCCCGGGAGATCGCCGAGGTGCACGGCGGCACGCTCACCATCGAGGACTCCGAGGTGGGCGCCCGGTTCGTGCTGCGGCTCCCGCTCGCGCCCGAGCAGTGATGAGGCTGCGCCACGGGCGCGGTCTCAGCGCGCCTGCCTCACCCAGTCGCTCAGCCGCGTCGCGGCCGCCCAGTGCTGGGTGAAGAGGTCGGTGAACTCCTTGGCCACCCGGGCGTCTCGGATGCTCACCCCTCGGACCACCTGATCCGTGGCGCCGGAGAAGGCCAGGAAGACGATCCGCTGGTCGATGACGGCCATGTTGAGCAGGTCGGCCTTGATGGCCCATTCGACGATGCGGGCCTCGTAGTTCGCGATCTTCCGGGTATCCGCGTGGTGCCGGCGCGCCCATTCCCGCATCTCCGGCGAGTGCACGCAGATGAGCCGGCGCACGCTGCGGGAGGGATCGTTCTTGGCCCACTGCAGTACGGAGGAGAAGTAGCGCTTCGCCGCTTTCTGTACGAATTTCGTGGGCGGGACCTTGCGCACATACCAGGCGTCAATCTGGCGCCGTGCCTCGCTGTTCACCACCTCGGTCAGCGCGCCATAGAACTCGGCGCTGCTCTCATAGCACCGGAAGTCCACGCACTCGTGGTTGAGCAGGCGCTCCTTCAGCTCGGCGAGCTCCATCCGGGCCTGGCGCAGCTCCTCCGGGGTCTCCCGGAGCGGGAGCAGGATGCGGAGGACGGCGTAGAGCGCCAGGAACGTGATCGGCTGATACACGGCGGGCGGCCACTCGAAGATGGCGCCCACCACGCTGACACCGGCGAGTACCAGGCACGTGGCGAGGATCAGCCGCTCTTCGACACGGTCGAGGGATCGGGGGACCAGACTCCTGGACCGGCCGCCGGAGGGGACTTCGATCATCGCGACCGTCCTTCACATATTTCGCAGAGATCAGCCCCGAATGATTTCATCCCAGCAGACGACGATTTCCCCGAAGAAGTTTCCAGCGCCCGGAGTTCGAGCCGGAAGGATTGAATTCCTTACCCCTAAGTTGTGATCATGGCGGCGGCACGGAAAACACTACATGCTGTAGAGCGAATTCGGCTCTCCGGACCGTCCGCCGGCGCGCCGTTCCCGATATTCCGGCCGGTACCGGCGCATGCCCGCAATGGGGCTGAGCCAAGCCGCATTCCCGATTTCCGCACGATCACCTAAACGGCAGGACAGAGCCACATGATCCATGCGGCCGCGGACCTTCCCGACTTATTGGATGCGACGTACAATTTGCTGGTCCTCGGCAGGGAAGGGAGGTCCGCGTGCCCGCCACCCACGAGAGGTCCACCGACCGGAGCACCTACGAGACCGTCATCGAGCGCCTCTCCAAGGCATCGGTCGACAAGCACTGGGAGCCCTACGTCGACATCCCGTGGGACGATCCCGAGTTCCTCGTCCACCAGACCGACCCCCGCTGGGAGCTCTCCCCCGACGACCCGCTCGGCGGGCATCCGTGGTACCGGAGCCTGCCGCCCGAGACCCGGGCCCGGATCGGGCTGTGGCGGGTGGCGACCGCCATGAAGATCGGCCTGCAGTTCGAGAACCTGCTCAAGCGCGGGCTGCTCAACTACGCCTACTGGCTGCCGAACGGCTCGGTCGAGTTCCGGTACGCGTACCACGAGATGATCGAAGAGGGACATCACGGGATGATGTTCCAGGAGTTCGTCAACCGCACGAAGTTCCCGATCCGTGGTATGCCGCGCCCGCTGAGCCTGATCGCCCAGACGGTGCCGTGGATCCCGCTCATCTCCACGGAGCTGTTCTTCGTCTTCGTCCTCGGCGGCGAGGACCCGATCGACCACGTGCAGCGCACCATGCTGAAGAAAGGACGGGTGCGGCACCCGCTGCTCGAGGCCATCATGCGGATCCACATCGCCGAGGAGTCGCGGCACATCTCCTTCGCCCGGCACTACCTGCGCTGGCGGGTCCCGCGGATGGCGGCCTTCCCGCGGTTCCTGCTCAGCCTGCTCACCCCGGTGATCCTCGGCATCATGGCGCGGATCATGCTCTCCCCGCCGGGGCCGATGATCCGGGCGTTCCGCATCCCCGAGCAGGTCGTCCGCGAGGTCTACCTGGAGAACCCGGCGACGAAGGCCGAGATGCGCGCCTCGATCGCGCGGACCCGGCGGCTCTGCGGTGAGCTCGGCCTGATCAACCCGCTCAGCCGCCGCATCTGGCGGGCGATGGGCATCTGGGACGAGCCGGACCGCGCCACGTCGCCGGCCGCGGCGGGGAGCGCGGCATGACCCGGACCGCCATCGTCACGGGAGGCGCCTCCGGCATCGGCCGGGCGATCGCGGCCGAGCTGGTGCGCCGTGGCGTCCAGGTCACGATCGCCGACATCGCCAACGCCGAGCGCACCGCCAAGGAGCTCGGCTGCGGCCACGCCGTGGTCGACGTCACCGACGCCGCGGCCGTGCGCGACCTGGCCGAGGAGGTCAAGGCGCGCCACGGCCGGCTGGACTTCATGTTCAACAACGCCGGCATCGGGATCGGCGGGGCCTCCGAGGAGCTCACGCTCGACCACTGGAACCGGGCGATCGACGTCAACCTCAAGGGCGTGGTGCACGGCGTGACGGCCGCCTACCCGATCATGATCGAGCAGGGGTTCGGGCACATCGTGAACACCGGCTCGCTCGCCGGGCTGACCCCGGCCCCGCTGATGCTGCCGTACACGGCCACCAAGCACGCGGTCGTCGGGCTGTCGATCGCGCTGCGCGCCGAGGCCGCCGCGCACGGGGTGCGGGTGAGCGTGGTCTGCCCGGGCTTCGTCGACACCCCGCTGCTCGACAACACCAACCCCGGGCTGCCGCAGACCGAGGTCGCCCGGCGGGCCCGGTCGACGGCGATCAAGGCGCAGGGGCGGCTCTACCCGGCGGAGGCGGTCGCGCGGGACGTGCTCCGCGGGGTGGCCCGGAACCAGGCGCTGATCGTGACACCGGCGTCGGCGCGCGCGGTCTGGCGCGTGGTACGGCTCTCGCCGTCGCTCGCCATCCGGGTGGCCGGGGCCGCGTTCCGCCGGTTCGTCAGCTGAGCGGGAGGTACTCGAACCAGGGGAACTCCGCCACGTTGTCGCTCGGCCGGCCGTTCGAGCTCGCGTACAGGCCGATGTAGGTCCCGGTGAAGCTCTCGGCGGCGGACAGCCCGAACAGCCGGCCGTCGAACGGGCCGCCGAGGTCGCGCCACTCCCCCGGCTCGACCGCGTACCGGGCCTGGTAGGCCTGCCCGTGCGCCTCCACGCCCAGGTGGACCCGGCCGGGCGGCAGCTCGGCGTGGGCGAGCCGCGTGGTCTCGCCCGCCTCCCGGCGGATCAGCTCCAGCCCGTGCTCGGTCCGGACGAGCAGCACGTGGTTGTCGTCGCTGCGCACCAGGACCAGCCCGGCGCACTCACCGGGCCCGGGCTGGAAGTCGAGCGCGGTGTGCACCGCGAAGTCCATGTGCTGCTGCCGCCGGGCGATGAGGCTCGGGTTGACCGGCTCGCCGAGCCGCTCCGGCCGCAGGCGGAGGCGGAGCCGGCCATCCCCGGCGCTCCAGTACCGCTCCCGCGGGGTGCGGAGGTGGTTCCACACCGGCGAGAGCCGTACCGAGTCGAAGTGGTCGCACGCCGGGGAGGCCGGCCATGGGTGGGCGGGAACCACCGGCGCGGAGGTGACCGGCTCGACCGGGCTCGCGACCGGCCAGCCGTCCTCCCACCGCACCGACGTGAGGAAGGTCTCCCTTCCGAGGTTCTCGCCGCCTCCGTAGCGGCGGACGGCGAGAAGCACCATCCACCAGTCACCCGCGTGGTCCTGCACCAGGTCGGCGTGGCCGGTGCAGCTGATCGGATGATCGAGGCCGAGGTGCCGGTGGGTCAGGATGGGGTTGCGCGGATCGGGGGTGTACGGCCCGGTCACGTGGTCGGCGCGCGCGACCATGACCGAGTGCTCGGTGGAGGTGCCGCCCTCGGCGGTGACCAGGTAGTACCGGCCGTCGATCTTGTAGATGTGCGGCGCCTCGCACCAGACCGACCCGCGCTGCACCGCCTCCCAGATGACCAGCTCCTCGCCGTAGAGCTGGAAGGTGTCCAGGTCGAGGCGGCGCAGCCAGATCTCGGTCTCGCCCCGGTAGCTCTGCCGCTCCTTCTCCCGCGTGCCGCACACCCAGGCGGTGCCGTCGTCGTCGAAGAACAGTGACGGGTCGATCCCGCGGGCGTCGGGGAGCCAGTGGGGGTCGCTCCACGGCCCGGCCGGGTCGGTGGCGGTCACGAGGAAGTTGCCGGAGGGGCCGGATCCGCCGACCAGCGTGGTGATCATGTAGAACACCCCGTCGTGGTAGCGGATCGTCGGCGCGAAGATCCCGCCGGAGGACCGGACGCCGTCGAGGTTGAGCTGGGAGGGGCGGTCGAGCACGTGGCCGATCTGCCGCCAGTTCACCAGGTCCCGGCTGTGGAAGATCGGCACCCCGGGGAACCACTCGAAGGTCGAGGTGACGAGGTAGTAGTCCTCGCCCACCCGGCAGATCGAGGGATCCGGGTACATCCCCGGGAGGATCGGATTCCTGACGAGCCGTCCGCCTTCCTTACCCATGCCGTGCCCCGTTCGTCTCAGCCGTCGACGCCGTCCGGTCCCTGCCGCGGGATCACCGCCGGAGGTTCTCGGCGAGGAGTTCGATGAGCGGTTCGCGGCGGACGCAGTTGGCGAAGGCGAAGGAGTCCGCCAGCGCGATCAGCTCGTCGTCGTCGAGGCCCCGGAACAGCTCGGCGTACTCGGGCAGCAGCGCCTGCGCGAACAGGATGTGCCGCAGCAGGTCGTCGACCTGGTAGCGCTGCCCCCACGGGTACGGGTCCCAGGACGGGAACTCGGACTCGATCAGCCGGTAGAGCGGGGCGAGCACATCGGCCATCTCCTCCATGGTCGAGCCCCACCGGTCGGCGCCGAGCCGGGCCTTCTTCTCGATGAACGGGCCGAACCGCTCCATGTACGGCCCGCGCGCGTAGACCAGGCCCTGGAGCCCCACGTCCTTGTAGGTCCACAGGGACCAGCCGGCGTTGTAGGCGTCGTAGATCTCGAGCTGGTCGCGGAGGACCTGGTACCGCTGCTCGTCGACGGCCGGGTCGCCGGTGTAGACCGGGCCGAACTCCCCGACCCAGATCGGCGTGCCGGTCTCCCGCTGGAACTGCGTCCGCTTGAGGAAGGTCTGCTCCAGGGTGTTGCGGTCGCACCACTCGCCCCGCGTGTACCCCGGGTACGGGCCGCCGTGGGCGAGCCCGGCGAGGGCGTAGTCGTGGCAGACGAACACCGTGTTCTCGTAGACCTCCCGGAAGATCGAGAAGTCCGTGGAGTAGGTGTTCCCGTCGAGGAAGAGGACGTGGTCGGGGTCGACGGCGCGCACCGCCTTGACCAGCCGGTCGTAGAACGGCCCGATCACCCGGCCGGTGGGGTCACCCGGCTCGTTCACCGGGTTGTACCCGGCCACCCACCGGTTGTCCTTGTACCGGTCGGCGATGGCCTCCCAGAGGTTGATCACCCGGTCCTGGAAGTGCCGGTGCTGCCAGAAGAACGCGACGTGGGTGGGGTTGTCGGAGTGCCAGTGCTGGTTCTGCGCACCGGGGAGCGCGTGGAGGTCGATCACGCTGTAGATCCCCCGCTCCCCGAGGATGCGGATCACCCGGTCGAGGTGGCGGAAGCCGTCCTCGATGATCTCCATCGGCCGGTCGTCCGACTCCAGGTGGCGGTAGTTCACCGGGATCCGGACGCAGTTGATGCCGAGGTCACGCAGGAAGTCCGCATCCGCCTCGGTGAAGAACGAGGTGAGCAGGCGCTCGAAGAAGAGCGTGTACCGGTGGTCACCGAGCACCTCCCGGACCGCCGCGCGCATGGAGGACTCGTTCGCCGGGTAGCCGGTGACGAAGTTCTCCATGTTGAGCCAGCCGCCGAGCCCGACCCCGCGCAGCCGTACCGGCGTTCCCTCCTCGTCCACCAGGTGGGACCCGGACACACGCAGCGTCATCACGTCTCCTTACTTCCACCGAAACCGCAGCAACGAGGCGGATACGAGGCTCCCGACCCCTCGCCCGGCCTGAAAGTTTCGGAAATAGCCCGAATATTTCGCAGCCGCGAGAATACGGATTACAGAGAGGAGCGTCAAGGCCGCCACGAACATGATCACGATCAGGTGCGCTCCGTGAGCGAAAACCGAAGGTTATGGATCGGGCTGATGACGTGGAGCCCGAAACTTTCGGATAGGCTCTAGACATGCCAGCAAAGAGGCGGGTGACGATAGCCCAAATAGCCCAAGAGGCCCGGGTCTCCGTCCCGACGGTGTCCAAGGTGATCAACGGCCGTCCCGAGGTCGCCCCGGAGACGCGCCAGCGTGTGGAGCGGCTGCTCCAGAAGCACGGGTATCAGCGGCGGACCGGGCTGGGAGACCGGCCGGTCGGGCTCCTCGACCTGGTCTTCGCCGAGATCGAGAGCCCGTGGGCGATGGAACTGGTGCGCGGCGTCGAGACCGTCGCGCGTGAGGCCGGGGCGAGCGTGGTGATCTCGGTCCTGCACACCCATGCGGGTCCGGGCCGGGACTGGCTGGAGCGGATCGCCGCCCGCCGCACCGACGGGGTGATCATCGTCGGCTCCCGGCTCTCCACCCGGCAGCGCGGCCAGCTCATCGCCCGATCCATCCCGTTCGTCGTGGTCGACCCCGAGGGCGAACCGGCCCCCGCGGTCGCCTCGGTCGGCGCGACCAACTGGCACGGCGGCCTCGAGGCCACCCGGCACCTTCTCGAGCTCGGCCACCGCCGGATCGGCGTGATCGGCGGGCCGCCGGACATGCTGTGCAGCCGGGCGAGGATCGACGGGTACCGTGCCGCGCTGGAGACCGCCGGCATCCCGGTCGACCCCGAGCTGATCCGGTACGGCGACTTCCTGGTGAACTCCGGCCACGACCAGGGGCACGAGCTGCTCTCCCTGCCCGAGCCTCCGACGGCCATCTTCGCCGGATGCGACATGCAGGCGTTCGGCGTGTTCGAGGCCGCCCGCCAGCGGGGACTCCGGGTTCCGGAGGACCTCAGCGTGATCGGCTTCGACGACCTGCCGCTGTCGCAGTGGGCATGGCCCCCGCTCACCACGATCCGGCAGCCGCTCCAGGAGATGGCGGCGCTCGCCGCCCGGATGGTGCTCGCCATGGGGCGCGGCGAGGAGGTCGAGGCGCGCCGGATCGAGCTCGCCACCGAGCTGGTGGTGCGCGAGAGCACGGCACCGCCCCGCACCGGAGACCAGTGAGCCCGTCACCGGTGACGGGTGAGCGCCTCACCGGAGACCGGTGAGCGCCACACCGGATACCGGGAGCGCACCACCGGAGACCGGTGAGCGCCACACCGGATACCGGGAGCGCACCACCGGAGACCGGTTACCGGAGCGCTTCCGCACCGGCCACGGCACGTCCGCCTCGCACCGGCGGTACGTCAGCATCGCCACGGCACGGCACGTGGGCCCCGCGTGACGGCGGCGCATGGCCCGCACCGGCTGCGGCCGAGCCCGCGCGCCGGTCGCGGCTCGGGCTTCCACCGTCCGCGATCCGGCCCCGCGCCGGCACGTGATCCACGCACGCGAGGTGATCCAGGCGCGCCGGCACGTGATCCACGCACGCCCACGGTCGATCCAGGCACTCGCCGGCGGGTGATCCGGCCTCGCGGCGGCACGCGGCCCGGCCTCGCGCCGCCGGGTGATCCCGCCTCCGCGCCCGGGCGCGTGCCCCAACCCCGTACCGGGGCAGATGATCTCGAATGGGTTGCCGTGGGACAAGCCATCCCGGAATCGCGCTAATGTTGCCTGCGATAAACGGCTGGGTTCGCGGGGACGGGATCGGCGGTTGCGTAGTTGGCGTAAGGCGGCCGTCACGGCCATCGCCGCGGCCCTGGCCACGCTCACGACCTTGGTCGCCCCTCCCCGGGCGGCGCAGGCCACCGGGGGGACCGGCATCGAGGAGCGGCCCTGCCCGGTCCCGGTGCCGGCCGGGACCACGTGCGGGTACCTGCTCGCCCCCGAGCGCCGCGACGTCCCGAACAGCAAGACGATCAAGGTCGCCTTCGCGGTGCACCGCTCGGCCGCGCCGGATCGCAAGCCCGAGCCGGTGGTGTACGCGAGCGGCGGGCCGGGGTCGTCGTCGCTCGAGGTCATCGGGCTGCTGGCGCGGACGCTGCCCGACCGGGACGTGATCGTCGTCGAGCAGCGCGGCGGGCGCCACTCCGAGCCACGGCTGAGCTGCCCGGAGATCGCCCAGGCCCTGGTGGGGACGCTCACCACCGCCGGGCCGGCTCGGTCCGAGGCGTGGCCCGTGGTCAAGCAGGCGCTCGCCTGCCAGGAGCGCCTCGAACGGCAGCACGTGGACCTGCGCGGGTACCGGACCGCCGAGATCGCCGCCGACCTGGTGCAGCTGCGCGGGGAGCTCGGCTACCGGCGGTGGAACCTGTTCGGAGTGGGCTACGCGACCCGCCCGGTGCTGCGGGCCGCCGCGGCCGACCCGGACGGCACCCGCGCGGTCGTGCTCGACTCGTTCCTCCCCGCCGGCGCGCGGTGGTACGACCAGGCCTCCCCCGCGCTCACCACCGCGTTCACCGCGCTCGGGGTGGGCGGCCGGTTCGCCGCCCTGGTCGACCGGCTCAACGCCGAACCGGCCTCCTTCCGCACCCGTGACCCGCTCACCCGCAAGCGGATCACGGTCACGCTCACCGGCGACGACGTGGCGACGCTGCTCCAGTCGGCGCTGCACGACGCCGAGCTCATCCCGATCGTCCCCGCGCTCGTCGACGGCCTCGCCGCCGGCCGGACCGGGCTGCTCCGCCTGCTGTTCGACAAGGCAGGCCCCGGGCTGGTGTCCCGGGAGTGGGGCCTGTACTACGCCGTGCAGTGCCAGGACGAGGTGCCCTTCAACACCTTCCCCGCGGACACCGGGCCGCGCCCGTTCACCGGGGTGATCGACGCGGCCGTGTGCGAGGCGTGGAAGCTGCCCCGGGCGCGGGACGCGGAGCGGGCCACCGCGGTCCCGGCGGCGGGCTCCGCCGGCGGGAGCACGGCGGCCCCGCCCGTCCTCGTGCTGGGCGGCCGGTACGACCCGGCGACCCCGCCGCAGGCCGCGCGGCAAGCGGCCGCGTCGCTGCCGGGCGCGCGGTTCGCCGAGTTCGCCGGGGTCGGGCACGGGGTGTTCCTCGGCAGCGACTGCGGACGCCGCACGGTCGAAGCCTTCCTCGGCGACCCGGGCTCCACCGCGGCGCCGTGCGACCCGGCCCGGGCGTCCCGTCCGCTCATCCTTCCCGGGGAGGTGCTGGTGACCGCCGCGGCCTACACCGTCGTCACCTCGCCGGTGGCGCTCATCCCGCTCGGCGTGTTCGCGGTCGTGTCGGCCGTGCAGCTCATCGCCGCGCTCGTGGCGCTGCTCCGGCGGCGCCGCGCCGGGCTGAGCGCGCTCGCGGGCCTGGCCGGGGTGCTGTTCTCCGCCCTGACCGCGCTGTCGGTGGCGACCGTGGCCGACCCGGCCGCGCTCTCGGTCGGCGTCCCGCCCGAGCTCGTCTGGTACGGCCTGCTCGCGGTCGCGGCCACCGTGCTCTCCCTCATCGAGGCGTTCCGGCTGAACGCGCGGGCGATCCAGATCGTCCCGGTCCTCAGCGGCCTGGCGCTGCTCGCCTGGCTGTACGGCTGGCTGCTCGGCTGAGCGCGCGGACGGACCGGCTCACAGGGACGATCAGTAGCATGCACCGCATGACATTCGCGCGCGGACGGCGCGCCCTGGCGGCGGCGATCACCCTGGCGGTCCTGGTGGCCGGTGCGCTGCTGTGGGCGCTGTGGCCCTCCCCGCGGGCCGTCGCCGGGACGGACGTCACCATCACCGTGATGGACGGCCCCGCCGGCGATCAGCGGGTGCGGCTCGATGCGACCTTCTTCCCGCCCGCCTCGGGCGGCCCCGCCCCCGCGGTGCTCCTCGCCCACGGGTTCGGCGGCAGCAAGGAGAGCGTGCGCCCGACCGCCGAGCGGCTCGCCGCCCGCGGCTACGCGGTGCTCACCTGGTCCGCCCGCGGATTCGGCCGCTCCACCGGGGAGATCGCGCTCAACTCCCCGGACTACGAGGTCAAGGACGTCCGCCAGCTCATCGACTGGCTGGCGAAGCGGCCCGAGGTCCGGCTCGACGCCCCCGGCGACCCGCGGGTCGGCATCGCCGGCGCCTCCTACGGCGGGGCCATCGCGCTGATGACCGCCGCCTACGACGCCCGGGTCGACGCGATCGCGCCCCAGTCCACCTGGCACGACCTCGCCGACGCGCTCTTCCCCGACGCGGGCGGCCGGGGCCCGCTGAACGGCGTGTTCAAGAAGATGTGGGCCGGGATCTTCTTCGGCGGCGCCGGCGCCGGGGCGGCCGGCGGCGACGGGGACGGCGCGGCGCCCGGCCGCCGGGAGGACGCGCCCGTCGGGCAGACCGGCCTCTCCGGCGGCCTGCCCGAACTCCTCGGCGCCCTCCCCGAGGACGTGGCCGAGCGGCTGGTGCGGTGCGGGCGGTTCCACCCGGAGATCTGCGAGATGTACCACACGGTGGCGTCGACCGGCCGGGCCACGAAGGAGGCGGTCGAGCTGCTCCGCCGCTCCAGCCCGGTCTCCGTGCCCGGGCGGATCCGGATCCCCACCCTGATCATCCACGGGCAGCGCGACAGCCTCTTCCCGCTCTCCCACGCGGACGCCAACGCCCTGGCGATCGCGGCGACCGGCGCGCCGGTCGAGGTGGTCTGGATCGACGGCGGCCACGACGGCGGGGACGCCGAGACCGACTACGTCTTCGACCGTACGGCCGGCTGGTTCGACCGGTGGCTGCGCGGCGGCACCGGGGACGGGACGGGCGCGGCGTTCACCGTGACCCGGGACGGCGGGCGCGACCCGGGGACCCGGCAGCGGGTGCTGGTGCACGCGTCCGCGGACCGCTACCCGGGCCTGTCCGGCAGCGGACGGACCACCGTGGCGCTCTCCGGCCCGCCGCAGCCGGTGGCGAACCCGCCCGGCGGGTCACCGGCCGGGATCTCCTCGCTCCCCGGGCTCGGCGGCCTGCTCACCGGCGGCTCTACCGCCTCCGGCTTCGCCCTGGACATGCCCGGGCAGGCCGCGGTCTTCCAGTCCGAGCCGCTGGCCCGGGCCGTCCGGGTCACCGGCAGCCCGTCGGTGACGCTCCGGGTGCACGGCACGGGCGAGGCCACGCTCTTCGTCAAGCTCTACGAGTCGGCCGGTTCGGCCTCGGTGCTCCCCGCCGGGCTCGCCGCCCCGCTCCGGGTGGCCGCGACCGAGGCGGGGACGCCGGTCACCGTGACCCTCCCGGCGATCGATCACCTGTTCGAGGCCGGGTCGCGGCTGCGGCTGGTGGTCTCCACCACCGACATGGCGTACGCCACGCCCGCGGCCCCGGCGGTGCACCGGATCGCGCTCGGCTCCCCCGAGGTCACCCTCCCGGTCCACGCGGCGCTCACCACCCCGGCCGGCGGCCCGGACTGGTGGCTGTGGGCGCTGCCGGTGGCCGCGGTGGTCATCGCCGCCGCGCTCCTGCTCACCGGCCGCCGCGGCACGGCCGCGCCGCAGGGCGGCGACACCGATCCGGAGCTCGCCGACGTCCCGCTGGTGATCCGGGGACTGGGCAAGCGGTACCGCAACGGCGAGCAGGCCGTGGCCGACCTGTCGTTCCGGGTGGAGCGGGGCCAGGTGCTCGGCCTGCTCGGCCCCAACGGCGCGGGGAAGACCACCACGCTGCGCATGCTCATGGGGCTCATCCACCCCGACGAAGGCGAGATCCGGATCTTCGGCACCCGGGTGACCCCCGGCGCGCCGGTGCTCTCCCGGCTGGGGTCGTTCGTGGAGGGCCCGGGCTTCCTCCCGCACCTGTCCGGCCGGGACAACCTGGAGCTGTACTGGCGGGCCACCGGCCGGCCGCCCGGGGACGCCCACCTGGAGGAGGCGCTCGAGATCGCCGGGCTCGGCGACGCGCTCGACCGCCCGGTCCGCACCTACTCGCAGGGCATGCGGCAGCGGCTCGCGATCGCGCAGGCCATGCTCGGGCTGCCGGACCTGCTCGTGCTCGACGAGCCCACCAACGGGCTCGACCCGCCGCAGATCGCCGAGATGCGCAAGGTGCTCAAGGCCTACGCCGAGCGGGGCCGTACGGTGATCATCTCCAGCCATCTGCTGGCCGAGGTCGAGCAGACCTGCAGCCACGTGGTGGTGATGCACCGCGGCCGGCTCGTCTCGGCCGGGCCGGTGCGCGAGCTGCTCAAGCGGGGCGGCCCCGCCGGCGCGGCCGGCGCCGGGCCACGGCTGGAGGACGTCTTCCTCGAACTGATCGGAGAGCGGTGATGGGCATGACCGAGGGCGCCCCCGGTTACGCGCCGGGCCGGACGCTGCCGCTTCGGGTGGAGTTCGTGCGCCAGCTCCGGCGCCGCCGCACCTACGTGATGTTCGGGGTCCTGCTGGCGTTGCCGTGGGTGCTGCTGCTCGCCTTCCAGCTCGGGGCCGGCCCGCGGAGCAGGAGCGGGCTGCGGCTCAGCGACCTCGCCACCGAGGGCGGGCTCAACTTCGCCACCTTCAGCCTGTCGGTGTCCTCGAACTTCCTGCTCGTGGTCGCGGTCGCGCTGTTCTGCGGGGACACGGTGGCGAGCGAGGCGAACTGGTCGTCGCTGCGGTACCTGCTCGCCGCCCCCGTGCCCCGCGACCGGCTGCTGCGGCAGAAGCTCGTGGTGGCGCTCGCCTACTCGGCGGCGGCCGTGACCGCGCTCCCGCTCATGGCCTTGATCGCCGGCACGCTCGCGTTCGGCTGGCACGACATCCGCGTGCCCGGGACCGGCGAGGTCGTGCCGGCGGGCGAGGCGCTTCCTTCGTTCGGCCTGGCCGTCGCCTACGTGCTGGTGAGCCAGCTCGTGGTGGCCTCGCTCGCCTTCCTGCTCTCGGTCGGCACGGACTCACCGCTCGGCGCGGTGGGCGGCGCGGTCGGCCTGGTGATCGTCAGCATGATCCTCCAGGCGGTGGACGCCCTCGGCCCGATCCGTCAGTTCCTGCCCACGTTCTGGAGCACGGCCTGGCTGGACGTCCTCGCCCCGCGGCCGGAGTACGACAGCATGGTCAAGGGCACGGTGATCTCCTTGTCGTATTCGGTGATCCTGATCGCCCTCGCCTTCCGCGTCTTCCGCCGGAAGGACGTGCTGTCGTAGCCGGGTGTCCCGCGAGCCTAGGCCGGCTTATACGTATTCATCCCAGTGCGGCGGCCGCTCCTCGAGGTAGCGGGAGACGTCGGAGTCGGAACGCCATTCCCCCCAGCCGAGGTCGGTGTCGTCGCTCGTCTGGTCGGGCAGCACCGGCAAACCGTCTTCGCAGAGGTCTACCGGACGCTCGTCATCCGGATGCTGCACACTCACGCGTCCAATGCTAACCGTAACGATGGCGTGCGGAAGTCCGGACGGTAGGGGGGAACGCGCCTTTCCGCAGTCAGCGAATAAAAGCCGCCAATCTTTTCAGTTACCAGAAAATGGTACTATCCGCATATCACGCACCATTTAGTACGTATCGGAACGATGCCGAAACACGCCGATCGGCCGTACGGCGCAGCGCGCGACACACCGCGCGACCGGCGCACGGCGGGGTGACCGGCGTTCCGCCCCACCGGATCGGCGACCGGCGCCGCACCGGGCGCACGGGCGCCGATCAGGCTTCCAGCAGATCGATGATCTCCGGATCGCCGAACATCCGTGCCGTCTCGATCGCCGAGGGGCGGCCCGCGTACAGGTCGGCGCCCGCCTCCAGGAGCGCCTTCACCACCTCGCGCTCCTTCTTGAACACCGCCCCGGCGAGCGGGGTCTGTCCCCGGTCGTTGGCGAGGTCGGGGTCGGCACCCCGCGCGAGCAGGGCGCGCACCGTGTCCGCATGCCCGTGGTAGGCGGCGAGCATGAGCAGTGAGTCACCGTTCTGGTTCCGCAGGTTGACCGGTACCCCGGCGTCCACGTAGGCGCTGAGCGCCTCGGTGTTGCCGGTCCGGGCGAGCCGGAACAGCCGGGTGGCGAACTCTTCCAGGTCCGGATCCATCTCCACATCTCCACGGTAGGGTCGCAACCGCGAGGGCTCGGCTACGGTCCGGCGCACCATAGGGTCAAGAAGTAAACCGCCCTTGAGAAAGGTTGGGAGACGTGTTCGACCCCACGGATCTCTACCGGCTCGACAGGGACATTCCCGAACTGACCGATCCGGTGCTCCTCTACCACTTCGACGGTTTCGTGGACGCCGGCGGCGCCGGTCGGCTCGCCCTCGGCCACCTCCTGGCGACGCTGGAGCACCGGGTGATCGCCACCTTTGACGTGGACCGGCTCATCGACTACCGGTCCCGCCGGCCGTTGATGATCTTTGACACCGACCGGTGGGTCGACTACGACACCCCCGAGCTCGCCATCCACCTCACCCAGGACCTGACCGGCACCCCGTTTCTGATCATGACCGG
The DNA here is from genome assembly GCF_000092645.1 of Thermobispora bispora DSM 43833. Lineage (NCBI taxonomy): Bacteria > Bacillati > Actinomycetota > Actinomycetes > Streptosporangiales > Streptosporangiaceae > Thermobispora > Thermobispora bispora. Next base: position 2,707,753 of record NC_014165.1, read on the forward strand.
GCCGGAGCCCGACCGGGAGTGGGAGCTGTTCACCGAGGCGCTCGGCATGATCGTCACCCAGCTCAAGGTGGCGAAGCTGGTGACCGTGCACGGCATCCCGATGGGCGTGCCGCACACCCGGCCGCTCGGCTACACCGCCCATCAGAGCCGGCCCGGCCTGGTCGCCGCGCAGCCGAGCCCGTTCGGCAAGGTCCGGGTGCCCGCAGGGCTGGCCGCGCTCATCGAGTTCCGGCTCGGCGCCAAGGGCCACGACACGTTCGGCTTCGCGATCCACGTCCCGCACTACCTGGCCCAGGCCGAGTACCCGGCGGCCGCGGTGACCGCGCTGGAGGCGATCACCCGGAACACCGGCCTGGTCTTCCCCATGGACGGGCTCCGTGAGGCGGCGGCGAAGACCACCGCCGAGATCGAAGAGCAGATCAGCGCCTCGGTCGAGCTGTCCACCGCGATCCGCGGCCTGGAGCAGCAGTTCGACGCCTTCCACGCCGGCGCCGCCCGGCAGGACCAGCAGCCGGAGAACATCCACGTGCCGACCGGCGACGAGCTCGCCGCCCAGTTCGAGGCGTTCCTCGCCGAGCAGGAGGACCGGGACCGGTGACCGGCCGGGTACGGCCCGGCCCGCCGCGGCCGTCAGCCGCGCAGGCGGGCCCGGAGCATCTCGGTGTCGGTGTCCGTCCAGCCGTGCGCCTTGAGCCATCCGAGCGGACCGCCGAACCGCTCGTCGAGCGTGGCGAAGAACCGCGCCATGTACTCGGCGCGGGGCAGGTGGCTGCTGGCGGGCTTGCCGTCCAGGTCGGCCCGGTAGGTCTCGCTCGCGCGTAGCCGGGCCAGGATGCGCTCCAGCCGCTCGCCGGTCGCCACGTAGTCGGCGATGATCGCCTCGCGGGTGGCCCCGGCGACCGCGAGCGCCATCGCCACGACCACCCCGGTCCGGTCCTTCCCCGCCGCGCAGTGGACCACGGCGAGCCCGTCGTCCACGGCGAGCGTGCGCAGGGCCGCCACGATCGAATCCGGGCGATCGCGCAGGTAGCCGTAGTAGTAGCCGGTCACCCTCAGCTCGGCGATGTCCTCCTCCGAGCGCTCCCGCTGCCAGGGAAGCACGCGGTCGTCGATCGTGCGGGCCTCCACGTCGGTGAAGTCCCCCACCTCGGTGAGCAGGCTCAGGTGGTGGATGCCGATCCCGGGCACGCGGGTGAGCGGGCCGGGCCCCTCCAGCCGCACCTCGACCTCGGACCGCAGGTCGACGACCCGCCGCAGGTTCAAGGCGTTGACCAGCAGGTCGACGTCCCGTTCGGTCAGCCCTTGCAGGTTGTCGGCGCGGAGGATCCGTCCGAAGCGGGTGGTGCCCCCGTCCTCCGTGGGGAGCCCGCCCAGGTCCCGGACGTTGACCGCGCCCTCCAGGGGAATCCAGCGATCATCCATCAGTGCGAGCGTACCCTCCCGGCCCTGCCGTGGAGCGGAGCCGAGGTTAACGGCGGGTTGACGGAATCACTCTGCTCCCACGAGCACCATCCGTTACGCAAACCGCCGTAATGTATGGGCTCAACGGAGGCTCGTCCCGAGCCACGGTGCCCTTTGCTTCCTCGCACCCCCCACCGTTCCCTTGTGCGAACGAGGAGGATGACTCGCATGCCACGGCCGGTCCTCCGGTGGACCACGGCCGCCATCGCCCTGGCCACGGCCGCACTGGCGGTCCCCCCGGCGGAGGCGCAGGCGGCGCGGGAGAGCGCGTCCGCCGCACGGTACGCCACCCCCCTGCCGGCCGCCACCGAGATCGCCCCGCATGCGGCGCGCGGCGCCGCGGACCGGAAGACGGAGCGACGGCACCTCGTCGGCGCCTGGTCGGCCGCGACCAGCCGGGTGCCCGCCGTGGTGGGTGGCCAGACGATCCGGATGGTCGTGCGGATCAGCATCGGCGGCACCGAGGCTCGCATCCGGCTGTCCAACGTGTTCGGCACCCGGCCGGTCACGTTCGGGCGCGTCCGCCTCGGCATCCAGCGGGCCGGGGCGCGGATCAAGCCCGGCACGAACCGGTCGGTGACCTTCGGCGGCCGCAAGTCCGTGACCGTGGCCCCCGGCCGCGCGGTCTGGAGCGATCCGATCCGCGGGCGGTTCCCCCGCGGGTCGGACCTCGTGATCAGCATCTACGTCCCGCACACGGTGCGGGACGTCACCGGGCATGAGCGCGCCTACGCGACCACCTACCTGTCCCGGCCCGGCGACCACACCCGGGCGGAGAGCGCCACGGCGTTCACCTACACCAGCGTCCAGTGGTACTTCCTCGACCGGGTCGCGGTGACCGCGCCGGCCACGACCCGGGCGGTGGTGGCGTTCGGCGACTCGCTCACCGACGGCACCGGCCAGGAGATCGACGCCAACCGCCGCTGGACCGACTACCTCAGCCACCGGCTCGCCCGGGTGTCCGCCCGGCGGCGGCTGAGCGTGCTCAACGCCGGCATCGCCGGGAACCGGCTGCTCGAGCCGAACGTCGGCCCGAGCGGCCTGAGCAGGTTCCGGCGGGACGCGCTCCTCCAGCCCGGGGTGCGCACGGTCGTCGTCTTCATCGGCATCAACGACATCTCCCGGGGCTCGGTCACGTCCGCGCAGCAGCTGATCGACGGCTACCAGCGCCTGATCAAGGCGGCGCGGGCCAAGCGCGTCCGGGTGCTCGGCGCGACCCTCACGCCGTTCGGCGGGTACGCCACCTGGACGCCGGAGCGCGAGGAGATCAGGCAGCAGGTCAACGAGTGGATCCGCACGAGCCGCGCGTTCGACGGGGTGGTCGACTTCGACCGGGCCGTGCGCGACCCCGACGCGCCCGATCGGCTCCACCCCGCCTACGACGCCGGCGACCACCTGCACATGAGCGACGCCGGGCGCAAGCGCCTCGCCTACGCGCTCAACCTCCGGCTGCTGTGACCCCGGCGCGGCCTGGCCACGGTCGCCCGGGCCGGCCTGGGTAAGCCCGGCGCGGTCCGGCCACGCCCGGAGGGTTCAGGTTGATCACGCAAGAGACCCGGGCCTGACCTCGCCCATCGGACCAGCCAGACCCGGCACGGGTACGCCCCTCCGGGACCGGGCTGGGGCTGGGTCGCACCCGCCGGCCCGGCGCCGGGCCGGCGTCCTCGGTCAGGCGAGCTCCGGGACCCGGCGCGCCAGCTCGAGCAGGGAGTCGGCGACCAGGTCGGCCGCGGCGGCCTCCGGCCGGGCCGCGTGGAGGTGGCCCCACGGCCCGCGGCGGAGCAGGGCGGCGCGCAGCCCGCACTCCTTCGCGGGCAGCACGTCCCGGTCGAGCCGGTCGCCCACGTAGAGGATCTCCGCGCGATCGCAGCCCGCGGCCGCGGCGACCTTCGCGAAGAACTCCGGGTCCGGCTTCTCCACCCCCCACCCCTCCGAGGTGTGGATCGAGTCCACCGGGAGGTCCATCGCGGCGAGGGCGTCGTAGGCCTGGGCGGGCTGATTGCCCGCGATGATCAGCCGGTGGCCGGCGGCGCGGAGCGCGGCGAGGCCGGGCCGTACGTCGGGGTAGAGATCCGCGGCGTCGAAGTTCTCCCGCAGGCCGCCCGGGTCGTCCCGCCGCCACGCCTCGAGCTCCGCCTCGAGATCGAAACCGGGCCGGATCAGCTCGAACGCCTCCTCGTACCCCTTGTCCGCGGCGGCCATCGCGCCGAGCACCCCCATGAGAGTGAACCGGGTGACGCCGAGCCGGTCGGCCCAGCGCGACCAGATGCGGGTCTCGTCGATCAGCGTCTCCCCCACATCGAAGACGACCGCCCGGATCACGCCGCTGTCTCTCCCTTCGTCGATGGTCGCCTGCGATCGCCGGCCGGGCCCGCCCGGGGGCGCGGAGCCGCGGCCGCCGGGCCACGGCCCGCCCCGGCCGTCACGGCACGGCGATCCGCTCCATGGCCTTGCGGATGCGCTTCTCGGACACGGGGATCGGGGTGCCGAGCTGCTGGGCGAACAGGCTCACCCGCAGCTCCTCGATCATCCACCGGATCTCCCGTACGGCGGGCGCGTCCCGGTGCTGCGGCTCCAGCCGGTCGAGCAGCTCGTCATAGGCGTCCTCGACCTCCTGCACCTGGCGCATCCGCTCGCCGTCCCGGAAGGGGTCCTCGCCGAGCTTGCCGAGCCGGCGGGTGACCGCCCGCAGGTAGCGGGCCAGGTGCGGCAGCCGGTCATACCCGGTGTCGGTCACGAAGCCCGGGTAGACGAGCCGCTCGAGCTGCCCCTTGACGTCGGCGACCACGTCGGCCGGGCCGCCCCGCTCGATCGCGGCGAGCGCGGTGCACGCCTCGTGCCAGGCCGCGAGCGCCCGCTCGACCCGCGCGACCACCTCCTCCGCGGTCTCGTAGAGCGAGGCGCGCACGTGATCGTGGAGCCGGCGGAAGCCCTCCTCGTCCCACGCCGGTCCCCCGGCCTGGGCCATGAGCGCGTCGACCGCGCAGGCGACGCAGTCGTCGAACAGCGCCACCGCGCTCCCGTGCGGGCTCCGGCTGAGCGTGAGCTTCTGCTCGGTGGTGAGCCCGCGGAGGATCGACTTCGCCGGGTTGACCGTGGTGAGCATGAGCAGGCGCCGCGTCCCGGCCCACATCGCCTTGCGCTGCTCGTCCTCGGTCTCGAACATCCGGACCGCGACGCTGTCGGTCTCGTCGACGAGCGCCGGGTAGGCCCGCATGCGCCCGTGCTGGAAGACCTTGGGCAGCGTGCCGATGGTCCAGCTCCGCAGCCCGGTCCGCTCGAGGTCCTCGGCCGCCTTGGAGAGCGTGTCCCGGAGCCGGGGGGCGAGGATGCGCTTGAGCTCGGTGAGGTCCTTGCTCTCGGCGAGCGTGCGCTTGCGCTCGTCGACCACCCGGAAGGTGATCCGCAGGTGGTCGGGGATCCGCTCGAGGTTCCAGGCGTCGCGGGGCACCCGCACCCCGGTCAGCTCGTACAGCTCCCGCTCGAGCGCGTCCAGCAGCGGCTCGCTCCCGGGCCGCACCCGGCTCAGCACCTTCTTGGCGTAGTCGGGGGCCGGCACGAAGTTGCGCCGCAGGTCCTTCGGCAGGGACCTGATCAGCTCGGTGATGAGCTCCTCACGCAGCCCCGGGACCTGCCACTCGAACCCGGTCGGGTCGACCTGGTTGAGCACGGAGAGCGGGATGTGCACGGTCACCCCGTCCGCGCCCCGGTCGCGGTCGTGGCCGCCGCCTCGCCGGACCGCCTCGGCGAGCCCGGCGCCCGGGTCGAACCGGTAGGTGAGCCGCATCCGGTGCCCGTTGTGCCGCCACGTGTCCGGGTAGTCCTCCTCCCGCACCCCGGCGCCCTCGTTGATCAGCATCTCCGGGGTGAAGGTGAGCAGGTCGGGGTTCTCCTTCGACGCCTTCTTCCACCAGGCGTCGAAGTGCCGGCCGGAGACCACCTCGGCGGGGATCCGCCGGTCGTAGAAGTCGAACAGCGTCTCGTCGTCGACGAGGATGTCCCGGCGCCGGGCCTTCTCCTCGAGCCGCTCGACCTCCTGCAGCAGCCGCCGGTTGGCGTGGAAGAACTTGTGGTGGGTGCGCCAGTCGCCCTCGACCAGCGCGTGGCGGATGAAGAGCTCCCGGCTCAGCTCCGGGTCGATCCGCCCGTAATTGACCTTGCGCTCGGTCACGATCGGCACGCCGTACAGGGTGACCTTCTCGAAGGCGATGACGGCGGCCTGCTCCGGGTCCCAGTGCGGCTCGCTGTAGCTCCGCTTGACCAGGTGCTGGGCGAGCGGCTCGACCCACTCCGGTTTGATCTTCGCGTTGATCCGGCCCCAGAGCCGGGAGGTCTCCACGAGCTCGGCCGACATCACCCAGGTGGGCTGCGCCTTGGCGAGCGCGGAGCCGGGGAAGATCGCGAAGCGGGCGCCGCGGGCGCCGAGGTACTCGGTGATCGGCCGGCGTCCGTCCTGGCGGCGCTTGGTGTCGAGGTCCTTCAGGCCGATGTGCGAGAGCAGCCCGGCGAGGAGCGACTGGTGGATCCGGTCGGGGTCGGCGTCGGCGCTGTTCAGCACGATGCCGAGCGAGGTGGCCACCTCGGTGAGCTGGCTGACGATGTCCTGCCACTCCCGGACCCGCAGGTAGTTGAGGTACTCGGCCTTGCACATCCGCCGGAAGGCGCTCGAGGAGAGCTCCCGCTGCCGCTCCTGCAGGTACCGCCAGAGGTTGAGGAAGGTGAGGAAGTCCGACTCCTTGTCGGCGAAGCGGCGGTGCTTCTCGTCCGCCGCCTGCTGGTTGTCGGCGGGCCGCTCGCGGGGGTCCTGGATGGAGAGGGCGGCGGCGATGATGATGACCTCGCGCGCGCAGCCGTTCCGGCCGGCCTCGAGCACCATGCGGCCCAGCCGGGGGTCCACCGGGAGCTGGGCGAGCTTCCGCCCGATCGGGGTGAGCCGCACCTCGCGCTGCTGCGCCCCGGGTACCTGCTCGATGGCGCCGAGCTCGTGGAGGAGCGCGTAGGCGTCCCTGATCTGCCGGGGGTCCGGCGGGTCGACGAACGGGAACTCGGCGACGTCGCCGAGCTTGAGCGCGGCCATCTGCAGGATGACGCTGGCGAGGTTGGTGCGGAGGATCTCCGGGTCGGTGAACCGCGGCCGGGAGTTGAAGTCCTCCTCGCTGTAGAGCCGGATGCAGATGCCGTCGGAGGTCCGGCCGCACCGGCCCTTGCGCTGGTCGGCGGAGGCCTGCGAGATCGGCTCGATGGGCAGCCGCTGCACCTTGAGCCGGTTGCTGTACCGGGAGATCCGCGCCGTGCCCGGGTCGATGACGTACCGGATGCCGGGCACGGTGAGCGACGTCTCGGCGACGTTGGTGGCGAGCACGATGCGCCGCCCCCGGTGCGGCTGGAACACCCGCTGCTGCTCGGCGGTGGAGAGCCGCGCGTACAGCGGGAGGACCTCCTCCGGCCGCCCCTTGAGCGCGTCGGCGGTGTCGCGGATCTCCCGCTCGCCGCTGAGGAAGACGAGGATGTCGCCCGGTCCGGCCGCGCAGAGCTCGTCGACCGCGTTGACGATGGCCTGGGTCTGGTCCTCGTCCTCGCCGATCGGCCGGTACCGCACCTCGACCGGGTAGGTCCGCCCGGAGACCTCGATGATCGGCGCCGGCTCCCCGTCGGGGCCGCGGAAGTGCCGGGCGAAGCTCTCCGGGTCGATGGTGGCCGAGGTGATGATCACCTTGAGGTCCGGCCGCCGGGGGAGGATCCGCTTGAGGTAGCCGAGGATGAAGTCGATGTTGAGGCTGCGCTCGTGCGCCTCGTCGATGATGATCGTGTCGTACTGCAGGAGCAGCGGGTCCGACTGCAGCTCGGCGAGCAGGATGCCGTCGGTCATCAGCTTGATGAGCGTCCCGTCGCTCGAGCGGTCGGTGAACCGCACCTTGTAACCGACCGCGTCGCCGAGCGGGACCCCGAGCTCCTCGGCGATGCGCGCGGCCACGGAGCGCGCGGCGATGCGCCGGGGCTGGGTGTGCCCGATCGCGCCGTGCACCCCGCGGCCGAGCTCGAGGCAGATCTTGGGGAGCTGCGTGGTCTTTCCGGAGCCGGTCTCCCCCGCCACGATCACGACCTGGTGGTCGCGCACGGCCGCGAGCAGGTCGTCCTTGCGCTGGACGACGGGCAGCTCCGGGGGGTAGACGATCGGCGGCACCGCGGCCCGCCGGGCCTCGACCCGGCGCTGCGCCGCCTCGAGCTCCGCGGCTATCTCACCGATCACCGCGCGGCGGGCCCCGCCATCGCGGATCTTGCGGACGCCGTTGAGTCGGCGGCGCAACCGGTGCCGGTCGCGCGGCATGAGATCCTGCAGACGGCTGTGGAGATCGGCGAGCGTGTCCATCGCACGCTCAAGGATAGGCAACCGCGCGGACACCGGGGCCGGGCGCCGATCCGCGCGGCGCCCGGGCATCGCGCGCCCCGGTCACCGCCCGGGGCGCCGTGGCGGCTGGTACTTGTAGCCGACGTTCCGCACCGTGACGATCCGGTTGGCGTGCCTGCCGAGCTTGCGGCGGAGCCGCAGCACGTGGACGTCCACCGTGCGCACGCCCTGGTCGGTGTAGCGGTCCCACACCGCCGCCAGGAGCTGCCGGCGGTTGTACACCCTTCCCGGGGAGGAGCGGAGGTAGTCGAGGAGCTCGAACTCGCGGTAGGTGAGGCTGATCTCCTCGCCGTCCACCCGGACCACGCGGGAGGCCCGGTCCACCACCAGGTCGTCCCCCTCCCTCTCCGGCGGCCGGCCCGCCGCTCCCCCGGCCGGGGCGGCCGGTACGGCCCGGCCGTCGGCGGGGACCATGTGCCCGACTATGACGAGCGCCTGATCGGATCCGGGGATCGGAACCACGCTGAGCACGGCACCCTGGTCGCCGGACGGCACCGGGTGCGGGTCATGCCCGTTCCGCAGGCCATCGATGAGCTGAGACATTCGCGATCTCCTCCTGCCTGGTCGTCATCCGGATCGGTGGCTCCGGAACGCGACAGGCGGCGCCGCAGACGCGGAGCAGATCGATGTGCCTGCGCTCAGTCAGCCCTCGCCGTGGACCCATACGAGCATGATGCCGCGGGTAAAGCCTTCTTTCAAGATAGGAAAAGTCGATTTAATCCGGCGGGCTTGATCCCTCCTCCGGGCGCGCTGAGAGACTGAGGAGCGTCGACCGGAGGTGATCATGATCCTGGTCTGCGGAGAGGCCCTCATCGACCTGGTGCCCGCCGGCGCGGACGGCCTGTGGCGGGCGGTCCCGGGCGGCGGACCGGCGAACACCGCCGTGGCCATCGCCCGCCTGGGCACGCCGGTGCAGCTGCTCTGCCGGATCTCCCGCGACGGGTTCGGCGGCGGATCCGCGCGCACCTCGCGGAGTGCGGCGTGGGTCTGGAGCTCGCCGTGGAGGCGGCCGAGCCGACCACGCTCGCCGTGGTCGACCTGGACGACCGGGGCTCGGCCGCGTTCGGCTTCTACGTGAACGGCACCGCGGACTGGCGGTGGAGCGCCGCGGAGCTGCCCTCCTCGCTCCCTCCCGGCACCCGCGCGGTGCACATCGGCTCCCTCGCCGCCGTGGTGCCGCCCGGCGCGGACGTGCTCCGCGACTGGGCGGCCGGCCTGGCCCGGCGCGACCCGGAGCTCACCGTGGTGTACGACGTGAACGTCCGGCCGGCGCTCCTCCCCGACCGGGAGGAGTACCGGGCCCGGGTCGAGCCCTGGCTCCGCATCGCACGGGTGGTCAAGGCGAGCGACGAGGACCTGGCCTGGCTCTACCCCGGCCGGGAGCCCGCCGACGTGGCCCGGGAGTGGCTCGGGGCCCACGGGCTCGAGCTCGTGCTGCTCACCCTGGGCGCGCGCGGCGCGGCCGCGTTCGCCGCCGGCGGCACCGTCGCGCGGGCCGACGGCGTCCCGGTGCGGGTCGCCGACACGGTCGGGGCCGGCGACACGTTCACCGGCGCCTTCCTCCACGCCACCCTGTCCCGGGGGATGGACCTCGCCGCCGCCCTCCGGTACGCCGTCACGGCCGCCGCCCTGACCTGCACCCGCGAGGGCGCCGTACCGCCGTCCCGCGCCGAGGTCGACGCGCTCGCCCTCGGCCCCGCCCCGCGGGTGTCCTGATCCCCGGCCCTGCCTTGCGTGTTCCCTTGTCCGGATTACGGGGTTTCTGTCCGGGTAGCGACGAAGACAAGGCGAACACCACAAGGGGGGACCAAGTGATCAGAACACTCCACAAGATGGGTGTGCGCTCCTCGCACATGTACGGGGCAGGCATCGCGTCGATCGGCCTGACCGTCGTCTCGTGGTTCCTCTCCAACCGGTACGAGCACGCAGGCATCGACCGGGCCGACCGCTGGGGCCTGTTCATCGGCGAGTGGGCCCCGACGCTCTTCGCGATGGGGATCGCTCTCCGCATGGAGGAGATGCAGGCGGAGAAGGAGCGCGAGACCCCCGAGTGGCGGGAACAGCCGACCGAGATGCGCCGTCCGACCCGCGCCGGGGTGTAGCGGGTACGCGAAGCATCGGCACAGGCCGGTCGGGGACCGGGCCGGGAGGCAGGGGGGCAACCCGGCGGCGACCTCGCCGGCCTGACGCATGCGAACGGGCGGGCCGGCGCCCCGTCCCGGCGGGCGCCGCGCCGATTGGCCGGCCGTACCCATCCCAGATGAGCCGAGCCGGGCTTACCCGGTGGGCCGCCCCGGCCGAACCGGGTGCCCCGGTCCGGCGGCCACGCCCCGGGCGCCCGGACGACCCGGGCCGGCCGTACCCGGCGCGGCGGGCGTCACCCGCCCTTCGGCCGGACGATGGCGATCGGGCAGCGGGCCCGGTGCAGCACTCCGTGGCTGACCGAGCCGAGGAGTGCCTTGCCGATGCCGCCGTGTCTCCGGGAGCCGACCACGAGCAGGTCCGCCGAGCCGGACAGGTCGGCGAGCACCGGGACCGGGTGACCGCACACGGCCGTGTCGATGAGCTCCACGTCGGGGTTCCGGTCCCGCCACGGCGCGAGCCGCTCCCGGAACTCCCGCACCTCCTCGTCGAAGGCGTCGCGGTCCACGGGCGTGCCGGCGAGCGCCAGCGGGTTGTGCAGATGCCGGTGCCAGGCGTGCAGCGCGCGCAGCCGGGCCCCGCGGAGCCGGGCCTCCTCGATGGCGAACTCGAGGGCGGGGTCCGTGTGCGCCTCACCGTCCACCCCGACCACGACCTCGTCGTACGTCTTCTCCTGGAGCCAGCGCACCACGACGACCGGCACCGGGGAGTGCGAGGCGAGCCCCATGCCGACGGACCCGAGCACGAGCCCGGCGAAGCCGCCCATGCCCCGGCTGCCGACCGCCACGACGTCCGCCCGCTCCGCCTCGGTGAGCAGCCGCTCGATCACCGCACCGGTCACCACTTCCGTGGTCACCTCGAGGTCGGGGGCCCGCTCCTTCGCCCGTTCCGCGGCACGGGCGACCACCCCCTCGCAGTACTCGGTGAGCGACTGGTGATAGCCGGCCACGCCATGGAAGGGGAACTCGTTGGCCCACGGTTCGCGCACGTGCACGATCCGCAGGCGGGCACCGCGTCGCCGGGCGTCGTCCGCCGCCCACTCCACCGCCGCGAGCGCCGACTTCGACCCGTCGACCCCCACGACCACCACGCCGGTCTTTCCGGACATCGCAACTCCCTCTCCCGGTTATCTCCACAGTGCCCCCTATTTCTCCATCCCACGCCGGTCACCCGGTCATCAGAACCGGCCGAAGGTCATCCACGCCCGGGACCTCCGCCACTGGGACAGATCAGTGGCCTGGTGGTGGGATGGAACCGAAAAGACCGGAAACACCTATTGGGGAGCAAGAGCCCACGGGGGGACAAACGGAGGTGGTTCGGATGAGCCTCATGCGGAGCGAGCCCTGGAGCATGCTGCCCGATCTGTTCGACTGGCTCGACGAGCCGCTCGCGGGCTTCCGGCCGATGATGTCGATGTTCGGGCGGCAGATCCGCTTCGAGGACTTCATCGAGGACGACCGGTACGTGCTCCGGGCCGAGCTGCCCGGCATCGACCCGGACAAGGACGTCGAGATCACCCTGTCGAACGGGATCCTGACCGTCCACGCCGAGCGGCGCCACGAGGAGCGGGAGGCGCAGCGCTCGGAGTTCCGGTACGGCTCGTTCACCCGGTCGATCGCGCTCCCCGCGGGCGCCGACGAGAACGACGTCAAGGCCACCTACGACCGGGGCATCCTCGAGATCAGCGTGGGCCTGCGCAAGAAGGAGAAGGAGCGGGGCAAGCGCATCCCCATCGAGCGAGCGTCCTGAGGCGCGGCCGTTCCCACGGATCGCCCCCGATGCGTGCCGGGCGCCGGCCGGCGCCCGGCACGTTCCATGTCCGGCGCCGGCCGCCCGCTCCGTACTTCAGGACCGCGGTGCGGGATGGTACGGGCGCACAGCAAGGCCCACGGACGGGGCCGGACACCCGCGAGCAGGCCGTCAGGCACACGCAAGGCTCAGAGCGCCCAGGCCCACGGTGCACGACCGCATCCGCCACGCCGGCCATGCGGGCGCAGGGCCTAAGGCAGCACGGTACGGCCCGGCGGCGCCCCGGAGGCCGGGGGACGCACCGGAGGCGCGCCGCCTCAGCCGGACGACGGCCGGGGCCGTACCACCGCGACCGGGCAGTAGGCGTGGTGCAGCACGGCGCGGCTGACCGAGCCGAGCACCAGCGACCCGAGCGCGCCCCGGCCGTGCGAGCCCACCACCAGCAGTGCGGCGCCCGCCGCCGCGGCGGTGAGCGCGTCGACCGGGTGCGCGAGCACCGCCTCCTCGGTGACCTCCACGTCCGGGTACCGGTTCCGCCACGGCTCCAGGGCGCTGGAGAGGATCCGGTGCTCGGCCTCCCGCGCCTCCTCGGGGTCGTAGCCGATCTCGGGCACGAGCGGCAGGATCGGCAGCCGCCACGCGTACACGGCACGGATCCGGGCACCGCGCAGCCGGGCCTCGCCGAACGCGTACGCCATGGCCGGCTCGCACTCGGGTGAGCCGTCGACCCCCAGCACGATCTCCTCGCGCTCGGCGGCCTTCTCCCAACCGGGCCGGACCACGACCACCGGCCCGGGCGCGTGGCCCGCCACGTGGGAGGCGACCGAGCCGAGCACGGCGCCGGCGAACCCGCCCACCCCGGTGCCGCCGACCACGACCGCGCTCGCCTCATCCGCCTTCTCCCGCAGGATCCGCGCGGGCAGGCCTTCGGCGATCTCCAGGCTGACCTCCACGTCCGGCCGCCGCTTGCGCGCGATCGCCTCGGCCTCCGCGAGGGCCCGCTCCGCCTGCTGGGTGAGCGGGTCGCCCGCTCCGGTGGGGAACTTCACCGCGCTGTACGCCCAGCGGTCGATCACGCTGACGAAGCGGACCGGGCAGCCGCGGCGGGCCGCGTCGTCGACCGCCCACGCCGCGGCCGCGTTGGCCGCCGGTGAACCGTCCGTGCCGACGATGATCAAATCCGGCATCACGCTCCCCTTTCTCGCACCCGGGGCACCTCCATCTGATCGCCGGCCGGCGGTGCCGTCCAGGTCCGAAGGTCCCGGCTCCCGTTTACCGAAAGGTCGCCATCGGAGGCGGGCGGCTCACCAACAATCGGCAGATTTTGGGCAAAGGTCGACGTGAACGCGGCCCGGCGGGGGATGGACGGCGACCTGGGGTGTTCGCGATGGAGACCAAGCGCTGGAACGTCGAGCTCGTCCTCACCGAGGACGACAACGACGACATCACCACGGCGACCGCCGTGCTCTACACGGACGGAGGCGAGCGGCGGCACGAGTGCGTGGGCCGGGCCAGGCGGAACCCGGCCGACCCGGCCGTTCCGGAGATCGGTGACGAGCTCGCCGCCGGCCGGGCACTGGCCGACCTCAGCTCCCGGCTGCTCAGCGAGGGCGCCGCGGACGTGGCCCGGATGGCGCAGCAGGCCCACCAGGCCTGACCCACCGGCGGCAGGCCGGGCGGCACGCCGCCCGGGCGCGGCTCAGTCCTCCCGGACCACCTCGTCCGGGCGCTTGTCCGCCCGGAGCCCGCGCCAGGAGGGGTGCCGCAGCCTGCCCTCACCGGTCCACTCCGTGTACCGGACCTCGCCGACCAGCACCGGCTCGACCCAGCGGGCGTCGCGCACCTCCTCCCGCGGCGGTTCCTCGGCGAAGGGGTGGCCGCGCCGCTCGAGCGGCGCCAGCCGCTGCGCCAGGTCGCGCAGCGCGGCCTCGGTGAACCCCGTGCCGACGTGGCCCGCGTACCGCAGGCCGTCGGCCGTCTGGACCCCGACGAGCAGCGAGCCGATCGTCCCGCTCCGCCGGCCGCCGCCCGGCTTCCACCCGCACACGACCACGTCCTGGGTGCGGAAGTTCTTCACCTTCACCCAGTCGGGCGAGCGCCGGCCCGGCCGGTACGGCGAGGCGAGCCGCTTGGCCACCACCCCCTCCAGGCCGAGCCGGCGGGACTCCGCGACCGCGCGCGGGCCCGCGCCGTGGTAGCACGGGGGCACGTCCCAGCGCTCCCCGCCCCGCACGATCTCCTCCAGCAGCGCCCGGCGCTCCGCGTACGGCAGGCCGATCACCGGCGTGGCGTCGATGTGGAGCAGGTCGAAGAGCAGGTACGTCACGGGTGAGGTGACCGAGAGCCGGGCGACCCGCAGCGGGTCCCGCTGGTGGATCCTCGGCTGCAGCGCCTCGAACGACGGCCTCCCTTGCCGGTCGAAGGCGACGATCTCCCCGTCGAGCACCAGGTCGTGCCCGCCCACCGCGCCGGCGAGGCCGTGCGTCTCCGGGTAGGCGGCGGTGATGTCGAGCCCGTTGCGCGAGACCAGCCGAAGCCGGCCGTCCTCGATGTAGGCGAGCGCGCGGACGCCGTCCCACTTCATCTCGTGGGCGTACGCCTCGTCCGGCTCCGGCAGCGCACCCGGCCGCGCGAGCATGGGCGCGTAGGCGGGCAACCGGCCCATGCGCGGACCCGGCCGGGCTCAGTCGAGCAGGTCGGAGACCGGCTCGACCGGAAGCCCGGCGGCCTGCATCTCCTCGGCGAGCCAGCAGAGCGCGCTCAGCCCGTCCGGAACCGGGCCGGCCGAGCCCGGTGGCGCGCCCGCCGCCGCGCCGCGGGGCGCGGGCCCGCTACTGGATTCCGGCCCACCGGCCTGGGCCGCCGCACCGTTGACCGCCCCGGCCCCGGCGTGGCCGTACCGCCCCGGCGGCTGCGCCGCGGGGCCGGCGGCCGGGGCCGCCCCCGGCGTGCCCTGGCCCGCGGCGGGCGGGAGCAGGCCCGCGGTGACCATCTCCGTGGTGAGCTGCTCGAGCAGGGTCGTGACCTCGCCCGGGTCCGGTGCGATGAGCGCGAGCGCGGGGGCGAGCGCGCGGAGCGCGTCCGGCAGCCCCGCGCCGGTGCGCCGGGCGTCGCCGAGGTCGATGGGCGTGCAGCTCGCCTTGATGATCTGGAAGAGGCGGTCGACCCGGCGGGCGTCCCGGGCGGCGAACGCGCCGTGGAAGTCGGGGTGGTGGGCGAGCACGAGCGCGGCGAGGCCCGCGACGTGCGGGGCGGCGGCCGAGGCGCCGTCCATCACCGCGTACCCGTCCGGCGGCACGCTGGAGAGGATCGCCACCCCGGGCGCGCACACGTCCACCTCCGGGCCGTGGCAGGCGAACTTCGGCGAGAAGTACCCGTCGGCCGTCCGCGGCTCCCGCAGCTCGGCCGCGTGCGCCGTACCGGGCGGGAACTCGCCGGTCTTGCCGATCGCGGTGACCGTGAGCACGGTGGGCAGGACGCCGGGGAACCAGACCGGGCCGCCGTCGCTGCCCGCCGCCACCACGCAGGCCACGCCCGCGTTGCGCGCCTGGTCGATCTTCGCCGCCACGAGCTGGGACGGGTGGCGGCAGGCGAGGCCCAGGCTGACCACGTCGATCCCCTCACCGATGGCGTGGTCGAGGGCCTCGATCAGGTCGCTGAACCTGCCGCCGGGGAAGATCTTGCACACGTGGACCTCGGCCTCGACGGCGAACCCCACGATGCCCCGGCCGTCGTCGGCGCCGGCGATGATCCCGGCGCAGTGGGAGCCGTGGCCCGCGCCGTCCGCCGTCCAGCCGTCCGGCCGGTCGCCGGTGAGGTCGAGCCCGGCGCGCACCCGGCCGGCCAGGTCGGGGTGGCCGGTGTCCGCCCCCGAGTCGATGATCGCGATCTTCACCCCGGCCCCGCGGAGCGTGGGCGGCAGCCGGTCGAGGTTCATCGCCCGCTGGCCCCAGCCGAAGACCTGGGTGCCGGGGAAGCCGGGGATGGCGTCGGCCAGCGGGGTCAGCTCGACCAGGTTGTCCCGGTCGGTGGCGAGGGACGGCCGGTCGAGGTACGCGCTCCAGTGGCCGGCGCGGGGCTTCACCACCACCCCGGTGACGGATTCCGGTGTCTCCCCGGTCATCGTCACCGTGGCCCGCCCGTCCGGCCCGGTGACCGCCTGGGCGGTCCAGGCGGCGCCGATCACGTAGACGACCGCCCCGGGCACGGGCCTGCCGCCGGCGCCCTTGACGAGGAAGGTGACGGTGAGCTCCGGGCCGGGCGGCAGGACCGCGGCGGAGGCGCGCCGCCGGCGGGGCGCCGCCTCGGCCAAGGCGAGCAGCCGGTCGCGCTCGATGTGGAGCTGGGGATGGCGCAGCCGCAGGGTGAGCGCGTGCTCGGGCGTCATGTCGGCGACCACGATCGGCGGGAACGGCGCCCCGCCCGTGCAGAGCGTCCCCGCCCCGCCCGTGTCGCGCAGCCGGCGGCGCACCCGCACCTGCGGATCCTCCTCGAGCAGCCGCAGCAGGCCGGCGGCGTCCATGGCCGGGGCGGTCACCCCGCGCATGGCGAGGGACTGCTGCGGCAGCGCCGCCACCATGTACCGCCGGGGCCGGGGCTCCACCGGGCGCGGCGACTGCCGGGCCGCCTGCCTGGTCCGGCCCGCGGCGGCCGGGCGCGGCTCCTCTTTTCCGTCCTTGGGCTTGTCGTTGCTGGTCACCACGTTCGACTCTCCCCAGCTCAGGCTGTGTCGGTGGGCGGGCCGGGCGGATGGATCGGCCGGGCGAGCCCGGGGCATCCGGCGCGGGTGGATCCCCCGGGGCTCGTGCGCGCCGCGCGATGCGGTGCGAGGCAGTGCGGGCGGCCGGGTACGGCGCGGGCCCGGACCGGCCGAGCACCGGTCCGGGCCGTCAGGATCGCGTCACCGAAGTGGAGCGGTCTGGCCGGCATTGATGGCACCGAGCACCGACTGGATGTGGGCGAGGCACGCCTCGTACTGCCCGTTCCGGTACAGCCGCACGCCCTGCACCAGCGACGGGATGACCCCCGCGACCTGCGGCCACTGCGGGAGCGACGCCCGCAGCCAGCCGTACAGGTGCCGGAGCGCCTCGGCGCACCGTACCTGCGGCGGAAGGAGCGGCCCCTGCTGTGCCGCGGCCGGCATCCCCATCCCGGCCGGGACCGCGCCCAGGGCAGGGGCGATCGCGAGGTTCACCGCCGGCGCCATGCCGGGTCCCCCCGAGGCCGGTCCCGGCAGGCCAGGTCCTCCACTCAGTGAGTTCACCACGCGCCCCCTGTCAGACCGCCGCCCCCGCGGCCGCCGGGACATGCGCGGCCTGGGGCTGGGCCATCGGGTACGCCTGGGCGGCCTGCGGCTGCGCGGCGTACGCGGCGGCGGCCCCCGGAGCGGCCGGGTGGGCCACGGCCTGCTGCGCCGCCTGCAGGGCGGCGAGCGCGGCCTGCTGCGGCTGAGCCGCGTAACCGGCGGCCGGCGCCATCTGCTGCGCGGCCATCGCCTGCGGCACGGCCTGGAGGGCGGGCTGGTACGCCAGAGCCGCCTGCGGCTGCGCGGCGTACGCGGCGGCGGCCCCCGGAGCGGCCGGCTGGGCCACGGCCTGCTGCGCCGCCTGCAGGGCGGCGAGCGCGGCCTGCTGCGGCTGAGCCGCGTAACCGGCGGCCGGCGCCATCTGCTGCGCGGCCATCGCCTGCGGCACGGCCTGCGGGATCTGCGCAGCGGCCGGGACCGGCGCGGGGGTCACCGCGTACGGCTGGCCCTGCGGGAGGGCGGCGGCGTACTGCTGGGCCTGCGGGACGGCGGCGGCGATCGGCTGGGCCTGCGGGACGGCGGCGGCGATCGGCTGGGCGCCGTTGGCCGGCCCGTTGATCGCCGGGGCCTGCTGGGACAGCACCGCGTCGAGGACCTGCCGCGCGGCCGCGGCGCCGTAGCGCAGCCCCTGGCGGGCGAGCTTGTCCCAGAAGGTCACCGGGCTCACCAGGTGCTCCTGCGGGAGGATCTGGTCCTCTGGCGAGGTCACCGGGCCGTACGGGCTCATCTGCGGCAGCCCCAGCGGCTGAGCGATCTGCCGGCCGATGGGCTGCGGGGAGAGGTACTGAAGCGGATTGCTCAGAGCAGTAGCCGGATACGAGGCTTCCATAGCTGTGAACGTCATGGTCACTCCTTCGAGCCAGCCGTCTGGCTCATCGCCCACAGTGATTACACAGCGTTATCTGTCCAAAACGCAACGTGATAGGCGTAATGGTGTGCTAAGCCCTGGTCTGTTCCTGGAAGGGGCGATCAGCTGGGGCTCGGCGGACGCGCGGGCCGGCCGGACGGCTGCGCGAGCGGGAGGAGGACCGGGATGAACGACCTGCCGATCTGCGTCACCTGCGGCGTTCAGTACGCCGCGCCGCGTGACGACTGCCCCATCTGCGAGGACGAACGCCAGTACGTCGGATGGGGCGGACAGCGGTGGACCACCCTCCGGGAGCTGCGCCGGGCCGGCCACCGGGCGAGGATCGAGGAGGAGGGGCCGGACGTGATCGGGATCGGCGCCGAGCCGCCCACCGCGATCGGCCAGCGGGCGCTGCTGATCGGGTCACGTGGTGGCGGCCGACGGGGCCGAGGCCGTCCGCCGCTCGGCCGAGCGCTACCTCTCCTTCGCCCTCGACGACGCCGGGCCGGAGCGGGCGGCCGATGACGCCTGATCGCCCGGAGGCGGAGATCGAAGCGATGTCCGCCCTGTTCGCCCGGCACCTGCCCGGGCTCGCGGCCCGCTCGGTGACCCGGCTGGGCGAGGGCATGGACCACGTCGCCTACGAGGCCGACGGCGGGCTGATCCTCCGGATGAGCAAGGAGCCGGACCCGGCCCGCCGCGCCGACCGGATCCGGCGCGAGGCGGCCCTGCTCGCGCTGGTGGCCGAGATCTCCCCGCTGCCCGTCCCGCGGGTCATCCTGAGCGACCCCGACGCCGGAGTGCTCGGGTACGTCAAGCTGCCCGGCCGCCCGCTGGCCGAGCGACCGGTGGCCGAGCCGGGGCGGCTCGCGCCGGCCCTCGGCGAGTTCCTCACCCGGCTGCACCTGGCGCCGCCGGAGCGGTTCAGCGCGCTGGCCGCGCCGGACACCCAGCCGCTCACCGCGTGGCTCGCCGAGGCCGAACGGCACCACCGCGCGGTCGCCGCGCACCTGCCGGCCGCCGCCCGCCGCCGGATCGAGGCCTTCCTCGGCGGCGCACCGCCCGCGGAGCCGCGCGCCCTCGCGTTCTGCCACAACGACCTCGGCGCCGAGCACGTGCTGGCGGAGGGCGGGACGGTCACCGGGGTGATCGACTGGAGCGACGCGGAGATCGCCGACCCCGCCTACGACCTCGGGCTCCTCTATCGGGATCTCGGCCCCGAGGTCACCGCGTCGATCCTCGCCCACTACGCGGCCCCGTGGGACGACGCGGCCGGCCGGCGGGCCGTGTTCTACGCCCGGTGCGCCCTGCTCGAGGACCTCGCCTACGGCCTGCGCACCGGACCGCGCCGGTACGCCGAGGCCGCCCTGGCGCACCTCGACCGGACCTTCTCCGCGTGGGGATGAGCGCCGCGCTCTGGCGGCGACGACGTCGGAGCCGAGCACGTGCCGGTGGAGGGCGGAGACGGTCACCGGGCGGGGTGAGCGGTATCCGGCCCGCTCCCCCGGGCGGCCGGCCCGGCGGCTCGGGGACCGGCCGGTCACGGGGCGGCCCGGTTCCGCCGCTCGGGGATCCGGCCCGCCCTTCGGGTGCCTCCGCTCGCGGGTGCGGCGTGGCCTCGCGGGGGAACGGCGCCGACCCGGTGCGGCCGGCGCGACGGCTCGGGGTGGGCGGCTCGGGGAGGGGTGACGCGGGGAGCGGTGTCGGGGGTGACGGGGAGCGGTGACGCTCCTCGTGATGCGGGCGGGCCGTCAGGCCGTGCAGGTGGAGCAGACGGGGCAGGCGACGGTGACCACGGCACGGGCCGCGTCGTCGACGTGCGCCACCTCTCCGGAGCCGAGGCAGTACCGGCAGGACAGCGCCGCCGCGATGACCGGGTCACGCCAGACGCGGTGCTCCCACACGGGCGGCGGCACGACCGGGGGCGGTGGCGGCTCCGCGGGCTCGTGCGCTCCGCCGACCCACCCCCGACCATGACAGAAAGGGCAGGCGAGGAAGAGCGGCCCGATTCGTTGACCCTTGGCTCCCTGACATTCCGGACAGGTGATCGGGTCGGTCATCGCCGGCCCGTTCCGTTACATCGCTTGCACGCCACCCAGCGCCGCTCCCTGTTCCGCTGGCCGTTCAGCTCCATCCACTCGCCCCCCGCACCCAGGCAGATGTCACACACCGGCTTCTCTTTGTAGTCCTTGGTCATGCCACGACATTACGCCGGATGGCATATCCGTCACAGCGTTTTCTGGCATCACTTTTCACTCGGTCATTTTCGATCTTCATAGGACCGGAAATAGCCTCCGATATTGGAAGAATACGCCACAGAAGCGAACAATCACCCTTTACCGAAGAATTGACAACAGGGATTCCGAACAAACTTCCGTAACCGCCCACGACGAGAACACCACTCGGCTCCGGAGGCCGCCCACCGGCCGGCCGCTCGGCCGTTCCGCGGACGGGACGCGCCGCCGTGCCGCCCGCCGAGCCGTACCGCACGGGATCGGCGCGCCACGGCGGGCGCGGCGTCACGCCCGGAACCCACCGGGCGGCCCGGCCCGGTGCCCCGGCACGGCACCGCGAACCGCACAGAGAGCACGGCCGGGGATGACACCGGAAACGCTAGGCGTATCCGGCACGATGTGGCAGTATCGCCCAGGTGACCACGGCATTCGAGCAACGCCTGCGCGATCTGGCACGGCTCCGCCGCGTTCGCGACCGGATCGACCGGGACTACGCCAAACCGCTGGACGTCGAGGCGCTGGCCCGCGAGGCGGGCATGTCGGCCGGGCACCTGAGCCGCCAGTTCAAGCTCGCCTACGGCGAGCCGCCGTACAGCTACCTGATGACCCGGCGCATCGAGCGCGCCATGGCCCTGCTGCGCCGGGGCGATCTCAGCGTCACCGAGGTCTGCTTCGCGGTTGGTTTCTCCTCGCTCGGCACCTTTAGCACCAGGTTTACCGAGCTGGTCGGCACACCGCCGAGCGTCTACCGGCGCCAGGCGGCGGCCGCGGCCGAGGAGGGGATCCCGCCGTGCGTGGCGAAACAGGTGACCAAACCGGTCAGGAATCGAGAAGCGCGGCTCCCCGCCCCGCACCTAGCCTGACCGGCATGGACATCACCATTCACCACACGTTCCTGCCGCACGACGACCCGGACACCGCCCTGAGCTTCTACCGCGACACCCTCGGTTTCGAGGTCCGCAACGACGTCGGCCACGGCGGGATGCGCTGGATCACGGTCGGCCCGCCGAACCAGCCGGGCACGTCCATCGTCCTGTACCCGCCGGCCGCCACACCCGGCCTCACCGACGACGAGCGCCGCATGATCGCCGAGATGATGGCCAAGGGCACCTTCGGCATCGTCGTCCTGGCCACCAAGGACGTCGACGCCGTCTTCGACCGGCTGCAGGCCCGCGGCGCCGAGGTCGTCCAGGAGCCCGTCGACCAGCCGTACGGGGTCCGCGACTGCGCGTTCCGCGACCCCGCGGGCAACCTGATCCGCATCCAGCAGGCGAGCTGACGCCGCCGTCGCGCCCCGCGCCCGGCCCGCCCGGGCGCGGGGCCGGTGGCGGACGGCGCCGCCGGCGGTCACCGGCGACCGTCCCAGGACCGCTTCCCGATTCCGTTCCCGAATTCGAGATACCGTTCCCGACTTCGATATGACTGCCGAACCCCGCTCCCGCGCGCAGCGCCGCCGCGACACCGAGCACCGCCTCAACCACGACGTCGACGTCTGGGTGGCCACCGCCTCACCGGACGGCCTGCCGTACCTGGTGCCGCTCTCCTTCGACTGGGACGGCGAGACCCTGCTGCTCGCCACCCCGGCCCACAGCCCGACCGGCCGGAACCTGGCCGCCACCCGGACCGTCCGGCTGGGGCTGGGCCACACCCGCGACGTGACCGTGATCGACGGCGACGTCGAGGTGCTCGAGATGGACGCGCTGCCCAAGGAGCGCGGCGACCGGTTCGCCGCGCGCACCGGCTTCGACCCGCGCGCTGGCCACGCCGTACCGCTGGTTCCGCGTCACGCCGCGCCGGATCCAGGCCTGGCGCGAGGAGAACGAGCTGACCGGCCGGGAGCTGATGCGCGACGGCCGCTGGCTGGCCTGAACCGGGCCGCCGCGCGGCCGGGTCCGGGGACGCCGGGATCCGGCCGCGCCCGGCTCCGCCAGGAGCGTAATTCCGCAGGTCATCGCGGGTGATGCCACCAGAATGCACCGGACGGTGCGGACCGCGCCGCCCGGACGAACCGGCAGATGGGAGAGACACGAGCATGGCCACGAGCGGCACGTCGCCGGTGCACGTCGCCGACAGCCACGACGTGATCCGCGTGCACGGCGCACGCGAGAACAACCTGAAGAACATCAGCATCGAGATCCCCAAGCGCCGGCTGACCGTGTTCACCGGCGTCTCCGGCTCGGGCAAGAGCTCCCTGGTCTTCGACACGATCGCCGCGGAGTCACAGCGGCTGATCAACGAGACCTACAGCGCCTTCGTGCAGGGCTTCATGCCGACGGTGCACCGGCCCGACGTCGACGTGCTCGACGGCCTGACCACCGCGATCATCGTCGACCAGCGGCGGATCGGCGCGGACCCCCGCTCCACCGTCGGCACCGTCACCGACGCCAACGCGCTGCTGCGCATCCTCTTCAGCCGGCTCGGGCGGCCGCACATCGGCCCGCCCAGCGCGTTCTCCTTCAACGTCCCGTCCGTACGGGCCAGCGGTGTGATCACGGTCGAGCGCGGCTCGGGCGAGACCACCAAGCAGACCTTCTCCCGCGCCGGCGGCATGTGCCCGCGCTGCGAAGGCCGGGGCTCGGTCACCGACTTCGACCTCTCCCAGCTCTACGACGAGAACAAGTCGATCAACGAAGGGGCCCTCACCATCCCCGGCTACAGCGCGGACGGATGGTACGGCCGGATCTTCCGCGGGTGCGGCTTCTTCGACCCGGACAAGCCGATCCGCGAGTTCACCGAGCGGGAGCTCCACGACCTGCTCTACAAGGAGCCGACCAAGATCAAGGTCGATGGCGTCAACCTGACCTACGAGGGCCTGATCCCGAGGATCAAGAAGTCGTTCTTGTCCAAGGACGTCGACGCGCTCCAGCCGCACGTCCGCGCGTTCGTGGAGCGGGCGGTGACGTTCACCGTCTGCCCCGGCTGCGACGGCACCCGGCTCAACGAGGCGGCGCGCTCCTCCAAGATCAAGGGGATCAGCATCGCCGACGCCTGCGCGATGCAGATCAGCGACCTCGCCGAATGGGTGCGCGGGCTCGACGAGCCGTCCGTCCGGCCGCTGCTCGCCGCGCTGCAGCAGACCCTCGACTCGTTCGTGGAGATCGGGCTGGGCTACCTCTCCCTCGACCGGCCGTCCGGCACGCTGTCGGGCGGTGAGGCGCAGCGGGTCAAGATGATCCGCCACCTCGGCTCCCCGCTCACCGACGTCACCTACGTGTTCGACGAGCCCACCACCGGCCTCCACCCGCACGACGTCAAGCGGATGAACGACCTGCTGCTGCGGCTGCGGGACAAGGGCAACACCGTGCTCGTCGTCGAGCACGAGCCGGAGACGATCGCCATCGCCGACCACGTCGTCGACCTCGGGCCCGGGGCCGGCACCGAGGGCGGCACCGTCTGCTACCAGGGCCCCGTCGACGGGCTGCTCGCCAGCGGCACCATCACCGGCCGCCACCTCGGCTACCGGGCCTCGCTGAAGCAGGAGGTGCGCAAGCCCACCGGGGCGCTGGAGATCCGCGGCGCCACCACGCACAACCTCCGCAACGTCGACGTCGACATCCCGCTCGGGGTGCTCGTCGCGGTCACCGGGGTCGCCGGCTCCGGCAAGAGCTCGCTGATCCACGGCTCGCTCGCCGGCCGGGACGGGGTCGTGGCGATCGACCAGACCCCGATCCGCGGCTCGCGGCGCAGCAACCCCGCGACCTACACCGGGCTGCTCGACCCGATCCGCAAGGCGTTCGCCAAGGCCAACGGCGTCAAGCCCGCGCTGTTCAGCGCCAACTCCGAGGGCGCCTGCCCGAGCTGCAACGGCGCCGGCGTCGTCTACGTCGACCTGGCGATCATGGCGAGCGTCGCCACCACCTGCGAGGACTGCGAGGGCAAGGGCTTCCAGCCCCAGGTGCTCGACTACAAGCTCGGCGGCAGGAACATCAGCGAGGTGCTCGCCATGCCCGTGGCCGAGGCATTGGAGTTCTTCGGCTCCGGGGAGGCGCGCATCCCGGCGGCCCACAAGATCCTCACCCGGCTGGCCGACGTCGGGCTCGGGTACCTCAGCCTCGGCCAGCCGCTCACCACGCTCTCCGGCGGTGAGCAGCAGCGGCTCAAGCTCGCCGCCCACATGGCCGAGCAGGGCGGCGTCTACATCCTCGACGAGCCCACCGCCGGCCTCCACACCGCCGATGTGGAGCAGCTCCTCGGCCTGCTCGACCGGCTGGTCGACTCGGGCAAGTCGGTGATCGTCATCGAGCACAACCTGGCGGTCATGGCGCACGCCGACTGGATCATCGACCTCGGGCCCGGCGCCGGCCGGGACGGCGGCCGGGTGGTGTTCGAAGGCACCCCCGCCGACCTGGTGGCCGCCCGCTCCACCCTCACCGGGCAGCACCTGGCCGAGTACGTCGGCGCGTGACCGGTCGAGCCCCGGGCGTGTGACCGGGCCGGGCCGCGCCCCGGCCAGGCCCACGGCGCCCAGGCGCTCCTCTCCCCGCGGCCGGCTCCCCGGAGCCGGCCCGGGTCACCTTGCCGAGTGCCCGCCGGCCCGATGATCGGCGCTCCGCTCCGGCGCCGCGCCGTGGGCGGGACGGCGCGGCGGTCACCCGGTCTCCCGGCGGGCCGGCCATCCCGATGATCACGGGCCGGCTCCGGGGGCTGCGCGGGCCCGGTCCCGCTTCCGGCCGATCCCGGTAGCCCACCGTCCCTGGCGGCGTGCCGAGGTTCCACCGCATGGCGGCAGTTGATCGCGTCGCGCCGCTGACCGGCGGCCGCGTGCGACCGGGATACCACGCCGGACACCTGCACTGACGTGCCCACTGCGCGTGCCGCTGAGCCGGCCCCGGCCCCTGTGAAGTCCCTCACGAAACCCCGCCCGCACCGGTGGCGGCCCGGCTGGATTTTTTACACTCACAACCGTGAAAAATAGCCGGACGCCCGGTACGCCACCGCAGGCGGGCCACGGGCCGCGCCCCGCCCCGTACGGCCCGCCCATGTCCGCGGCCCAGGCCCTGGTGCTCGACACCCTGCGCCGGCAGGGCCGGCCGAGCACCCTGGCCGAGCTCACCGCGGCGACCGGGCTGCACGCGAACACCCTCCGGGAGCACATCGAGGCCCTGATCGAACTCGGCCTGGCCGAGCGGCACCGGGCCGAGCCGCGCGGCCGGGGCCGGCCGGCCTGGCTCTACCGGGCCGCGGACACCCCCGGCGAGCCGGAGTCCGCGTACGCGGGCCTCGTGGCCGCGCTGGTCCGGGTGATCCAGCAGACCAGCGCCTCCCCCCGGGAGGACGCCGTCACCGCCGGCATCGCGTGGGGCCGCGAGCTGGCCGGGCGCGGGCGGGGAGCCGCCGGCGCCCGGACGGACCGGGACCGGGCGGCCGCTCCCCGTCGGCTGGTCGAGCTGCTCCGCCGGCTCGGCTTCGAGCCGGACGCCGACCTGGCGCAGGGCGTGGTGCGGCTCACCCGCTGCCCGCTGCTGGAGACCGCCCGGCGCCACCCGGACGTCGTCTGCGGGGTCCACCTCGGCGTGCTCCGCGGCGCGCTGGAGGAGTACGGCGGCGACCCGGCGCACACCGAGCTCGTGCCGTTCTCCGAACCCGGAGCCTGCCGTGTCCTGCTCGATCGGGAGGGGCGATGACGACCCCGCCACGGCCCCAGACCTCGGCGCCGCCGGGCACCGGGCAGGCCGCCGCCCGCCGTGCGCGCCCCAGGGTGACGGCGCTCCTCGCCCTGCCCGGGGCGCTCGCGCTGCTCGCCGGCCTCGACGCCGCGCTGCTCCTGCTCGAGCTGCCCGCGCCGGTCACCTGGGCGCGCCTCCGTGACGTGCACGGCCCGCTGCTCGTCCTCGGCTTCGTGGGCACCCTCATCGCACTGGAGCGGGCCGTGGCGTTGCGGGCCCCGGCGGGCTTCGCCGCGCCCGCCCTCCTCGGCGCGGGCGCCGTGCTCCTGCTCACCCCGCTGCCCGAGCGGGTGGGCGGCACGGCGCTGCTCCTCGGCGCGATCGCCCTCATCGGCTGCTATGTCCCGCTCTGGCGCCGGCAGCGCGGCGACGCCGTGCTCGTGCAGCTCCTCGGCGCCGTGCTCGCCGCCGGCGCGGTGACCCTCTGGCTGGGCGGGGTGCCGGTGCCCCGGCTCATCCCCTGGCTCGCCGGGTTCGTCGTCCTCACCGTCGCGGCCGAACGGGTGGAGCTCGCCCGGATCGCCCTACCGGCGGGCGCGGAACGCGGGCTCCTGTGGGCCTCCGGCGCGGTCGCGGCCGCGATCACGGCCGCGCTGCTCTGGCCCGCCGCCGGATACCCCGTGCTCGGGCTCGCCCTCCTCGGGCTCACCTGCTGGCTCGCGGCCCACGACGTGGCCCGGCGGACCGTCCGCGGCACCGGGCTCGAGCGGTTCACCGCGGGCTGCGTCCTGGCGGCGTACGCCTGGCTCGGCATCGGCGCGGCCTGCTGGCTCGTGGGCGGGCCGGTCGACGACGGGGCGCGGTACGACGCGGTGGTTCACGCCCTCTTCCTCGGCTTCACCCTCTCGATGATCATGGCGCACGCACCCATCATCCTTCCGGCGGTCCTCCGGCTGCCCTTGCCGTACCATCCGGTCCTCGCGGCGCCCGCCGGGCTGCTGCACCTCTCCCTCGTCCTCCGCCTGTGGGCCGGCGACGCCCTGGACGCGCCGGCGGCGTGGCGGATCGGGGGCGTGCTGAACATCGCCGCGGTGCTCCTGTTCGCCGCGTGCCCGGCCTGGTCGGCCCTGACCCCGGCCCGGCCGTCCCGTACGGAGGCCCGGCCATGACCCGCGAACCGAGACGGCGCCGGGGCTTCTCACCGCTGCGCGACCTGCCCGTGATGGGCTGGCTCACCGCGCTGATCGTGGTCGTCATCGCGCACCCGTTCCTGCCGGCGCCCAAGTGGCTGATGCTCCACCTGCTCCTCCTCGGCGCGCTCAGCCACTCGATCCTCGTCTGGAGCCGGCACTTCGCCGACGCGCTCCTGCGCACCCCGGAGCGCGACCCGACCGCCCAGCGGATCCGGCTCGGCCTGCACAACGGCGGCGCGCTCCTGGTCATCGCCGGGGTCGCCACCGACCTGCTGCCGCTCACCGCCGTGGGCGCCGCCTCCGTCGCCGCCGCGGCGCTCTGGCACGGCGCCGCGCTCGTGGCGAGGCTGCGCACCGCCCTGCCCTCGCGCTTCAGCATCACGGTGCGGTTCTACGTGGCGGCCTCCTGCTTCCTCCCGATCGGCGCGCTGCTCGGCACGCTGCTCGCCCGCGGGTTCACCGAGGTCTGGCACGAGCGGCTGAAGCTCGCCCACGCGATCGTGAACCTCCTCGGCTGGGCCGGGCTCACCGTGGTGGGCACCCTGCTCACCCTGTGGCCGGCCATGCTCCGGACCCGGATGGCCGAGGGCGCGGAACGCGCCACCCGCCGGGCGCTCCCGCTGCTCACCGCCGGAATCGTCACCGCGGCGGGCGGCGCGATCGCCGGCGCCCGGCCGCTCGTCGCCCTGGGCCTGGCCGGCTACCTCGCCGGCCTAGGGGTGACCGCCGTGCCCATGGCCCGGGCGGCCAAGGGGAAGCCGCCCGCGTCGTACGCCACCTGGTCGGTCCTCGCCGCCGTGGCGTGGCTCGCCGGGTCGCTCGCCGTACTGGTGGCCGTGGTGGCGGTCACGCCCACGTGGCCGGCCATCGGCGACCGGTTCAGCGGGATCACCCCGGCCCTCGCCGCCGGGTTCGGCGCCCAGGTGCTGCTCGGCACCCTGTCGTACCTGGTGCCGGTCGCCCTCGGGCGCGGTGCCGGGCCCGTGCGGGTGGCGGCGGACACGCTCGACCGGGCGGCCGCCTTCCGGGTCGTCATCGTCAACGCCGGCCTGCTGGTGTCGGTGCTGCCCGTGCCCGTGCTCGTGCGGGTGCTCTGCTCGTTCCTCGTCTTCGGCGGGCTGGGGGCGTTCCTCCCGCTGCTGATCATCGCGATCCGCCGGTCGCGGGCGGCGCGCCGCGCGGCCGGTGCGCCGGCGCCCGGTGACGGTGCGGCCGCCGCGCAGGGGGCGGCGGGCTCCCCCGGGGACCGCCTGCGGCGCCCGGCGGCCGGGCTCGCCGTGGCCGGGCTCGCGGTCGTGGTCCTGGCGGTCGCCTCCGGGGTCGCGCTCGACCCCGGCGCGGTGAGCAAGGCCCGCGCCGCCGCGGAGGCGTCCGCCGAGGTGCGCGCCACCGGCCGGACGGTGACCGCCCGGGTGGAGGCGCGGGACATGCGCTTCTCCCCCGCGACCATCGAGGTCTCCCCCGGCGACCGGCTGGTGATCACGCTGGTGAACACCGACGACGAGGACGTCCACGACCTGGTCCTCGACACCGGGCAGGAGACCGGCCGGCTGGCGCCCGGCGAGTCGGCCCGGATCGACGTCGGGGTCGTCGGCCGGGACATCGAGGGCTGGTGCTCCGTGCTCGGGCACCGGCAGATGGGCATGGTGCTGCACATCCGGGCCACCGGGGCCGGCTCCGCCCCGGCCGGCGGCCACCAGCACGGCCACGGCACCGCGGGCCCCTCGGGTGCCTCCGGCGACCACACCGCGGGCGCTTCCGGCCATGGCTCTTCGGGTGCTTCGGGCGGGGGCGCGCCGGGCGGCTCCGGCGACGGCGCGCCGCGCGAGGACGCGGCCGCCCGGCTCGACTTCACCGCTCGGCCCGGGCCCGGCTTCACGCCGTACGACCCGGTGCTCCGGCCGGCGAGCGAGCAGCGGCTGCACCGGTACACCTTCCGGGTCCATGAGGTGGAGCGCGAGGTGGCGCCCGGGGTGACCCAGCGGCTGTGGACCTTCAACGGGCAGATGCCCGGGCCGGTGCTCCACGGCAAGGTGGGCGACACCTTCGAGATCACCCTCGTCAACGACGGCACCATCGGGCACTCGATCGACTTCCACGCGGGCTCGCTCGCACCCGACAAGCCCATGCGGACGATCCCGCCGGGCGAGTCGCTCGTCTACCGGTTCACCGCGATCAAGGCCGGGGTGTGGATGTACCACTGCTCGACCATGCCGATGTCCGCCCACATCGCCAACGGCCTCTTCGGCGCGGTCATCATCGAGCCGGAGGACCTGCCGGCGGCCGACCGCAGCTACGTGCTCGTCCAATCCGAGCTCTACCTCGGCCCGCCCGGCGGCGAGGCGGACATGGACAAGATCCGGGCCGAGCGCCCCGACGCGGTGGTCTTCAACGGCTACGTCAACCAGTACGACCACCGGCCCCTGGCGGCCCGGGCCGGGGAACGGGTCCGGGTGTGGCTCCTCGCCGCCGGGCCGAACCGGGGCACCTCGTTCCACGTGGTCGGCGGGCAGTTCGACACCGTGTACGCCGAGGGCGCCTACCTGCTCCGCCCGCCGGGCGACGGCGGGAGCCAGAGCCTCGCCCTCGCCCCCGCCCAGGGCGGGTTCGTCGAGCTGGTCTTCCCCGAGCCGGGCCACTACCCGTTCGTCTCCCACGCGATGGTCGACGCCGAGCGCGGGGCCCACGGGATCTTCAAGGTGACGGAATGACCAGGGGTTGATGAGCGGGCCGGCGCCCGCCCGGCCGGTGGCCGCCGCGCGGTCACCGGCCGGTTCCGCGCCGTACGGACGACGTCCCGACTTGGCCTTGCCGTACCGGATGGCCCGAGTTGCGCATGGTTTGCCGCAGCACAGGGGTTGCTGTTCTCGAGGTGCTGCAATTCGCCTTCGGTGAGATCCTGGCGCCATGAGCACCGGTCACGGGCACGCTCACGGTCACGGCCATCGGCACGCTCACGGTCACGGCCATGGGCACGGCCACGGCCGGGTGGCCTGGTGGCGGGCGGTGCCGGCGTGGGTGAGGCATGTCCTGACCCCGCACGGCCACGACACCGCCGGCGTCGTCGACGGGGCGCTCGAGGCGAACCGGCGGGGCATGCGCGCGTTACTGATCTCCTTCGGCGCGTTGCTGGTCACCGCCCTGCTCCAGGCGGGCCTGGTCGCCGTGACGGCATCGGTGGCGCTGCTCGGCGACACCCTGCACAACGTCGCCGACGCCCTCACCGCCGTCCCGCTCGCGATCGCGTTCCTCCTGGGCCGCCGCGCGGTGACCAAGCGGTTCACCTACGGGCTCGGCCGGGCCGAGGACCTCGCCGGATTGGTGATCGTGCTGGTCATCGCCGCCTCGGCCGCCCTGACGGCGTGGGAGGCGGCCGAGCGGCTGGCCCGGCCGCGCGAGGTCACCGGCCTCGGCTGGCTGGCGCTGGCCGGGCTCATCGGGTTCGCGGGCAACGAGCTCGTGGCCCGGTACCGGATCAAGGTCGGGCGGGAGATCGGCTCGGCCGCCCTGGTCGCCGACGGCCTGCACGCCCGCACCGACGGGTTCACCAGCCTCGCCGTGCTCCTCTCGGCCGCGGGCGTCGCGGCCGGATGGGCATGGGCCGACCCGGTGATCGGCCTGCTGATCACCGTGGCCATCGTGGGGGTGCTCTGGGGAGCCGCCCGGGAGGTGTTCGGCCGGCTCCTCGACGCGGTGGACCCGGAGCTGGTGGACCTGGCCGAGCGGACCGCCGCCGGCACCCCGGGCGTCACCGAGGTCCAGCGGGTACGGCTCCGCTGGGTCGGCCACGCGCTCCACGCCGAGGTCGAGGTGGCGGTCAGCCCCGACCTCAGCGTGGTCGAGGCCCACGAGATCGCCCACGAGGCCGAGCACCGGCTGCTGCACGCGATGCCGCGGCTGGCCAGGGCGACCATCCACACCAACCCCGGCGGGCGGCCGGGCGAGCTCGCGCACGCGCGGCTGGCGCACCACCACGGCTGATCCGGGGCCGGGGTTTCGCGGGCGGTTCCGCCACCGGCACGCAGTACCGGGTTCGCTCACCGATGACAGTCACGCGTGCCGGCGAATCCGGGCGTGACCGTGGTGCGCAGCCCCGGGCGAACGCCCGTTTGCGGTCGCCGGACTCCGGGGTGCCGATCGAGGACGTCTCCGCCTCGTCGGCCATCGCAGCACGTCGCCGTCACCGAGCCGATCTACCGCGGGCAGATCCGCCCGGTGCTCATGCGGGCGGAGGCGATGGACGGCCTGTTCGCGGCGCGGCTACAGCGGAGCGTGACCGCGGACATCTTCCGTCGGCCCGCCACCAAGAGCAGTGAGCCGATGACGAAAGGTCGAGCCCGGCTTCGCGTGCGAGCGCTCCCGTGATCTTCCCCGCGCGCCGGTGGTCCTGCCGACACAGCCGGCTTGCCCCATAGAGCCATCTGCTGGGCGCTGCACGGATTGGTGGTGAGCGGAGATCAGAGGCGTTTCCTCCACCCATGAGCACGATCCGGACGCTGTCATCGCACCTGGGTCTATGACCCGAACCCCGAAGACCTCGCCATTGGACCATATCCACACCGAGGAATGGCCTGCCGAGTTCACCACGGAACTCCTGCAGCTCCTCCATGTCCTCACCTTGTGCGTAGAGCTGGAACCCGAACAGGCCGCCTTGCTGGAGCGAATCCGCAACGGCCCGCTCATCACCGTTGCCGATCTGGAGCAAGCCGACGTCCTTCCAGTTCCCGCAAGCGCCCGCAATGCTCCCCGGGCGCGTTCGCCTGACGCTCCGACCCTGCTGTGATCAGAGCTGGGCTGCGGAGACATGGCCCTCAGCGGGAAATCAAGGAGGTGGACTTCCCCCGCCCACGGGGATGATCCCCAAGCCACGGGCAGCGGCGGAAGCTGCTGGAAGTGCTCCCCGCGCACGCGGGGACAATCCCCGCCGGCACGCTAGGTGGGTCGCCTGTATCTGATCTTCCCGTCTGCCGTTGATCCGCCCTCAGGGGCAGTAGGCCGGCGCCGAAGGGTTAAGCCCGGCTGTGCCGGCGGGGCGACCGGCGCACGTGGAAGGTCACCGGGGACAGGTACACGCAAAGCCGGGGTCCCGTAGCAGCAGGTCTACTAGCTCCTCCGAAGTTGGACGGCACGCGAGACGATCGAGGGCTTTGCAGTAGCATCATTGAGCATCAGATAAATACACTAACTACCGAAGGGCACTTTTTATCCTAAATGTACTGTATGCCCAAATTGGCGAAAGTGGTCGAGACTCGCACCTGCGCGATCTAAACGCGCAGGTCGCGGAGGGGTGCTCCCCGCGCACGCGGGGATGATCCCCTCAGCTAGCTGCACTTCGGTACCGGCGGGGTGTGCTCCCCGCGCACGCGGGGATGATCCCCCGGACTACCCGCCGTGCCCGATGCGGCGCCTGTGCTCCCCGCGCACGCGGGGATGATCCCTTGCCGCGGCTGGGCTATGTCCAGGAGAGCGAGTGCTCCCCGCGCACGCGGGGATGATCCCTACTCCCCAGTCCCGGCCGGGTACTCGTCGAGGTGCTCCCCGCGCACGCGGGGATGATCCCGGGTTCAAGCGCCACCCCGATACGGGGGAGCTGTGCTCCCCGCGCACGCGGGGATGATCCTGAATCCAGGTTGGCCGTGCCCACCGCGTGCACGTGCTCCCCGCGCACGCGGGGATGATCCCATCGGGGCAACGATGCCGACCCCGAGCGCGTAGTGCTCCCCGCGCACGCGGGGATGATCCCCAGCAGATGGCGACGTACTCGCCTGAGATGGCGTGCTCCCCGCGCACGCGGGGATGATCCCCTCCGGTGTTCCGCCGCGCACCCGGATCCTGGGTGCTCCCCGCGCACGCGGGGATGATCCCGGACTGTACTCCCGATGTACTCGCGCAGGTCAGTGCTCCCCGCGCACGCGGGGATGATCCACGCGCGGCCGAGCTGGGCCACCCGCAAAAGTGGTGCTCCCCGCGCACGCGGGGATGATCCCCTGCCTCGGGGTGTTGAGGCGATCGAGGTATGGTGCTCCCCGCGCACGCGGGGATGATCCCCGGGCTGGACAGGCTCACCGCCGTCTACTGGCGTGCTCCCCGCGCACGCGGGGATGATCCCGGGGCCGCCGCGCTCAACGTCGCCCTGCAGGAGTGCTCCCCGCGCACGCGGGGATGATCCCAGCTCCGGATCTCTGGCCTAGGGCGCAACGTCGTGCTCCCCGCGCACGCGGGGATGATCCCCCGTCGCCCGATCTCACGGTCAGCGGCAACGAGTGCTCCCCGCGCACGCGGGGATGATCCTTCGTGACGACCTCAACCGGCGGCTGTATGAGCGTGCTCCCCGCGCACGCGGGGATGATCCCGATGACACCCTGCGCGACCCGGACCAGGCCCTGTGCTCCCCGCGCACGCGGGGATGATCCCAAACAGGGGCGCCCACCCCTCACCGGGGCAGGGTGCTCCCCGCGCACGCGGGGATGATCCCTCATGTCAAACACGTGTTTGCGCAGGTCAAGGGTGCTCCCCGCGCACGCGGGGATGATCCCGGGTCCTGCCCTCCGCTAGGCGGCGGGTCTTAGTGCTCCCCGCGCACGCGGGGATGATCCCATCATCCGCCAGCAGCATTTCTCGGTCTTGGAGTGCTCCCCGCGCACGCGGGGATGATCCCCTCGTCCGGTAGGGACATATAGACGCATTTGGGTGCTCCCCGCGCACGCGGGGATGATCCCCCGGCCCTGGACCCTGAATACGTCCGAGCCCTGTGCTCCCCGCGCACGCGGGGATGATCCCCCGATGCAGCGGCTGCGGCCGCCTGAGGTGCCGTGCTCCCCGCGCACGCGGGGATGATCCTGAGCGCCACCAGCGGCACTCGGGGTGCCCGGTGTGCTCCCCGCGCACGCGGGGATGATCCCCACGCCAGGGCGCACCTCGACGCCATGGCCAAGTGCTCCCCGCGCACGCGGGGATGATCCCGGTAACTGGAACCCATTTCCGAACTGTGGGCAGTGCTCCCCGCGCACGCGGGGATGATCCCTGGCTCCAGCTCGCCGAGACGGCCGAGGCCACGTGCTCCCCGCGCACGCGGGGATGATCCCGAGTTCGAGTTCCTGCGGCAGACAGCGCGTGTGTGCTCCCCGCGCACGCGGGGATGATCCCGGGGATACGGCCACGGATAGCCATGTCTGTCCGTGCTCCCCGCGCACGCGGGGATGATCCCGGCAAGCCGTCACCGACAGCGGAACGCCGCCGGTGCTCCCCGCGCACGCGGGGATGATCCCTCGCCGTGCATCCCCGGAGACCACGACTCCTAGTGCTCCCCGCGCACGCGGGGATGATCCCGAGGGCGGCTGGCTCGACACGACCACCGGCGAGTGCTCCCCGCGCACGCGGGGATGATCCTCTCGAACCGCCTGGACGAGCTCGTGCGGGTAGGTGCTCCCCGCGCACGCGGGGATGATCCCTGGCCTGACGTGTACGCCGACCCGAGCTGGAAGTGCTCCCCGCGCACGCGGGGATGATCCCAGCGAGGAGACAAGATGAGGCTCGAAGTTAGAGTGCTCCCCGCGCACGCGGGGATGATCCCGACGGGCTGCGCTTACGGCAG
The DNA here is from genome assembly GCF_000092645.1 of Thermobispora bispora DSM 43833. Lineage (NCBI taxonomy): Bacteria > Bacillati > Actinomycetota > Actinomycetes > Streptosporangiales > Streptosporangiaceae > Thermobispora > Thermobispora bispora. Next base: position 2,742,293 of record NC_014165.1, read on the forward strand.
GAAGCCCACGCGTGCTCCCCGCGCACGCGGGGATGATCCGTCACGCCGGAGCAGTTCCAGCGGTTCAAAGCGGTGCTCCCCGCGCACGCGGGGATGATCCCCGCTGCATCGCCCCATCGGCGTTCGGTGACAGGTGCTCCCCGCGCACGCGGGGATGATCCCCCCCGGACGGCGCGCCACCTCTGCCAAACCGGGTGCTCCCCGCGCACGCGGGGATGATCCCGCCGGCCTCGACGCACGCCTGAAGTGGCTCGGGTGCTCCCCGCGCACGCGGGGATGATCCCGCTTGCCGCGCCGCTGTCGTCATCTCCGGCTAGTGCTCCCCGCGCACGCGGGGATGATCCCCTCCCCGTCAACCTCTGCGCAGGGTGCGGCACGTGCTCCCCGCGCACGCGGGGATGATCCCTCGGCCGGGGGACCCGCGCGCCCCCGTCGCCCGTGCTCCCCGCGCACGCGGGGATGATCCCCCGTTCACTGCTCTCCTCTCAGGCTCGCACCCGTGCTCCCCGCGCACGCGGGGATGATCCCCGCGGCACCCAGCCGGCGGGGATGGTGATGATGTGCTCCCCGCGCACGCGGGGATGATCCCCGGCGGTGGGTCAACGCCGGGCGCCCCAAAGAAGTGCTCCCCGCGCACGCGGGGATGATCCCACCACGATCATCGGCATGCCGCCCAGGTCCGGAGTGCTCCCCGCGCACGCGGGGATGATCCCTCGTCACCGGCGAGGGCGACACCCTCGGGGAGGTGCTCCCCGCGCACGCGGGGATGATCCCTCGCCGAGCTGATGCGCGCCCACGGCATACCGGTGCTCCCCGCGCACGCGGGGATGATCCCGGTTCGCCCCACCCCGCAGCATGGGGTGGGGCGTGCTCCCCGCGCACGCGGGGATGATCCCGTGGGCGAACCGTCCTCGCGGGGGAACCACTCGTGCTCCCCGCGCACGCGGGGATGATCCCCCCGGGCCTCCCTATGGACGGCACCTATCGGGGTGCTCCCCGCGCACGCGGGGATGATCCCGGTGGCCCATCGTCGGCTGTCCCACTGGAGCCGTGCTCCCCGCGCACGCGGGGATGATCCCATGGCGCCGCGGGCGGTCTTAAGGAGGGTGAAGTGCTCCCCGCGCACGCGGGGATGATCCCGGGCGCGGGTTGGTCTGCCTGTCCTGGATGAAGTGCTCCCCGCGCACGCGGGGATGATCCCCGGTCGGGGATGCCGTGCCGCGCGGCCCGCCGGTGCTCCCCGCGCACGCGGGGATGATCCCGTGGTGGATTTCCTGGGCGGGACGGTCATCCCGTGCTCCCCGCGCACGCGGGGATGATCCCGGGCGCGGGTTGGTCTGCCTGTCCTGGATGAAGTGCTCCCCGCGCACGCGGGGATGATCCCCGGTCGGGGATGCCGTGCCGCGCGGCCCGCCGGTGCTCCCCGCGCACGCGGGGATGATCCCGTCTACGACCTCCAAACCCTCGCCGAGCTGGAGTGCTCCCCGCGCACGCGGGGATGATCCCTCCACGATCACCGCCGAGGGCGTGCTCCTGTAGTGCTCCCCGCGCACGCGGGGATGATCCCGTGCTGGTCGCGAGGGGTCCGGCCCACGCGAGGTGCTCCCCGCGCACGCGGGGATGATCCCCGGGAGTCGATCACCTTTGAGGAGCTGTACGCGTGCTCCCCGCGCACGCGGGGATGATCCCCGGGGTGAGAGGTGGTTTCAACCGTGATTTGGGTGCTCCCCGCGCACGCGGGGATGATCCCTTCTGCACGAAGGTCGCCACACGATCCCGGATGTGCTCCCCGCGCACGCGGGGATGATCCCCCATGCCCAACTACCCTGCGCGCCCTCGGCACGTGCTCCCCGCGCACGCGGGGATGATCCCGGTGCCGGTGGACTGCTGCTGGTTCTGCTCGTGTGCTCCCCGCGCACGCGGGGATGATCCCCCTCAGCGCGGCGGCGAGAGACGGCACGCTCGGGTGCTCCCCGCGCACGCGGGGATGATCCCTCCGCGCGCACTCCCGGGGACCGTGGTCCGGGGTGCTCCCCGCGCACGCGGGGATGATCCGTCAAGCGCCTCGACTAGGTCGCGCACGCGCTCGTGCTCCCCGCGCACGCGGGGATGATCCCTCCTCCCCCTGCAGGGTGATCACGTCGATTTCGTGCTCCCCGCGCACGCGGGGATGATCCACTCGACCCCAAACTCGGCCCCGCCGCGGCGGCCGTGCTCCCCGCGCACGCGGGGATGATCCCTGGGCCAGATCCGATTTCGACCTAGCCCAGTGGTGCTCCCCGCGCACGCGGGGATGATCCCCGTCATACAGGGCGCCGCGGCCGATGAAGTGAGTGCTCCCCGCGCACGCGGGGATGATCCCCAGCCGAACGCCACGGCCACGGCCAGGAGCGAGTGCTCCCCGCGCACGCGGGGATGATCCTCGGAGGGGAGGAAGCCGCCGCGCGTGAGCCACGTGCTCCCCGCGCACGCGGGGATGATCCCCCCGTAAAAGATCGTGCCCGCCGTGCCCGACAGTGCTCCCCGCGCACGCGGGGATGATCCCCAGCCCTTGATCACGCTGGGGAGCTGGGGATGTGCTCCCCGCGCACGCGGGGATGATCCCCGTCGGCATCGAGCCCCGGCCGCACTGGCCGGAGTGCTCCCCGCGCACGCGGGGATGATCCACTCGACCCCAAACTCGGCCCCGCCGCGGCGGCCGTGCTCCCCGCGCACGCGGGGATGATCCCGCCGCGTTCGGGTCCATGCCCCACTCCTTTCTGTGCTCCCCGCGCACGCGGGGATGATCCTCGAGCGGTCCGTGCTGCGAATCTCCGAGTGACGTGCTCCCCGCGCACGCGGGGATGATCCCCTAGCGCCTAAGGCCGGGGCATGTGCCCCGGCGTGCTCCCCGCGCACGCGGGGATGATCCCCCGGCGGCGCGTAGCCGGGCGAGCGCGGCGTCGTGCTCCCCGCGCACGCGGGGATGATCCTCGGGGCACGCCACTCGGCAGGCAGGTCTACCAGTGCTCCCCGCGCACGCGGGGATGATCCCACGGCCCGGATCACGCTCCGCTGCTGGGACAGGTGCTCCCCGCGCACGCGGGGATGATCCCGCCTCCCCACCGGCACCCGCGTCCGCGAGATCGTGCTCCCCGCGCACGCGGGGATGATCCCAGGCTGCTCGACCAGGGGTCGCCGTACCGGGAGTGCTCCCCGCGCACGCGGGGATGATCCCAGCCACGCGACCCGGTACCAGTACTCGGTGAGGTGCTCCCCGCGCACGCGGGGATGATCCCTGCGGCCAGTGGTTGAAGTAGACGCGGTGCTTGTGCTCCCCGCGCACGCGGGGATGATCCCTGCGGCCAGTGGTTGAAGTAGACGCGGTGCTTGTGCTCCCCGCGCACGCGGGGATGATCCCTGCGGCCAGTGGTTGAAGTAGACGCGGTGCTTGTGCTCCCCGCGCACGCGGGGATGATCCCTGCGGCCAGTGGTTGAAGTAGACGCGGTGCTTGTGCTCCCCGCGCACGCGGGGATGATCCCTCCTTGGGCTTTTTGCTGGTCGGCCGGGGCAGGTGCTCCCCGCGCACGCGGGGATGATCCCCGGTGGTTCACCTCCCGGCGCCAGCTCGCCACGTGCTCCCCGCGCACGCGGGGATGATCCCGTCGAGGCCGTAGTCTGCGACTCGCTCGGCCTGTGCTCCCCGCGCACGCGGGGATGATCCCCCGCCAGCACACCAGGTAGGGCACGGCCCGTGGCTGACTTCCCGTCTGCCGCCGACCCGCCCCAGGGGCAGCGGGCCGGCGACGAAGGGTCGAGCCCGGCTTCGCGTGTCCCTGTCCCCGGTGACCTTCCACGTGCGCCGGTCGCCCTGCCTGCGCAGCCGGGCTTGACCCGCAGGAGCCGGTCTGCCGGGCTTTGCCCGGGTCGATGGCAGGCGGGAAGATCAAGGCCTCTCCACCGCTCATCTCTATGGGCGCCGTCTGCACCGCTTCTTCATGATCTTGTGGGCTTCCCGGAGCCGGAGGCCCCGGGGTTCGGGGCGGAGCCCCAATGCCCACGTCGGCGATGCTGCGTCCTTGACGAGGCGCGCGCCCGCCGAGGCGGGACCGGCCCGGAAGAGGCCGCACGCCCGCCGTAGGCGGGCGCGCGGCCCAAGGATGGCTCAGCTCGGCGCGCGCAAGTTGGCCGACCGTGGCTCTGAGGGGCGCACCGAACCCGTGCTGGGCTCCTCCTCATGCTCCCGGATGCCGCGGGCTCTTGTTCCCGCCGCGCAAGCGGCGGCTTGCAGACGTAGAGAAAGTCGTAACAGCTCAGATCAGACGGCGCCCCGTCGTGCCGGCGAACGCCGGGGCGCCGTCGCGTAAGGGCCGAGGATGCGCACCGCGAAGGCCTTCGTGACCATCTGGAGCACCTCTCCGGCGCCGCCCACTGCAAGCCCTCCGCCTCGTGTCGGCCTCCGGGGTGCCGATCGAGCACATCTCCCGCCTGGCCGGCCACCGCAGCACGGTGGTCGCCATGACGGTCTATCGCACGCCGATCCGCCCGGTGCTCCTGCGCGGCGCGGACGTGACGGACACCCTCTTCGCGGCCGGTGACAACGGAAAGCGGCTGCGGATGTCGCGCAGCGACCTTTTCTAAGATCGATAAGAGGGCGTTTTCGCAGGTGGGCGGTACTGGGTTCGAACCAGTGACCCCTCGCTTGTAAGGCGAGTGCTCTACCCCTGAGCTAACCGCCCCGGTCCGGTGCACACGGCCGGAGTACACCATACGACACCAGCGCGTGGTTGAGCACATCGGAGGACCGATCAGTCCACGATCGGCCTCCTGCCGTTCCCGTCCCGGGGCCCGAGAACCCGGAGATCACCCGGCACGGCCGGCCGGGCCGTGCCGGTCGCCGCCGCGCCGATGCCGGCGACTACCCCCGCACCCGGCCGAGCACCCGGTTGAGCGCGGCCTCGACCTCGGCCGCGAGGCCCGGCACCGAGGAGGAGGACGCCTGGGCGCGGGACCGGGCGGGCCGTACCGCGCCGCAGGAGCGGCACTCGACCTCCCCGAGCCGGCAGATCATCGCCGTGGAGCCGCACGTCGCGCACGTGTCGAGGTCGAGATCGTGCGCGCGCTGGCAGTCAGGGCAGATGAGGACCTGAACGTCGTGACGGACCCCGCGTTTCCAAGGGCTGGCGCCGCGGACCGGATCGGTCTGCCGGGCCCCGCACCGGAAACAGGGCATCTCCCCTCCAAGGCCGGATCTGGATCGGTACAGAGGATCGATGGCGGAATTCCCGCCCGGGGCGGCCTCAGGCCGGTCAGATCTCCGCGAGCGCCTTCAGGTAGGCGGCGATGTCCCGTGGTTCGCCCGGCGGGTTGACGACCTTCCACCGGACCACGCCCTCGGCGTCGATGATGAAGGTGCCGCGCTGGGCGACCCCTCGGCCCTCGTCGAAGACGCCGTACGCCCGGGCGACGGCGCCGTGCGGCCAGAAGTCGGAGAGCAGCGGGAAGGTGAACCCCTCCTGCTCGGCCCAGGCCCGGTGGCTGAACATGGAGTCGACCGAGACGGTGAGCACCCGGGCGTCGTCCGGGAGCGCGCCGACGAGCCCGTCCCGGATCGCGGTGAGCTCGCCGTGGCAGACCGGGGTGAACGCCAGCGGGTAGAAGACGAGCACGACCTTCTTCCCCCGCAGGCCGGAGAGCTTGATGGGCGTGCCGTGCTGATCCTTCAGCTCGAAGTCCGGTGCGACCTGACCGACCTCAACCGCCATGCAGCAGTCCTCCCGGGAAGTGGTACGCCCATCAATCCTGCCGTACGGCTCAGCCCGCTGGCTCGTCGCCCTCCGGTTAGGCGAGGCCGGGGCTGAGCCGGGTCACGGCCGGGGAATGGACCGGGTCAGCGACGTGCCCGGGGGGCGACGAGCCTTATGCCGGTCCAGTCACGGGCGGCGCTGATGCTGCTGGTCTGGGACAGGCCCGCGGTCGCCGCTTCTTCGCCGATCGTGCTCGGCTCGACGTGGCCAGGGCGGCCCGCCTTGGGGGTGAGCACCCAGATCTGGCCTCCGTCGGCGAGGGCGGTCATGGCGTCGCTGAGCGCGTCGAACAGGTCTCCGTCCCCGTCGCGCCACCACAGCAGCACCGCGTCGACGACGTCGTCGTACTCTTCGTCCACCAGCTCGTTTCCGGTCAGCTCCTCGATGGACGCGCGAAGTTCCTCGTCGCAGTCCTCGTCCCAGCCGACCTCCTGAACCACCTGACCGGCCTTGAAGCCAAGGCGTTCGGCCAGGCCGCGAGTGCCCTGCGCCTGGCCCGCGGTCGCGCTCACTTTCATCCCTCCTGCTCGGGTGACCCCGCGATATCACTGCGGTATGCCGGCTCGTGGAGAGCCGTGCTCGGCACAGTCCACACGCTGTGACCCACCGTCGTCAATGGTCATCGCGCGGGCTGTCCGCACCGTTATCTATCAATCCGACAAAAACGACAAACGTACCCGCCTGTTCGGGTTATCGACGTTGAGATCAACCAGCACCACCGACTGCCATGTCCCCAGGGCCATCCGGCCGCCCAGCACCGGGATGGTGGCGTACGGCGGGATGAAGGCGGGCATGACGTGCGTCCGCCCATGCCCACGGGACCCGTGGGCGTGCCGCCAGCGATCGTCCGCGGGCAGCAGCTCGGCGAGGGTGGCGAGCAGGTCGGTGTCGCTCCCGGAGCCGAGCTCCATCAGGGCCACGCCCGCGGTCGCGTGGGGCACGAAGACGTGCAGCAGCCCATCGCCGCCGCACTCCCTGGCGAAATCCGCGCACTGCCGCGTGATGTCGTGCACCCGTTCCCGGGTGCCGGTGTACACGTCGATCTCTATCGACCTCACAGCGGGATATTACGATCCCTGCCTGGCCGATCCGCTCCGAGCTGGGATAACGATCGCATCAGGGCCGGGGAACACCAGCGCCTCGTGCCCGTCCTCATAGCGGACCAGGTACGGCGGCCTGCCGTCGCTCCCCCGGACCTCGATGATCTCGCCCTCTTTGCCGTGCTCTCCGACCACGGAGCCGTGCACCACCAGGCGGTCGCCGACCTGTGCCTGCATGTCGCATCCACCTCCACTCTCCGGAGCCTGGTACGGCTATCGCCACCTGGAAACAGGAGAAACCTCAGCTCGCGCAGAGATAGAGGAACGCCATACCGAAAAGTTACGCCGCCGAGAACCGGCCGGAAAGGCATGTCACGGCGCACGTGTTCCCGCCCGCCGGCCGGGCCGGCCGCCGTGCCGTACGGCCCGCCGGTGACGGGCGGAACGGGCGCGGAGCATGACGCCGCCGGGGCGGCGCGAGCCGGGCGGGCGATGAAAGGATCATGACGGTCCGGCCGGTCCGGGCGCGCCACCAGACGGGATGAATCTCACCGGATCGGATGAATCTACCGGCCGATGACCCGGGCTTGCGACGCTCTATTCTTGCCCTAAACAGACGTCCTATGATTGGAGGTCTAGGCCACAACCGAACCCCGGCGACGGATGTCACACCGCCTGTTACCAGGCAGTAGTGATGCACTTTCCGCCGGGAGGAGCAAGGATGGAAGACGACTGATAAGCGATCCGGCAGAACGGACCGCGGCACGAACAGGACCATATCCGACCCAGTCCACTCTCGGAAGGCGAGACCCAGTGGCTTCCGGACGCCAGCGTTTCTCGATCATCAGCGACGGCCTACCCAGCCAGTTGCCTGATGTCGATCCGAGCGAGACCCAGGAATGGCTCGAGTCGCTCGACACCGTCATCAAGACCGAAGGCAAGACCCGCGCCCGGTACTTGATGCTCCGGTTGCTCGAGCGCGCCCGTGAGAGCCAGGTCGGCGTGCCCGGCCTGCGCAGCACGGACTACATCAACACGATCCCCCCGGAGCGCGAACCCTGGTTCCCGGGTGATGAGTACATCGAACGGCGCATCCGGGCCTACATCAGGTGGAATGCCGCGGTGATGGTGACCCGGGCGAACTACCGGACCAACGTCGGCGGTCACATCGCCACCTACGCCTCGGCCGCGTCACTCTACGAGGTCGGCTTCAACCACTTCTTCCGTGGCAAGGACCACGGGGAGTCGGGCGACCAGGTGTTCATCCAGGGTCACGCCGCACCCGGCATCTACGCCCGCGCCTTCCTCGAGGGACGCCTCACCGAAGCCCAGCTCGACGCGTTCCGCCAGGAGCTGTCCCAGGGGGTCCGCGGCCTGCCGTCCTACCCCCACCCCCGCCTGATGCCGGACTTCTGGGAGTTCCCCACGGTATCGATGGGCCTGGGGGCGATCGCGGCCATCTACCAGGCGCGGTTCAACCGCTACCTGCTCAACCGCAAGATCAAGGACACCAGCCGCAGCCACGTGTGGTGCTTCCTCGGCGACGGCGAGATGGACGAGCCGGAGGCGATCGGCGCGATCGGCCTCGCCGCCCGCGAGGAGCTCGACAACCTCACCTTCGTCATCAACTGCAACCTGCAGCGGCTCGACGGCCCGGTCCGCGGCAACGGGAAGATCATCCAGGAACTGGAGGCCTTCTTCCGCGGCGCCGGCTGGAACGTGATCAAGGTCATCTGGGGCCGTGAGTGGGACCCGTTGCTCGCGGCCGACGTCGACGGCGTGCTGGTCAACCAGCTCAACATCACGCCCGACGGCCAGTTCCAGACCTACGCGGTCGAGTCCGGTGCGTACATCCGGGAGCACTTCTTCGGCGCCGACCCGCGGCTGCGGAAGATGGTGGAGCACCTGTCGGACGACGAGCTCCGCAAGCTCTCCCGGGGCGGCCACGACTACCGCAAGGTGTACGCGGCGTTCAAGGCGGCCCGGGAGCACGTCGGCCAGCCGACGGTCATCCTCGCCCAGACCATCAAGGGGTGGACGCTCGGCAAGGACTTCGAGGCCCGGAACGCCACCCACCAGATGAAGAAGCTCACCAAGGAGGAGCTCAAGGAGTTCCGGGACCGGCTCTACCTCCCGATCCCGGACAAGGCCCTCGAAGAGGACCTGCCGCCGTACTACCACCCGGGCGAGGACAGCGAAGAGATCCAGTACATGAAGGAGCGCCGGGCGGCGCTCGGCGGCTACCTGCCCAAGCGGGTGGTCCGCGCCAAGCCGCTCAAGCTCCCCGGCGACCCGGTCTACTCCCAGCTCCGCAAGGGCTCGGGCAAGCAGAACGTCGCCACCACGATGGCGTTCGTGCGGCTGCTCAAGGACCTCTGCAAGGACAAGGAGATCGGCTACCGGTTCGTGCCGATCATCCCGGACGAGGCGCGGACCTTCGGCGTCGACTCCATGTTCCCGACGCAGAAGATCTACTCGCCGCACGGGCAGACCTACGAGCCGGTCGACCGGAACCTGCTGCTCTCCTACCGGGAGTCGACCGAGGGCCAGATCCTGCACGAGGGGATCACCGAGGCCGGGTCGATGGCGTCGGTCATCGCCGCCGGCACCTCGTACGCCACCCACGGCGAGCACATGATCCCCGTGTACATCTTCTACTCGATGTTCGGGTTCCAGCGGACCGGCGACCAGATGTGGCAGCTCGCGGACCAGATGGGCCGCGGCTTCCTCATCGGCGCCACCGCCGGCCGCACCACGCTCAACGGTGAGGGCCTGCAGCACCAGGACGGGCACTCGCTGCTGCTCGCCTCCGCCAACCCGGCCTGCGTCGCCTACGACCCCGCCTGGGCGTACGAGATCGCGCACATCGTGCGGGACGGCCTGCGGCGCATGTACGGGGAGAACCCGGAGGACGTCTTCTACTACATGACCACGTACAACGAGCCCTACCCGCAGCCGCCCGAGCCGGAGAACGTGGACGTCGAGGGCATCCTCAAGGGCCTCTACCTGTACGCGCCGGGCAGCGGGACCGGGCCGAAGGCGAACATCCTCGCCTCCGGCGTGGCCATGCAGTGGGCGCTCGAGGCGCAGCGGCTGCTCGCCCAGGACTGGGGGGTCTCCGCGTCGGTGTGGTCCGCCACCTCCTGGTCCGAGCTGCGCCGCGACGCGCTCGCCGCCGAGGAGCACAACCTGCTCAACCCCGACGCCGAGCCGCGCGTGCCGTACGTGACGGCCAAGCTGAGCGGCTCGTCCGGGCCGTTCCTCGGGGTGAGCGACTACATGCGGGCCGTACCCGACCAGATCGCCCGGTGGGTACCCGGTGACTGGACCTCGCTCGGGACCGACGGATTCGGGCTGTCGGACACCCGGTCCGCGCTGCGGCGGCACTTCCACGTGGACGCGGCGTCGATCACCCTGGCCGTGCTCACCCAGCTCGTCAAGCGGGGCGAGCTCAAGCCGGAGGTGCTCCGCGAGGCGGTGGTCCGCTACCACCTCAAGGACGGGGTGACCGAGATGGCCGCCCAGTCCACGCCGGAGACGAACGACACCCAGTCGATGGGCGTCTGAATCCCGCTCGACCAGGACGGCGGTGCGGCGCGGCCGCGCCGCCGTCCGGTTTTTTCGCCCGGCCACGCGCTTTGGCTGCGCCGGGCAAGAGGCCAAGGCTCCATCATGGGCAAAGGCCCAAGGCTCCCTACCGGTCGGCAGGCCAAGGCTCCCCGCCGCTCAACAGGCCGAGGCTTGCCGGCGACCATCCGGCCAGGGTTCTCGGCGGTCGGCCGGCCATGGTCTCAAGCGGTCAGCGGGCCAGGGTCCCGGGCGGTCAGCCGGCCGGCGAGCCGGCGGCGCCCGGCCGCCCGCCGGTGTCCGGCTCCGCGACGGCCAACGGCCAGGTCTCTCCCGGGTCGGGATAGCGCTCGTCCGTGACCACCGCCGACCCGATCCGCTCCAGGCGGAAGACCCGCACCTCACCGGCGAGCCGGCACCAGGCGACGAGGTACCACAGGCCGCCCCGGCCGCCGAGGACGACGCTCGGCTCGACGTCCCGGGTGGTCCGCTCCCCCTTGGGGTCGCGGTACTCGATGCGCAGCACCCGCCGCTCCAGCAGCGCCCGGTCGATCGCGCGCTTGATCGGTTCCTGGCCGGTGATGGTGTAGCCGCCGGTGCACCGGCCGACCGGCACGCCCTCCGCCCTGAGCCGCGCGAGGTCCCGGTTGATCGTGCTGGTGCTGACCCGGAGGCGTGACGCCAGCTCGCGCACGGTCAGGCAGCCGTTGAGGCGGAGCTCCTGGACGATGGCGTCACGGCGGCGTCTCACGGATCAAACGTACGTCCGAATGGCACGGAGATGATCTCCACCGTGCCGCCATAACTCCCTCACCATGCGGGGCGTTCCCGCTCTGCCGGACACGCGCGGCACGGCTCGGCACGCCGGAGGCGTCACCGGTCCGCGATCGCCGGTGTCCGGCCACGCCGCTACCCGGCGGCATACCGCCCACACGGCCTGAGGTCCGGCCACAGACGCACCAGAAGCAATCACCGGCACTCCGGTCACATGCGTATGAGAGATAACAGATCTGATATTTCGGGAACTGACCCGCCTTCGACCTCGTCGATCAACGTGCCCAGATTCCCCGAGGTCCGATGGCAGCACGCGAATGGCCACTCCTGGATATCAACCCCAATACCCCCCACCAGGGCATGATCCACGTTCAGGCGTGGGCGTGCCCCGGAAGCCCAAGCCGATGTCCTCGAAGAAGGTGCAGCTCGGCCTGGTGGCCGCGCTCTCCGCAGCGGTCCTCGGCTACTGCACCGTGCAGGAACGGCGCGAGGTGACCGCTTACTGCGTGGACCCGCAGTCCAGGCAGCCGGACGGCTCCTACCTGATCGTCGACGAGGAGCACTGCCACAGGGGCCATAGCTCGTCGCGCACGAAGGTCGGCTTCGTCTGGTACTACGGCGGGGACGTGCGGAACGGCCGGGTCTCGCACGGGTCCACGGTCCGCCCACGGGACGTGCGGATCGTCTCCCAGAAGGGCCATGTGATCCAGCGCGGCGGGTTCGGCTTCCGCTCCCGGTCCGGAGGCTGACCGCGATGCGCCGGATGCGATCGGACCCCCGTGACGGCTGGGAGCGGATCATCGAGTCACAGGGGCTCGCCTTCCACCGGTCGGCCCACCCCGAGGGCCTCGCCCGGCCGTACTGGGATGAGAGCGTCCACTACGTGTTCACCATGGACGAGGTCCTGGAGCTGGAGGCGCAGGTGGAGGAGCTCCACCGCATGTGCCTCGCCGCCGCCGACCACATCGTCGCCACCGGCCGGTTCTCCGACCTCGGCATCCCGCCACACTGCCACGCGGCCGTCGCCGAGTCCTGGCGCCGCCGCGATCCCCACCTGTACGGCCGGTTCGACCTCCACTACGACGGGACCGGGCCGGTCAAGCTCCTCGAGTACAACGCCGACACCCCGACCAGCCTGGTGGAGAGCTCGATCGTGCAGTGGTACTGGCTGCGCGACGTCTACCCCGAAGACGACCAGTGGAACTCCATCCACGAGCGGCTGGTCGACCGCTGGGCGTCGCTTCCCCTGCCCGAGGGTCCGGTGCACTTCGCGTGGACGAGCGCCGACCTGACCGGCGAGGAGGTGATGACCATCGGCTACCTGCAGGAGACCGCCGAGCAGGCCGGGCTCGCCACGGTCCGGATCGCGATGGAGGACATCGGCTGGGATCCGCTCGGCCACCGGTTCGTCGACCTGGACGAGCGGGTCATCCGGTCGATCTGCAAGCTCTACCCCTGGGAGTGGATCGTCAGCGAGCCGTTCGGGCCCCACGCCATCGCCCAGCAGCGCTCGATGACCTGGATCGAGCCGCTGTGGAAGATGCTGCTGTCGAACAAGGCGCTGCTCGCGATCCTCTGGGAGCTGTACCCCGGCCACCCCAACCTGCTCCCCGCCTACCTCGACGGGCCCCGGGAGCTCGCATCGACCACCGGGTACGTGCGCAAGCCGCTGCTCGGCCGCGAGGGCGCCTCGATCCGCGTCCACGCGCCCGGGGTGGAGCTGGAGACCTCGGGCGACTACGGCGCCGAGGGTTACGTCTACCAGCAGTTCCTGCCCCTGCCCGACTTCGACGGATGGCGGCCCGTGCTCGGCGCCTGGGTGGTGCACGACGAATCCGCCGGGCTCGGCATCCGCGAGACCTCCGGGCTGATCACCGACGACACCTCTTCTTTCGTTCCCCCGGATTCACGGCTGAAAGCGACGGCTCTCCATGAACCTTGTCAGCACCGCAGCGACCTCCTTCCCCGGCGTGCTCGGCCAGGGCGCCCTGGCGATCCTGGCGTACACGATCGTGGGGGTGATCACCTTCACCATCGGCTTCTACGTCATCGACCTGGCCACCCCGGGCCGGCTCAGCCACCTCATCCGCACCGGGCGGAACCCCAACGCGATCCTGATCACCACGGCCGGCATCGCCGGGGTAGGGCTCATCGTCGCGGCCTCCATCTGGGGCTCCGGCGGGGTGCTCACCGAAGGCCTGCTCGCCACGCTGGTCTTCGGCACCGTCGGCATCGCCGCCCAGGCGATCGGCATGGTGGCGTTCGACCGGATCGTGGGCATCTCGGTGCGGAGGCTGGTGCAGGAGGAGACCACCCTGCACCCCGCGGCGATCCTGCTCGCCGCGACCCACTTCCTCATCGGGCTGATCGCGGCGGTGGCCGTGCTCTGACCGGTTCGCCCGGCGGGCCCGGAGCCCGCCGGGCGGGACCCCGGACGGGCGGGCGGCCCGCCATCGCCTCGGTGCACCGCTCGACGTCGCCCGCGGGACCCCGGACGGGCGGGCGGACCGGGCGAGGCCGCCCACCCGCGCGGATCCCGCCTAGAGCAGACGGTAGAGCACGCTGTCCCCCAGGTCCCGCCGCTCCACCGGCAGCCCGCGGACCGGCCGCTCGGCCGCCGGCTCGAACACCGTCCCCTGGGCCCGCCGCCGGTCGATGATCACCTCACGGACGCCCATCCGGCGCAGGTAGTCGATGGACAGTGAGCTCGGGAACGACTCGGTGATCCGCACGACCTCGGAGATCATGCCCGGGGTGAACGAGGCGTACCCGTTGACCTGCGGGCGGAAGCCGTCCGTCGACCAGATCAGCGACAGGCTGTCCTGCTTGTACGCGGGCAGGATGAGCACCGGCCCCTTGGCGTGGGCGAGCGCGGCGGGCGGCGGCGGGACCTCCGGGTGCGGCACCGTGGACAGGCCCTCGGCGCAGACCAGCAGCGGCACGGCGAGCAGGAACGGCCGGAGCCGGCGGTGCCGGGCCAGGCGGGTGATCGCCCCGGCGGCGAGCAGCCCCAGCACCAGGACGGCGTACATGATGAGCCGGCCCGAGGTGCGCAGCGCCTCCACCCCGGGGAGCAGCTCCCGGGCCGGGAGCCAGGTCATCTTGCCCTCGGCGAAGGTCGTGCCGAGGGCGGCCACCACGCTCGCCACCACCGCCACCGCGAGCCAGATCCGGGTCGCCCGGCTCCAGATGGTGACCACCAGGCCGAGCAGGCCGGCGAGCACCACGATCAGGCCGGGCAGCAGGGTGGCCTCGATGGGCCACTCGATGCCGGCGCGCGCCCCGGCGGTGAGCCGCCCCCACACCAGCGAGTGCTCGGGCGCCGCCCACAGGCCGCGCCACGGCGGCGAGAAGTACTCGAGGACCTGCGCGGTCCGGGTCGCGGCGACCTCGGGGTGGTCCTTGGCCACCCGCATGAACACGCTCGCCAGCGACAGGGTCACCCCGGCGAAGAGCGCGCCCCCGGCCAGGTCGGCGAGGACGATCCGCCGCGGGATGCGCGGCCGCTGCACGATCAGCCAGGCGATCACGGCGGCCACCCCGAGCACCATCAGCACGTAGACGAAGGGCAGCCCGATCGCGAACCCCAGGCTGACCTGCCAGGCGGCGAGCGCCCACCCGGCGAACGCCGCCCACGGCCGGCCCCGTGCCGGGTCCCACGGCCCCCTGCCGATCCCGTGGCCGCGCAGCAGCAGCGCGATGGAGAGCGGGATCGCGCCGCTCATCAGGATGTTGAGGTGGATCGCGTGGGAGATCCGCCACGGCGTGTAGGCGAAGGCCGCGCCGGCCACCGCCGCGCCGATCCGGCCGCACCCGAGCTGCCGGGCGAGCAGGTAGGCGCCGGCGAAGTTGAACGCGGCCGCCAGCACGTAGGCGACGTTGTACCGGAACAGGGTGTCGGCCATGCCGGAGACGCCGATGCCGAGCGGGGCGAGGCCGAGCAGCGTGTCGCTGAACACTCCGGTGCGCGGCAGCGGCCAGTAGATGTTCGCGTCGAACAGGCCGCCCGGCCGGTGGAGCACGGCGTGGCCGTACCAGCCGATCTCCCAGGCGGAGAAGAGCGGGTCGGTGAGGTCGCCCGGGATGGTCCGCCACGGATCGGCCAGGGTGGGCCAGGTCATCACCACGGCGAGGGCCAGCGACCCGAGGGTGAGGAGGACCAGCTCCCGGGTGCGTGGGCTCCAGCGCCGCCGCCGGGCGGGCGCCTCGGTGCGTTCCGCGGTCAGCAGGGTCACGGTTCCTCCCGCCTCGCCCGGCAGAACAGGGAGACCCCGGGGAGCGAGCCCACGGGCAGGTGGCTCTCCAGCCGGAGGACCATGCCGAGCAGGCGGTCCACCGGCCCGGGCAGCTCCCGCAGGTCGCACCCGGAGGACCGGCGGCGCCGCAGCCTGACCACCGGGCGGAGCAGGACGTTCCAGCTCCAGATCCGCTCGATGGCGAGCCCGCCGCCCGTCACCGCCGCGGCGAGGCTCTCCCGGGTGTACCGCCGGACGTGGCCGAGCACCTCGTCATGCCGGGACCACAGCCGCATGTCGCACGGCACGGCGATGAGCGCGGTGCCGCCGGGGCGCAGGACGCGGGCCATCTCCCGGACGGCGAGCACGTCCTCCTCGATGTGCTCGAGCACGTCGAGGGCGAGCACGAGGTCGAAGACCTCCGCCGGCAGCGGCAGGTCGCGCGCGTCCGCGCAGAGCGCCTCCAGCCCGCGCTCCCGGGCGATCTCGGTGGCCACCGGGGAGATGTCCACGGCGGTCGGCTGCCAGCCGTGCCGGGCGAGCAGGGCGCAGTTGCCGCCTCCGGCGGCGCCGATCTCGAGCACCCGGCCGGGCTTGCCGAGCCGGCGCACCTCCCGCAGGAGCAGCGCCCGGCGTTCCCGATGCCAGAAGTGGCGTTCCTCGAGCCGTACGTGATTCCGGATCTCGGTGGCGTCCATTTACCTCCTCCGCCGGCCCTCCCATCCGATAGCGGACAGACCGAGATTTCCCACTCCGGCCCGGAGTTCAGACCGCCCGAAACGACAAGGTCGGACAAAGAAAAATAGAGCCGGAACTGGTCCGGCGACCGCGGAGAATTTCGCCCGGATCGTATTTCCAAAACCGAATAAATCCGGATGTTTGTCCCTGCTCAGGACAGCCGAGCCCGCCCACCGAGCCCGCCCCATCCCGCCACATCCGCGGCCGATGTCGTAAATCTCCGGCAGAGAGTTCCACCAGCGGCGATGCCGGACCCGGTGCGGCCTGCCGTACTCAGGTCAATATCAGCAGCGGAGCGCGTAAACGCGGAGCGCGCCTCATCTGCGCGAGATCACCTCGGTTGTCTAATTGACCCTGGTAATTGCTGATCTCATAGGGGGTTTCGGTGGAGGCGATCGCTTACGGGGGCCCGATCACCTCACCGCCGCGGACGGTTCGGCTGGTCGATTTCGTCATCCCGGTGCTGAATGAGGAGAACAGCCTTGAAAGGTGCGTGACAACGCTCAGCGCGTTTCTGTCCGCCTCATTCCCGTATCCCTGGCGCATCACGGTCGTGGACAACGGGAGCACGGACCGCACCTGGGAGATCGCGCAGAAGCTCGCCGAGAGCGCCGACACCGTCCACGCCATCCGGCTCGACCGCCCCGGCAAGGGCGCCGCGGTGCGGACCGCCTGGCTGTCCAGCCCGGCCGACATCCTCGCCTACATGGACGTGGACCTGTCCACCGGGCTGTCCGCGATCCTCCCGCTCGTCGCGAGCCTGGCGAGCGGGCACAGCGACATCTCGGTCGGGACCCGCCTCTCCAGCGGCTCGCGGATCCGGCGGAGCGTCAAACGCGAGGTGATCTCGCGCGCCTGGCACTGGTTCCTGCGGCGCACCGTGGGGCTCAACAGCACCGACACCACCTGCGGCTTCAAGGCGGTCTGGGCGGAGTCGGTGCGGCCGCTGCTGGAGAAGGTGAACGACGACGGCTGGTTCTTCGACACCGAGCTCATCCTCCTCGCCGAGTACCACGGGCTGCGGGTCACCGAGGTCCCGGTCGACTGGGTGGAGGACGCCGACAGCCGGGTGCGGATCGGCCGGACCGCCCTCGCCGACCTGCTCGGGCTCGCACGGGTGATCCGGGTGGTCTCCGCGGGCGAGCCGATCGTCCGGCGGATCGACCTGCGCTGGTACGCGCTGATCGGGGCGATCTCCACGGTCGCGCACCTCGGGCTCTACCTCTGGCTGCGCACCATGTGGCCGGTCGCGCTCGCCAACCTGGGCGCGCTCGCCATCGTCGGGATGTGCAACACCGAGGCCCACCGGCGCTGGACGTTCAACCAGCACCCGCACGTCCGGCTCCACCTGCGCGCCCTGCTCGTCACCGCCATCGGGTACACGACCAGCACGCTCGCGCTGGTCGCCACCGCCCCGTTCGGCCTCGACCCCGTGGCGCTGATCGCCGCCTCGGCTCTCACCATGGTGCTTCGGCTGGCGCTGCTCAACCGCTGGGTCTTCACCGGCGCGCCGCGGGAGGGCGGGCATGGCCACCGCCATGACCTGGCACGCTAGAGGCGTGCGCGAGCAGGACGGTGAAGACGGCGCCCGGGTACGGCCCGGCGACGAGGCCGCGCGCGAGGCGGAGCAGCGCCAGCGCGCCCTCGACAAGATCCGCGCGGACACGGCGCGGCGGCTCGACCGTGCCATGGGCAGCCTGGGGACGGCGGCCATGGCGCGGATGGAGGAGCAGCTCCCCTGGTTCCGCGCCCTCTCCGCGGAGGACCGGTCGTGGATCGGCCTGGTCGCCCAGGCGGGCATCGCCGCGTTCGTCGAGTGGTTCGGGCACGCGGGCGAGGGCCGGCCCACCCCGAGCATCGAGTTCTTCGCCACCGCGCCGCGAGAGCTGAAGCGGAGCGTGTCGCTGCAGCAGACCGTCGACCTGATCCGCATCGTGGTCGAGGTGGTGGAGGCGAGGGTCGACGAGCTCGCCGCCCCGGGCGGGGCGGAGATGCTGCGCAACGCGATGCTCCGCTACACCCGTGACGTCGCCTTCACCGCCGCCCAGGTGTACGCCAGGGAGGCGGAGGCCCGCGGGTCCTGGGACGCCCGGCTCGAGGCCCTCATCGTGGACGCGCTCGTCCGCGGCCAGGTCGACGACGGCCTGCACTCCTGGGCGGCGGCGCTCGGCTGGACCTCGACACCGGTCGTGGTCTTCGCCGGCCACCCGCCGGACGAGGACCCGCAGAGCGTGATCGACGGGCTGCGGGAGAAGGGCCGCCGAGTCAACCTGGAGCTGCTCGCCGGGATCCAGGGAGACCGGCTGATCGTGATCGTCGGCGGGGCGAAGAGCGTGAAGGACGCGGCCCGGATCGTGGTGCCGCGGTTCGGGCCCGGGCCGATCGTGATCGGCCCCGAGGTCCCCGACCTGCACGCGGCGGCGAAGTCGGCCCGCGCCGCCATCGCGGGCTTGCGCGCGGCCGCGGCCTGGCCGGACGCGCCCCGGCCGGTGCACGCCGACGAGCTGCTCGCCGAGCGGGCGCTCGACGGGGATGAGGACGCCCGCAGGCAGCTCGTGGAGACGGTCTACGCGCCGCTCGCCGGCACCCCGCTCCTGGAGACCCTCGCCACCTACCTCGAGCAGGGGGCGTCGCTCGAGGCCACGGCCCGCCTGCTGTTCGTGCACCCGAACACGGTGCGGTACCGGCTGCGCAAGATCACCGAGCTCACGGGGTATCAACCGACCGACGGGCGTTCGGCCTTCACGCTCCAGGTGGGGCTGATCCTCGGCCGGCTCGCCACGGCCCACGGCGGCCGCGCGTGAGCGGGGGCGGCATGACCCCGCGCCGGGCCGCCCGGCGGCCGGAACGACCCCGCGACGGCCGGGCATGGCCCCCACCGCGGCCCACGTGGCCCACGGCGGCCGGGAACGACCCGGTGCGGCGGCCCGCGGCGGCGGGGAACGGCCCAGCGCGGCAGGCCCGCGGCGGCCGGGCGCGCCCTCGCCGCCGTCTCCCCGCCGGAGGGCGTGAGCTGTAGGTGTCCCACAAAGCGCGCCCGGCAAACTTCGTTCGGATCTCCATCAGTATGGTGAAGTCCTACAGGGCAGGGTGAACTACGTGCTCGTCATCGTCGCTCCGGGCCAAGGTGCCCAGACCCCAGGCTTTCTGAGTTCGTGGCTCGAAATCCCCGAATTCCGCGACCGGATCTCCGCGTGGTCGCAGATCGTGGAGCTCGACCTCATCGAGTACGGGACGAAGGCGGACGCCGAGCGGATCCGTGACACGGCCGTGGCCCAGCCCCTCCTGGTGGCCGCGGCGCTGGCGTCCTTTGAGCTGCTGAACGTGCGCCCCGACATCGTCGCCGGGCACAGCGTCGGCGAGCTGGCCGCCGCCGCGATCGCCGGGGTGATCACCCCGGAGGAGGCGCTCGCCCTGGTCCGGGAGCGCGGCCGGGCGATGGCCGAGGCCGCGGCGGTCACGAAGACCGGCATGGTGGCGGTGCTCGGCGGCGACGAGGCCGAGGTCCTCGCCGCGATCGAGAAGCACGGGCTCACCCCGGCCAACATCAACGGGGCGGGGCAGATCGTCGCCGGCGGCACGGTGGAGCAGCTCGAGGCGCTCAAGGCGGAACCCCCGAAGCGGGCCCGGCTCATCCCCCTGTCGGTGGCCGGCGCCTTCCACACGGTCCACATGGCCCCCGCGGTGGAGCGCCTCGCCAAGGCCGTGGCCGATCTCTCGCCGTCCGACCCGCCGGTCACCCTGCTCTCCAACCGGGACGGCGCCGCCGTCTCCAGCGGCAAGGAGTTCCTCGACCGGCTGGTCTCTCAGGTGGCCGACCCGGTGCGCTGGGACAAGTGCATGGCGACGATGGCCGAACGCGGGGTGACCACGATGATCGAACTGCTCCCCGGCGGCACGCTCACCGGGCTGGCCCGGCGCGGCCTGCCCGGGGTGCGCACCGTCGCCATCAAGACGCCCGCCGACCTCGAGGCCGCCCGCGAGGTGCTCGCATGAGGATCAGCGAGGGCGCCCCGGGCGCGAAGGTGCTCGCCTTCGGCGGCTACCAGCCCAGCACGGTGGTCACCAACCACGACCTCGCCCAGCGGCTGGACACGAGCGACGAGTGGATCAGGACCCGGGTCGGCATCCAGGAGCGCCGCGTCGCCGCCCCGGAGGAGACGGTGGCCGACATGGCCGTGCAGGCGGGCGGCAAGGCGATCGCGGCGAGCGGCATCTCCGCCTCGGAGATCGACCTGGTGATCGTCGCCACCTGCACGCAGGAGACCCAGATCCCCAACGCCGCCGCCCGGGTGGCCCACCGGCTCGGCATCGAGGCGCCCGGCGCCTTCGATATCAACGGCGCGTGCGCCGGGTTCTGCTATGGGCTCGCCATGGCGAACGACGCGGTGCGCGGCGGCTCGGCCCGGCACGTCCTCGTGATCGGGGCGGAGAAGCTCACCCAGTGGGTCGACCAGGAGGACCGCAGCACCGCGGTCATCTTCGCCGACGGGGCCGGGGCCGCCGTGGTCGGCCCGTCGGACACCCCCGGCATCGGCCCGGTCGTGTGGGGCAGCGCGGGCGACAAGGCCGACGTGATCTACATCAAGGACCGGCGGTCCTTCATCTTCCAGGAGGGCCAGACCGTGTTCCGCTGGGCCACCACCGCGCTCCACCCGGTGGCCCGCAAAGCCTGCGAGCGCGCCGGTGTGGACCCCGCCGACCTGGACGTCTTCGTCCCCCACCAGGCGAACCTGCGCATCATAGAAGCGATCGCCAAGCGGCTGGGAGCGGACAAGGCCGTGATCGCCCGGGACATCGTGCTCGCGGGCAACACCTCGGCGGCGTCCATCC
Source organism: Thermobispora bispora DSM 43833 (assembly GCF_000092645.1). Classification (NCBI taxonomy): domain Bacteria; kingdom Bacillati; phylum Actinomycetota; class Actinomycetes; order Streptosporangiales; family Streptosporangiaceae; genus Thermobispora; species Thermobispora bispora. Next base: position 2,763,267 of record NC_014165.1, read on the forward strand.
CGCTCGCGCTCTCGCGCATGATCGAGCGAGGCGAGGTGCCGTCCGGAGGCCGTGCCCTGCTGCTCGGCTTCGGCGCCGGCCTCACCTACGCCTCGCAGGTGATCGAACTCCCCTGAGATAGACGTGTACGGCCTGCCGTACGTGATCGAGAACAACCACGATCCAGCGATACGAGGAGTGGTCGCGACATGGCACTGACCGAGCAGGACATCCTCGCCGGCCTCGGCAAGATCATCAACGAGATCACCGGCATCCCGGCGTCCGACGTGACCCCGGAGAAGAGCTTCGTGGACGACCTCGACATCGACTCGCTCTCCATGGTCGAGATCGCGGTCGCCGCGCAGGACGAGTTCGGCGTCGAGATCCCCGACGACCAGCTCAAGAACCTCAAGACCGTTCAGGACGTCCTCAACTACATCCAGAACAACGGGGCCGCTGCCTGATCAGCGAAGGCGCGGCATCCAGCGCGTCTCCATCAATCCCTGCTGACCAAAGAGGAGTGCGGACAAGTGAGTAAGGACCGGGTACGTGTCGTCGTCACCGGGCTCGGCGCGACGACGCCCCTCGGTGGGGACGTCGCATCGACCTGGTCGGCGCTCCTCGAAGGGCGGTCGGGCATCCGCACGCTCACCGAGGACTGGGTCGACTCCGTGCCGGTGAAGTTCGCCGGGGTGTGCGCCGTCGACCCCGGCGAGGTGCTCCCGCGTCCGGAGGCCAGGCGGCTCGATCGCACCGAGCAGCTCGCCCTGATCGCGGCGCGCGAGGCCTGGCGGGACGCGGGCTCGCCCGAGGTGGACCCGGATCGGCTGGGCGTCGTCGTGGGGAGCGGCATCGGCGGTATCACGACGATCCTCTCCGCCTACGACACTTTCAAGGAGAAGGGCTGGACCCGGCTGTCGCCGTTCACCGTGCCCATGCTGATGCCCAACGGCTCCGCCGGGTGGATCAGCATCGAGCTCAACGCCCGGGCGGGTGCGCACGCGGTCGCGAGCGCCTGCGCCACCGGCGGCGAGGCGGTGGCCTACGCGATCGACATGATCCGTTCGGGCCGCGCCGACGTCGTGGTGGCCGGGGGCACCGAGGCGGCCATCCACCCGCTCAATATCGCGTCGTTCGCCGCTGCCCGGGCGATGTCCACCCGCAACGACGAGCCCCAGCGGGCCTCCCGGCCCTTCGACCGGGACCGCGACGGGTTCGTGCTCGGCGAGGGCGCGGGCATCCTCGTGCTCGAGTCCGAGGAGCACGCCCGGGCGCGGGGGGCGCGGATCTACGCGGTGGCGGCCGGGGTCGGGTACTCCGCCGACGCCCACCACATCACCCAGCCGGAGCAGAGCGCAGCCGGCATCATGAGCGCGATGCGCCGCGCCCTCGAGGACGCCTCCCTGACCGGCGCCGACGTCCACCACGTCAACGCGCACGCCACCTCCACGCCCGCGGGTGACGTGCTGGAGGCCATCGCGATCAACAAGGTCATCGGGTCGCACCCGCTGGTGACCGCGACCAAGTCGATGACCGGCCACCTGCTCGGCGGCGCCGGCGGCATCGAGTCGGTCTTCACGGTCCGGGCGCTGAGCGACCGCATCGTCCCGCCGACCATCAACATCGACAACCTCGACGACGGCATCGAGGTGGACGTGGTCCGCGGCGGGCCGCGGAAGCTGCCCGACGGGCCGATCGCGGCGCTCAACAACTCGTTCGGGTTCGGCGGGCACAACGTCGCCGTGGCCTTCACCACCGCCTGACAAGGAGCCTGCTATGACCGTGCTGGACAACGCAGTGGTGACCTCGGCCCCCGCAGCGGACGCCGCAGACCCCCGCGACCCGCTCGTCCGCCTCGGCAGGCTCCTCGACGAGGGGTCGGTCCGCCCGATCACCCCGGAGGACAAGAGCGGCGTCCGGGCGGTGACCGGCCGCATCGACGGCGTGCCCGTCGTGGCCTTCTGCAGCGACGCCCGGGTCCAGGGCGGTGCCATGGGCTCGGAGGGGTGCGAGCACATCGTCCACGCCTACGACGTGGCCGTCCGGGAGCGGGTGCCGATCATCGGCGTCTGGCACTCCGGCGGCGCCCGTCTCGCCGAGGGCGTGGAGTCGCTGCACGCGGTCGGCCGGGTGTTCAACGCGATGACCAAGGCGTCCGGCGTGGTCCCGCAGATCTCCGTGGTGGTCGGGCCGGCCGCGGGCGGCGCCGCGTACGGGCCGGCCCTCACCGACATCGTGATCCTCGCCGGGGAGACCGGCCGGATCTTCGTCACCGGCCCGGACGTGGTCCGCAGCGTCACCGGCCAGGACGTCGACATGGCCTCGCTCGGCGGCGCCGAGCCGCACAGCAAGCGCAGCGGGGTCGTCCACGTGGTCACCAAGGACGAGCCCGAGGCCCTGCTGAGGGCCCGGCAGGTGGCCGTGCTCCTCGGCCACCAGGGCCGGGTGCGCGGCGAGGTGGAGGACGTCGACTTCAACGGCATGCTCCCGGAGAGCCCGCGCCGCGCCTACGACGTCCACCCGCTGGTGAACGCTCTGCTCGACGACCCCGGGGTGGAGCTCCACCCCAAGTGGGCGCCGAACATCGTCACCACCCTGGGCCGCCTCGGCGGCCGTACGGTCGGGGTGATCGCGAACAACCCGCTCCGGCTCGGCGGGTGCCTCGACGCCACCTCGGCCGAGAAGGCCGCCCGGTTCGTCCGGATGTGCGATGCGTTCGGCGTGCCGCTGGTGGTGATGGTGGACGTCCCCGGCTACCTGCCCGGGGTGAACCAGGAGCACGACGGCGTGGTGCGGCGGGGCGCCAAGCTGCTCCACGCGTTCGCCGAGGCCTCCGTGCCCCGGGTCACCCTGGTGACCCGGAAGGCGTACGGCGGGGCGTACATCGCGATGAACTCCCGCGCCCTGGGGGCGACCAAGGTGTTCGCGTGGCCGACCGCCGAGATGGCGGTGATGGGCGCGATCGCCGCGGTCCGCATCCTCAAGCGCCGGGAGCTCGCCGCCGCCCCCGAGGAGGAGCGCGCCGCGCTGGAGGCGAAGTTCGCCGAGGAGCACCAGCGGATCGCGGGCGGCCTGGACCGGGCGGTCGCCCTTGGGGTGGTGGACGAGGTCATCGACCCGGCGAAGACCCGGAGCTCGATCGCCAAGGCCATCGCGCAGGCCACCCCCGCCCGCGGCTCCCACGGCAACATCCCGCTGTGACCGATCCGGGCGGTGCCGCGCCGCCCGGCGATCCCCTGGCGTGACCGGATGAGCGCCGGCCCCCGTACCCGGGGACCGGCGCTCACCGCCGACCACCACCCACGGTGACGAATCGTAATCGCAGCGTGACCATCGAGCGTGCAGAACGTCCGTGACACTCCCGGCGCCGGGGCGTACGGCGTGGTGACCGGACCGCCCGGGCGGCCGCTACGGGTGGCGGGGGATCAGGATCACTGCAGTTCGAGGTAGGACTTGCCGCGGATGTACCAGTCGAACTCCGCGGAGTTCTTGCCGCTCGCCGACGGCACGCCGGCCCGCAGGTTCACCGCCGTGTTGACCAGGCCCCAGTTGAGGCCGCAGCCGGACGCCCCGGGCACGGAGAAGGTGTCGTCCTTCGCCGTCGCCTTGAAGACGGGCACACCGTCGATGGAGGTGAGCTCGAGCGAGGTGATCTGCGGGTTGAGCCTGATCGGGTTGGAGTTGCTCCCGATGTAGCACTTCGGCCCGAGCAGCGCGTGGATCAGGCGCAGCTTGATGCCGACGTTGGTGGGGAAGATCGGGCCGGCGTCCACGTGACCGGTGCCCTGGGTCTCCACGTAGACGTCGGTCAGCTTCGGCACCTCGAACGGCTTGCCGATGAGGCCACCGGGCACCTTCATCCGCTGGCTGCGGAGGCCGCCGAACACGGCGGCGGTGCTGCCGTCGTTGAGCTGCCCCTGCGCGACCGTGATGCGGAGCGGCGGCGTGATCTGCTGCTCGATCTTGCCGAGCTTGATCTTGCCCGCCACGGTCACGATGGACAGACAGCTCCACGTGTCGACCTTGGCGTTGGCGGGGATCTTCGGGCAGTCGGCCCAGTCGGCGTCGCTGGGGCGGTACTGGTACGAGGCGGCATGTGCGGGGGCGGCCAGCCCGCTTAAGAGCAGGGCTCCGGCCGCGATGCCGACCCCGAGACACCGCGCCAAAGCGCTCATGGACTCCTCCTCAGGTCCGTCCCGGAGGACTCGGACATAGGGGAAACAGGATCCCGGTATATCCCTGAGGCACGCGTGTCTCAAGAGATCCCGGGAAAGTGTTACCGATAGTTACACTTTCGCCGGGTGATCGGGATCCGTAAAGGGGTCATCCGGCCGCGTGCAGCCAGCGAACCGGAGCCCCCTCCCCCGCGTACCGGAAGGACTCGAGCTCCTCGTCCCACGGCTTGCCGAGCAGACGGTCGAGCTCCTCCTCCAGGACGACCCGCCCCTGAGCCGCCAGCATCATCGCGGTGCGCAGCCGGTTCTCCGGCACGAGGATGTCCCCGTTCGCGCCGATCACCGCGGTGAACGGGCCCAGGCTGGGGGTGTAGGCGTGGCGCGATCCGTCGACCCCCGGAGAGGCGTCCTCGGTGATCTCGAAACGGATCCGCTGCCAGCCCATGAGCGACGAAGCGATCGCCGCGGCGGTGCCCGGACGCCCCACCCACTCCGCCTGGGCACGAAGCGTCCCCGGTGCGGCGGGCTGTGGGGTCCACGTCAGGTTGACGGGCACGCCGAGAACGCCTGCGACGGCCCACTCAATGTGCGGGCACAGCGCAGGCTGAGCCGAGTGGACGTACAGAACGCCACGAGCAGCAGCCACCGGACCTCCCGAATCGCATGAGGTTCGCCTTCCCCAACGGCCTCACGCGGGGATGATCACGGTTAACGCCTGCCCAAGAGACTACCGCCAGGCCCGGCTCGGCACCAAGGGCGGCCCACACCGATTACCCTTCAGATACATAATGAAGCGGAAAAGATACGTTCCGTAATCGACCAAGGAGGTCCGGATGCGCTGGCTGCGGGTGGAGCCGCTCCCCGGCCGGCCCGCCCTGATCCGCCCCGGAGAGCTGCTCACCTCGTCCCCCGCCGCGGTCACGCGCTGGACCCTCGCCACCGCGCCCGCCGGCTCGCTCCTCCACCTGGTACGGCTCTCGCCCGGGACCGACGTGCTCGAGCTGACCGACGCGCTCCGGGCGCGCGGGCACCTCGCCTCCCCCAACCACGTCTTCCTCGGGCAGCCGAACTACTTCGGCGGGCCCAGCGGCGCGCCCGCCCCGGCCGAGGCCGTGCCGTACCGGCCGGAGGAGCCCTGGGACGTGACCGTCGGCCTGCTCGACACCGGGCTCGCCCCGCACCCCTGGCTCGCCCCCTGGTACCGGGACGAGATCGCCGAGGTCGCCGACGCGGACGGGGACGGCCGGCTCGACGCGCAGGCCGGGCACGGCACGTTCATCGCCGGGCTGATCCTCCGCGCGGCGCCCGGGGCACGGCTCCGCGCGGCGCGGCTGCTCGACAGCCACGGCGTGACCGACCAGGCCGCGCTGCTGCGGGCCCTGCACCGGCTCGCCGGCGAGCGGATCGACCTGCTCAACCTGTCGTTCGGGTGCCACACCTTCGACGACCGCGCCCCCGCCGGCCTCGCCGAGGCGCTCGCCGCATTCCCCGCGGTCATCGCCTGCGCGGGCAACACCGGCTCCTCGCGCCCGTTCTGGCCCGCCGCCCTGCCCACGGTGATCGCCGTGGGCGCGCTCGACGGCGGCGCCCGCGCCGCCTTCTCCGCGCACGGCCCGTGGGTGGACGCCTGGGCGCAGGGCGTGGGGCTGACCAGCAGCTTCCTGGAGTTCGGCCGCTTCCGCGGCTACGCCACCTGGAGCGGCACCTCGTTCGCCGCCGCCCTGGCCACCGGCGCGGCGGCCCGGCACTGCCGGACCCTGCCGCCGAAGGAGGCCGTCCGGCGGCTGCTCGCCGAGGGACGGCGCATCCCGGACCCGTGGGCGAGGGCGCGGTGACCGGGGCCCCGCACCCCGTTCCCGCGCGGCACGAGGCCCCGGAGCCCGACCGCGCCGCCTGGGACGACCTGGTCGCCCGGTACGGCGGCCGCATGTGGGCGGTGGCCCGGGCGCACGGCCTGAGCGAGGCGGACGCGGCCGACGCGGTCCAGGGGGCCTGGCTGCGGCTGGTCGAGAGCCTCGACCGGATCCGCGACCCGGACCGGATCGGCGCGTGGCTCATCACCACCACCCGGCACGAGGCCGCCCGGCTGCGCCGCCGGCCGCGGAGCGAACCCGTGCCCGGCCCCGACCTGCCCGCGATCGCCGTCCCCGACCCGGCGGCCGCCGTGGTCGACGCGGACTACGGGCGGCACCTGTGGCGGCGGCTCGACGAGCTCGGCGAGCCGTGCCGGTCCCTGCTCCGCATGTTCGTGCTCCACCCCCAGGCGCGCTACGCGCAGATCGCCATGTGGCTCAACCTGCCGGTCGGCAGCATCGGCCCCACCCGGGCCCGCTGCATGGCCCGGCTCCGTGCGCTGGCCGAGGAGGCCGGATGACCGACGAGTACCTGATCGCCGCCATGCGGCTGGGCGCCGGGGTGGACCCGGTGCCCGGCCACGTCTCCGCCGCGGCGCGCGCCGCCTTCGCACTGCGCCTGCCCGGTGGCGTCCCCGCCGACCCGGTGCCCCTCGGCGCCCCGCCGGGCGCCCGTACCGCGGACGCCGGCGGTCCCGGGACCGGGAGCGCGCCGGGCGATCCGGCGGCAACCGGCCGGGTGTACCGGTGCTCCGCCGGCGGGCTCACCATCGACCTCGAGGTGTCCGTGGCCGACGGCCGGCTCGAGGTGGCCGGGCAGGTCTCCCCCCGCCCCGGGCCGGGCACCCTGATCGAGGTGCGCACCCCACAGGGCGGCACGGTCCGCGCCCCCACGGCCAGCGGCCAGTTCGCGGTGGCCGGGCTGCCGCCCGGATGGGTGAGCGTGGTCTGCCACCGCCCCGGACGGCCCCCGGTGTTCACCCGATGGCTGCGCGTCCGGGCATGAGCGCCCCGCCGCCGGCGGCGTCCCACGCCGCCCGGCTGGTCGCCCGCGCCGAGGCGGCCGTGCGGCTCTCCGGCCGCGACCCGGGGCGGGCGCTCGCCGAGGCGGCGGCCGTCCTCGCGGAGGGCCGCGCCACCGGCGGCGCCGGCGCCGGGCCCGCGGGTGAGGCGATCTCGGTCGCGCTGCGCGCCAGCGCGCTCGCCGCCCGGGAGCTGGGCGACCTCCACCTCGCCGCGCGGCGGCTCCACCAGGCCGTGGCCGCGGCCCGGCGGCACCCGCGGCGGGCTGCCCAGGCGCTGATGTCCCTGGTCACGGTGCGGGCGCAGCTCGGCGACCCGCAGGGCGCGCTGCGCCTGGCCGACCGGGCCGAACGCGACCTGGCCGCGGACGACCGCGCCCGGCTCGACGTGCAGCGCTCGGTCGCGCTGATCCTGCTCGGCCGCCACCGCGACGCGGTGCGGCACTGCGACCGGGCGGTCCCCGCGCTCCGCGGCGATCCCCGGTTCCTCGCCGGCGCCCTGCTCAACCGCGGCCTCGCCCGCGCGTATTTGGAGGAGTACGGCGCGGCCGAGCGGGACCTGTCGGCGTGCGCGGCGATCGCCCGGGCCGCGGGGATGGAGCACGTCGCCGTGCTCGCCGAGAGCAACCTCCCGTTCCTGGCGGCCCGGCGCGGGGACATCCCGGCCGCGTTCGAGAGCTACGCCGCGGTCGAGGGCTCCCTCCGCGGATACCCCGAGCGCCTCGCCACCACCCGGACCGACTTCGCCGAGGCGCTGATCGCCGCCCGGCTGCCCGGGGAGGCGCACGCCCTGCTCGACCGGGCCCTGGCCGACCTGGCCGCCTCCGGCTCGCACGCCTCGATCCCGTACGCCCGCCTGCTGCTCGCCCAGGCCGAGCTGCTCCTGGGAGACGCGCGGCGCGCCCAGGCCACGGCCGGGATCGCCCGGTCGGAGCTGGAGCGGCAGGGGCGGACGGCGTGGACCCCGCTGGCGACCGAGGTGATCCTCCGCGCCCGGATGGCCATGGGGCCACCGGACACCGGGCTGCTCGCCGCGCTGCTCTCCTGCGCGGCCGATCTCGCCGCGCACGGCTGGCCGGCCGCGTCCTGCGCGCTGCGGCTCCGCGCCGCCGAGGCGGCGGTGCGGCTCGGCCGTCCCGCGACCGCCGGCGCCCAGCTCGACCTGGTGATCGCCCGGAGCGCCCGGCCCGAGATCCGGCAGCACGCCCTGGCCATGCGCCGCAGGCTCGCCGGGGACCTCCCCGGCGCGCTGGAGGCGGCGCGGGCCGGGCTGGAGGCCCGCCCGCCCCGGCCGGTCCCGGCCGCGCTCCGGGTCCACGCCGCGCGCCCGGCCGACGACCTGGCCGCGTTCGGGCTCGCCACCGCGCTGGAGACCGGGGAGCCGTGGACGGTCCTCACCTGGGCGGAGCGCCGCCGCGCCGCGGTGCGCGGCACGCCCGCTCCCCCGGCGTTCGGCCCCGGGCACCTCGCCGGCGTGCGGGGGACGCTGATCGAGCTGGTCCGCGACGAGGACGAGCTGTTCGCCGTGGTGGTCACCGCCCGCGAGTGCCTGCTGCGCTCCCTCGGCCCGTACGCCGAGGCCGCGGAGGCGGCGGCGCGCATCCGGTACGGCCTGCGCCGCCGGAACCTGCGGGACTGCGGCGAGCCGGCCGGCGGCGGGCCGGCCGGGGACGGGCTCGCCGGGGAGCTCGCGGCCCTCGACGGGCGGGTCTTCGGCGCGCTCGGGGCGCCCGTCCCGCCGGTGGTGATCGTCCCGACCGGGGCGCTCTGCACGCTGCCCTGGCCGCTCCTGCCCTCCCTCGCGGGCCGCCCGGTGACGGTGGCGGCCGAGGGGACGTCGTGGCTCACCGGTGCGCCCGGCCCCGGGCCGCTGCCGGGCGGCCCGATGGTCGTCGCCGTCGCGGGCCCCGGGCTGCGGCACGCGGCGGCCGAGGCGGACGCGGTGGTCCGGGCGCACCGGGCGGCGAAGCGGGTCGGCGCGGTCAAGCGGGAGCTGCTCGGCGCGCTCGGGTACGCCGACGTGCTCCACGTGGCCGCGCACGGGGCGGGTTCCCCGGCCCGCCCGATGCACGCCGAGATCCTGCTCGAGGACGGGCCGCTCATGAGCTACGAGCTGCGGGAGGCGGAGCGCATGCCCCGGCTGGTGGTGCTCTCGGCGTGCGAGACCGGGATGGCGCACGCCCCGGTGGACGGCGCCGCCCCCGGCCTCGCCGGGGCGTTCCTCGACCAGGGGGCCGGATGCGTGGTCGCCGGGGTGGTCCCGGTCCGGGACGGCGAGGCGTTCGCGCTCATGACCGTGTTCCACGCCGAGCTCGCCGAGGGCCGTACCCCGGCCGAGGCGCTCGCGGTCGCGGCGGAGCGGACCGGTGTTCCGGGGTTCGTGTGCTTCGGCGCGGGTCACCGGCGGCTGTTCCCGCCGGCGTGAACCCCGCGCACGCCCTCACCCGCGGAGGCCGTCGCCGCCACGGGCGCCGGCGGGCGCTCGCCGAGTGATTCGCCGGATCGGTGCACGTTCGCCTTCGGCACCGCCCCTCACGGGTCACGCTCGCCTTCGACGCCGCCGGGTGCGTGCCCGTGACGCTCGCCCTCGCCCGCCGGGTCACGCTCGCCTTGGCACCGCCCCTTACCGGGTGAGAACAGCGGTGGGGAGGGGATGCCGATGCGTCAGCGGGGCTCCATCGCCAGCCGTACGCCCAGTCCGATCAGCACCATCCCGGAGATCCGCTCCATGCGGCGCCGTACGGCGGGGCGTTCGAAGATCGAACGCACCTGGTCGATCAGCCAGACGAACACCAGGTACCACAGGGTGTCCACCACGACCCAGATCAGCGCGAGCATGGTCAGCGTCAGCGGCGCGTCGGCCCCGGCGGGGACGAACTGCGGCAGGAACGAGACCGCGAACACGGCCGCCTTGGGGTTGGCGAGGATGGTGCCCAGGCCCAGCAGGTACGAGCGCCGCCACCCTGTCCGCGGCCTGCTCCCCCCGATGCGCGGTGGCATCGCCCCGCCGGGCCTGCCACAGCGACTGCACCCCGATCACCACGAGCGCCACCGCGCCCACGGCGCGCATCACGTCGTAGGCCACCTGGGAGGCGAGGACCAGCGCGGACAGGCCGAAGGCCGCGGCCACGGCCCACAGCAGCACCCCGGTCTCATTGCCGAGCGTCGTCGCGACGCCGTGTGCTCTGCCGCCGCGCAGGGTCTGCCGCAGGATGACCACGGAGCTCACCCCGGGGATCATCGCCAGCAGCAGGCACGATCCGATGAAGAGAAGCAGATTCATCGGGTCATCGTCGCCGACGCTCACCCGCCGCGGCAACCGAATATCCCGGCGTCGCGATCAGCCGCGGGGCGCGGCCCCTTCGGAGGGCGATCACCAGGGCGGTATCCGAGGGGGCGATCAGCCGCGGGGCGAGGGTCCCTTCGCGACCGGCCGCGAAGGATCGGCCACCCAGTTCGACCAGGAGCCGACGTACAGCGCGGCGCGGACGCCGGCGAGCTCGAGGGCGAGGACCTGGTGGGCGGCGGTGACCCCGGAGCCACAGTAGACGCCGACCTCGGCCCCCTCCCCCACGCCGAGCCCGGCGAACCGCTCCCGGAGGGACTCCGGGCCGCGGAACCGGCCGGTGGCGTCCACGTTCTCGGTCGTGGGGGCGCTCACCGCGCCGGGGATGTGCCCGGCCACCGGGTCGATCGGCTCCACCTCACCGCGGTAGCGCTCGGCCGCCCGGGCGTCGAGCAGCACCCCGCGCGCCGCGATCTCGGCCGCGCCGTCCGCGTCGAGCAGCGGCATGCCGCCCGGCACGGCGGTGAAGTCCCCCGGCTCGGCCCGGCGCTCCTCGGCGGTGACCGGGAGGCCCGCGTCGGTCCAGGCGCGGAGCCCGCCGTCGAGCACCCGCACGTCGGGGTGGCCGAAGTAGCGGAGCGTCCACCAGGCCCGCGCCGCCGCGGTCGAGTCGGCCTCGTCGTACACGACCACCGGGCGGGAGCCGGAGACGCCGAGCCGGCGCATGGCGGCCTGGAACGCCGCGGGCTCGGGCAGCGGGTGCCGCCCGGCCGGTCCGGGCGGGCCGGCGAGGTCGGCGTCGAGGTCGCAGAAGACCGCGCCCGGGATGTGCGCCTGGCGGTAGGCCTCGATGCCGGGCGGCCCGCCGAGCCGCCAGCGCACGTCGAGGATGGTCACGTCGTCCAGGGCGGCCAGCTCCTGCGGCGTGATCAGCGGGGTCATGGATGCACCTCCAGAGCCTGCCGGGTGTCAGCGGCGGATCTCGATCAGCGGGACGTTCTGCTCGGCCGGGGTGAGGGACCCGTGGACGCCGATGAGCCGGGACTCCAGCGGCTCCCGCTCGGAGGCGATCACCACGGTGTCGCCGTAGGAGACGGCGAGCACGTCGCCGATCCGGCCGAGCCACTCCCGCTTGACCACCTTGCCGAACCAGCCGGCCTCCACCGCCTCCTCCCGGGTCACCACCCAGGCGCGGCCGTGCAGCGCGGCCCGCCACGCGGCGAGCACGTCGGCGGTGGCCCCGGGGACGGTGTAGACGTGGCGGGCGCGGCCGTCCCCGCCGAGCAGGCGCACGCCCTCCTGGAGGTCGGCGCGCGCGTCGAAGTCGATCCGCTCCCCCGCGTTGACCATGCCGTGGTCGGCGGTGACGTAGAGGACGGAGCCGGGCGGCAGCCCGTCCGCGATCCGCTCCGCCATCCGGTCGACGATCGCGACCTGCTCCAGCCACTCCGGGGTGCCCCACCCCTTGAGGTGGCCGAACAGGTCGACCTCGCCGTAGTAGACGATGACGAACCTGCTCTCCTGCAGGGCCCGCCGGGCTCCCTCGACCCGGTCGTCCACGGTGTCGGCGCCCCAGTGGCGGGTCCCCCGGTACACCGCCCGGGTGAGCCCGGTGTCGCGGAAGTACGGCGGCGCCACGTAGACCGGCTCGATGCCGTGGGCGGCCAGGCGCTGGTAGGCGGTCTCGGCCGGCTGCCAGGCGTCCGGGTCGATGGGCGGCCCGCCGGGCGCGGTCCACCGCAGGCAGTGGAGGAGCCGCCCCTCCCCGGGCACGGCCATCTGCACGCCCACGATGCCGTGCTCACCGGGGACGGCACCGGTGCCGAGGGTGGCCAGGCTGGTCGGGGTCGAGGAGGGAAAGCCGGCGGTGAGCGTCCGCCGCGGGTGGGCCGTGAGGAACGGGGCGCAGCCGGGGTGGGCGTCGAGCAGGTCCGCGCCCATGCCGTCGACGAGGAGGAGGCAGACCCTGCCGGCCGGTTCCAGCCCGAGCGGGTTCGGCACCGGCAGGCCGAGGCAGGCGAGCAGGGACCGCGAGAGGTCGGCGAGCGACGCCTCGCCGTACGCGGGCGCGAACGGCACGGCGCGCTCGCCCACCGGCGCTCCGGTGCCCGACGGGGGGCGGTGCTGGGCGTCGGTCACATGGCCTCCGGGTTCGTGGCGGGTCGGCGCACGGCTGCGCGGCGGTCAGCGCACGGCGCAGCCGGTCGCCTCGGAGAGGGCCTTGGCGAACGCGAGCACGTTGGCGACCGCCTCGGGGCCGTCGGCGGCCTCGCTGACCCGCAGGGACAGGTCGTCCGCCGTGATCGCCCCGGTGTACCCGTGGTCGGCCTCGCAGTTCTCGTCCCCGCACGAGGCGGGCTCGAGGTCGATGTGGGAGATCGCACCCCACCCGATGGTCAGCGTGACCTCGCTTGGGCGGACCACGCCCGGCACGTACGACGCCGGGTCGGGCACGACCCGCGTGACCGCGACCGACTGGATCTTGCTGAGCTGCACCGCCTCCGTGGTGGTGGTCGCGTACGGGGTGGGGATGCCCTCCGCGGGCGGCTGCTCGTCGGTGTGGCACACGATCAGCCGGGTCGGGGAGAGCGCGAGCACGGTGACGTGCCGGCGCACCTCCATCCCCGGATCGAAGGTGGCCTCGTGGTGCACGACGTAGGCGAGGACCTCTTCACCGGCCAGCGCGGAGTCCACGGCGTCGGCGACCAGGTCGGGGTAGTAGCCGCAGCGCTCGATGGCCTCGCGCATGCCCGCGGCGGAAACTGGGGTTTCCCTCATGGGTCCATCCTGCCCTCTGCGGGACGTGGGTTTCACATCCGAACGGACTCGGGCTCGTCCCCGGCGACGGGCCAGCGGAGCCGGCGCGGGCCGACGTCCGGGCGCGGCCCGGTGACCGGGCGCACCACGGCGCGCGCGCCCAGCACCACGGCCCCGGTCTTCCCGACCAGCACGGGGTCGAGGTCGAGCCGGGCGACCTCGGGGAGCTGGTCGGCGAGGAGCCCGACCCGGATGAGGAGGTCCTCCAGGGCGTCGACCGCCACCGGCTGGGAGCCGTACTCGCCGAAGAGCAGCGGCGCGGCCCGCACGGACCGGACCAGGCTCGCCGCGTCCTCGGCGGTGAGCGGCGCGAGCCGGTAGGCCTGGTCGTGGAGGAGCCGGGCGACCACCTCGCCGAGCCCGAACGACACGACCGCGCCGAAGTGCCGGTCCTGCACCACGCCGATGATCGTGGGCACCGCGGGCTGCGGCACCATGCGCTGCACGCCGAGCCGCGCGCCGGGCCCGAGCTGCTCGGCCAGGTCGATGAACGCCTGCCGGATGGCGACGGGTTCGGTGAGCCCCATCCGGACGGTGCCGGCGCGGAGCGCGCCGGCGGGGTCGATCGCCTTCACCACCACGGGGTGGCCGATCCGCCGGGCGGCGGCCACCGCCTCGTCGGCCGTGGCCACCGGGTACACCGGCCACACGTCGATGCCGTAGCACGCCAGCAGCGCCCCGGCGTCGATCACGTGCTCGCGCTCGCCGTCCCGGCTCAGCACCTCGGTGACGAGCGTCCGGGCCCGCCGCACGTCGATGCCCGCCACGGACGGGACCGCGCCGACCGGCTCCTCCCGCCACCGCGCGTACGCGACCACGTGGGCGAGCGCCCGGACCGCCTCCTCCGGCGCCGGGTAGGAGGGGATGGAGCCCGGCCCGGGCGTGCCGTCCTCGTTGGGGACCCGGAGCTCGGGCGGCAGGCCCATCTGGCCTTCGAAGGTGGCGAGGACCGGTTTGCCGGAGTCACGGGAGACGCGGAGCACCTCGGCGGCGACCGCGGCCGCGTCCCCGGGGATCGGCGGCATGTAGATGACGACCGCGGCGTCCACCTCCGGCAGGACGCGCGCGAGCGCCTTGCCGAACTCGGCCGCGCCCGCCCGGGCCCCCAGGTTGACCGGCTCGATCGGCTCGAGCCCGTGGTCGACGCACGCGTCCACCGCGATCAGCGCGAGCGCGTCCGAGTTGCTCACCAGGCCGATCCGCCGGCCCTTCGGCAGCGGCTGGTAGGCGACGAGCTGGGCGACGTCGAAGAGCTGGGTGAGGTCGTCGACCCGGATCACGCCCGTCTGCTCGAACAGCGAGCGCAGCGCGTCGTCGGGGAGGCCGAGCACCGGGGCGGCGTGCCCGGGCGGCACCCCCGGGCTCTTCACCATCACGATCGGCTTCTTCTTGGAGATCCGGCGGGCGAGCCGGGCGAACTTCCGCGGGTTGCCGAGCGACTCCAGGTAGAGGAGGATCACGTCGGTCGCCGGGTCCTCCTCCCAGTACTGCAGGCAGTCGTTGCCGGAGACGTCGGCCCGGTTCCCCGCCGAGACGAAGGTGGAGATGCCCATCCCCCGTTGCGCCACCCGCTGGAGCAGGGCGGTGCCGAGCGCGCCCGACTGGCAGAAGAACCCGACCCTCCCGCGGCTCGGCAGGGTCGCGGCCAGGGTGGCGTTGAGCCGGACGGCCGGGTCGGTGTTGGCGATGCCGAGGCAGTTGGGGCCCACCACGCGCATGCCGTACGCCCGGGCGATGCGGACCAGCTCCTGCTGCCGGGCGCGGCCCTCGGGCCCGGTCTCGCCGAACCCGGAGGAGACCACGATGAGGCCCTTGACGCCCTTCTCCGCGCACTCCCGGACCAGGTCGAGCACGCCCTCGGCCGGGACGGCGAGCACCGCGAGGTCGACCTCGCCGTCGATCGCCGAGACGCTCTTGTACGCGCGGACCCCGGCCACCGCCCGCACCTCCCGGTGGACCGGGTAGACCGGCCCGGTGAAGTCGGCGGCGAGCAGGTTGCGCAGCACGGTCTGCCCCACCCCGCCGGGCTCCCGGCTCGCGCCGATCACCGCCACCGAGCTCGGGGTGAGCAGCCGGGCGATGGACCGCGCCTCCGCGTAGTGCTCGCGGGCGAGCCGCACCTCCACGGAGCTGGTGGTCGTGGACAGGTCCAGGGTCATGCGGACCACGCCGTCCTCGAACCGGCTCTGCACCGTGTAGCCGGCCTCGCGAAGCACCGCGATCATCCGGTGGTTGCCCGGGAGCACGTCCGCGATGAAGGTCCGGATCCCCCGCTCGCGCGCGGCGGCGCGCAGGTGCTCCAGGAGCACCGAGGCGAGCCCTCTGCCCTGGTGGGCGTCCTCGACGAGGAAGGCCACCTCGGCCTGGTCCCGCGGCTCGAGCCGGTCGTACCGGACGACGGCCACCATGTCATCGCCGATCGTCGCGATCAGGGCGACCCGGTCGTCGTAGTCGACGTTGGTGAACCAGACGATCTCCTTCTCGGTGAGCCGGGGACGCGGTGCGAAGTACCGGAAGTAGATCGACTCGGGGGAGAGCCGGCTGTAGAAGGCGCGCAGGAGGTCGGCGTCGTCCGGCCGGATCGGGCGCACGTGCGCCGTCCCGCCGTCGGCGAGAACGACGTCCGCCTCCCAGTGGGAGGGGTATGGGGATCGCACAGCTCAAGGCTAATCGCGGTAACCGGGAGCCCCAGAGGCGCAAGGCCCGTCCTCGACGGTCCTCCGGCCTTCCCGGCCCGGGGCCGCCGTCCCTGCGCGGGCGCCGCGCCGCGGCGGGGTGGGCGCACGGGGCAGCGCGGCGAACCGTTCCTCACCCGGCCCGGCCACCGGGGTCACCGGGCCGGCCGCCGCCGGAGCGGCGAGGGCCGGCCGGCGGCGGCTCCCCCGGGAGCCCACCGGGACGGCTGATCGATTTTGGCTACGCTTGCGCATCGAGCAGGGGCCCGTCCCCCTCTGCACCCCACGGCAACGCCAGTAACTGTTAGGTTCTTGGTCAACGGCTCATCGCACGGAGAGGATGCGCGCTTCTCCGGGATGGCGCCGGGCCCGTCTCCGCAAACCAGTCGGCAAGGTGGTGACGTCATGACGCGGGTCGTCGTGGTGGGTGATCTCATGACCGACGCGATCGCGCGCGCCCGGTATCCGTTGGCGAGATCAAGCGACACCCCGGCAACCGTGACCATGCACGGTGGTGGCTCCGGAGCCAACATCGCGTCCTGGCTGGCAGTGGAGCGCACCGAGGTGGCCTTCATCGGCCGTCGCGGCGCCGACATCACCGGCCGCAACCGCGACATGGAACTCATGGGCTACGGCGTCGACGCCCGGCTGGTGATGGACCCGGAGCGACCTACCGGCACCTGCGTCGTCATGGTCACCCACAAGGGCCAGCGGACCATGCTCTCCGACCCGGGGGCCAACGCCGCCCTCTCGCCGGAGGACCTGCCGCGCGACCTCTTCACCGCCGACGCCCACCTGCACATGTCGGGCTACACCCTGCTCAACGAGGGGTCGCGGGAGGCCGGGCTGGCCGCGCTCGACCTGGCCCGCCGCGTCGGCATGTCGATCTCGGTGGACTGCGCGTCGGCCGCCCCGCTGGAGCGGACCGGTGCCGAGCCGTTCCTGGAGTGGACGCACGGGGCGAAGCTGCTCTTCGCCAACGTCGACCAGGCCCGGGTGCTCACCGGCCGGGAGGAGCCGTTCGCGGCCGCCAAGGTGCTCACCGCCTGGTTCCCCCAGGTCGTGATCAAGCTCGGCGAGGAGGGCTCGCTCTGGTATGCCAACGGCCGGGCCGAGCCGGTCCGGGTGCCGGCCGAGCCCGTGGAGCAGGTGGTGGACGGCACCGGCGCGGGCGACGCCTTCATCGCGGGCTTCCTCCCGCCGTGGCTCGAGGGCAAGCCTCCGGCCGAGGCGCTCGCGGCCGGCAACGCGCTCGCCGCCAAGTGCCTCTCCATCCTCGGCGCCCGTCCCCGCCTCTGACCGGCGTACGGCTCGCCGTACGGGCTCGATCCGCCGGATCCACCGCGCACGGCCCTTACCCGCGGCACGGCCCTTACCTGCGCGGCCCCGGCCTGCGGCACGGGGCCGACCTGCGCCGACCTGTGGCACGGGCGTGATCCGCGGCCCGGCGCGCGCTGAACCGCTCCAAACCGGGGGCCGGTCGCCCGCCGCCCCGGCCGGGATCGGAGGATCTGCACCATGGACGTGACGACCTGGTACCTGGAGCAGACCAGCCGCGCCGACCTCCGCCCGGCGCGCCCGCCCCGCGAGCCGGTGCAGATCGTGCGGGCGGAGATCCCGAGCCCCGAGTTCAGCCGGTTCCTCTACACGGCCGTCGGCGGTGACTGGCACTGGACGCAGCGGCTCTCCTGGACGTGGCGGGAGTGGCGGGACTGGCTCAGCCGGCCCGGCGTGGAGACGTGGGTGGCGTGGCTGCGCGGCACGCCCGCCGGGTACGCGGAGCTCGACGCGCAGGAGAACGGCACGGTGGAGATCTCCGGTTTCGGGCTGCTCCGCCACGCCATCGGCCGGGGCATCGGCGGCCACCTGCTCTCCGAGGTGACGGCCCGCGCCTGGGACCTGGCCGACCGCTGGCCCGGCCGGGAGCCGACCCGGCGGGTCTGGGTGCACACCTGCTCCCTCGACGCGCCGGCCGCCCTGCCCAACTACCTGGCGCGCGGGTTCCGGGTCTTCGACGAACGGCTCAACGTGCCCGGTGACGCGTACCGGGGACCGACCCCGGGGCCGTGGCCCGGGGCGGGGCCGCGGGACTGAGACCCCGGCGGGGCCGGCCGTCCACCGGGGCGGCCGATGGCCCGCGTCCGGTCGCGGCCACCTCCGGTCATCGGCACAATGTTCGATATGCCGCGACGCACCACAGCCCCCGACCAGGACTTCCAGGAGCGGATCGTCGACATCGACGTCGCCGCCGAGATGCGGACGAGCTTCCTGGAGTACGCCTACTCGGTCATCTACCAGCGCGCGCTCCCCGACGCCCGGGACGGGCTGAAGCCGGTGCAGCGCCGGATCCTCTACTCGATGAGCGAGATGGGCCTGCGGCCCGACCGGGGGCATGTGAAGTCCTCCCGCGTCGTCGGCGAGGTCATGGGCAAGCTGCACCCGCACGGGGACGCCGCGATCTACGACGCGCTCGTCCGCATGGCCCAGCCGTTCTCGATGCGGCTGCCGCTGGTCGACGGCCACGGGAACTTCGGGTCGCCGGACGACGCCCCCGCGGCGATGCGGTACACCGAGGCCCGCCTCGCCCCGGCGGCGATGCTGATGGTGCAGTCGATCGACGAGGAGACCGTCGACTTCCGGCCCAACTACGACGGCCAGGAGACCGAGCCGGCGGTCCTCCCCGCGGCCTTCCCCAACCTCCTGGTCAACGGTGCGTCCGGCATCGCGGTCGGCATGGCGACCAACATCCCGCCGCACAACCTCGCCGAGGTGATCGGGGCCGCCCGCCACCTGCTGAAGAAGCCGGACGCCACCCTCGACGAGCTCATGCAGTTCGTCCCCGGCCCCGACCTGCCCACCGGCGGGCTGATCATCGGCCTGGACGCCATCCGGGAGGCGTACGAGACCGGGCGGGGCACGTTCCGGATGCGCGCGCGGGCGACCATCGAGAACGTGACCGCGCGGCGCAAGGCGATCGTGGTGACCGAGCTGCCGTTCAACGTCGGTCCCGAGCGCGTGGTCGCGAAGATCAAGGAGCTGGTCCAGGCGAAGAAGCTCGTCGGCATCGCCGACCTGAAGGACCTCACCGACCGGCACAAGGGCCTGCGCCTCGTCATCGAGGTCAAGACCGGGTTCAACCCCGAGGCGGTGCTGGAAGAGCTCTATCGGCTCACGCCGATGGAGGAGACGTTCGGCATCAACAGCGTCGCGCTCGTCGACGGGCAGCCGCGCACGCTCGGCCTGCGCGACCTGCTCGCCGTGTACGTGAACCACCGGCTCGAGGTGGTGCGCCGGCGGTCGGCGTACCGGCGGCGCAAGCGCGAGGAGCGCCTCCACCTGGTCGAGGGCCTCATCACCGCGCTGCTCAACATCGACGAGGTCATCCAGGTGATCCGCACCTCGGACGACCCGGCGCACGCGCGGAGCAGGCTCATGGAGACGTTCGGGCTGTCGGAGGCCCAGGCCGGGTACATCCTCGACACCCCGCTGCGCCGGCTCACCCGCTACGACAAGCTGGAGCTCGAGCGGGAGAAGGAGGGGCTGCAGGCCGAGATCGCCGAGCTCAACGCGATCCTTGGCTCGGAGGACCGGCTGCGCCGGGTGGTGTCGAAGGAGCTCGCCGAGGTCGCCAAGAAGTACGGCACGCCGCGCCGGACCCAGCTGCTCGACTCGGCCGAGGCCGCGCTGAAGACGGCGATCCCGCTCGAGGTGGCCGACGACCCCTGCCTGGTGCTGCTCTCCTCGACCGGCCTGATCGCCCGGACCGCGGACGCGTCCCCGCTCCCCGGCGATGGGCCGCGCGCGCCGCACGACGTGCTGGTCTCGGCAGTGCGCACGACGGTCCGGGGCGAGGTCGGTGTGATCACCTCCAAGGGGCGGATGATCCGGGTGTCCGTGGTCGAGCTGCCCACGCTGCCCGCGTCCGGTGATCCGCCGTCGCTCGCCGGGGCGCAGCCGGTGACCGAGTACGTGACCCTGGAGCCGGACGAGCACGTCGTCGGGCTCGGCTCGCTGGACGAGGCGGGGCACGGGATCGCGCTCGGCACCGCGCAGGGCGTGGTCAAGCGGGTCGCCCCCGACTATCCGGTCAACCGGGACGACTTCGAGATCATCAGCCTGCGCGAGGGTGACCGCGTGGTCGGCGCGGTCGAGCTGGAGTCCCCCGATCACGACCTGGTCTTCATCACCTCCGACGCCCAGCTGCTCCGCTTCCCCGCCGCCACGGTCCGGCCGCAGGGCCGCCCGGCCGGTGGTGTGGCCGGGATCCGGCTCGCCGAGGGCGCCCGGGTGATCTGGTTCGGCGCGGTCGACCCGGCGCGGGAGTCGCGCGTCGTCACGGTCGCCGGCTCGTCGACCGCCCTGCCCGGGACCCAGACGGGCACGGTGAAGGTCTCCGACTACGCCGTGTTCCCGCCGAAGGGCCGGGCGACCGGCGGGGTCCGCGCGCAGCGCTTCCTCAAGGGCGAGGACGTGCTCCTGCTCGCCTGGGCCGGGCCCGCACCGGCCAAGGCGATCTCGCCGTCCGGGCAACCGGTCGAGCTCCCCGCCGAGCTCGGCCGGCGCGACGGCTCGGGGACCCGCCTCATGCACCGGATCGCCGCGATCGGCGGCGCCATCGGAGCGGCCCCGCCCGCTCGCCCGGCCGAGGACCGGGCGGAGGAGGCGGCGCCGGCCCCCGATGCCGGCACCGCCGAGTAGCCCACCCGCGCCGGCCCGGCTCAGGTGCAGAGGCAGAACGGGTGGCCGGCCGGGTCGAGGAAGACCCGGTAGCCCTTCCCCGGCTGGTGCTCGTGCTTGACCGCGCCCAGCGCCACGGCCTCGGCCTCGGCCTGGTCGAGGTCGTCGACGGCCAGGTCGAGGTGGCACTGCTGCGGGCGCTCCGGGTCCGGCCAGGCCGGGGGCCGGTAGTCCGCGACGCGCTGGAAGCCGAGGATGAGGCCACCGTCCGAGATCGTCACCCAGTCGTCGCTCTCATGGGTGACCTCCCACCCGAGCAGCGCTGAGTAGAAGCCCGCCAGCGCCTTAGGGTCCGGGCAGTCGAGCACCATCGCCTCTATCCGGGCGATTCCCGCCATGCGCGCCTCCTTTGCCGCCGATCGTGCGACACCAGTGAACAACTTACACTGGTGTCGCACGATCGGCCATCCCGGTGATCCGGCCGCCCGGCCGGAGCGCGCGGGCGCGAGCGGGCGGGCTCCGCGGGCCGCCCGGAGCACGGCGTACGGAGCGCGGGGGATGAGCGGATCGAGCCGGCCCGCACGGGAATCCGGCCCGGTTGCGGGAGCGGGTGGACCGAGGCGGCCCTGGGAGCGGCCGGCGCTCGCCCGCCGCCGCGCCCGGCGCGGGCCTATTTAATAGGAGTGAAGGCAAGCGAAAAGGAGACCGGGAAACCACGGGAGACCCGAATATGGCCGTCAACTCTTTCATGGTCCCGCTCGGCACCCAGGCGCCGGATTTCGACCTGCCGTCCATCGACGGCGGCCGGGTCAAGCGCTCCGATTTCGCGGGACGGCCGCTTCTGGTGATCTTCTTGTCCAACCACTGCCCGTACGTCCGCCGGATCGAGGAGGGCATCGGCCGGTTCGCCGCCGACTACCGGGACCGGATCGCCATCGTCGGGATCATGAGCAACGACGTCGTCAACTACCCCGACGACGACGTTGCCCACCTGCGGGAGCAGGCCAAGCGCGCCGGCTTCGGCTTCCCGTACCTGGTGGACGAGACCCAGGAGGTGGCGCGGGCCTACCGCGCGGCCTGCACGCCCGACTTCTTCCTCTTCGACGCCGACCACAGGCTCGTCTACCGGGGGCAGTTCGACGACGCGCGCCCGGGCAACGACGTCCCGGTCACCGGCGCGTCGCTGCGGGCCGCGGCCGACGCCGTGCTCGAGGGGCGCACCCTCCCCGAATCCGAGCAGCGGCCGAGCCTCGGCTGCGGCATCAAGTGGAAGCCGGGAAACGAGCCGTCCTGACGTTAAACCTGAAATAAGAAATTCTTATGGCTGTTCACCGATCTGGAGCCCCATGCGATCATCCAGGACGTGAACAGCGTATTCGCCGACATTTTCTCCGCCAACGAAAAATTTAATCACGAATTCAACCATCAAGGATTGATCGGCCGCGCTCGCCGCGGGCTCGCCGTGGTGACCTGCATGGACGCCCGGATCGATCCGCTGGAGGCGCTCGGGTTGCGCATCGGTGACGCCGTCATCCTCCGCAACCCGGGCGCCCGGGTCACCGACGACGTGCTGCGAGCGCTGATCCTCGCCGTGTACGTGCTCGGCGTCGAGCGGATCCTCGTGATGCCGCACACCGACTGCAAGATGACCAAGATGACCGACGCCGAGCTCCACGACCTCATCGCCACCCGGTACGGCGTGGACACCCGGGACGTCGCCTTCGGCACCATCCCCGATCAGATGGCGACCCTTCAGGCGGATCTGACCAGGATCAGGACCAGCCGGCACCTGCCCGGCCGGCTCGCGGTGTGCGGCGCGCTGTACGACGTCGGCACGGGCAGGCTCGCGCCGATCGAGGCTTGATGGCCGGCTTCTTGCCGGCCGGCTTCCGGCTCTCCCGGCCCGCACCGAGCCGGGCCCCGTGCCGGTCCGGGGTTCACGCCCGACCGAAATCCACATCCGGCCAGGATCCGCCGGCGGGGACGCGGTGACCGGAACCACCCTTGGGGGCTGCTACGTTCACGTGATCGGATGACTACGTTTTACCGGAAAAATCAAGACCGACCCCCCAAGGAGTGGTTGATGCACTTTCGTCTGCGCGGCCCCGCCGACGGTGGATTCCTCTCATCCCGCGGCGCCGGAATCCTGGCCGTGCTCGCCGCCCTCGTCGTCGGCGTGCCGACGGTGTTCGGCGTGATCAGCGGGTTCGAGCGCACCAGCGGCGGTGAGGTCGCGGTCGTGCGTAACGGCGGGCCGTTCGACGACAACAAGATCCGCCAGATCATCCCGCCCGGCTCCAGCATCACCTGGACCGGCATGTGGTCGCAGGTCCACCGCTACCCGGCCCAGCAGCGCTTCTACACGATCACCTCGGACCAGGACGCCGGCGAGCGCGCCGGGGTGGACGTCGTCACCGTGCCGAGCGGTGACGGCGTGAACATGGGGATCGAGGGCACGGTCTACTTCTCCCTCAACCTCGACCCGGCGACCCTCAAGGCGTTCGACGACAAGTTCGGCACCCGGAAGTTCCGGAGCGGCGGCTCGGCCTACTACCCGTGGGAGGGCGACGAGGGGTGGTCCGCCTTCCTCGACCAGATCATCCGGCCGGTGATCGAGAACAACCTGCGCGCGCAGATCGGCAACTTCCGCTGCGCCGAGCTCATCTCGTCGTGCTCGCTGGTGCAGAACACCTCCTCCGGCCGGCAGCCCTCGCTCCAGCAGTTCGACAACAACGCGAACATCGCCAAGATCCAGGACGCGGTGAACAAGAGCCTCGCGCAGGATCTCAAGAACATGCTCGGGGCCGAGTTCCTCACCGACATCCACTTCAACCTCTCCCGGGTCACCCTGCCCAAGGTGGTCCAGGAGGCCGTGGACCAGGCGCAGGCCCAGTTCGCGAAGGTGAGCGAGGCGCAGGCGAAGGTCGCGCAGGCGCGCGCCGAGGCCGAGGCGAACAAGGCCCGGCAGGAGGGCTACAACCGGTGCCCGACCTGTGCTGAGATCGAGAAGCTGAAGGCCCTTCCGCAGGGCATCACCGTGTACGCGCCGGGCAACGCCGGGGGGATCGCGCTGCCCACCCGCTGATCAGGCGGGCCGCGCACCCATCCGACCGAAGGAGCTGAGATGCGAGTGCTCGCCCTCCTGGCGGCCGTCGTCCTGCTCGCGCTTCTCGTGTACCTCCTGCTGCTCCTGGTGCGCCCGCCGCGGCGCGCCGGGGCGCCGGCCAGGCCCCGCTGGGAGGTCGACACGGTCATGGAGAACGGCTGGACGCTCGTCATCGTCCGGAAGGTCACCACGGGCCCGGACGGACCCGTGGAGCTCACCCGGCAGACGGTGGCGGCGATCCCGGACGACGACCCGAACTGGTCCGAGCGCTACAAGGCGGCCTTGGCCGAGGCCCGCGATCGGGCCAGCACCCTGGAACTGGAGTCCTAGCGTCGCGCCCGTCCGGCTCCCCGCCCGGGGAGCGGGCGGGTGACGCGCGGGCACCTCGCGCTCTTCCCTGTTCCAGGCCCCTGGGTGCGGACGCGCGCGCCCGGGCACGGCGGCGGCCGACGCCCTGCCGGAGCCGCTCCACGTCCGGACGCGCGCACTCCCGGGCACGATGGCGGGCCCACGCCCTGCCGGGTCCACTTCACGTCCGGACGCGCGCACTCCCGGGCACGATGGCGGACCGGCACCCGCGCCGGGCCCGCTCCCCGCACCCGGATCGGACCGTTCCACCCCGCCAAGAGCCCGAACCGCCCTGCTGTTCCGGCACCGGCCCCGAGCCGCGCCTCGATCCGCCCGCCGCTCGGGAGCCGCTCTTCGATTCGCCCGCCTGCCCGGCGCCGTCGTTGCGATCCGCATCTCCACCCGAGCGGCTTCGAGATCCGGTATGGCCGGAGCCGCGCTGGGATCCGCCGGACGGAGCCGGGGTCCGCCTGTGATCGGGCGTGGCGTCATCCGGCCGGGTATGGCGTAGGCCGTCCGGTTGCACCCTGCTCTCTCCCGGTCACGATCCGTCTTTACCCGGAGTCCCCGCGGCTATATGCTGAATTTCCCGTAGGAATTATCAACTTGATCCGAGAGGACACGCATGAGCGTCACCGACGAGCTCCTCGCCAACGCGGAACGGTACGCGGCCGCCTTCGACAAGGGCGACCTGCCGCTGCCCCCGGCCAAGGGCGTGGCCGTGGTGGCCTGCATGGACGCCCGGCTCAACCCGTACGGGATCCTCGGCCTGGCCGAAGGCGACGCCCACGTCATCCGCAACGCGGGCGGGGTGGTCACCGCGGACGTGCGGCGGAGCCTCGCGATCAGCCAGCGGCTGCTCGGCACGCGCGAGATCATCCTGATCCACCACACCGACTGCGGCATGGTGACGTTCACCGACGACGACTTCAAGCGCCGGATCCAGGACGAGGTGGGGATCAAGCCGGACTGGGCCGCCGAGACCTTCACCGACCTCGACGAGGACGTGATCCAGTCGATCAACCGGATCAAGGCGGACCCGTTCATCCCGCACAAGGACGCGATCCGCGGCTTCGTGTACGACGTCGCCACCGGGAAGCTGCGCGAGGTCAAGGCCTGAGCGGCGCGCCCGCACCGGCCGGCGGGCGGGGCGAGACGACGGCGCCCACCCGGCCCGCGTGATCGCCCCGGCCCCCCTCCCCCACCGGCCCCGGGAAACCTCCCCCGCCGGCCACCCGGGGAATACAGTGCCGGCGCCGGCGCCTGCCGCATGGAATCGCGGGCCCGCCGGGAGCCGGCATGCCTCAAGGGTGAGCGGTGCGCCCGAGCGTGAGCGGCACGCCCCGGGGTGAGCGACATGCCCCGGGGTGAGAGGCGCGGCGCTCGCGTCGGCGCGGTCCCGGCTCGGCCTCGCCGGGCCCGGCGATCTCCGGCAGGTGACGCGGCAGGAAGGGCCGCTCTGGTCAGGCGTCGATGTTCTCGCGGTCGATGGCGGCCGCGTTCTGGACGATGAACTCCCGGCGCGGCCCGACCTCGCTGCCCATGAGGAGGTTGAAGATGCGCTCCGCCTCCTCGGCGTCCTCGATCCTGACGCGGCGGAGGACGCGGTGGCGCGGGTCCATGGTCGTCTCGGCGAGCTGGTCGGCGTCCATCTCACCGAGGCCCTTGTACCGCTGCACCGGCTCCTTCCAGCGCTTGCCCCGCCGCTCCAGGTCGGCGAGCACCCGGTGCAGCTCCGCGTCGGAGTAGGTGTAGAGGTACTTGTCCTGCCCCTTTCCCGGATTGAGGATCTCGATCCGGTGCAGCGGCGGCACCGCGGCGAACACCCGGCCGGCCTCGATCATCGGCCGCATGTAGCGGTGGAACAGGGTGAGCAGCAGGCAGCGGATGTGCGCGCCGTCGACGTCGGCGTCGGCCATCAGGATGATCTTGCCGTAGCGCGCCGCCGACAGGTCGAAGGTCCGGCCGGAGCCCGCCCCCACCACCTGGATGATCGCGGCGCACTCGGCGTTCTTCAGCATGTCGGAGACCGAGGCCTTCTGGACGTTGAGGATCTTGCCGCGGATCGGCAGCAGGGCCTGGAACTCCGAGTCCCGGGCGAGCTTCGCCGTACCGAGGGCCGAGTCCCCCTCGACGATGAACAGCTCGCTCCGCTCGACGTCGTCGCTGCGGCAGTCCACCAGCTTGGCGGGGAGCGCCGAGTTCTCCAGTGCGGACTTGCGCCGCTGGTTGTCCCGTTGCTCCCGGGCGGCGATGCGGGCCTTCGCCGCCGCCACGATCTTCTCCAGCACGGCGCGGAGCTGCTGCTTCTGGCCGCGCTTGGGGGTGGCGAAGAGGGCCTTGAGCTCGCGGGAGACCACGTGCGCGACGATCCGGCTCGCCGCGGCGGTGCCGAGGATCTCCTTGGTCTGCCCTTCGAACTGCGGCTCGGGCATCCGGACCGCGACCACGGCGGTGAGGCCCTCGAGCACGTCCTCCTTGATCACCGGCTCGTCGCCGTTCCGGAGCAGCCGGGTCTCCCGGAGCTGCTCGTTGACGGTGCGGACCAGCGCCCGCTCGAACCCGGCCACGTGCGTGCCGCCCTTGGGCGTGGCGATCACGTTGACGAAGGAGCGGACGACCGTGTCGTAGCCCTTGCCCCAGCGGAGGGCGACGTCGACCTCGAGCTCCCGCTCGACCTCGGTGAGCACCATGTGGCCCTGCTCGTCGAGCACCGGGACCGTCTCGTGGAAGTGCCCGGTGCCCTGCAGCCGGAGCACGTCGCACACGGGCTCGTCCGGGGCGAGGAACTCGGTGAACTCGGCGATGCCGCCCTGGAAGGCGAAGGTCTCCTCGACCACCTCCTCGCCGCGGCCGTCCCGCAGCATGAGGGTGAGCCCGGGCACGAGGAACGCCGTCTGGCGGAGACGTACCCGGACCTCGTCGAGCGAGATCTCCGCGTCGGGCAGGAAGATCTTGCGGTCGGGCCACCAGCGGACCCGGGTGCCGGTCACGCCCGGCTCGGTCGGGCCGCCGTCGCGCAGCCCGGACTTCTTGCGGAACTTCGCGTTCGGGCCCTCGCCGTCGAAGATCCCGGGGACCCCGCGGCGGAAGCTGATCTGGTGAACCCGGCCGTCGCGGTCCACCTCCACGTCGAGCCTGGAGGAGAGCGCGTTCACCACCGAGGCGCCGACCCCGTGCAGGCCGCCGGTGGCGCCGTACGAGCCGCCGCCGAACTTGCCGCCGGCGTGGAGCCTCGTGTAGACGAGCTCGACTCCGGGCAGGCCGGTCCTGGGCTCGATGTCCACCGGGATCCCGCGGCCGTTGTCCCGGACCTCGATGGAGCCGTCGGGGTACAGCTCGACCTCGATGCGCGTGCAGTAGCCGCTGAGGGCCTCGTCGACGGCGTTGTCGACGATCTCCCACAGGCAGTGCATGAGACCGCGGCTGTCCGTGGAGCCGATGTACATCCCCGGCCGCTTGCGGACGGCCTCCAGGCCGTCGAGCACCGAGAGATGACGGGCCGTGTACCCCGCCTCCGCGCGAACCGCCGTCACCCCGAGCTCCTCCAGATCAAATCGAACACGCGTACGCAGCTTAGCGTCACTGAAGTGGACACAGGTACCAGCGGCGAGAGCACCCTGGAACCCCCGGTCAGGGCTGTGATCCACATCACCTTCGCGGTCATTCCGCTCTGGGCGTACTCAGAGCATGGTTGGGAAGGTCTCCATGCGGTTAGATGTTGTCCCGAGTGACTACCGCCAACGTCCCCACTCCGGTGGGGCCATCCGAAAGGCGATAAGTGACTGGAACTCTTACCCCCACCAAGCCGCTGACAGCTCTCGACCGGTGTGACCGGTGCGGCGCTCAGGCCTACCTCCGCGCCATTCTGCCCTCGGGTGGCGAGCTGTTGTTCTGCGCCCACCACGGGCGGCAGCACGCGGCCGCGCTGCGGGCGAGAGGCGCGGAGATCCGGGACGAGTCGGCTCGGCTCATCGAGTCGCCGTCCGTGAGCCGCGGGCGCTGACGCGAGCGCTCCCGGCCAGGTCGCGCACGGTCGGTTACCGCCGCCCCCTGGCGGTGGCTTCGGCCTCGGGCTTGACCCGGTAGTGATAGCGGCCGACCACGGTGAAGCCCTCGCGCTCGTAAAGCGCACGGGCCGCCCGGTTGGCCTCGGTCACCGCCAGGTACCCATAGACGGCCCCCTGCGTCCGGCCCCACGCGAGCAGCGTGCGGAGCACCGACGTGCCGAGGCCACGCCGTCGGGCATGCGGCGCGACGGCCATGCAATAGATCCCGAGCCACTTGTCCTGCGGCACCGCCCTCCCGACGGCGCCCTCGGGCAGGTGGAGGTAACCGGCGCGCACACCGGTCAGGATGCGCTCGGCCCACGCCCGCGGCGGTATCCGGTCGTGGGCGCGAT
The DNA here is from genome assembly GCF_000092645.1 of Thermobispora bispora DSM 43833. Taxonomy (NCBI): domain Bacteria; kingdom Bacillati; phylum Actinomycetota; class Actinomycetes; order Streptosporangiales; family Streptosporangiaceae; genus Thermobispora; species Thermobispora bispora. The sequence goes on from NC_014165.1 coordinate 2,791,607, forward strand.
GCCCTATGCCCTCCGTCTGCCACCAGGTGCGCAGCCAGTCTTCGGACGGATCCGGCTCTACCCCGGCCGGCTCGGCAGCGGAGCGGACATCGGCGAGCCGGATCGCCATGATCAGCGTGGGGCCGGTCCGGCGATAGCCCCGGCGGGAGAGCTCGGCGTCGAGCCCTTCGGTCGCACCCGCGCCGATGGAGAACACACAGGGCAGCCCGACCCCGGCGTAGAACCGCTCCGCCTCGGCTATGGCGCGGTCCATATCCGGGACGTCGCCCAGCGGCAGGACGGAGTTGGCCCGTTTCGTCACCCCGCCCGCATACCGCAGCACCCAGCCGCCTGTCACCACGCGCCCGGGCGCAGGCCACGCCTCGTCCACTAGCCGATCGAATAACGATCTTTCGAAGTCCACCGGGCGCAGCCTACCGCAAAGATCACAATGGCCGGGCACCGCGGCTGAGCCGCCGGCCTTCCTGCTCAGGCCACGCGCCTGCGACCGCCCGTTTCGTCTCCGCCCGGCGCTCCGCCCGGCCACCGGTACCCCCCGTGGCAGAGGGGCACCACGGAGAAGAACGGCGCGACACGGCCGACCGGTGCGCCCAGAGCAACGCTGAGCGACCCAGGCCTCTGCACCGCCCCGCTCGCTACCGGGCATGCCTCATGACAGGGTCACCAGGGCCGGGCGGCGTGACCAGCCGACCCGCCTGCGTGGGCCGTGCGCACGAGGCCACGGCTCCATCCGGCGCTCCACCGGAATGCCCTGACACGGGCGATCGTCGGCCAGGCCGCGACCTGACCAGCCGCCCACCCGGAGCCGTGCACCGACGATCACTTGTTCGGGCTCCCGCCCGGTCACCTTGGCAGGCCTCGTGAACACACGCTCTGACCAGCCGGCCGGGCACGCGCCGAGCATCGCAGACCCTCCGGCACCGCCCGGCCTCCGGCACACCCCATGACAGGGGCACGAGGTCCAAGAACCGCGAGCTGGCCGACCGGCCCACCCGGGGCCGCGCTGAGCGACCAACGCCTCTGCCCCGCCCGGCAACCGGCATGCCTGGTGACCAGGGTGACGAGAGCAGAGCACAGCGAGCCGCCGGCGTTCCCGCGCAACCTGCCACGGGCCACCGGCGGTCATCATCCACCCGGTCGCCTGTCATCGTGCCGCGACGGCGCTGAGAGCCGCGCGGCACGCGCCGGCGGCGCTCCGCATGCGGAAAGCCCGTGTGCCGGCACTGTCCGTGCCGGCTGCGTGCCGTACCGGCGCCGCGCATCGCCCGCACCACCCGCGTGCCACCATCATCCGCATGCCGGCACCACGCGCGTGCGGGCATGACGCCGCGTGCCGCCGCCTGACGCATACGGGTCAGGCCGCCCGCCTTCCCGTACGCTCCGGGGCGGCGGCGGACACCCGCCGGCGCGTCACGACGACGCCCACCATCCGGCCTCGGCCACGGTCCGCGAGCGTGCCGGGCACGGCCGCCTGGGTGCCACGGCCCCGAAAGCACGGGCCCGCGGCATCGCACCTGACGCCAGGCGAGCCGTGCCCGTCGCCAGGAACGGACCGACCGGGATCGCCCCGGCCCGGGGAACGCCTCTGCGGCGTCGCCCCGGCGTACCGGAACGGCGATCCCGGTCAGTCGAGGTAGTCGCGGAGCACCTGGGACCGGGAGGGGTGCCGCAGCTTCGACATGGTCTTGGACTCGATCTGCCGGATCCGCTC